>JANNYC010000001.1:0-64939 GCA_031409895.1 Planctomycetota bacterium
ATAAACGCATCATTCAAAAGCGCCGTCGTGATGCATACGTAGAGCAACAACAAAAGGATGCCGGTTATTTTGTTGTTCATGGGGGAGTTGAGGGTCGAGTTTTCAGTGTTCAGAGTTCAGTTTTCAGTGTTCAGTTTGGCGAGCGGGGGGTGTTAGCCTCGTGATTCTTAGTTGAAAGTTGAAAGTTGGGGCACTGCGCGCATTTGTTCCCTCTCCCCGGTGCTCCAGGGAGAGGGTTAGGGTGAGGGGAACGCGAACAGCTCCGTTGTGATTTTTGCACAATCCGGCGCTGGCTGGTAGCGACCAATGCCCAAGCGATCAAATCAATCCGGTGGCCAAATTCATTACGGCTTGTTCGCTGAACTCGTGGCGGAGCAATTCGCCCGCGATTTGTCCTTGGTGCATTACCAGAATCCGATCGGCCATCGCCAAGATCTCTTCCATGTCGCTTGAGGCGAACAAGATCGCGGCTCCTTGAGCGGCCATTTGGTCCATCAAACGATAAATTTCTTGCTTGGCACCCACATCAACTCCGCGCGTCGGTTCGTCCATCAACAAGACCTTTGGCGCGCACGCCAGCCACTTGCCGATAACGACTTTTTGCTGATTGCCTCCAGACAACAACTTGACATATTGTTCGATCGACGGAGTTCGCACCCCAAGTTTCTCGGTTAGCTCCGTCACGGACTCTCGTTCGCGGCGATGGTCAATGAAGAATCGTCCGCGCGCTTGTTGCTCAAGTTGGCAGAGCGACATGTTCTCGCGCACACGCATTTCAACGACGATGCCGTGGGCCTTGCGATCTTCCGGCACAAGCGCCATTCCGGCAGTGATGGCTTGTCGGCAATTTTCCCTGGCGATTACCTTTTGGTCGACGGCAATGTACCCGGCCAGCGGACGATGTATTCCGAAAAGGGTAGTGAGCAATTCCGAACGACCTGCACCGACCAAGCCCGCGATGCCAACGATCTCCCGATGCCGGACCTGCAAACTTACCGAGTGTTCAGGAAAGGCATATGTCCGCACGTTGCGAACGTCGAGCGCTACTTCGCCGGGATCCAAAGGCTTGTGCGGATGGAAACTAGACAAGTCGCGACCGACCATGCGCTGCACCATGGCTGCGTGCGTGATCTGATCGCGCGTCAGCCCGCCAGCGTTGCGACCATCGCGCAGAACTTCGACACGGTCGGCAATCCGCTGGATTTCACTCAGCCGATGCGAGATGTAAATGATACTGACGCCGCGAGTCCGTAGTTGGCCGATCATTTCGAAAAGCCGATCCGTTTCTTTTTTCGACAAGCTACTCGTCGGCTCGTCCATGATCACGATCCGAGCGCTGGTGGAGATTGCCTTGGCAATTTCCACCATCTGTTGCTGGCCAATCGAAAGTGTCCGCACGATCGTGTCCGGCGGCGTATTCAGGCCAATTGACTTTAGAATGACTTGGCCGTCGTCTTGAATTTTTCGGTGCTGAATAAAGCCCAATCGCCGCGGCTCGCGCCCGAGAAAAATATTGGACGCGACGTTGAGGTTGTCGCACAAATTAAGCTCTTGGTGGATCAGCGCGATCCCAAGTCGCGTGGCGTCTTGAACGGATTGAATTCGCTGGGGCCTGCCGTCGATCCGAATTTCGCCGGAGTCCGGCGATTGAATTCCGGCCAGAATTTTCATCAGCGTGCTTTTCCCCGCGCCATTTTCGCCGATCACGGCAAGGACTTCGCCCGGCTTCAGTGCAAGGCAGACGTCACTGAGCGCAGCTACGCCGGGAAAGCTTTTGCTGACCCGATCGACTTCGAGGATGGGAGGGGGCATGTTAGTTTTCAGTGTTCAGTGTTCAGTTTTCAGCAAGAAAAAAAGTCCAGACTGAACACTGAACACTTCTTTATTCTCCCCCCACTAACGCTTTCAGCTCTTTGCGAAATTCGGCGACGTTTTCTTTCGTGATCTTGCGCGCGGGAATGTCAATAAAGCCAGCTTTGCTTTCGACTTTCTCGCCTTTGATGAGCTTGTGGAGAACTTCGACTGATTTGTAACCGTACATATATGGATTTTGGACGACGGTTCCGACGCAGTTGCCGTTGGCGATTTCCTCAAGCGTCCGGTCGTTTTCGTCAAAGCCGACGACTTTGATTTCACCAAGCTTCCCGGCGCTCTTCAGCGCGTCGAATATGAACGGTGGGTTGTACTCAAAAAGTCCAACCATGCAATCGATATCGTCGTACTTGGCCAAAGTCTGTTCGGGGAGTTCCTTTTTGCGCACGTCGTTGAAGTCATCAACCAACGTCGCAACGAACGTGTATTTGTCTCCTTTGATTTCCATGGCTGGATCGTCGCGGCGGCTGGGATCGTGTGAGCGACCGAGGACTTCATCGATGACACCTTGGCGGCGATGTTTGGCGTTGTCTTGTTCCATCGAGCCGATGAACAATACGATTTTGCCGCCGTTGGGCAACGCGGATTTCACGAGTTCGCCCGTCATGCGCCCCGCATCATAGTTTGTCATACCGACGTAGAAACGGCGATTCGTAAGCGGCGCATCGGAATCATGCGTAATAAAAAAGGAGTTGTCGCCGACTTCGTTCAAGATGTCGGTTTGGTTCGCTGGGTCCACCGGACTTACGGCGATTCCGTCGACGCCTTGGCTCAGGAGTTGTTCGAGGATGCGTTTTTGGTTGGCGGCGCGGCCTCCTTCGCTCGGCGGCATTTTTACAGTCACTTCGCACTTAAGGTCTTTGCCCGCTTTCAGCGCGCCGGTTTCCGCAATCTTCCAAAAGTTCGCGATGCCGTTGGTAACAAAAGCGATTTTGGGCTCGTCGCCACCGCAAGGATTGTGGCTCGCCCAACTTGTGTCCGCACCGACTGCCAAAGACACAACCAATACCATCGCGAAGATTCGACGCATGACGACACACTCCCTAAAAAGATCAGCTTCACGAACAAAAACGCATTGTGCCGATTTTAGCTGGCCGCAATTCCCGCCACAAGAATCAGCAGCCGCTTGGCGTGTGCCCCCACGCCGATTCGGATACAATGTCTCGACGAAACGATAATCGAGCCGATTCGGGGAGGCCTTTACAATGGGACGATTCATTCGGGTTTTCAGCCTGGTTTTGCTGGGGATTTGTTTTTGCGGCGGAGCGGCGGCACAAGACGCCGATCGACCGCTTGTCGTATGCAGCACGACGCAAGTCGCCGATTTCGCCCGGCAGCTTGTGGGCGACGAATGGGACGTTCGCAGCGTGTTGGGCCCCGGCCAAGATCCGCATACATACGCTGTCACCACAGACGACGCCGCGCTCGTGAATCGGGCGACTCTGTGCGCGGAAAACGGATGGAACTTGGAAGGGGGCGCGTGGATGTCGCGTCTTGCGGAGACAGCCAACAAACCTTTGGTCACATGCGTTGCCGGCGTTCAACCGAATATGGTGGATCACAATGGCCATTCGATCCAAGATCCGCATGCCTGGTTCGATCCCGCGAACGCTTGGCAGTATGTGAAAAACATTCGCGACGCATTGGCCAAAATTGATCCAGAGAATCGAAACGATTACTTTAGCCGCGCCGAAGCCTATCAGTTTCAATTGGTCGCGATCGATGGTTGGATTCGTCGACAAGTCGGTTCGATTCCGGCGGGACGCCGCGTGCTCGTCACGCATCACGATGCGTTCGGTTACTTTTGTCGCCGCTATCGTTTCCAAGCCCATAGTCCGCAAGGCTGGACGACCGGCGAGTTGACCGACGTGAGCCTTGAGCAGCGACAAGCCGTTGTGGCACGGATTCGCGAGTTGGGAGTGAAAGCGATTTTTATCGAGACGACACTAAACCGCGAACTGTTGCAACAAATCGCGAACGATGCCGGCGCGAAAATTGGCGGCGAGCTGTACTCCGACGCGATGGGGCCACCGGATTCGGCGGGCGAAACCTATATCGGCATGATGCGCGAAAACGTCATTACGATAGTCGACGCACTCAAATAATAACTGCGAGTCGAGCACCATGCGTCCCATTTTGAGTTTGATCGGAACGGCTCTGCTGCTGGCCAGTATCTGGTGGTATACGGATTTCGCCGGACGAGTGAAAGCCTCTGCCACCACGGTTAATTTGCAGCAAGCGCGCGGCGAGTATTCCGCAGAGATAACGTGTACTTTCGAATGCGAGACGAACGCACGATTTGACTTGTCGGCGATCGAAGTGCGCTTGGCGGATCAAGTTGTCATTGCCCGAACTGACGCTCTGCCGCGCTTAAACAAGCTGGTTGTCGAACACTTGCCCCAAGTGTTTGTCGGTCGCAACGAGATTATCGTCCAAGCCCACGTCGCCGAGACTGGCGACGTGCCCGAGTCCGGCTGTTTACGCATCCAAATATTCCGTGACGGTGCGCCGATTGGTGACGAAACTTTTTGGTCTGAGCCTGGGCAACCGCTGGTCACTGGGGCTCTGATGTTCAGTGCGGCGGAAATTTCAAATGCGGAGTCGCCATGATTCGCTCCGAACAGCCGTTTGCAATCGAAGTCGAAAACGTAACCGTTAGTTACGGGCAGATCGCCGCACTGTTGGACGTATCGGTTCAGATTCCGAGCGGCAAAATGATTGGCGTTATCGGACCCAATGGTTCGGGCATGTCGACGTTGATTAAAACGATTCTTGGATTCGTGCGACCCGACGTCGGCTGTGTTCGCATTCTCGGTCGGCCTGTTGAAGAGACTCGCGGCCTAGTCGCGTACGTGCCGCAGCGCGGAGCTGTCGACTGGGATTTCCCGATTACGGTTCGCGAAGTCGCTTTGATGGGACGCTACGGCTTTCGACGTTGGTGGCGCAACATGCAAGCCGAAGATTATCGGTTGGCCGATGTGGCCTTGGAAAAAGTCCGCATGTCCGAATTCGCCAATCGCCAGATCGGACAGCTTTCCGGCGGGCAGCAGCAGCGAGTCTTCCTTGCACGAGCCATGGCCCAGGACGCTGAAGTCCTGCTTCTGGATGAACCGTTTGCCGGTGTCGACGCCGCTACGGAAGCCGCGATCTTGGAAGCTTTGCTGGAAACCAAGCGGCAAGGCAAAACACTCATCGTTGTACACCATGACTTGTCGACGGCCGCCGCCTATTTTGATCTGCTGCTGTTGCTCAAGCAGCGTTTGTACGCGTTTGGTCCGCCGCACGAAGTCCTCGACCCGGCTTTGCTGTGTGAAGTCTACGAAGGAAACTTGAAGCTGTTTTCCGAAATGGCACATTCGTTTCGGGCTAGCCAAACAACTTAGAATCGTGCCTTCTCTCCCGACTTTGGCGGAGAGGGCAGGGTGAGGGGGCGTTAGAAAACGATGTCACGAATGGAAAAGATTCGGCAGATGCTGGTCGCCGAACCGCGCGACGTGTTCCTGCGGTATGCGTTAGCAATGGAATTGGATTCCGCAGGGCAACTCGACGAGAGTCTTGCAGCCTATCAAGAGTTAATGCAGGACAAGCTACCGCACGTCCCTTCGTATTTTCGGACAGGCCAATTGCTGGTCCGCATGGGTCGACCGGACGACGCAAAAGTCGCTTTGGCCCAAGGCATTCAATTGGCGATTGTCCAAGGCGACGCACATTCAGCCGCAGAAATGAACGAGCTACTAGGATCGCTGGAAGTCATCGATGACGTGTTGTGAACAGTCGTGTTGTGAACAGTCGTGTTGTGAACAGTCGTGTTGTGAACAGTCGTGTTGTGAGATCCCTAGAGTTCCCTCTCCCTGTACTCGGGGAGAGGGTTA
This sequence comes from Planctomycetota bacterium, assembly GCA_031409895.1. GTDB lineage: Bacteria > Planctomycetota > Planctomycetia > Pirellulales > Pirellulaceae > JANMEB01. Next base: position 5,745 of record JANNYC010000001.1, read on the forward strand.
GGGTGAGGGGAGATCGTGTACGCAAACGATCTGTAACTATTTGCCGTCGCAATACTCGAATCCGAAAGTAATATATGCCGTCGATTGTATATTTTGACGCCGATGCCGATTTGGAATTAATGCGCGACAAGACGATCGCGATTCTCGGCTACGGCGCTCAAGGCCGCTCGCACGCTCTGAATCTGCGCGACGGCGGTTTTCGCGTTATCGTCGGACAACGATCGGAGAGTCGTCGCCACGAAGCCGCAGTCGCCGATGGCTTTTCGCCAGTCTCGATTGCCGTAGCGACTCGCAAATCCGACATCGTGAACTTGCTCCTGCCCGATGAGATGCATGGTTCACTTTTTATTTCCGAGATTGCGCCGAACTTGTCGCCCGGCAACATTATCATGACGTGCCACGGTTATAGTTTGCATTACGGACATGTCGTGCCGCCGTCTGACGTCGCCGCGATCTTGGTTGCACCGAAGGGAGCAGGGCATCGCGTCCGCTCGGCGTTCGTCGAAGGGACTGGTGTTCCGTTCTTGATCGCACTCGGCAAAAATTCCGACTCGCATACCAAAGCCATCGGTCTGGCATACGCGAAAGCGCTCGGCGGAACGCGGGTCGGCGTGTACGAAACGACCGTAGCGGCCGAAACGGAAACCGATTTGTTTGGCGAGCAAGCTGTTTTGTGTGGTGGCGTTTCGCATTTGGTTAAAGCCGCATTCGAAACGCTTGTCGCTGCAGGCTACCAGGAAGAGTTGGCATATTTCGAGTGCGTGCACGAACTCAAACTAGTCGTCGATTTGATTTACCAAGGTGGTTTGGCCTACATGCACGACCACATTTCGAATACTGCCGAGTTCGGCGACTACACGCGCGGGCCGCGAATCGTCGACGAAAACGTGCGGAAGAGACTCCGAGAAATTCTCGACGAGATTCGCAGCAATAAGTTTGCAGGCGAGATGCAAGCCGAATTTGCGGCTGGGCAGCCTATATTAAACGCTCATCGCGCCGCGGAACGCGAATCTCACATCGAACAAGTCGGGCGGCGACTGAGGCGGCAGATGAATTTGTCATGAGCCAATCAAATGAATTTTTGGGCTCGGTTCGGCTGCTCGTCGCACTAGCGACTTATAACGAGGTCCAATCGTTGCCCGGACTCGTCGCGCAAATTCGAGCAGCATTGCCCGCTGCCGACATTCTCGTCGTCGACGACAATTCACCGGACGGCACAGGCGATTGGTGCGACTCAAACACGGCAAGTGACGCTCGGCTTAGCTGCCTTCATCGCGCAAGCAAACTAGGTTTGGGAAGCGCCGCCGCCGCCGCGTTTGCTTGGGCGATTGAACGAAATTACGACTGGATCGGTACTCTCGACGCCGACGGCAGTCACGACCCTGCAAGTTTCCTCGCAATGATCGACGCAGTAGCGGCCGACGGGGCGCTCGATGTCGTCATCGGCTCGCGTTACGTTTCCGGCGGGCGCATCGAAGGTTGGCCATTGCATCGCCGCATCGCAAGCCGCCTGATCAACGCAGTCGCCCGAATATGGCTTCGATTAAAAACTCGCGACAACAGCGGCGCGTTTCGATTGTATCGAGTCGCCGCTCTCAAAAAAATTCGTGCCGACGCCCTTCGCACCAATAGCTACGCTTATTTGGAAGAAGTTCTTTGGCAATTGCGCCGTTCAGGTGCCCAATTCCTCGAGATTCCGATTACGTTTCGCCAACGTCGCAGCGGATATTCCAAGCTAAATCTAAACCAATCGATCCGCAGCCTCTGGGATCTTTTGACTTTGCCGCTGCGAAAGTAGTGAAGTGCCGATCACCCCAAGGTTAGATCGCCGGAAACTGAGTATTGGTTTACAATACTTTCACGATCAAAGGAAAAGCCATCAGACGTATTTCTTGAGGAGACTGCCATGCTTCGAATTATTCCCTTATTCGCCGTAGTTGCAGTTTTTGCTTCAGCAGCGTCGATGCTGGCCGCTCAACAAACCGACGTGCAAACTGCGAAGACATCCAATGATATTCAACTGACTGATGAAGCGCGGGCGATTGCCAGGGAAGCACTACTTGTCGACGGACACAATGATTTGCCGTGGGCAATGCGAGAGTTGGGGTCGTCGTTCGCGAAAGTCGATATTCGCTCGCCACAGCCCAAACTGCATACGGACATCCCGCGCATTCGAGAAGGAGGCCTCAAAGCGCAGTTTTGGTCGGTCTACGTTCCTGCATCGACTGACCTGAGCGGAAATGCATTGCTGCAAACTATGGAACAGATCGATTTGGTTCATGAAATGGTCGATCGATATCCGGACGTTTTTGAGATGGTACGGTCTGCCGACGACATAGAGCGAATTGTAAAGTCGGGCAAGATTGCATCGATGATCGGCGTCGAAGGAGGCTACTCAATTCAAAACTCACTTGCCGTGTTGCAGAAGCTCTATGATCGGGGCACGAGGTATATGACGCTGACCCACTCCAAGACGCTTTCGTGGGCGGATTCGGCGACCGACGCGCCGAAGCATGGCGGGCTTGCGCCGTTTGGCGAGGACGTTATTCGCGAAATGAATCGCATTGGAATGCTGGTCGACATTTCACATGTTTCGCCCGAAACGATGCTGGATGCGTTGCGCACAACGAGAGCACCGGTGATCTTTTCGCATTCATCGGCGCGGGCAATTTGCGATCATCCACGGAATGTGCCCGACGACGTACTTCGCCTAATGCCGGCCAATGGCGGGATCGTCATGATCAACTTTTTCTCAGGATTTCTCGTGCCGATGGATCAGCAGAAAGCCGACAAAGATCGGCGCGGCACTATCCAACTCGTCGTCGACCACATTGAACATGTGATCAAGATCGCTGGCATCGATCACGTCGGCCTAGGTTCGGACTTTGACGGGATTCCTCGCACCCCAAGACAGCTCGACGACGTTGCGCATTTTCCGTACATCACGCAAGAGTTGCTCAATCGCGGTTACAATCGCCAGCAGATCGAAAAAGTCTTGGGAATAAATTTGCTGCGCGTGCTGCGTCAGGCGGAAGACGTATCTCGTAAGCTGAAATCGGGGGAGCTGAAGCCCGAGTGAGGATATGGCGCGTTTTAGATTTCAAACTGAACCCCGAAACTGAAAACTCTTTCCCGCCTAAACAATCAAGGTTTCGAAATGTCAATTCGAGTAATGAATTTGTGTTTTATTCTTCTGTTCGTCGCTGCGGCGCGCGGATTGGCGCAGCCAGATCTAACAATCGTCGTACCGAAATCAGATTCGACAATTGCGGTACGGATAGTGGAGTATCCAGTTCCGCGGGCGGACTTTCCCGTAACGGCGGTCGTGAGTTTGGTTGGGTCGAATGGAAGAGACATCATTTTGGGTCAGATTGGGCCTCCGAAACTTGATTCCAAAGCTCCGGATGATTGCAACATTTTGACGTTTGTTGTTCCGCCAAGCAGTGCCGCCCAGTCGCTGGAATTGACGCTACGAGCGGAAAACGGAAAGCCGAATCTGTTTGCTTGGACGGAACACGAATCCAAATATCGCGAGCTTCGATTGGGAAATCGCCCGGTGTTGCGCTACATGTGCGAGCCTTTGGATCGGTCGTCGCCAGAACGAATCGACGAGACGTACAAGGCCTATCATCACTTGTTCGATCCGCGTGGAGCGGACGTGGTGACAAAAGGGCCCGGCGGACTCTATCCGCATCATCGCGGTTTGTCCTACGGCTTTAACCGAATTTCCTATGGCGACAAACAAGCCGACGTTTGGCATTGCAAAGACGGCGAGTTTCAAGCCCACGTGAAAGTTGTCAGCGAAGACGTTGGCGCAATCTATGGTCGGCATCAAGTTCAGATCGATTGGCATGGGCAAGACGGAGCAGTGTTTGCGAGTGAGATTCGCGAAATGACGGCGTACAATGTTGCCAGCCCCCTCACCCTACCCTCTCCCCCGGAAGCCGGAGGAGAGGGAACAAGCCAAGTTGCCTGCGCCGGCATTTTGATTGAGTTTCGTAGCCGCCTAACGACCACACAGCCGAAAGTACGCCTCGACGGCGATCCGCAACATGCCGGTTTTCAGTTTCGCGCGGCTCAATACGTCCCGGACAAAACGGCGAAGCTGACTTATTATTTGCGGCCCGATGGCAAAGACGAACCTGGAAACTTTCGAAACTGGTCGAATCAGCCGAACGAAACGGAAATCAATTTAAAGCATTTCGACTTGCCCTGGAATGCACTGTCATTCGTTTTGGCCGACGATAAGCGGCTGACCTGTTGTTATCTCGATCATCACGACAATCCCAAGCCAGCCCGCTTCAGCGAAAGGGATTACGGCCGCTTCGGATCGTATTTCGAATATGAGCTTACGCCGGACAAGCCCTTGGATTTACAGTATCGGATTTGGCTGCAAGACGGCGAAATGTCGGTCGAACAAGCCACGTCGCTCAGTCGTGACTTTAACGAACCGGTTGAAGCAACGCTTGCTTTGAAATAGGCGTTTTGCAATTCATATGAGCCGAACGCGTAAGCGTCGGGCGGCGATTCGCCAAGGCAGTTTGCGATTACGGCAACGCGCCCGCGGTTATCGCCGTCGACTCAAAATACTTGCCGCTTGGCGATGGCGAGTTGTGGGCTTAAACTCATGCAGCTTATTCGTGCCCGGTTTCACACATCGCTCCATAGGATTTCGCCGTGAACCAGCTTATTTGCGCGTTCGGCTTGTTGGTCATGATGTTTATCGCGTGGCTGATGAGCGCCAACCGTCGCATCATTCCTTGGCGCGTGATCATCGGCGGGTTGATTCTGCAACTAGTTTTTGCATTGATCACGCTAGAGATTCCTCAGGGACGAGAAGTATTTCGCGTGATCGGCGACGGGTTTACGAAGTTGCTGGATTGTGTAGATCAAGGTTCCGGTTTCGTGTTTGGAACTACCGCGGTTCAAGTCGAAAGCACGGTTGACGGCAAGCAACAACTCGTTCTACTTCCGGCGTTTAAGGTTCATTATTTTGCCTTCAAAGTCCTGCCGACAATCATATTTTTCTCGGCGCTGATGTCGCTGTTGTATTATTTCGGCATCATGCAGATTGTCGTGAAGGCTCTTGCATGGTTAATGCAAAAGACACTGGGAACGAGCGGGGCAGAAAGTCTTTCGTGTGCAGGAAATATCTTCGTGGGCCAAACCGAAGCCCCACTTTTGGTAAAGCCATACCTCAACGACATGACGGATTCGGAAATCATGGCGGTGATGGTCGGCGGTTTCGCGACGATCGCGGGAGGAGTGATGGCGGCGTACATCGGGTTTGGGATTGACGCACTACACTTATTGACGGCGAGCCTGATGTGTGCCCCCGCGTCACTGGTGATCGCCAAAATTCTTCAGCCCGAAGTCGACCAACCAAAAACTCTGGGGACTGTCGAAATCACGCCGCCGATAAACGCGGTGAATGCTATGGACGCAGCGGCTCAAGGCGCATCGGACGGCTTAACGTTGGCATTGAATGTAGGTGCGATGTTGATTGCATTTTTGGCTTTGGTTTATATGTTCGACAGTTTGTTGTTAGGCCTGACGAGCTATACTGGTTATCCAATTAGTTTTACTGACATTTTCGCGTATGCCTCCGCGCCGTTTGCCTTTTTGATGGGTATTGAGTGGAATGAGTGCTTGGCTGCCGGTCGAATTTTGGCGCGACGGATCATGATGAATGAGTTCGTCGCGTATCTCGATCTGGGCTTGATTGCCAAGAGCGAAACCCCAGAGTTATCCGAGCGATCTAGGCATATTCTGACGTACGCTTTGTGTGGCTTCGCCAATTTTGGTTCGATCGGAATCCAGATCGGCGGGCTTGGTCCGCTGGCCCCGAACAAACGTGGTTCGCTGGTGAAGCTTGGGATGCGGGCCATGTTCGGTGGCGTTTTGGCTTGTTACATGACTGCGTGTATCGCGAGTTTCTTTATCAAATAGCTCACTTCACCGTTCCACTCACATTCAAAGTATCGATGACGACTCGCCGCCAAGCTGATCCGCAGAATCGGTCGTCAAAGTTTGACCATGACCAGCAACCGTTGTGTCCCGACTCCGCAGCGCCAATTCCGTCGTTGTATCTCAAGGCTCGCATTCGTCATCCGCTGATCTATCGCAAGCGAATCGATCATGTCGACCGAAACGCCAAGCCCGGCGATTGGGTCGCGGTTTACGCTCCGCCACAAGAATCCATCGAGTCCGCTCCCGACGCCGCCGAACCAAGGCCTTCGCCCACACCCGCGCTCGGCGACATGGAGCTTTGGGGATACGGTATCTACAACCCGCGCTCAGAAATTGCTTTGCGGATGATTCGATTCGGGTCGAAGCTTCCCGACGATGCTTTTTGGCAAGAGCGACTCGCGCGAGCCGTGCGATTACGGACAGAGCTGTTGAAAGTACCGGACGTGGCCGACGCTTATCGCGTGCTCAATTCCGAGGGGGACGGGTTTCCAGGGCTCGTCGTCGATCGGTTCGGCGACGTGCTGAGTGCGGAACTGTATAGCTGGGGAATGTGGCAGCGAAGCCGTGACTTGCTGCGCCGTTTGGCGGAAATCTGCGGTACGCAACACTTGGTTATCCGCACCGCGCCGAAAATGTTAAGCCAAGAGGGATTCGATCCGCCGCCTTATTTTTCGGAAAACGCCCCGCGAAGTGTTGTGATTCAAGAATTTGGAACACGCTTCCGAATCGATTTGAGCGAAGCCTCCCACAAGACCGGCTTTTTCTGTGATCAGCGAGACAACCGCGCACGACTAGCCAAGTTTTGTGCAGGAAAGTCGGTGTTGGATTTGTGCTGCTACACTGGCGGTTTTGCCATACAAGCGAAGTGCCTGGGGCAAGCCGCCGAAGTCACCGGCGTGGACCTGGATGAGCAACCGTTGCAAATGGCCAAAGACAACGCAAACTTAAATCGCGCCCAGATTCGTTTTGTCCAGGCCGATGTGTTTCCCTACATGCGAGACATGCTGCGCGAAGGCCGGCAGTTCGACGTCGTGGTGCTCGATCCGCCGAAACTGATCAACTCTCGAGCTGAAATCGAGGAAGGAACGCGGACGCACTTTGATTTGAATCGCTTGGCGATGCAGTTGGTCAAAACCGGCGGCCTGTTGCTGACTTGCAGTTGTGCGGGCTTGTTGCCGGAGTCGGAGTTCGCGCGATTGGTTTTCTCCGCTTCCAAGCAAGCCGGTTCTCCTATAGACGACGCTGGCATCAGACGCGGTCCACGTCCCGCGCGACTATTGTTCCGCACCGGCGCGGCCGGCGATCACCCCGTCGCCAGTAACTGCCCCGAAGGCGAATATCTCAAAGCCGCCTGGATAACGCTCGACGACCCACTGTAGGGATCGGCGCCGATTTTCTGCCGACCTAACATATGCCGATTACATCCAAATCTATCGTGGTCGACGAATCGCTAGTTGGTCGGGTCGACCGTGTTGTGCAAACAATGACGGCCGTCTCGCGAAGTCAATTGCGCGGGCTGTTTGATCATCGCTGCGTGACAGTCAACTCGATATTATGCGTCGATGCAGCTCAACGAACGGAAATTGGCGATGAAGTCGTCGTGCGATATGACTCGAGCCAGCGGTACCCAGAAAAGAAAAAAGCGTGGCGCGAACAGACTTTTTCAATCGTGTTCGAAGATCAATACCTCATCGTCGTCGACAAAGCTGCCAATGTCTTGAGCGTGCCGACCGATCGGGGCGAGGAGAATACGTTGGTGGATCGAGTTTCGGATTACTTGCTTCACAATTGCGGAATCCGCGAAGCAATCGTCGTGCATCGTCTGGATTTCGGCGTGAGTGGCTTGTTAGTATTTGCCAAGTCTCGTGAAACGGCCACTCGGCTGCATTCGCTTTTTCGCGAGCACAAGCCGGCACGAAAATACATTGCCATCGTCCAAGGCAAATTGAAGGCCGCTGCGGGCACGTTCAAGTCGCACATGACAACTGCAGACAACCTCGATCGGTATTCGACGGCTGATGAAAAGGAGGGCGAGTTGGCGATTACGCATTATCAAGTTCTGAAACAACTCTCAGATGTTGCAGTTGTTGAAGTCCGTTTGGAAACCGGTCGCCGCAATCAAATCCGCGTTCACTTTGCCGAGGCCGGCCATCCAATTTTGGGAGACGATCGCTATGGTCGCGGACGAGCAACCCGCACGGAATGGACCGAGCACCGATTGGCTTTGCACGCGGCAAGCTTGGGATTCTCGCACCCCCATACTGGTCAAGCGGTTTTTTTCGAGTCGCCGCTGCCGAGGTCGATGGCTAGGATTTTGTCGGCGAATTAGTACGATGTGGAGCACGTTTTCAACGTGCTATGTTACGAGGAATACCGGCACTCTAAAAGCGTACCCCACATTTTCGAGCAGCGATTTGACTTGACGCTATAATCGGGGCATGAAGCTCCCTGTAATTTCTATTGCGCCAACCGGGCCGCAAAACTTGCTCGAAAATTTGCCGATGGTCCAGCCCATAAGCTGGTCCGAGCGTCGCTCGCTGCCGATGTCGATGGCCGAAGCAATCGATCGAGGCTGGGACGAGCTGGACGTTGTGATCGTCACGGGCGATGCCTACATCGATCATCCGAGCTTTGCGATGGCGATTCTCGGTCGCGTGCTCGAAGCGGCCGGTTATCGCGTCGGCATTGTCTCGCAACCGAATTGGCAAACCTGCGACGACTGGCGGCGGTTTGGCCGACCGCGACTGTTCTTCGGAATCAGCGCGGGCAATATGGATTCGATGATCAACCACTACACGGCGAATCGCAAAGTCCGCAACAGCGACGCTTATTCACCGGGTGGCCGAATCGGCTTGCGGCCTGATCGCGCGACTTTGGTTTATTGCCAACGTGCGCGCGAAGCGTTCAAAGGCGTCCCCGTGATCGCCGGCAGCGTCGAAGCTTCGTTGCGCCGGCTCGCCCATTACGATTACTGGAGCGACAAAGTCCGCCGCTCGATCTTGCTCGACAGCAAAGCGGACTTGGTGGTCTACGGCATGGGCGAAAGCCCAATCGTGGAAATCGCCGATCGATTAGCCAAAGGCGAGTCGGTCAAGGACTTGCGCGATATGCGCGGCGTGGCGTATGTGCTTGGGGCAAGCGAGCCGCGACCGACCGATGCGATCGAGTTGCCGACTTACGAACAAGTCGTTGCAGACAAGTTCGCGTTCAGCGAAGCGACCAAAATAATTCATAACGAGACCAACCCTTTCAACGCCCGCCGCTTGGTTCAGATGCACGATCGCCAAGCCGTCGTTGTGAATCCGCCGCAAATGCCGATCAGCGAGCAAGCGATGGACCGGATTTATGACTTGCCGTACACGCGGCAGGCACATCCCAGCTACAGCGAGCCGATTCCAGCAATGGCGATGATCAAGGATTCCGTGACGATCATGCGCGGATGCTTCGGCGGATGTACTTTTTGTTCGATCACGGCGCATCAAGGCCGCATCATTCAATCGCGCAGCCAAGAATCGATCATTAACGAAGTCCGTTTGATGACGGAAAACCCAAAATTCAAAGGGATCATTAGTGATATCGGCGGCCCAACGGCCAACATGTATCAGATGCGATGCACGCGACCCGATGTCGAAGCCAAATGTCGCCGCCAGTCGTGCGTTCACCCAACGATTTGCAAATTGCTCGGAACCGATCATGGGCCGCTGATCCAATTGATGCGAGAGTCGCGTGAAATTCCGGGCATCCGCAAAGTCCTTGTGGCTAGCGGTATCCGCATGGATTTGGCAGCGCGTTCTCCAGAGTACATGCGCGAACTCACCGAGCATCACGTGGGAGGCTTGCTAAAAGTCGCACCCGAACACACCGATCCGGAAGTCCTCAACCGAATGCGCAAACCGGCCAACAATAACTTCGATTCATTCGCCGAACAGTTCGAATCCGAGTCGCTGCGAGCGGGAAAAAAGCAACATCTTGTGCCTTACTTTATTGCGAGCCATCCGGGCAGCGATCTAAACGCGATGATCGACTTGGCGGTTTTTCTAAAACGTAGCGGCTACCGACCGGACCAAGTCCAAGACTTTATTCCCGCGCCGATGGATGTGGCGACCAGCATGTACTACACCGGCATGGACCCGTTTTCGAAGCAGCCCGTCTACATTGCGCGCAAGCTGCATGAACGAAAGTTACAACGGGCCTTGATGCAGTTCTTCAAGCCGGAAAACTATTTCGAAGTTCGCGAAGCACTGCGCGAAACGGGCCGACATGACTTGATCGGCAACGGTTGTGACTGTTTAATTCCTGCGAATCCGCCCAAGGAAGCCATCGAGCGCCGCCGGAAGCTTGCCAATACCCGATTCCGTGGCGAGTACGTGCATCAAATCGACGGCCCAGATCAAACTTCCAAACCGGACGATGCACCAAAGCAAAAATTGTCAAAAAAAGAATCCCGCCACTCCCCCGGCCTCGGCTATCGCCCACAGCGCAAAGAAACTCGCCAACCACCCGATTAACTGGGAACCAAGTTAGCCACAAAGAACGCAAGGATCACAAAGTCTTCAATGCAAGAACGGTGCGAAAGTTTTTTTATTCGCGTGCTTTGCGTTTATTCGCGGTAAAATTAGTTTTTTGGGTTGGTTCTTACCTTGCAAGATTCCAAGAGTCCAGCCGATATCGTTCGGCAAAGAGGCGTTGGGTCAAATCGGCTGGCCAAGCTTGAAGCGAATCGCTTGCGGCCCATGCGTTTAACAGCGCGTGCTTCAAGTCACTGGCGCTGGCTGAAATCGTTGCGACGAAATCGGAATGCGTTCGGGCTTGGCGGTATTCAGGCTGACGTGGGGCATGGTTGAGGCATTGTTGGATCAGGCTGCCGGACAGGCCGTACAACAGCGTTCCGTGATACAGAATCCAATCCCGTTTGCGGCGCATGCTGTTGCCGGAAAACTTGCGGTCGCCGAGGGCCAAGTCGCTGGTGCCTTGCATTTGGGCGTCGATACCGATTTTCTGAAGTGCGCTCGCGTTGCGCTGCAAGATCATTCGATGCGCCGTGTCCAGCATTTCCAATTCGGGCCAGCGCGCGATGCTTAAGACGAGCGCATACATCAGACAGCCGGGACCGGTGACGATCGCCGCCCCGCCACTTGCCCGTCGAACGATCGGAATCGAATTGTGTTTGCAAAAGTCGAGCTGCACTTCTTGAGCGACGATCGAACTACGACCGATCACGACAAACGGACTCGCTGGTTCCCAAAGTCGCAGGACATCGTCACTGTCCGCCGATTGCTCTGCGGAGTCCAATAAAGCTTCGTCGAGCGCGACATTGGCGAAAGGAGATTCGAGCGTCAGATCGAGCAGCTTCATTCAAGTGATTCACAAAGTGTCTGCCGTGCCAATTTGGATAGCAGTGAATGCTGTCAAAGTTTGCGGGTTAGATAAAGTTAGGACGTAACGGCCTGGTCCACAATGGTTAGCGAAAACAGCCTAAATTCCCGTTTGTAGCGGTTTACCTTACCCGCAAAATCTGCCCAATTAGTGTAAAGGGTTGTGGCCATGACCTTTGCCAAGCTTGGAATGGGGCCGGATTCAAGAATCCATTTGCATACCGTCGGTACATTCGACAAACTTAACAATAGCCAATCGCACATAAGAGACAGGCAGCCGCTATCTCGCGGCGAATTATTCTTCGCAACAATTTGTTTATTGGATATCGGAAATGAACACACGCAACGGAATTTTGCAACTCGCCTCGACATTTATTACAGTCGTCAGCTTGGGAGGCGCTCTTACGGCCCAAGACAATTGCGGTTGTTATCAAGCCCTTCCTCAAACGGTTTACAAACCGCAGGCGGTTACGACCTATCGAAATGTCAATGAAACGACGTACGAAAAAGAGCAGCACACCAGTTACAAGCCCGTGTGGACGACTGAAAAGCGCGAGCGTAGGTACACAGTGCTCAAACCGGTCCACGAAACGAGCGAACGAATTGAAGAGTATACCGTTTTGAAACCAGTCGTAGAACGAAGCCTCAAGGAACGTGTCTTCGAAGAAACGTATCTTGTCCAAGAAACCGAATTGCGCGAGCAAGAATACTTTGTCGATAAGCCCGTTACCGAGACGTCGTATCGAGAGCAATCGTACCTCGTGCGCAAACCCGTCACCGAAACAGTAAACCAATCCGAGCAAGTCACCGTTTATCGACCGACGACAACGCTCGAAACGCAATACACGGTCGGCACCACTTGCGCGCCGCAGCTTGCGCTTCAACCGCAGGGCTACACAATTCCCCGATTGCAATATTATCGCCCTGGATACTACCCTTATCCGACGACTGGCGAATTAACCTACCTGCGACGTGGATTGCATTGGACACAGAATCAGCGGCCGCCCAGCTATGCTTTGCAGAATGTTCCAACGACAACGCTCGTTCCTCAACAAGTCGCACGAACGTCAATGATTCCGGAAACCGTCACCGTTCAACGGCCCGTGGAAGTGACTCGTTACGTCGATGAAGTCGTCACGGCCAATGTTCCAGTGGAAACTCAACGAGTCGAGCGACAAGTCGTTACCCAAAAAATACCCGTCACGATCCAACGGACCAAAAAGCGAATCGTGACTGAAACGGTTCCCGTCGAAACGGTGCGCTATGTGACGCAAACCGAAACTCGCAAGGTCCCCGTGACCGAGTTACGGTACGAGCGAGTTGAACACGTCGAACCGTACGAAGTCCAAGTTCAAACTCTTGTTGCCCAAATTCGCGAAGTCGAAGTCCCCAGAACGGTAACGAGGCGCGTTCCGATCACCACGACTCAATTTGTTCCCGAATCAACTTATTTTTACCGCCCTGTGGAGATGACCTCGTTGACTCCAGTCATCCAGAACGCGCCGCAAATTGTTTACTCAGTACCTGCCGTCGATGATTCGACGTTGATTCCACCTTCCAGCCAAGTCGTAAGAGGCGAAACCGTGATCGGTAGGGAATTGATTAGCGAAAAGTCCGTTGTCATGCCTGCCGTCGATGAGTCGACTCCCCAAACGACGATCAACGAAGTCCAAAAGCCAACGGTTCCAAATGCCGCCGATGATCGCACAGGAGATGATTCAACGGACAAGAATCCGCTTCCAAAAGCCGCCAACGAACCAAAATCGAATGAGCCAACACCAGCGGACGGGACCAAAAAAGAAGCTGACTCGCCGCCGAAATTGGATGGCGCTAAGTAGACTGCGGCAAAACAGTTTCTGATCCTGGATCTCGGCTCCAGCTTGGGACGGTTGCATTATTGGTTTTGGCAGCCGAATTCGAGGCAAAGCCTTGCCTACAATGCGTTCCCAAACGGGAGCTTGCGAACGAGCCGAACATTCTACGCCATGACGATTGAAAACGAAAACGCGATTGATCTGCTTGACTCGGAGCCATCGGACGAAGCGACGCTGAATCTAACGGGACTACAGGTCGCATTTGTTGGACGCTTGGAGGCGCTCAATCGCCAAGACGCTATGCAATTCGTTCGCGATCGCGGCGGGATTCCAATAAACGCTGCCAACGACGCCGATTTGTTGGTCGTCGGAATGACAGAGCTTCCGATCGACGACCTTTACACTTTGCTGACCGAGGACCAAGCTCGCGCTGTCGCCGAGGAACGCCTCAAAGTCGTCAGCGAGACACGATTCTGGCAACTTCTCGGCTTGGTCGATGTCGACCCAAGCGTGCAGCGACTTTATACGGCGGCGATGTTAGCCAAGCTGTTGAATGTTTCCCTGGCGACGATTCGACGTTGGCATCGACGCGGCTTGATCGTCCCGGTCCAAATGGTTCACAAGCTCGCTTACTTTGACTTTCAAGAAGTCGTAACGGCGAGGCATATTGCCAAACTAATCGAGTCGGGTGCTTCGCCCAGCGCGATTGAGGCCAAGCTATCGCGGATCGCACAGCTTTTTCCTGATGTGCAACGCCCGCTTTCGCAGCTTGCGGTCATCGTCGATGGTAAAGACTTATTGCTTCGCCAAGGCGAAGGTTTGATCGAGCCGGGCGGGCAGCGACGAATTGATTTCGCGGCGTTAGAGCATTCGGCAAGCGGTGCTGCACCACGAGCGACCGTGTCCGTGGTCCTGGATCGTCACGATACGGACGCATTGATTACGCCGGAGCAGTACCGTCGTTTAGCGGCGGAGCTTGAGGACGAGGGCCGCACGGCGGATGCAATCCAAGTTTATCGCAGCATGTTATTTGCACTTGGTCCAAACTCGGAAGTGGATTTCGCGATCGCCGAGTTGTTGTACTTGCAGGGCGAAATCGGTGCGGCGCGGGAACGCTATTTTATGGCGATCGAGTTGGATGAATCGTTCGTCGAAGCCCGCGCCAGTCTCGGCTGCCTGTTGCTTGAAACGCACGAAACGGAAATGGCCATTTCCACTCTACAAGGCGCATTGAAATTGCATCCGGACTACGCCGACGCTCACTTTCACCTGGCGCGAGCTTACGATGACATCGGCAAGCCTGACGAGGCCGTTGGACATTGGAAGCAATTTCTACAACTTGCGCCGGATAACCCGTGGGCCGACGAAGCTCGCCAACGTTTGACGCAAACTACGAGCTAACATCCCGTTGAACCCGCACCACGTGAATGCCCCCACCGACGCGAGGTCGAATGGCGTGGACTTAAGAAAAATAGTTCCCTCTCCCCACGGTATTCCGTGGGAAGAGGGTTAGGGTGAGGGGCAGAATTGCCAATCAAACGCGACCCCTCACCCCAACCCTCCCCGGCGTACCGGGGAGAGGGAGCTAGAAAATCCTTAAGTCCACGCCATTCGAGCATGTCTCGGTGGAGCCAAGGTTTGGAAACTAGAACCGCCCCTGCGCGAGCGAGCCTTGATTGACCACTATTCACAACCGCTGGAAAACAAAACCTTGCCAACGCTCCGCTCGTAACACAGCCCGAGACTCAGCGGAAATCGGGACAAGCCATCGGCTCGCAGCCTCGCCGCATGATCCCGCTCATAGCGCAAGAAATCTTCTTCGCTGGCGAAACGATAATGAACTTCGTATCGCTCACGGTCGTTTGAAATTTGAATGACGTCTGCGGAAATTGCGCCCGCTGCGAGGACTTCCGACAAATGAATATCGCGTAACCAACTTAGCCAACGCTGTGCGACGTCTGCGGTTCCCGGTTCGAACGTGCAACGGACGACGTAAAGAAATGATGGCTGCGAATGAGATAGTTTAATCATGGGTGTTGCGTGCTAGGATTTGCTTGCAAGTCAATGAAAAAAGCCGCCAAGCACCGAAGTGCTTCGCGGCCCTTTGTATAAGATCCTCCAGCGATTCGCAGCAATGGGAGCTGCTGGGAGAATAGCGGAGTCTAGCGTGCTAAGCACAAGCTATTAGTGACCCGAGCCAACCCTATTAAATGGTCCCTCAGCCGAAATACATCCAGAGGAATCTATGCCATGAGAATTGTATCATCTTGCGACGAGTACGCGAAGTTTATTCGGCAATTGAACCTCATTTGGTGAGCCAATTTTCGCGTCGTCTGAATTATGCCAGCAAACCTGTCGTGGCATCAAATTATTTCGGTTCTGGCGCGCCTTTTGCCCAGAGCTTGAGAATGTAAGCCGTTGATTCGGTCCCCAACATCGGGTATTCCAATTCCATTCGCCAATCGATTTGGTTAAAGGATGGATATCGGCGGGCCTCCTCAAGTTCCTCCTTCCAGCGCGAGCCCTTGAAGGCCAGCAGTCGCCCCATCGGCCGCCATCGCCCTTGAAACCAATTGCAAACTTTCCATAACGGCCCGACGGCGCGGGCGACGCACACGTCGAATCGTTCCACGGCCAAAAGAGATTCCGCCCGCTTGTTGAAAATGCGACTCGGCAGCGCAAGCTCGCGGACAATACATTCTAGCGCGCGGGCTTTCTTAGCCATCGACTCGCATAGAGTGATTTTGAGATCGGGTCGCAAAATTGCGAGCAGCACGCCGGGCACGCCACCGCCGCTGCCAATGTCCATGACTCGTTTGCCAGGCTGAATCAAGCGGGAGACTTGTAGGACGTCATTCAAATCGCGGGCGACGAATGTATCGTAATCGAGATGCCGCGTCAGATTGAGCGACTGATTCTCTCGCCACAGGATTTCGCAGTACTTTTGGACCCGCGCTTCAAACGCCGGCTCCGCCAATTGCAAGCTGAATCGCCGCAACGATTGGGATAGACTTCCAGGATCGGTCGCAGGTAATTGGCTCAATCGTGACTCCTCATTGGATTAAAGCTGAAATCAAAACCTCCAGGGTCTGACGCCAATTTGCGTTGTCTTCGAAGTAAATTGGGGTCTGACCCTCTCGCTTTGAGGTTTTGCTTTCAGCTTTTAAGGACTATGTAAGGACAGGGTCTGACGCCAATTTGCGTAGTCTTCGGAGTAAATTGGGGCCTGACCCTCTCGCCTTGGTTAAGGACTATGAAGGAAAAATCGAGTGACGTGGAAAAAGATCGGTGCCGCAAAACAAAACGAGTCGATCCGATCCAGCACGCCGGCGTGACCTTGGACCAAGGTGCCGAAGTCCTGGACGCCGCGGTCGCGTTTGATGGCGGACATGGTCATGCTGCCGGACGAAGCCATAACCGCAACGATCAAGCCCATGATTCCAGCCCCCAGCCAAGTGAACGGCGTAATGTCCAAAAACAAGTGAATCATCATCGAGAAAATCGCCGCACAACATGCGCTGCCGATGAGTCCTTCCCAAGTTTTAGTCGCGTTGATCTTGGGCGCGATGACCTGCTTGCCGACCATTCGATCCCAAAGAAAATGCAGCAGGTCGCTGACTTGTACGAGAACGACGAGGTAAATCAGCAGCCCCACCGTGCTTCCATTCCAAGGAGCAAACTGACTGGGATCATTTCGCGGCATTTGAGTCGTTCCGGTCCATTCGACCAAGTCCAAGTACAACAGCGCCGGAGCGTGACTCAGCGCGTATACGCAAACGAACAATCCAAATTGAATTTTGGCGATTCGTTCTAAAAATCGCTTCGGATCATCGGTGAAAGCAACTCGCGCGGCGACAAACAGCGAAGCGTAAACGGGAATCACTACCGTGTACAAGTCGTATTTATCGAGGGCGACAAGTACATATTGCATCGGGGTAAACAAAAACAAAATCCAAAACAGCGTCCGATGGTCGGCCCGCCGCGTGGGCGTCATCGTTATGAACTCGCGCAAGGCCCAAAACGAAACGAGAAAGAAAAAGACAACCAAGGAGATTCTGTTGACGAGCAATGAAAGCGCCAGTATCAAGCACATCGTCAGATTCCCGCCGATGCGTCGATGAAACGCACGTACGAGGGCTGGATCGATGGTGCTCGATTGGCGGCGTTGAGCAATGAACCCAAGCAGCCACATCACGGCCAGGACAAACAAATACAGACCCATCAACGTGATGCTTGGACTTAGGTCCGTGACCTTCGAATCCACGATCGTTCCCACGTCTGTTTCCTGCAACTTCACGATCGTTCCTACGTCTGTTTCAATTTAAGGATGGCTTGCCGGGCGCGTTCAAGAAACTGAACTTTGTTTTCGCCAGTCTCTAGCCACATCGGCGGCCCGATCGTGATGCAGCTCAAAAGAGGCACGGGCAGAACTTCGCCTTTGGGCATGACTCGATTCAGATTCTCAATATAAACTGGAACGAGTTCCAAATCCGGTCGCTTTTTGCCCAAATAGTATAAGCCGCTCTTGAATTCGCCCAATTCACCGCTCGGATTGCGGCTTCCTTCGGGGAAAACGATCAAGCTGTACTTGTCGGCAATCTCGCGAATCATCGCGTCGACAGGATTGTTGCGAATGCTAATGTCCTTGCGATCGATTAACAATGCGTTGAAGACGCTGGCCATGTAGCGGCGCACCGGACCACTCGTCCAATAGTCTTTGGCAGCGACCGGCCGAGTGAGATTGCGAATCTCGCGCGGCAGCGATGACCACAAAACGAGCGCGTCGAGGTGACTTGTGTGGTTGGCAAAATAAACACGCTGACAAACGTCCGGCTGGCAATCAATCCACCGAACTGTGGCACCGCTCAATATTTTGGCGATTAGCGCCAGCGCCGGGACGGTAATCTGTTTCATGGGGCCGAACTTGTGAACGATTCCAGCAATTGGTAAATCGTACCACCATCTGGTTCATCGCCCTAGACGTAAGCCAATATCGCACGCAAAAATCGGCTAAGCGTGCGTCGACCATTGCACCGAATCGACTTGAACCGCTGCTGCAGATTGTGAGCCCAGCGACTGCTTGGAGAGATAAATTTTGCGGATTAACTCTTCGTAGCCGCGGGTCATCGCGTCAAGTGATCCATTTTCTACGACGTGTTGGCGGGCGGCTTTTGTCATCCCGGACTGACGCCGCGAATCGGTCAAGATCGACAGCCATGCCTCTGCATGTTGACTGACCTCGTGACCTTGCACTAACAAGCCAGTTTGTTCGTGCAATAGTGACTCGGAAATCGAACCGACGTTTGGTGCAACGACGGGACGCGAGCAAGCCATCGCTTCGAGAATCGAAACGGGACTCGCTTCGTTATGCGACGTCAGCACGAACAAATCCAGCGCAGAAAGGACTGCGGGGACGTCACTTCGCGAGCCAAGAAAATGAACGGCAGCAGTCAAGCCCAGAGAAGCCGTCAAGCTTTGCAATGTTGCGCGTTGCGGGCCATCGCCGACGATCACGAAATTCGCACCGGGAATTCGCTGTCGAATTTCGCGGGCAACTTTCAGAAACAGCTCGTGATTCTTTTCCGGGCGCAATGCCGCGACGATTCCGACGACCGACGCCGCTTGGTCGATTCCCAGCTCAGCGCGAATTCGATGGCGACCTTGATCGTCGAAAACAAATCGCTGCGTGTCGATCCCGTTCGGAATCATGAAGACTTTGTGTTGCGGGAATTTTTCGAACTCGACCAAGAACTCGGCGTGTTGTCGCGCTACGGCGATGAAACCATCGGTGATGCCCGTCAGCAAACGATTCAACCGGCCCACGCCGTCCGGCCAACCGGTCGAATGCAGCGCGGACAAAATCACTGGCAGCCGAGCGTAACGCGCGGCGAGTCGGCCCCAAAACATCTTGTCGCCCGCTCCCACGGTAACTACCGCGTCGATTCTTCGCTCGATAAACAACCGCCTTAGTCGCGAAACAACGCCGACATCAAATTTGTTAGAGATCAGCCCGCTATGAACGGGCACGTCTTTTGCAATCTCATCGCCCAGTGCGCCGGGTTCCTTTAAGCACGCGATTTCAGGCACGCAGATGCGCCGGTCCATTCGCCGCACCAGATTCACCAGCAGCGTTTCCGCGCCACCGATCGGCATGCTAGTAATGAGGAACATGACGCGCAGTGGTTTGCCGGTGGGCCTAGTAAGGAGTTGGTTCATGTGCTCCGGCGATCAAGTTAGTTGGCGCGAATTGGATATTGCAAACGCTTGGTGGAATTCGGCTTGTCCGTTTGAGGCGTGAAGTAATTGAATCGGCGGACGCGGCGAACGCGTGGGTCGAAATCAAGCCAGTTTTTCAAATAGTCCAAATTCGGGTCGCCGTGGAACCGTTGAAGGTGAAACGAATCGCCGCCAATTTCGTTGTAGCCACCGTACGCTGAGCACATTCCCAGATATCCAGCACGCTTCCCCAGTTCAAATGCGGCTGCGGTCAAATTGGCTTGCCGACCGTATGGAAACGCGAAATAGCGTACTGGCTTATCGATTGCGGATTCGATTTCACTCTTGGAATCGACGATTTCACGCTGCAAGCTCGCTGCGTCGGACAACTTGCCGATATCCGGGTGACTCATCGTGTGGCTGCCGATTTCGACGCCCATGTCGGCAAGGGCTTGAATCGATTCGACCGTGTTCGTTGCCAATGGTCGACCGAAAGCAACATCGTGTGGAAAAGGGACTTGATCGCGGATGTATTTCCAACTGACGAAATACGTGAAAGGAATTTTCCGCTCCAGCAACAGCGGGATCGCGCGCAAACAGTTTTCAGCGTACCCGTCGTCAAAGGTAATACTGACGCACGGCTTGTCATTGAAGCCGCTTTGAATTCGCTGCTGCGCGTCGTTAAGCGATACGAGCTGGAAGTTCTTTTGTAGCCAATCGATTTGACGCTCGAAATCTGCGAAGCCAATCGTCCAAGGATTGGAGTCTTCGGCGACGCGATGATAAAACAAGAGCGACACCGGAACGGTGCCGGTACGCAAAGCTCGCGAGCGCCACAGCCAACGATACGGTCGCGTCGCCACACGATAAGTCGATAGCAGAATTCGCTTGCCGGCTTTCATCGGTCGAGTTCGGCTTTCCGGAGCGGTGAGAGGTTTTGGCGGATGATTCCCACCTACAATGTGGGACAGCGCAACCGGCTAAGCAAATCGTTTTTGATTTGTTTGAGCGGCAAATGCCTCGTAACATCGTTACGACCGTCGCCATCCGTGGAACCGTCGCAAGCCAACGGCTTGGATTAGCAGTTGGGATTCGTAACGTAAACTTGACGTTGTGTTTATCGAATGTAACCGTTCACGACTTGGGAAAATTACCGCTGGTTTCGAGGGGGTCAGACCCATTTTACGGATTCAAGATTTTTTCCCACGCCAATCAAAATAGGCCGAAAAATGCGTCAGACCCCGACCCGCGAACTGTTTGGTATCTCGATTCATGCGTTGAACATGGAACAAGCGGTCGAGCATTTGCGAAGTTGCGTCCAGAAAACAGAGTTTTCGTGCCGCTACGTCGTTACGCCAAACGTAGATCACACCGTCTTGTTGCAAACTCATAGCGGCTTGCGAGATGCTTACGTTGGTGCCGAGTTGGTCTTGGCCGACGGCCATCCGTTGGTATGGGTTTCGCGATTGCTGGGACGGCCCTTGCCCGAGCGAGTCGCGGGTTCCGATTTAGTCCCCAGTTTGTTCTCAGCCATTCCGCCGAATGAAACGCTACGCATTTTTCTGTTGGGCGCGGCACCCGGAGTTGCTCAGCGAGCGGCCACGAATATTTCTCGGCAATGGACCAATGTTCAAACAGTCGGAATCGACAGCCCACCTATTGGATTCGAGAAAAACCCAGCGGAAAACGACCGAATTTTGACCCAGATCGCATTGGCCAAGCCCGACGTTTTGATCTTGGGATTGGGCGCGCCGAAACAAGAATGTTGGATTCACGAGCATCGTGATCGAGTCGTTGCCAAAACCGCATTGTGTGTTGGCGCGACAATCGACTTTTTGGCGGGCGAAAAAAAGCGAGCCCCGCGCTGGATGCAGCAAAGCGGTTTGGAGTGGGCCTATCGGATGTGCAGTGAGCCCAAGCGACTTGTAAAGCGTTACGCGAAGGACGCTTGGATTTTTCCGCAGCTCGTTTGGCGACAATGGCTGTCGCAGCGCAACATAGCTCGTCAGCCTTCTCCGTAAGCGCCCGATCTTGGCAGTTCAGCTAAGCGCTAATGCCAAAGCTTTACTTGACAAGCAATATGTCGCATCGGCAAGTTGCTTCGCAATCCAGTTCGCGGGTGGCATTGCAGTTCGGGTTTTGCATCGACACCAGATTCGAATCGTGATCCGTCGGAATTGCACGAAACTCACGCACTCGCGGCTTTTGTGGGCACTTTCGATTCCACCGCAACACGAGTCAATTGGCCCACGGGAACCAAGAACTTCGCATAACGCTTTCCATCGGAATAGGGCGCGCCGCTGACGTCCTGGACCAAAATGGTTGCCCGCTTGGTAATTCGATTGACAACGCCCACATGTTCACGTAGTCCAAAAACGAACGAAACGCGATCGCCAACTTTAATTCCAAAGTCCAATCGCGCGCGGTCTACGGGACGAAGTAACTCGTGGTGCGAACTACGATGGCCAAACACGTTGGTCGCCAAGGTTTTGAACCGTTGTGCGGTACAACTGCTGTTCTTAAAAACTAATAACTCGATCAAGTGGATCAATTCGTGCTCGAATAATCTCTGGAGCGCATCGATTCGAGTCGCGCAGGGCAAACCGACCACGGTGTGAACTTGATCCGTCGCTTGAAATGATTCCGCCAACAGCGTCGTCGAGATTGCGATTTCGAACGACGGCTTGCGGCCTTTGGGCGTGCGCCGAAAATACAATGTTTTGGCACCTGCACTGGTGAGCCGACTCGACATGCGAAAACTGAGACTTGAGTTCGCACGTCGGACTTCGCCGGTAATTGCGAATTGAAAAAAGGTTTCGTCGTACAAGCGAAACAGCAAATGTAAGTCGTCGTCATGAACGAAGGCAAAATTCGGCGACTTGACTAAGAGCGAGTCGGTGAGCATTCGCTGTTGAATCGAATCTTGTTTCGTGTGTATTTGTTCGATCGCATGCGGTTCTTGGCTCATTGTCGCAATGAAGTTGTCCAACATTTTTCGCTTCCGTTTAGTTTTCGCCATTTTGACGATTCGGAAAATGGCTTTCTAGTGGAACAGTTCGATGCCAGCATTTCGGGGGTAAAAAAAGAAGAATTTTCGTCGCCAATTTAACTTTTGCCGCAAAAAATACGATGGCAGTGAAAGCACAACATTTTGTGTTGACACGCGGACGAACCACGATATATTGGTGCCCACCACTGAAACGGGCGTTCCTAAACTGTCGCAAGTTGGGCCGAAAAAAACTGCAGGTTTGCAGCTTAAATCGGGCTCAAAGCCAATTCGAAATCGAGTTGGGCCGGACGCAGGAAAGAAACGCCACGACGATGGTCGCACGGTAGATTTGGCTTTGCCGCACGGAACCGGCAAATGAGGATTCGCAACGAGTTTCTAGATCGAAGGGCATGGAGGCCAACGCTTCCTTGCGCAATTGACCTGGCCCGCTCGCGAGAATCGCGACCAAACGTGTCAGACCTTTTGACAACAACCGTAGCGCCGATCAATTCGCTAGCGCGCATTGGTCGTTGGACCGTGAGGTGGGGCAAGTGTCAACTTTCGACAAACATTTAAACTGTCGTCAATCTGAACAGGAGATGGATCTAATGCTCAGTGCTACTCAAACTTCGTTGTTGGCAAAAAAGCGTGACGGTCGAATCGTTTCGTTCGATAGGCAGCTTATCGCTCGTGCCATTCAAAAAGCGTTTATCGCGGAACGCAATCTTGGTCCGACAGATTCGTTGGACGCAGAGACTTTGGCCCATATCGACGAAATGGTGAGCCAAATCGTCACTGATTTTGCTAAAGGAAACGCAGCCGGCAAAGGCATCAGCGTCGAGCAAATTCAAGATGCGGTCGAGCGCGAGCTTATGCGTCAACAGTATTTTTCGGTTGCCCGCCGGTACATCTTGTACCGCGAAGAGCACAACCGAATGCGTCAGTTGCGGGCCGAAGAGCGGATGGACAACGGCGAGCCGTTTCCACGAATCATGGTGAATCGAAGCGGCCAACTGGAGAATTTGGACTTCGAAAGATTGCGAAATCAGTTGACAACGGCTTGCCGAGGTTTGGACGGAGTTTGTTCCAGCCAAGTATTGCTCGACGATGTTGAACGACAGTTTTTTGACAAGATCACGCCAGAAGAAATCGCCAAGGCAATGGTATTGGCGGCGCGGACTCGCATCGAACAAGATCCGGCTTATGATGCGGTTGCCGGTCGATTGGTTCTGAACATTATCTACCGCGAGTCGCTGGGCCTTGCGGCGGAGGGCGAGGAGCTTGATCGGCGATATCGCGAACTATTCGCGGACTATATTGAGCTTGGGATTGCGGCGGGACGACTTACGCCAAGATTGCGCGAGTTCGATTTGGCGCGGCTTGCGAAAGCACTCGTAGCTGACCGCGATACTCTGTTTCCCTACTTGGGCTTGCAGACCATTTACGATCGTTACTTGTTGCACGTGGACGAACGGCGAATCGAAGCCCCACAGTATTTTTGGATGCGCGTTGCCATGGGCTTATCGCTGGCCGAGGGTGACGATCGAACAGATCGAGCGATCGAGTTTTACAATGTGCTTTCGACGCTACGATTTACGTCGGCGACGCCGACGTTGTTCAATTCGGGGACGTGCCATCCACAATTAAGTTCGTGCTATCTCAGCACGGTGCAAGACGATTTGGAGCACATTTTCAAAGTGATTTCCGACAATGCGCAGCTTTCTAAATGGGCTGGTGGGCTTGGCAATGACTGGACCAACGTTCGAGCCACCAATGCTCATATCAAAGGGACCAACGGCAAAAGCCAAGGCGTGATTCCGTTCCTCAAAGTTGTCAGCGATACCGCCGTTGCCGTGAACCAAGGGGGCAAACGCAAAGGAGCTGTCTGCTCGTACTTGGAAACATGGCACGCCGACATCGAGGAGTTTCTCGATTTGCGGCGCAACACCGGCGACGAACGGCGGCGCACGCACGACATGCATACGGCCAACTGGATTCCTGATTTGTTCATGAAGCGAGTCGAAGCCAACGCCGAATGGACGCTTTTCAGCCCAGAAATAGTGCCCGATCTGCACGAACTCGTGGGCCAAGCGTTTGAAGAGCGTTACGAGCATTACGAGCGGTTAGCCGAGCAAGGCAAAATTCCCTCGGCACGACGCGTCAGCGCCCCGGAACTATGGCGCAAGATGCTGACACGATTGTTTGAAACCGGCCACCCGTGGATCACGTTCAAGGACCCATCCAATATTCGTTCGCCTCAAGATCATGCCGGCGTGGTTCACAGCAGCAACTTGTGCACGGAAATTTTGCTGAACACATCGCGCGACGAAACTGCAGTCTGCAATTTGGGTTCGATCAACTTGTTAAAGCACATTACTAACGGCAAGTTGGATTTACCTAAGCTTGAACAGACAGTTCGCACTGCCGTGCGAATGCTGGACAACGTCATCGACATTAATTACTACCCAACGCCGGAGGCACGAAATTCGAATTCGCGACATCGTCCCGTCGGATTGGGGATCATGGGTTTTCAGGACGCTTTGGCAGCGAGTGGGATTTCGTACGCCAGCATGGAGGCTGTCGAGTTTGCCGATCGCAGCATGGAGGCCATTTCGTACTTTGCGATCTCGGCCTCAAGCGACTTGGCTCTCGCACGCGGACCTTATGCTTCGTTTCGCGGTTCGAAATGGGATCGCGGTTTGCTGCCGATCGACACGATCGACTTGTTGGAACAGCAACGTGGCGCCCCGGTCGAAATGGACCGATCGAGCACGATGGACTGGACCGCAGTTCGCCAGAAGATTGCCAAGCAAGGAATGCGCAACAGCAATGTGTTGGCCATCGCGCCGACGGCAACGATTTCGACAATCGTTGGCGTGACTCAGTCGATTGAGCCGATGTACAAGCACTTGTTTGTCAAAAGCAATTTGTCGGGCGAGTTCGTGCAGATCAATGTAAACTTGGTCAATGAACTTAAGCAGCGCGGACTGTGGGATGCCGAAATGTGTGAAGACATTAAATACCACGATGGTTCGCTTGGGGGAATCGATCGCTTACCGGACGATATCAAAGGCCGCTACGCAACGGCTTTTGAAGTCGAGCCTCGCTGGCTAATCGAATGCGCCAGCCGTCGGCAAAAGTGGATTGACATGGGGCAATCGCTGAACTTGTATCTCGACAAGACCAGCGGCCGCGCTCTCGATGACATGTATCGGATGGCATGGCGCAAGGGCTTGAAAACCACTTATTATCTGCGGTCTCTCAGCGCCACTCAAGTCGAAAAATCGACTGTCGACATTAACAAGTACGGCGTTCAACCGCGCGGAATGAAAAACAAAAGCGCTTCGGCGGAAATCGAAATTCATCGCGATCCGCCGACTGTTCAGGCGTGTCGTCTCGATGATCCCGATTGCGAAGCTTGCCAATAGGCGAGCCGTTTTGAATCTCTGCTAATCCTTGTCCTCATTTTCATTGGAGTTCATTATGGCGATCGACGTTCGAAACAAGTCTCGCGAATCCGGAAAACCAACCCGCATCGAGGCAGGCGAAAAACGTTTGATCAATTGCCATCAAGTCGACGTTAATCAGCTCATGCCGCTGAAATACAAATGGGCTTGGGAGCATTACATCAACGGCTGTAACAACCATTGGATGCCGACCGAAGTGCCGATGAACAAGGACATTGAGATTTGGCGATCCAATACACTGAGCGACGATGAGCGGACCGTCATCATGCGTAATCTCGGTTTCTTTTCCACCGCCGAGAGTTTAGTTGGAAACAATCTCGTTCTGGCGATCTTCAGGCACGTAACGAACGCCGAGTGCCGTCAGTATTTGTTGCGTCAAGCTTTTGAAGAAGCCGTCCACTCGCATACGTTTTTGTACGTGGTCGAGAGTCTGGGCTTGAACGAAGGCGAAATATTCAACATGTACCGCGAAGTTCCTTCGATTGCTCGTAAAGATGAGTTTGAAATGGAGCTAACTCGCGAAGTTCTGGAGCCGGAATTCACGACCGAGTCGTTCGCCGGGGCTCAAGCCTTTTTGAAAAACCTGATCGGGTATTACTTGATCATGGAAGGCATTTTCTTCTACACCGGCTTCGTGATGATTCTGTCATTCCACCGTCGCAATTTGATGAAAGGCATTGGCGAACAATTCCAGTACATTTTGCGTGACGAGTCGATTCATTTGAATTTCGGAATCGACTTGATCAATGGAATCAAAGCCGAAAACCCCGATATTTGGACGCCGGAATTCAAGACTCAAATGGTCGACCGCGTTCGCGAATCGGTCGAGTTGGAAATCGCATATGCCAAGGATTGTTTGCCCAATGGCGTACTTGGCCTCAACGCCAGCTTGTTCCGCGAGTACGTCCAGCACATCGCGGATCGACGTCTGGAACGCATCGCATTGCCGGTTCAATTCGGCAGTTCCAATCCGTTTCCTTGGATGTCCGAGACGATGGATCTTTCCAAGGAGAAGAACTTCTTTGAAACGCGGGTCACCGAATATCAATCGGGCTCAGCACTTGATTGGGATTAGTCGGCCGACTCGGCGAGCTCTTTGGAATCGCACGCTTGATTATCAGCGGCGATTTCCGAACATTTGTTTGTGAATCCTAGACGGAAGTCGCGGCGAATGCCATAATTCTACTGTCGCGTTTCGCTGTTCGTTTTGCAATTGCGCGCGGTACACGGCTGATCCGACAAACGAGAATCAAGGGGTGCAATATGAAAAAGCTTTCAAAGGTCAAATTTGTGCTGGCTTGTGCGGCACTGTGGCTCAATGTCCTTGCGGTTTCTGCAGGTTGGGCCGATAACCCGCGCGACTCAATCGCTCGCGAGCAGTCGGACGAGCTGCGATGGAAACTCAAGCAGGGTCAAAAATTCAAAGTTGAATTGGATCAAAAAATAACACAAACGATGGATCTCGGCGGCGGCGAACAAGAAATTCCAATGCACTACACGATGTTCATGACATGGAACGTGGACGAAGTTCACGACAATGAGTTCACAATGACCCAGACGATCGACCGGATCAAATTGTCGATGTCGTCCTTTATGGGTGATGTTGACTACGATTCTGATAAAGAGCAAGAAGCTGAGGGAATGGCCGCGCAAATTGTCGAAGGAATTAAACCGCTAGTCGGGCTTAAGATCATTCAAACTATGAACCATTGCGGCAAGTCCGTAAAATGCGAAATGGATTCGAAGCTGTTGGAAGATTTGAGCAAGAACCCTATGACTTCGCAGTTTGCCAGTGAGGAGATGTTCAAGAATCTCGTTGGTCAAACCGCTTGCATTTTTCCGGAAGGCGGAGTCGAAATAGGAAAATCGTGGGACGATGAATTCACGATTCCGAATCAAATGGGAACAACAAAGACAACCGGGAAATATACGTACGAAGGACGCGAAACCATCGATGGTCGACCGTATGACAAAATCTCAGTCGTGTCGAAAATCGACTTGACGACTAAAGAAGACTCGCCCGTCGAAGTTGAGATCGACGAACAGGATAACAATGGCGTCATCTACTTCGATAATGAAGAGGGTCGGATTACGAAATCAACCATGGATATGTCGATGACCATGACAGTCAACACAGGGGGACAAGAGATCAAAATCAAGAATTCTGGAAAATCGACGTTTACGATGAAGCCGGACGATGGAATGTCGGAAAAAAAGCCTGAAACTGAAGAGGCCGACGACAAGGCCAGCGATTCGGGTTCGAAGGACAAGTAACTGCCGCATAACTTCCCGAACTAAGCCCGGTCGATCGACCGGGCTTTTTTGTAGCTGGAAACGGGAACCGGTCTCCGTTGGGACCATTTATGGACAAGCCCGCAGGAATTGGGATAATGTTTTCAGGCGTGGGAAAATCGATTGAGCGATGGTGGGGCAAGCCATTTCAATCGCCCACGAGTTCCGGAACAGCATGCGCGGAAAAATTAAAGTGCGCGCAACGAAAGGAATGCGATATGTACCAGGCACGAAAGGCATTCACGTTAATTGAGCTATTGGTTGTCATTGCGATTATTGGAATCTTGCTGGCGATGCTTTTGCCGGCGGTGCAGAGTATCCGCGAAGCAGCGCGGCGGACGACGTGTGCGAACAACATCAGGCAAATGGCAATCGCCAACATTGCTTTTGAGGAGCGGATGGATCGATATCCGGGCGCATACGAAAAATTTCCCAATCCGGATCCGACCAAGCTGCCACTGTTATTTACTTGGTCGGTAATGCTGCTGAACGACATGGAGCAAACGGCGGCCTACGATATGTATCTGAAGGATGACGAACCGGACGTGCGAATGTCCGTTTTTATCTGCCCAACCGATCCGACCATCGTCAAAGAAAATTCTCAGACCAGCTATATCGCCAATCATGGAGTACACGGCACTTGTTGGGATGATTTGCCGTCCAACGGACCGTTCCTCAATCGGGCAGCGCATCCTGACCAAGAAACTAAAGCCCGCGATATCCGCGACGGGCTCGATTACACCTTCTTTCTGTCCGAGAATATTCAGGCCCTGAAGTTCGACGAATTCGGCTGGAATGGGTTTAACGACGATGGCGAAATCGATCCGGCGATCTTGGCCGAACGGACCGACCTAAAATGGAATCCGATTTTTCAATGGTTTGCAATGAACGATCCGCCGTTTGGAGCGCGAATCAACGAAGATAAATTCAACGAGGGGTTGCTGACGCCGGTCGAAAAAGCGATTCGAGCCCGCCCTTCAAGTTGCCATCCAGCCGGGATTGTCGTTGCGTTTGGCGGCGGTCGAATCAAGTTTATTAGCGACAACGTTAACTATGTCGTTTATCAACAGCTTTGCACACCTTTTGGAGGCGGTTCGGCGATGCCCAACCGCGGATACATTTTGAACGATGGCGATTATTAACAACACAGATCGCACCATCGAAAGGGGCAGTCTTCGGCAGATTTGGAATTCAATTTACAATACAGGTAGTCCATGAAACACAGTCAAAAGCTCATTGATGCGCTCAACGAACAGATTCACGCCGAACTGAATTCGTTTTACAAATACCTGGGGATGTCCGCGTATTGCGATCGAGAAAAATTTCACGGCTCGGCCCATTGGCTTCGTTTTCAAAGCCAAGAAGAATTCGGCCACGCCATGAAGCTCTATCATTTCTTGGTTTCGCGAGACAGCTCGGTTCGGTTACAATCCTTGGAACCGCCCAACCAAAAGTTTGAGTCGATTGTCGAAGTCTTTGAAACATCGCTTGCCCAAGAGCAGGAAATCAGCGATCGAATTAGCAAGCTCTACCGGATAGCATTGGAAGAAGGAGCTTTTGCCACGTCCGTCGAATTGCATTGGTTTTTGACCGAGCAAGTCGAGGAAGAAAAAACGGTACGCGACTTGGTGTACCGTTTGCGAAAAATCAAAGGAGACCCGGCCGCGCTATTGGATTGGGACCGCGAATTAGGGCAGCGCAATACCAACAGTTGATCCACCATTTTGATTCTGGCAAAGCAGAAATCGCTTCGCCGACTGATTTTTTCCCAGGGCTGCGTCCGTTCCGTTGGCGACCATCATGGAATTTCTGCTGCAGTGCTGGGAATACGTTCGCCATTTAGACGTCCACCTTGAGACGCTGATGCGCGAGTATCAGTTCATGACGTATTTTATTCTGGCCGCCATCGTCTTTTGCGAAACGGGACTCGTCGTTACGCCGTTTTTGCCCGGGGATTCGCTCCTGTTTGCCGCCGGCGCGATTACCGCCAAAACGGGAATCCTCAACGTCTGGTGGTTGATGTTGATCTTGTTGGTCGCGTCGATTTTGGGAGACAACGTCAATTTCTTTTTGGGGAGCCGACTGGGAAAGAAGGCTTTCGACCGCGATTTTTGGTTTATCAAAAAATCGTATCTGGAACGAACCCAACGGTTTTATGAACGACATGGAGGCAAGACTGTCGTTCTGGCACGATTCATTCCGATACTCCGAACTTTTGCTCCGTTTGTTGCCGGAATTGGGGCGATGCCCTACCGGCGATTTATCGGTTTTTCTTTGTTGGCCAGCCTTTTGTGGGTGCCATCGTTTACGCTCGCTGGATACTTTTTTGGCCAACTACCGTTCGTCAAAAGCAACTTCGAGTTGATAATCGTCGGAGTCATCTTAGTTTCGGTCGTGCCAATCGCGGTCGAGTGGTTGCGCCACCGCAATCGAAAAATTGACGACTCGCAAGTGCTTCCAATTGGCGGGCCATTTGAAGAATGAGAAGCCACGCTTCAATCTTGCACTACACGTACCACTTTTTCTTGTGCTCTTTGAATTGTTTGATCGCGGTCGATTCGTCGTCGTAAATTTTGAAGACCGTGTCGAGCTTCATCAAGCGGAACACTTCCATGATGTTGTCGTTTAAACCGCAGAGCCGCATATCCAAATGCAGCGACTTGCACTTCTTGTCCAACATGATCAGTTTGCCGATCATCGCCGAACCCATGAATCCGACCGACGAGAAATTGACAAGCAGCCGATCCTGATCGATGGAATTGACAATTTCTATTAGCTCGTTGGAGATTTCCTGAATCTGGCTTTCATCGATCAAGCGGGAAGTTTGGGGATAAGCGATTTGCACCCCGTCTTCGGTTCGAGTAATTGTTTTTGCCGTCATATCGCCTCCACAAAGAATTGCCGTTCAGCAGTTACTTGTAATGGTTGGTTTGTGCTTTTGCAAGTGTTTAGAGTCGCGAAAATATCTGGTGAAAAGGCGTTAAACTTCCCGCTCTTCAAACAAGGGCTAAAAAGGCAGAAAGACGTTGCTTTTTGGCACCAAAACGCCCGCCACCAACGCAAGTTGTTCTTTTTTAGCAACATGCTTGGGCGGGTTATTGGGCGATCGATCGGCCGCAAACGCTTGTCGCTGAGCAAGTTAGCCACAATTCCGAATTCGCCAAATTTCGTTGGCACCGTCTGTGCAACTGAGGGAATGGTCGACCGAGGCACCACTCACCCAGGAACTGCGATCCAATGGCAAAATCGATCAAACCGAATGGAACATCCGCCGTACTCAAGGGCAAGACGAATCCAATCACGTCCAAACCTAAGCCAGTTGGCAACCAACCGTTTTCGGAATTTGAAACGGAAGAAGTCGAATTCGTCAATGAAGAGCACAGCGATGATTCGGTCGATGATCCGGTTCGCATGTACCTAATGCAAATGGGACGAATTCCACTGCTCACGCGAGATGAAGAAATTGCCTCGGCGAAACAGATCGAAGCGACGCGCATTCGATTTCGAAACACGATGCTTGCCACGGATTTCATGCTACACGCCTCTGTGGAGATGCTTCAACAAGTCTTCGACGGCAAGCTCCGCCTGGATCGGACCATCGAAGTCTCCGTCACGAACAAGGCTGAAAAGAAACGAATCATGCAACGGCTCAAGCCGAATTTGGCGACGCTGCGAAGCTTGCTCAAAGCGAATTGCGGCGATTACTTTACGGCGATTAATCGTCGCAACGACCGAAAAACTCGGAACGAAGCTTGGAAGCGGCTGACTCGCCGTCGCAATCGGGCAGTGCGGTTGGTCGAGGAATTGAACCTCCGATATAGCAAATTACAACCAGTTTTCGAACGATTAGCGGAAACCAATCGGCGGATGCAAATGCTGTACTCTCGACTTTCGAATTCCGCGGCCAAGGAATCGCCGGAACCGATCAAGGAAGTCCGATCGGAGCTACACTTTTTGATGAGCAAGACTCAGGAATCGCCCACGACGTTGGCCCGACGAATTGAACGGACGATTATCCTACGTGAAAAACACGACGCAGCGAAACGAGTCTTGAGCGCCGGCAACCTGCGTCTCGTCGTTTCAATCGCCAAAAAGTACCGCAATCGCGGGTTAAGTTTTTTGGACTTGATTCAAGAGGGAAACACCGGCTTGATGCGTGCGGTAGACAAGTTCGAACACGCTCGCGGATACAAATTTTCGACTTATGCCACGTGGTGGATTCGCCAAGCAATCACGCGGGCCATCGCCGACCAAAGCCGCACTATTCGTGTGCCCGTTCACATGATCGACACCATGAGCAAGGTCCGTACTGTGATGCGTGAATTGTTGCAGGAATTAGGTCGAGAACCATCGCCTGAAGAAACTGCTGACCGGGCTCGAATGTCGCTCGACGACGCACGCTGCATCATGAAGATGGCTCGGCAACCGCTGAGCTTGGACCAGCCCGTTGGCGATCACGACGAAAGTTACTTCGGCGAGTTTATCCAAGATCATCGGAACGACGATCCGCTACTCGAAGCAAATCATCAGGCACTTAAGTCTCGAATCGATGAGGCTATGGAGCACTTGAATTATCGCGAACGAGAAATTTTGAAACTGCGATATGGGTTGGCGGACGGTTACGCATATACGCTCGAGGAAGTCGGCCAGATTTTCTCTGTCACTCGCGAGCGAGTCCGGCAGATTGAATCCAAAGCCGTCCGCAAACTTCAACAGCCGTTTCGGAGCAAAGCACTGGCCAGTTTCCTGGATGGCTGCGAAACACAGGTAATCGACTCGCATTCCGACGCTTGAAAAGCGATAGGCAATCATCCGAACGCAGCCTGTGGCCATTATTCATTCTTTATCCACAGGTAACTTTTATTGGGCCGGTTGAACCGGCCTTTTTTCGTTGCCAATTTGAGACGACACGCCGTAAAGCTCTGAATAGTACCAAGAAAACAGGCCGCCGCGACGATGCTTAACTTAGCCCGCTAAGGCGGTTATGATGGTGGATATCAAGAATAACGGCGATGGAATCTGTTCCATGTGGGTTCGCAAAAAAATCGAAATCACCGGCGGCGAGTTGCTACGCGGCGTTTTTAGCTGCTGCCTTCCAGCGAATCGCGAACAACTACTCAATGAAATTGAGCAAACCTTCGCGCCGGGCCAGACCTTTGTATGCCTTTCAATCAGAAGCGGATTTGATTTGTTCTTGCGGACGATGAATTGGCCCGCAGGTTCGGAAATCGTCATGTCGGGATTAACGATTCCAGATATGCCTCGCATCGTTCGTCGCAATCAGCTCGTCCCTGTTGGAGTGGATGTCGACGTCGATACGTTGGCACCCAAATTGGACGCACTGCGGGCTTCGATCAATCCGCAGACTAAGGCCATCGTCGTGGCGCATTTATTTGGTGGGCGAGTCGAGATGGACGCGATTGTGGCCTTGGCACAGGAACACGGATTAATGCTGGTCGAGGACTGCGCGCAAGCCTACGTCGGCAATCATTACCGTGGACATAGCGGCACTGACGTGTCGATGTTTAGCTTTGGACCGATCAAAACGAACACGGCACTTGGCGGTGGGGTCTTCGTAGTTCGCAAAAAGTCGTTGTTGCAGCGGCTCAATGAGTCGCACGAACAATGGCGTGTGAACGGACGCTGGTCGTTCGCGAAGCGTATCATGAAATACGCCGGAGTTCGCTTCATTTCAACTCGGCTGATCGCAGGGACAATTGCCCGCACCGCGCGCTTGCTTGGCTCCGATCACGACGGTTTGGCGACTAAAATGGCGCGCGGCTTTCCCGGACCTCGATTTTTCGACAAGATCCGTCAGCAACCGTCCACCCCGCTATTAGGCCTCCTTGCAAAGAAACTTCAGACGTTCGATCCAGAGTTCATCGCGCGACGAATCAAGCGCGGAAAAAATTCTACGGAATGCCTTCGGAGCCGAGTTGACGTGTTGGGTAGCCAAATGTCGGAGCCAACTTTTTGGGTGTTTCCAATCTTGGTCAACGATCGAACAGCGCTTGTGAAAAAGCTGTGGGCGTTGGGGTTTGACGCAACTACACGCAGTAGCTTGGTGCCCATCAATCGAGTCCTGGATGACTCAGGTAACTACAGCGAATCCGACTTGGCATCCGATCCTCAACTATTGAATTCACATTTTATTTTTCAAAACCTAGTCTTCTTGCCGTTCGATGTGTCGATTCCGGAAGACAAATTGACCATTATGGCCCGAGCGATCCTCGATGCCGGAGCTACCCGACCCGCTCGCCCTATCTCTAGCCTCCCCGAACTCAAAACTTTGGCCGACGGCGAACATTCGCTTTGCTAACACTATTTCGCCGTGATCAACTGAAACTTGATGAGCGTTATCATTCGCGCCGCCAAGCAATTCAATGCGACCAATATTTTGCGGCAAAATTCGACGTCAAAAGCGTTCACTTTGTCGAGGCTCATTTGTAACCGTGTAATACCGCTTGATTGAGAGATTTTCATTATTTTCGGCTTTACCTGGAACCTGCAAAATTAACTAGCTTTTGGAATAAATTGCTACTCCCGGCGACACCCCTCGCGGTTAAAATAACGATTAGCGATTAACACTATGCCCGGTGCCAATCGCCGACAAGTATCACGCAATTCGTTTACGTTGTACCTGCCGAAAACTGGTATTCAATTTGTTTGTGAGTTTACAGGAGTGATTACGATGCTTCGCCGCGATATTTGCTCAGTCGTGTTTTTTCTTTTTATTGCGATTGGATATAGTCCTTCACGAGAGGTTGCTGCTGCTCAAGATCCTGCAAATCGCGATTCTATTTTGGATTGGAATTCGATTGCCTTGGGCGTGACCGTACATGACCACAGCGGAACCTATGGAGCTCCGCAACAGGGGGGGCCAACACGCACGTCTTGGGCTTTGGCAATCGTTCACGCTGCGATGTTCGATGCATTGAATTCGATCACGCC
This sequence comes from Planctomycetota bacterium, assembly GCA_031409895.1. GTDB lineage: Bacteria > Planctomycetota > Planctomycetia > Pirellulales > Pirellulaceae > JANMEB01. Next base: position 40,819 of record JANNYC010000001.1, read on the forward strand.
GTATGCCGAGCCCTATTTGACGCGATTAAGCGCCCCAGGGGCTTCCGTCGACGCGGCAGTTGCCACGGCGGCAAAACTGACTTTACGACGTCTCTATCCAGCGCAAGCAGCGGAAATCGATCGGCAGTACATCGACTATTTAAAGAATATTTTTCGGGGAACGACAAAAAATCGGGGCGTTCAAATTGGCTCACAAGTGGCAAATCGGATTTGGGCCGCAAGATTGAATGACGGTTCAAGCGTGAACGTCCCGTACATTCCAACCGGTGCCCCGGGGGATCACAATGTGGACCCGCTCAACCCATTCCAAGGATTTTTGACGCCCGGATGGGGAAGCGTTCGACCGTTTGGACTGAGTGAGGACTTTGACTTTGTATCCTCGCCGCCGCCTGTGCTGGACAGCGACGAATACACTGACGCATACAACGACGTGAAGCTTTATGGCGGTGACGGAATCATTACGCCGACGAATCGTATAGCGGCACAAACTGAAATCGGATTGTTCTGGGCCTACGATGGCGCTCGGGGACTTGGCGTGCCTCCTCGATTGTACAACCAAATCGTTCGAGTCATTGCCAACCGTCGACGGAACACCGAATTTCAAAACGCGCGGCTGTTCGCGTTGGTCAATCTAGCGATGGCAGACGCTGGCATCGTTTGTTGGGATACGAAGTACGAGTTTCGCGTTTGGCGACCGGTCCTCGGCATCCGCAACGGGGACTTGGATACGAACGACGACACTGTCGGCGATCCTGCATGGACTCCGCTCGGAGCACCCGCCAGCAACCAAAGCGGCAACGACTTTACGCCGCCGTTTCCTGCCTACAGTTCCGGCCACGCGACTTTTGGTGCGGCTACATTTGGTGTGCTTTCGCGATTCTATGGCCGCGACAACATTGCATTCACGTTTGTTTCCGACGAATTGAACGGTGTCACAACCGATTCCCTTGGAAACGTGCGGCCGTTAAGCCCACGGCGGTTTACTAGCCTGCACGCCGCCGCGCTGGAAAATGCCCGCAGCAGAATCTACTTGGGCATCCATTGGCAATTCGACGCCGACGAAGGAGTTGCGTGCGGGGACGCGATTGCGGAAGACTTGTTCCAACACATTCTCAAGCCGTTGCACCCGTAAGAACGATGTTAGTTGTTCCAGGACTTTTCCGGATGCATCGCAAATGCAGCGATATCACTGTTTGCTTGGAGTACAACTTTCCAGCTGGCTGCCGAACGCTTGACATCTGAGCCAATACCCGGGACTTGTCCGTTGGCGTGCAGCCAAGAATTCAATTGCCTTCATTCGGCCGGTTCTGATCGTTTGTAGAGCTGGGCAGTGAAGACCCCCGAATTTTTCGGGCGAATAGTTCCTTTCTCGGCTTGCTCGTTTGGGCCATTTTCCATACATTTTTGCCTTGCCTACGAACGCAACATGAAGTGGAAATTTGATCGTGGCGAAACACCAACTCAAAGCGGTCGCGGTTCAGCCGAGCGCTGACCATGAAGTCGATGAATCGTCGATTGAATTGACGGTTCTGATGCCGTGTCTGAATGAAGCCGAGACGCTTGAGACATGTGTCCAAAAAGCGACTGCTTGCCTCAAAGAAATGGGCGTAATCGGCGAAGTCTTGATTGCCGATAATGGTAGTACGGACGGCTCGCAGGCGATTGCACTTCGGTGCGGGGCTCGAGTCGTGCCGATATCTGAGCGCGGTTACGGAGCTGCTTTGCAAGGCGGAATTCTCGCTGCCCGAGGGAAGTATATTATCATGGCAGACGCCGATGACTCTTATGACTTCACGGCTCTAAGGCCCTTTCTCGACAAGCTCCGCGCCAATTTTGATTTGGTGATGGGGAATCGTTTCAAAGGTGGTGTTGCGCCGGGCGCGATGCCCGCCCTGCACAGGTACTTGGGAAATCCAGTTCTCAGTTTTATCGGCAGACTGTTTTTTTCCAATGAAATTAAGGATTTCCATTGCGGGCTGCGCGGATTTTCAAAAGCGGCGGCTGAGCGAATGGAACTGCAAACTACAGGGATGGAATTTGCAAGTGAAATGGTTGTCAAGGCGACGCTCCTCAAATTGAAAATTACTGAGGTGCCGACGACCTTGTCTCCAGACGGACGTAGCCGCCCACCCCACTTGCGAAGTTGGCGTGATGGATGGCGACACTTGCGATTCCTGTTAATGTATAGCCCGCGCTGGTTGTTCCTTTACCCAGGGCTTCTACTGATGATGGTTGGTCTGACATTGACCGCCCTGCTTTCGATAACGCCACTCAAAATCGGAACTGTTGTTCTGGATATCCATACCATGCTTTACGCAGCCGCTATGGTTATCGTTGGGTTTCAGACCGTTTTGTTTGCTTTGTTTACCAAGCGCTTTGCCATTCAGGAAGGATTGTTTCCGCGAGATCCCAAAATGGACTGGATGTTTCGTTGGATCAATTTGGAAACGGGCCTAATCCTAGGCATTGGATTGTGCCTGGTTGGCGTTGCCGGGGCCGTTGTCGCAATTTATGGCTGGAGCCGAACAGGCTTCGGCGATTTGGATCCGCAGCGATCGATGCGGGTAGTGATTGCGTCCGTCTTGTCGTTGGCCATCGGATTTCAGACTTGTTTCGCCAGTTTTTTTCTGAGCATCTTGAGCTTAAAACGACGCAGGGCTTGATCCCATGAGGATTGGTGATCGAATTCTGCAACGCTGGCGCATTGCGAAAGCCGCTCGATGGGTCAAGCCTGGCGCTCGCTTGCTTGATATTGGATGCGCTGATGGAGCCATTTTCCAATATCTTTCCAATCGAATTTCGTCTGGAATCGGAATCGACCCAAAGGTCAAAAACGAATTCACAGTAGGGCGCGGTCGAATGGTGACCGGTTTTTTTCCCAATGATTTGCCAGAGCATGAACCCTTTGATGCGATTACCCTCTTGGCGGTTCTTGAGCATATTCCTGCAACGTCGCAGCCAAATCTTGCCGCCGAATGTGCCAAGTATTTAACGCCAGGCGGCAAATTGATCATCACGGTTCCATCGCCGCTGGTTGATCAAATCCTGAAAGTTTTAAAGGCAATAAAGATTGTGGATGGAATGTCACTGGAGGAACATTACGGCTACCACCCAAATCAAACGGCAGAAATTTTCGGAAATGCGAGGCTTCGATTGATCAAACACCATCGGTTTCAACTTGGACTAAACCACTTGTTTGTGTTTGAAAAATAGCGTCGGTCTCTCGCAATTCTCTTTGGAACAGCTTTCGAAACGTCCGCCGGAAAATTGTCCCCAATGAAAACGCAAATAGAAAGAGAATGAGCAGCACAAACAAGTGGTGGGGCTCAACATATCGATGCAGTCCCCAATGCAACCAAACCTGAACGAGCGCGTAAAATAATGAGCGCCCCAGCAACAGCCCTATTGCCAGAAATAGTATCCAGCGTATTTGTTGCCCACGACGCCCGTTGGATTTTCGCACCACACCCAGTAAAAATGATACGAGCAACATGCTGCCAACCATCGTCCAATAGTTCTTCCGGAACCAGGTTTTGAGTTGCGTGCGGTTAAGCTTGCCTCTGAATGGATGCGAAACGGAAATCTGCCAAACTTGAGGCACATTCGGACTTGCTGACGAGGTCGGCGGATCGATGCTAAACATTGCATGATTCAAGTCGTTTATTATCCGCACTTCGGCCCGAGAGTCTTCATTGTCAGGATTGGAATGGAAGACCAAAGCAAGATCATTTGATTGTCGTTTCCACACGTCGGGCGGGACGGAAAACTTGAATTCCCATCCTTTGCCAACGGCTTTGGTAATCAACGACCTTGCAATGAGTTGCTTCTCTGATGTCAACAATCTAACGCTTCGAAAAGCAGATTGGCTCACGTCTGTTTGTCCATGGATTCTGAGAAACTGTTCTGGTGCCGTTCCTTTGCGGCGAAGTAATCCATCATCAAAAAAACCGAAATCCACGGAATCAGCCACTCGGCGACTGGAAAATCGGTCAAGCGACGAGAGAGCTTGAAAGTTTGGAAAAAAACTTAACGTCAGAGAATTACGAAACTCGTTGGGCAAGTCGGTAAACCATTCTCGCCAAAGTGGGTCCAAGGGAAAAACCGCGTTTCGGTAGCCGAGCCTTCCCTGTTCTTGTGCAAGTCTGATTTCCTCCGCAGCTTGAATCATCTTTTCGTTCGACTCGCGATAAACGCCACCAAACGAGCCAATTAACTGCCAATTCAGCCAAGTGCCCACTTCGCCCTGCAATTTCAAATTCCTTGAGCAAACAATGTAAAATGTGCTACTGCGGTTCAACAATTGGTTGCGCACCTTGTTCAATGTTGGACAGGCATCGCAAGCAGCCGTCAGGCTTTGATGGGTAACGGGCGCAAATCGTATTTTCTGTTCGGGCGGGATTGAGTAAAGCGCACTTATCAGTTTGTTCAGACCAGGGGCTTCGCCCACAGTCAATGCTGCAACACCAAAGTTCGATTGGTGGATTCGATTAATCGCCCAAATCGTCATTACGGAAATCACGAGTGGCGCAAACACCATCACCCACCGCATGGCATTGCCAGTTCTAAACTTCCAAAATCCTCGGAGACGACGTCGATGACACATCCCAGTGGCGAAAACAAACAACAACCAAAATCCGTAAACGATTGGCATTTCGGGACGGGTTAGCGCCCACGCGGTCATGGACAAGGTGCTCGTAGCCGCCATCCGCATATTCCATCTACGAAAGGGAACTGCCAGAAATTGAGCGCAAGAGACTACCGTTGCCAACAGGAGAACTGCCGTCAATGGCTCGGACATAAATAACTGGGATTGATTCATGAACCACGGATTCAAAGCGATTGCTGTGAAACTAAACAGCCCACACAATTCCGAACGGGTGATACGCTTGACGAGTAAGGACGTCCCGAGTGCGACTAGGGCAAGCAAAGAATCTAGTAAAAGCTTGTATGGGATTCCCAAATTCGCCCCAACAATTGCCAAGTAAAATAAACCTGGTGATTGCTGCGGAAGTCCGCCGAATGAGCCGCCACTTAAGTAGTAAACGGATTGGCGTGCATAGTTGATGGAATCGTCGCTGATCGGCACGATTTCGTCCTTAGCCACCAAGATCATCCGCAGAAAAATAATTGCGATGATCGATATCCAGAACGTCAACCGACGGCGTGGAATAAGTCGAAAAAACTTCAAATAATCCAACGAAAAAGTTCGCAAAACCTTTATGAATCTTGCCTTGCCCGATCGTTCGTCGGCGATAAGATTCGCCGTAGTAGAGTGGATACTATCTAAAGTAATAGTTTCTTGCTCGAGTTTGTTCACGAATTGATTTCCACAGGCCACGCGGAAATAGCGCAGCCCAGCAACTATGCATCGACTCTAGTTCGCAAGTCATCAGCGGAGGGCACGGGATTCGAACCCGCAACCCCTTACGGGGCACTTCATTTCCAATGAAGCCGCTAGCCATTCGCTTACCCTCCGAATGCCGACTGCGTCGCGAAGCTGTGTTCAATTTAGTCGCTGATTCGAATCTTGACTATGGCGGAAAAACGCTAAATGGCCCGCAGGTTAACGGTTTGCGATAGCTCTGATAATACAACCGACGCGAAATCTGGTTCATGGTTCGCTGCAAATGCAGTCGAAAATCTAGCGCCAGTTGAAGAGAACGGTGCTGACGTCGCCTGGCGATTATTGAGGCGGGTTGGCCACGGTAACCGGCGAGCTGGGCTGACGAGCTTCGCTGATCTGACGGCGGATTTCATCGGCTTGGGCCTGAGCTTGCTGAACATTGGCTTGGGCCGCATTCAAGCTGGCTTGGGCTTGATCAACAACAGCTTGCGCCGCACCGACGGCGGTTTGTCGATCGGTGATGATTTGTTGAGATGCAGCCAATTGCTGATTGAGATCGTTGAGCCGAGAGACAAAGGCAATTTCGCCTTGCCAACGCGCGACTTGCGATTGTGCTTGGTTGACTAGCTCGCGCATTCCGGCGACTTGTTGAGCAAGTGCATCAAATTGTTGTTTGACGGGCTGGATTTCCGTATCCATTTTTTGAACTTCTTGTGTGGCGGTGGCCAATTCGGTTTGCTTTGTTGCCATCGCGTCCGTCATCAGTTTAATTGTTTCATTGACTGCGGTGATTTTTGCGGTTCGGTCGACGATTTGCGGATCGAGCGCGGCAATTTTCGCCTGGAGTTGTTTAACTTGTTCGGAGACGCCGTCGGCTGCCTTTTTTAGTTCAACATTTTCTGGGAGGCGTTGCGCGGCTTCGAGGGCTTTTGTCATGGATTCAGTCAGCAATGGCTGCGCCTCTTTGGTCTTGGCAACTTCCGTTTCAAAAGCTGTCTTCTCCGTCGTCAATGCGGTCAACGACAGTGTCGTCGCGTCGATTTGCGATTGAATCGTTGCCATCTCCGTTTGCAGGGCAGTCATTTTCTGCCGCGAGGCTTCAAGCGTTTGTTGCATCGCTACATGCTGCGCCTCCGTGGCAGTAAACTGAGTCATGACCGGCGTGAGTTCCTGCTGTTTGGCTTGAAAAACTCCATCAGCAGCCACCAGCCGTTCGGCCAAACGCGGCGGATTGGCGGCGAGCGAGCCAAGGGGCGCTGCATCTGCGGCATTCCAGACAGTGATATTGCCTTGCCAATCAGCGGTGATTACTCGCTGGGATTCGTCGCCGAACGCCGTCGCCACGGCGATATCTGCGACGTTAGGAAAGGCCCGAAGCTGCTGGCCGTTTTGATCCCAAAGCTTGGTCGACAAATCCCGCCCGCACGACAACAGGTTTCCATCGCGGCAATACTTCACATCCAAAGCGCCAGGACCGTGCGCCCCCCAACCCTTGAACTGACTGCCGTTTTCCATTTCCCACAAGCGAATCGTCGTGTCCTCGCTGCTTGATGCAAGTGCGTTGGAATCGATGCGCCAGCTCATCGACGTGATTGCGGCAGTGTGACCCTTGAGGGTGAGATATTCGCGTCCGGTGGCTGCTTCCCAAACGTGCAGGCCGCCGTTGCGATCGCCCGATGCAAGCAAAACGCCGTCGGGGCTGAACGCAAGCGACAAGACCCAATCGGTGTGCTTCTTAATTTCATGCTGTAGTTGTCCAGTGCTGGTTGAGTACACTCGAACTAGCCGATCGGGCCCGGCCATTGCAACTTGCGAATGATCGTTGCTGATGTCCGCAGCCAACACGGCCTCGAGTTGATCGCCGACCGTCGCCAATCTTTCGCCAGTTTTCACGTCCCACACCGCTACAATCCCTTTCGACGCTCCGCGTCCGCCGCCGGCAATGACAAGGCTACCGTCGCGCGAAAATCGAACGACGTTTGGTTGACCCTCTGGAAAAGGCAATACGCCGACCAGCTCCAGTGAATCGGTGCGATACAACAGAATTTGTTGCGGCGAAGCGATAGCGACCAACGGTGCCCAAGGACTCGTCGCGAGAGACGGCACAGCGGTGGCTCGATCTGTTTTGATCGCTGGTTCCAACGGGAGATGAAGCGGCCCGGCGGGTTCGACGGGTCGAGCGGTCGCGTCAACCGCCACGGCCGCGGTCATGTTCGAATTCTTTGGGCCGATGGCCTTGCTGCCGTCGTTTTCCAAAACTCCGCCGTCAATCCAGCGGCCGATCAAGTCAATTTCAGGCTGCGGAATCTTGGGAGAATTGGGAGGCATCGACGGCTCATCTGCGTGCGTAATGAGTTGGTACAAGTAGCTTTCGCTCGACTTGCCAGGCTCGATAACAGCCCCGCTACTTCCGCCTGTCATCAAAGTGCCGTAGCTGGTGACGTCCAAGTCGCCGTTACGCTTGTTGGGATTGTGGCAATTGGCGCATTGGGCTCGCAGCACGGGTTGGACGTGATTGTCATAAGTCACTTTTTCCGGTTCGCCGCCATCCGCCAGAACAAACCGGGACGGGGCGGAGACCGCTACCAACAATCCGAACACTAATATCGATAAACGAATCATTATCTTTTCCAATTGGACTCTTTTAACAAAATGATTTGGTTAATGGCTAAAGACAAATTCGCGTGCGTTGAGCAAGGCCCAGAACAAATCGTTCAGGGCTCGCGTTTTGTCCTCGTCGGTGTTTACTAGCTCAAAGACTTTTGGTTTTTCGGCCTCGGTCGGATGTCGACCAAGACATCGCATGTAGAGCTCATCGACAATTTGCTCGGGAGTCTTGGCTTCCGCCATTAATCGCGCGACAACCCCGCCTTGGGAAATCTTGCTCTGTAGTGTATCGCCGTTGATCAGGTGCAGAGCCTGTCCCAAGTTCGGTTCCGTTTTGACTTCGCACGAACAAACCGTCTCGCGTCTGGCCCGGCCAAACGTGGACAGGAAATACGACGATGTGTTGCCGTCCGCAATTTGCACGGCGCGGGCTCCGAGGGGCAATCCGCGGAACTTGTTTTTGGTCTCAGTGATTTGACTAATCACGTCCAGCAATACTTCCGCTCTCAATCGCCGAATGTTTGCGTGCGAGAAGTTTCGCGTATCGTCGGCGTTAGTCGCGTTGGTTTGGGTACTCAATTGATACGTGCGCGAATTGCAAATGTCGGCAACTAGCTTTTTGAAATCGTAACCATAGTCGATAAAGTTCTTCGAAAGTTGGTCAAGCAGTTCTTGGTTGGCGGGCGGGTTGCTGATACGCACATCGTCGACCGGCTCGACAATGCCGCGTCCGGTGAAATGGGCCCAAACGATGTTCACTAGATTCTTTGAAAAGTACGGGTTATTGGGGCTTACAATCCATTCCGCGACGACCTCGCGCCGGTCGCGCCCTGCCAGATCTGGATTCACGTCGCCTAGGAATTTGGGAGCCACATTTTGTTTAGTCACCAAATGCTGGACTTCGCCACCGCCGCTATTGAAGACGATGGTTTCGCGCGGGTCTTGACCTGCCTTGCGACCGATCTGGGAAAAGAACGCGGCAAAGCCGTAATAGTCGTCCATCTTCCAACGGTCGAATGGATGGTTGTGACACTGGGCGCACTGAATTCGCATTCCGAAGAAAACTTGGGCCACGTTTTCGGCGACCTTGAGTGAGTCTTGCTCGTTTTGGAAGTAGTTCGTCGCCGGACTGGAAAAAGTGCCGCCGGCAGAACCGAGCAATCGCTTGACCATTTCGTCGACGCGGACATTGCCCGCGATTTGCTGCTGCAGCCAGTTGTAATAAAGCAAGGTCGCTTTGTAACTGACTTGCGCGGTCGAACGAATCGTGAGTAACTCCGACCACTTCATCACCCAGACTTCCACGAATTCCGGACGGGCGAGCAACTGATCGATCAGCTTGGATCGCTTGGCTGGATCAGTGTCGACTTCGAACGCAGTTAGTTCGGTCGCGGTTGGCACCAAACCGCAGATGTCAAGATAGACGCGCCGCGCGAAATCGACATCCGTGCACAATTCGGAGGGTTGAATGCGAAGCTTCTTGAGTTTTTGATAAACAAGCGGATCGATGTAATTGTTAGCAGGGACGTCGGTCCATTGGAACTGAAAATCTTTGGGCAAGACGATGAAAGGAACTCCGATGGTGTGCGTCTCAAAGCGAGCCATCACGAAAGCTTCGCCACGATTTTTTGCAGTTACTAAACCGGCTTGATCGACGGTCGCCGAGTTGTCGTTACTCGTCAAAAAGAAAGCGAGTTGCGTCACGTCGCGATCGGTGCCGTCGGCATAAATCGCTCGTACCGAAAGTCGCTGGATCTCGCCCGGTCCGTTAAGCACTCCGCTGGGTGGAAAAACTTCCAGTTTGGTCACCGCTGCGGTCGGGCCAGGATCGGCAACCGCGCCGCTATGGAGCCACGTCATCAAGGTCTGAAATCTTGGGTCTTCAGCCTTAAAACGTTCGCCACCAGTATGCGTAACACGCCCGGTCGCTTTCTCAATCAGCAAACTCGATTCGGGAATCGCAAGGTTAACCCGGCGGCCGATCATTTCGCGAGTCAGCCGGTAATAATCGCCGCCCGGATCGAAACCGAACAGCGACAATCGGAAGCCGTCTTTCCCTCGCGCGGCACCATGGCAGCTACCGGAATTGCAACCGCTTTTCATAAAGACCGGCATCACGTCGAGCTGAAAACTGGTTGGCGGCGTGACGGAAGCTTGTGAAATGGAAACGGGAACGGCGACTTTTTGATCTTCAAACGTGAAACTAATCTCCGTTTGGCCGTCGGCAAGCGGGACGATTTTGTTGCCCTCGATTCGTAGTAAGGCTGGGTCACGAACCTCGAAAGTAACTTGTCCGGTCACATCGCGAGTTGTTCCGTCGGGCAAAGTAATTTGTGCAATGAAAGTATTCGCGTCGACCGCACTGTTCAATTGGATCGCGGTAGGGTACACGGCCAATTGTGCGCCGGTATTTTCATGCGCGACAAGGTTCGCGATGGCGAAGTTCAGCACAACGGCAACGCAAATTAGATTTCGAAGCATGGTGCTGTTTCCAATATTCTACTGAGGTGATTTGTTGGCTGTTTTTGATTGACGCAGTTGTTCAAGTCGCGAAAGCGGCTTGGCTGTTGGCTCGACAGGTTTCGGCGGCTCGGCTACAGCGGCAACCGGTGCCGCAGGCATTTCCACTTTCACTATTGGCGTGTTGATTTGAAATTCGGTTCCGCCGGCGTTTCCAATGGAAGCTTGGCCGTTTTGGGTCACAGTGATTTGGGCGAAAATCGTCTTGTGGTTTCCCGCAGGACTATTGGCGGTGGTCGCCAAACTAAATACGAGTTCGGTCGCGTCCTTAGTAAAAGTTTTTGGCTCGGAAGTGACTTCGGCGGGCATGCCTAACAACTCGGCTTTGGCTTCACCTTCAAATGGAACCGCGTGGTTTAGTTTGCAATACAACTGAGCGGGCTGACCTTGTTCACAAGCGGTCCGCGTGATTTCGAATGTGACGAACGGCTGTGCGACTTCTAATTCCGCAAGTTGCGACGAGACCCACGCGGGACCGTTGAACTCAGCCGAGCCGATAAGGTAGAAGGGCCACTTGCCAAGCTGCGCGCCGCCGTCGGCGTTCAACGGATAATAGCCCTCGGTTTGGCCTTGCGGGATGGTGATGCTTCCCGTGGTGCCAACGCCAGGCGACCGAAATGGAAACTGAATATTGATCGGCGCGTCGAATCCCGGATCGCGAGTCACAACGACTTTGATTTGAATCGAACCGTTGCGCACCAGCGGTGCAGTTGGTGGGACGACATCAATTTTGAAAGGAACTTTGTCGATGACCGCCGTAGCGACTCGCTCAATCGTGCCGCTGTAATAAAGTGAGTTGTTCGGTTCGCCGAGCACAAAGTCCGCGAGATTGCGAAAATGGCCAATGATGTTGGTTGCAGGGTCGGCGTTGCGCGCTGTGAAGTCCACAAGCTTGCCGGCAAGTTCAGCGGTCTCGTCCGCTTCGAACACGACGGGCATGACCGTCAAGTTGGCTGGCATCGGTTTGGACACGACTCGCATTCCCGCGGGAAGCGAATTTTCTGCAAGAACAATGTCGCCGCCAAAATTCTCGCGCGTCGCCGACATCAACGTAGCGAATCGATTTCCACGCGGCACGGCGATGGTTTGGCGTTCTTGTGAATATTGGACATTGCGAGGAATCTCTATTGCGAGAGTCGTGGCCGGATGATCGACTTCGATGCGGTAAACGAAATCCGACTGGCCGTGCTTTAAATGATCATGCACGCCGAAAAAATAATCGCCCTCGACGGTCGCTTGAAAGCGGAGATAAGCGTCCGGGCCTCTCGAATCATCGTTAGTGGCTATGACTTCGCTTTTGCCGTTGTAAATGATGAGAACGGGATCGAGGCCCGAGCCAATGCGTCGGCTATAGACTTCGAAGTCCCAGACTTCGTCCTTCTTTGACGAAAATTTGAAAAAGTCTCGATCGCCGGCCTTGTCGATAATCCCGTTAAAAGCGATCGGCAAGGCTGTCGACGACGCAATTGCCGCCATGTCATCGTTCGGTTCAGTCTCAAGCAAATTGGGGTGCGGAAAATTTCGAAACGCAATCGACGATGGCGAAATCCCTTGATCGTCATCGATGAAAACTCCAGGTCGGAATTTTCCGTTGTTGTCGACCGCGAGTTTACGCGAGATTTCCCCGGCTGGGTCGCCGAGAAATTTAATGTCCACTTCCTGGCCCGGCGGACCACCCGCCGGATAAGCCACTGTGGGACGCGGGAAAGTGCCGACGTGAAGTCGATAACGGCAAGCATCGTTCCCACCATACGACGACTCACGAACGTAGATGTAATAGTCCCCGTCTTCAGGCACGACGATCGAGGCTAAACTATCTTGGCGAAGGAGCGCCGAGTCGTCCGAGACGGACAACTCAAATCGTTTGGCGTCGACGACGCCGACAAAGGCGTCGAACATCGTCGCCAATCGAATAGCCTCAATTTCGGCGGACAGGCGTTGCCCTTTTTTGGCCGCGACGACAAACCAGTCGATGTCTTCGTTTTGCACAACGCCGGAGATCGTTCGGTTCAGTTCCGTCCGCTGGGGCTGATCAAAGCCGGTGTTGGGCTCGATTTCTTCGACGACCGGCATCGCGCCGACAAAAAAAGAACGATATTCCGAGATGCCGGACTTCGTGCGAACTTGAGCAATATGCTCACCCAATCGACAATCGGCAGTAACGTCGATGGTAACCTTGATATTGTTTGCGTCGATCGGTTCGATCTTTGATACGGTGACGCCCGCGTCGTAGAGAAAAATTTCCAGTGCGTCGTCGAGCCGAGCTCCAGAAAACGTAAGCTGATGTTGCATCCCGCGCTGAACGCCGCGAGGCATGATGCTGGTCAGTTGAGGCGACGAGCCCGCGTTGGCGGATGACGAAATCGCGAAGAACAATATCGCCAATCCCAACAGGGCTCGCGGCATGAGAACGAGGTTCATGGTATCTCCGCGAGTTGGTCAGGTCTTTTTGTTTCGTCCTAGGCCAGTAGGTCGGTAATAATTTTTCCGCCGTTAACGATTTCGATGGGCCGACCGCCGGGTGCCATTAGTTCCTTGTCGGCAACAATTCCCAAGCAGTCGTAGATAGTTGTGGCCCAATCCTCGACGGTCAACGGATCGCGTTCCGGTTCGGCGGCGGTCGCATCCGACTCACCGTAAACCGAACCACGTTTGATTCCGCCACCAGCCATCACGACGCTAAAGACTTTGGGCCAGTGATCGCGGCCGCCGTTCTGATTGATCTTGGGCGTGCGGCCGAATTCGGAACAAACGCACACGAGCGTTGAGTCAAGCAAGCCGCGTTGATCCAAGTCCGTGATCAGCGTAGAGAAGCCTTGATCGAACGCCGGGATCTGCGACTGCATGCCGCCGCGAATGTCGTTGTGCATATCCCAACCGCCGTACGTCATCGTGACGAACCGCACGCCAGCTTCAACCAAGCGGCGCGAGAGCAGCATCCGCGCCCCGGCCGTATTGCGACCGTATTGATCGCGCAGGGCTGGGTCTTCTTTACTGATGTCGAATGCCTCGCGAGCTTTGTCGGAACTAATCAGGTTGTAAGCGCGCTCGTAAAACGTATCGAGCGCAGTGATCGAATCCGATTTCTCGATGCTGCGGAAGTGTTCGTTGACGACATCCAACATCTTCCGTCGCCGATCGAAACGAACCGCGTCGACATCGCCGGGAAGTTTCAGATCGAGGACTTGGAAGCCGTCGCGAGCGGGGTCGTCACCCAAACTGAAACCGGCGTACGACGAACTGAGATAGCCGGTGCCGGATTCGGGGTTCGGCTGGCCCGGAATAAAAACGTATGGCGGCAAGTTATTCTTCGGGCCGAATTCGTGCGACACAACACTTCCCATGCTGGGAAATTGCAGAGCCGGGCTGGGCCGGTAGCCTGTGAACATATTGTGCGTGCCCCGTTCGTGAGCTGCTTCACCGTGCGTCATCGACCGGCAGATCGTGAGCTTGTCGGCGACTTGAGCGGTTCGCGTCAAGAACTCACCAAATCGGACGCCGGGGATTTTGGTTTCGATGTTGTTGAGCGGCCCGCGATATTCAAGCGGTGCATAAGGCTTGGGGTCGAATGTCTCTTGGTGTGCCATGCCGCCGGGCATAAAGATGAAGATAACGCTCTTGGCTTTACCCTCTTTGCTTTCGTAATTTTTCTTATCCGCAGCTTGGGCCGATTTCATTCTGAAAAAATCACCCAATGTCAAACCCAAACCGCCAATAGCGCCTACGGTTAGAACATTCCGGCGAGACAATCGATTTCCTAGACAACGCATGTCAATTTCCTCATTTGGAAGTGAGTTCGAACGGTAGCCCTTCAGTCTTGTTCCGGCAAGTTTCAGGCAGGATTGCTCCAAAATCTAAATCCCAAGCTTTTCATTTTGAAGAAAACTCCCAGGATTTCAACCCGAAGTAAGTCGTCAAGGTTTGATTTTACACTAAAATCACCATTAAAATTCCCCATGAACTGGTGAATAGGGCGAATTGGCCAAAACTGCGCCGAATCGTGGCAACAAAAGTCAAAGTTTGACACGACGCGCAGAAAGATGTGCCGCTACCGCACACCATCCACCCTGCTCGATTGCAAGGCGATGAATCGATCATGTGTGAATCGATCGGCCGGCGACGTTGAGCGCGGCTTCTTGCATGATCTCGGAAAGCGTTGGGTGCGCGTGGCAGCAGCGGGCAAGGTCCTCGGCGCTGGCTCCGAAGTTCATCGCGACGGCAGCTTCGGCAATCAAGTCGCCCGCCCGTAGTCCGATTGCATGAACGCCAAGCACGCGGTCGGTTTGCGCGTGCGCTAAAATCTTCACTCGACCTTCGATGTCGCCAAGTGTTCGCGCGCGGCCGTTTGCGCCATAAGGGCAGACACCTTTTTTGAATTCGATACCTGCCTCGGTTAGCTGTTCTTCGTTTTTGCCGACTGTTGCGATTTCGGGACTCGTATAGACGATCGCCGGAATCGCGTCGTAGTTGACGTGAGCATGGCCGGTCACAATTCGCTCCACGCATGCGACGCCCTCTTCGGAAGCTTTGTGGGCTAGCATTGCACCGCCGATGCAATCGCCGATCGCAAAAACGCCCGGCACGTTCGTTTCGAATTTTTCATCTACCGTGATAAAGCCCCTTCGATCAACGGTAACTTTGAGGTGTTCCAGGCCCAAATTCTTGGTATTGGGCACGCGGCCTGTGCACATCAAGACCCGGTCGGCTTTGATCGGCTCGGAGTCTTTGCACTGAACGATGCATTCGTTGCCCTGAACTTCGGCGCTCTGAACCCATGCACCCGTTTTGAATTCGATCCCTTGTTTGGTAAACGTGCGATGGGCTTGTTTGGCGATTTCACCGTCGAGGCCAGGGAGGATTCGGTCCATCGCTTCCAGAACGGTGACTTTGCTGCCCAAACGGTTCCAGACGGAGCCGAGTTCAAGTCCGATGTAGCCCGCGCCGATCACCACCAGTCGTTTGGGCACGGACTCATAAGACAACGCGGCCGTGCTGTCGCCGATCAACTTGCCGTCGACTTTGACTCCGGGAAGAGACGCGGGGATGCTGCCGGTAGCGATCAGAATTTTCGCAGCGTGGACCTCGGTTGGATTCTCGCCACGGACTTCAATCAAAGTCGGAGATTGCAAAGTGCCGCGTCCTACGACCATGGTGACTTTGTTTCGCTTGAGCAGCATGTTGATGCCGCCTGTCAGTGCGTCGACGATTTTGGTTTTGCGTTCCATCATCTTGGCCAAGTCCACGCTCACGCCGGTCGCGGTGATACCGTGCGCGGACAAGTGATTCCGAGTCTCTTCGAACAGATGGCTCGATTCGAGCAAGGCTTTGCTGGGAATGCAGCCGATGCGCAAACACGTACCGCCGAATTTTTCGTTGTCGTCGATGACCGCGACTCGCAAGCCCAATTGCGCCGCGCGAATTGCAGCGACGTAGCCCCCCGGCCCGCCTCCTAAGATTGCAAGATCAAATTGTTCGTTAGCCATTTGCGTCTACACTTCCAGGAACAATCGCGCGGGTTCTTCGAGGACTTCTTTGATCGTCTTGAGAAAACTGACGGCTTCGCGGCCGTCGACGATGCGATGATCGTACGTCAACGCGATGTACATCATCGGTCGAATGACGACTTGGCCGTCGAGAGCAATTGGGCGCGGTTGTATCGCGTGCAGACCGAGAATGCCGCTTTGCGGTGGATTCACAATCGGCGTCGAGAGGAGCGACCCGTACACGCCGCCGTTGCTGATCGTAAATGTGCCACCCTCCAAATCGGCCGGCTTCAGTTTGTTGTCTTGGGCGAGCTGTGAAAACCGTCCGATCTCTCGCTCGACTTCGGCAAAGCTCAATCGATGCACGTTCCGCAGCACCGGGACCACCAAGCCTTTTCCGCCGCCGATCGCGATGCCGATATCGTAATAATTGCGCGCAATGATGTTGGTCCCACGAATTTCAGAATTGACCGCAGGAAAGCGTTTGAGGGCTTCGACCGAAGCCTTGGCAAAGAACGACATGAAGCCCAACTTAACACCGTGTTTGGCTAGGAAAGGCTCTTGGTATTTCTTGCGCAAGTCCATCACGGGCTGCATATCGATTTCGTTAAACGTCGTGAGCAGCGCGGAGGTCGATTGCGCTTCGACCAAGCGATTGGCGATCGTGCGCCGGATCATGCTCATCGGCGTCACGGTTTCTTGGCGGGCTGCCGAGTTGTTCGCTATCTCCGATTCGTATTGAGACATTTGCGCGGCAAGTTCCGTGGCGCGGTTGGGTGCGGGTTTAACTGCGGGTGCTGAGGACATAGGCTTGGCTGAAGAGGGTTTGGCAGGTGATGATTGAATTGCGCGCTGCACGTCTTCCTTTAGAATTCGTCCGCCGGGGCCAGTTGGCTGCACTGACGATGCGGCGAGTTGATGTTCGTGCAACAATCGCTCTGCGGCTGGCATGACAAAAGGTGCCGCAGCCTGCACTTCGGGTTTGGCGGTTGACGCGGCTAAGCTTTTTTCCGAAGCACCGCTTGCCGCATTCGGTTTTGCTTTGTCGTCGATTCGCGCGATGACTTGGCCGACTTTGACGAACTGCCCGTCCTTGAACAATATCGATTGCAAGATGCCCGCCGACGGGGAGGGGAGTGCCTGCGAAGCTTTTTCTGATTCGAGCTCGACGATGTCCTCACCTTTTTCGACCCACTGGCCTTCTTGTTTGAGCCAATGGGCGATTTGGACTTCTTGGATCGATTCACCCAGCTCTGGGATTTTAATTTCCAACATGCCTTTTGCTACCGTACTGTTTCCGAAAAGCACAATTCGATTGCCGGAAAGTCCGACGAACCGGCGATGCGCATTTAATTTGCGTTCCGCTTCATTTTATCGGTCGAAACCCAACCGTTCGACCGGGCAAGCGCGAGGCGTTCGTTAAGCGACAAATTCGGCGTAAACCGCGAGAGTTGATCCCAAAATCCCCTGCGCTCAATCGTCACAATCGAGCCAGCCGACTCAACTGATGATCCGTCACAAGCGTTCACGGGTTGTGCCGAGGGGGTCAGTCCCATTTTTCGGATTTGGGTTATTTCCAAGCGTGTCGATCATTGACCGAAAAACGCGTCAGACCCCAGCACTTTTGCGATTCACGGCTTGCGAAAGATATTGCGATTGATCCAGCCGATTCCGCCTTGGATGGCGACGGCGGCAACGACCAATCCAATCGCCACGAAAAAAAGTCTTGGTCGAATGGCAATGACGACTCCAGCCAACAAAATCGATCCCCAAAACCACGGTGGAAACTTACGCACCAGCGGAATCAATTGTGGCCAAGCGAGCGCTGCGGCTAATACGACTAATCCAACACGTCCGCAAGCCGCAGCAAAGAACGCATTGGAGGCACCCTGCCAACCCGTTTTCATGGCCGAGAACACGAAGACCAACACCAGCGCGAAACCGACGATTGCCAACAGCGTGCGCTGCGTCATTTGCTGGTCATTTCCAAAAGTTGCTGACGAATTTTTTCAAGCAGCCCCACGGCATACCCGATTTCGGTTTTTTGCCGATCGGGATCTTGCGGAATCTCGCGCTCGATCGTGAGCGGCCCTAAATAGCCAATCGCAAGCAGCGTGCGCAGAAATTGATCGAAGTTCACATCGCCCTGGCCCAACCGGACTTCTTGGCCCCATTCGCTGCCTGGGTTTGCCGCCCATTTCGCGTCTTTGCAATGAACGCTTCGCACGTATCGACCAATCTGCTGAAGGGCTACGATCGGCTCGCCAGTCCCGTACAAGATCATGTTGGCCGGATCAAAGTTGACGAACAGATTATCTGCACCGACATCGTGAATGAATTGTACGAGCGCCTCCGCCGTTTCTTGACCGGTTTCCAAGTGAACATTCTGACCGAGCGAGCGGCAATAGTCGCACAACTCGCGAGTGACTTCGACGACCGCGCGGTAGTCCGTCGATCGAGCATCGTGTGGCACGAATCCCAAATGCAGCCCGACCACCGCGCACTTTAGTTGCCGGGCAAAATCCGCGATCTCCTTCATTTCGGCCAAGCGAGCCGCGCGAGTCGCCGCTGGCACCAAACCAACAGTTCGTGCGACCGTCGGAATATCGGCGTAGCTTTCACCAGCAAAGCCACCGAAAACGCAAGTCAGCTCAACACCCATTTCGCCAAGCTGCCTTAGAAAAGTTTCGGCATTTGCTCTTGTTCGAGTGTGCTTGGCCGGCGCATGAAGCTGAATCGTGGGGATTTTGAGCTCGCGGACGACTTGCCATTTCACGCCAAGCCCTGCGTCAATACTTGTGAAAACGCCAATAGGCCAGCGCGATTCGATCATCATGGACTCCAGCAACGGGCAGAAAACTACCTGATTTCAGGTCCATTGAGATTAATTCAATCCGGGATTATCCGCGAGCCCATGAAAATAGGCCGCCGACAATTAACTTGCCGACGGCCTTTGTTTTCGACTCAGTGGATTCGGCTTTAGTTGCTGAACTCGCCGACTTGGAGACGTTCTTGTTCTTCTTGGATGATGATGCGTGGCGTGACCATCATCATCAAGCTGGAGGTCTCGCGACCGATGCCAACATTCTTGAACAAGCGGTTGACATACGGAATGTTGCTGAGGAACGGTACTCCGCGTTCGTTCCGACCTTCGGACAATCGTTTGATGCCGCCGATGACGATCGTTCCACCGTCCGGAACATTGACAGTCGTGCTGACCGTCGTCGTTGTGAGCGTCGGTAGCTGAACCGTGGTTCCTTCGACGATCGTGTCGTTTGGATCATTGCCACCGTTTCCGCCTGCGCCGCCATTATTGCCGTTGCCGTTGCCGTTCCCTGTGCCGCCGGTACCGAATTGATCGGAGCGAACACTACTTTGAAACGTAAACGTATCAACCCTAGTGATCTGGCTGAAAAACGGAACGAGCGACATGGTGATGTAGCGTCGGTCGTTTGACGCCGTGCCGCGAACCGTTAGCGACGAGCCTTCGGGCATCCACGTGATGACCGGTTGCTGAGCGGCTGCGAAATCGCCGACGACCGGAATTAAACTTGTTACGAACGGCCTTGTCGACCCGTCAAACACGGTCGCAGTTTGGCCGTTGATCAAGGTAACGGTCGGTGCTTGCATAACATTAGTTCGCGTATCACCTTTGGAAGCTTGGATCAAGAAGAAGACTTCGATGTCGCTCAAAATGGCGAAGCCAAAGTTTGCCGCCGTCTGAGCATCAAAACTTCCGAATTGCGGAATGGCTGAGGCAAAAGAGTTCTGGCTGAAAGGGACATCCAAATCACCGGTTGGAGTAAGCCCGGCGCTGTTGGCTGCATTTCGTCCGATTACCCTAGTCCCCGGCACCGTATCTGGTACTCCGCCAGCGACCGCTTGTATGTTGTTGTTGTCTTCGATCTCAAAGTCAAAATCGATGCCGATTCGCTCAAAGAAGTTGTCTTGCAAAGTTATGAAGCGGACTTCGATGACAATTTGCACGTCGTTCAATTCACGCAGTTTTTCCAGCAAGTCTTGGATTTGATCGTGAATCTCTTGTGTATTGGTCACAATCAAGCTCAACGTGTTGGCGTAGGGGCGGATCGACGGACCATCTTCTTCCCAACTCTGTGGCTCAATTACGTTTTGAATGAGCTGCGTGAGTTCCGTGAAGTCGGCTGCCGTGATTCCACCCAGAGATTGCGGTGCGATTTGGTTGTAGAACGGAGTTCCAGTCCGGGCGGAATTGCTCCCGCTATTCATCAATGGCAAGCCATTTATCGGGCTATCCGGTAGTTGCTGTGCCAAAGCAATCGGTGACATCGTAGCGCTTGGCGATTGCTGGTTTAGCGTAAGTGGAATGCCGGACCCGTTTTGGCCGTTGCCATTCACGGATCCCATCGGCGTAGTGCCGTATGGATTGATGAAATTCATGTTCATCGGCGCGGAGTTGTTGTTCACCGGCACGACGAGGTCGCCAACATAGAATGTTCTTGGCTTGATGTTCTTGCGTTGATAGTCGCGGCTTGTGATCTTCACGACTTCATCTTCGACTGTAAACACGAGGCCCGCGTCGGCGATGACCAACTTCAAAGCGCTTTCCACCGAAATGGGTGCGGTGAAGTTCTTGGTGATTGGTTTTTCCATCACTGCGGTTTCGGCGTCGACTGCCGAGCGGTCAAAGACCATATTGATCCCGGCCAATTGCGCCAATCGATCAACCGATTGGCTCAAGGCTTCCGCGTTGAACGAACCTTGGAAAGTCTGCTCGCGCAGCGTTTTCCAAATCTTTTCTTCGGCTGGCGAGCGGCCTTCGCGTTCCATCAAGGACGTGGATCGATCCGCAGAGAGCTGTGCCCAATTTCCGGAATACTCGATATCTTTATCGAACGGGATGGATTGTTTTTCGGCCCGTAGTAGTTCCCCTACAACGCTGTCCTCTTTTTCGGAGTTGATGGCATCGATCTGTGCTGTGCGATTGATGAACTTCGCTTTCCAAACGAGGGCTTCGACTTCTTCCATTTCGGGAGCCAACGCAGCGGCTTGTCGCGCGATCACTTCGGCCTCGGCAAATCGTTGTTCGTCGATGAGACGATTGAATTGTTCGACAAGCTGTTGGACTTTAACTTCGACGTCGGAGCGTCGTTTTAGATCGGTGTCAATCGAGTCGGTACGCACACGGTTCTGCTCGGCACCTTCGATTTCGCTAAGGTTGTCATGGACGTACTGCGACATTTCCTCGATATCGCGATCGATAATTACCAACAACGGTCGTTTGGCATTTTCGGAAAGTTCGGATTTCGCGATCTGCTCTTGGAGATCGCTCAAGTGGCGGAGAGCCCCGCGAGCATCCTTGTCGTTGAGCATTCGCTCCGCAGTGGCGCGTTCGCGAAAGACTTCGGATTGTAGTTTGCGGAACAGCGCGGCCTCTTGATCGGCGACAGGCTGTTGAGCTTGGTTACCCGCAAGTTCCGTCAAGTTTTCCTGCAATGACTGGCGAGTAGCGGCGTCGAGAGATTCTCGATAGGCGTGCGCCATCTCGAAATACTTCTTGGCACCTGTCGTATCGCCCGCGCTGATCGCATCCATTCCACTGCGGTACATTTGCATGCCGCGATCGGTCTGCGAGTCGGATTTCGAATCGTAATCGACGAGTTCGTTGTGAGTTGTATCCTTGTCTGGGTCGTAGCTCGCCTGAACGACATTGTTCTGCGTGCTCGTGCCGCTGGCCTGAGCAATGGGTCCGCGTTGCTGCATCGCCGCATTGATCTTTAGTTCCAACTCCCAAGGCCGAATATCATCGGCGGCGAAATTGGCGTCCGGAATCTGCATTGCTTTGGCTTGTCCCGCAAGCGATTGCGCCAAATCGAGTTTGCCCTGGTCGAGCGCAAGTTGGGCTTGCGACAGGAACTTGGTGGCTACCAGTTTGGCTTGGGCGATGTTTTGGCTGGCTGCGGCAGCACTGCCACGAGCGTCGTTAAGCTTGGCCATCATTTGATCGGGTGTCGTTTCGTTCGCTTCGTAATGAGCGGGAAAGTTTTTGGCTTGCAAGACAATCGTTTCGGCTGTGGTCCAATCACCGTATTGGATCAAGCCATTCGCTTGCTCGAGCAGGAAGATCGATGCGTCGTGATTGAATCGAATCGCGTCGCCGCTGCTGGCCAAGTCGGCCAAAGCGTTTTGACGTTCGATCATGGTTTGAACTTGGTCCGGCGAATCTGCTTGTTGGCTGAAGTCAACATTGGATTGTCGCGCGGCGGCCAGAGAGGTTTTGGCCGATTGCAGATCGCCGACAGCGAGAGCTTGACGAGCTTGCAACAGGAATGCTGTCGGAGTGGATGCTTGATCCGCGCCAACCAAATCGGTTTTCGATACCGACGAGGAGCCAGCTACGGTTTCGCCGCGAAGTGAGGCGAGTTGCTCACGGGCTTGCACTGGCGAGTACGCGAGGGGTTCGCCAGCCGGAAGCTGCTTGCACAGATCGTCCGCCGATTGGATGCAGTATTCGGCCAGATTGAACCGGCCTTCCTGCATGGCCTGATTGGCACGAGCAAGCCATTGCTCGGCTTTTTGGCGCGGAGTATCGCTGGTGGACGCCACGGTTTGTGCCACGGCATGCGTCGATTCCCAATCGAAACACGCAGGCGCCAAACTGCCGGCAAGAAACAAAAACGCAAAAGTTCTCACGGAGGCTCTCACGCAACTCTCCTTAATCGTTACCCACTACCCAGAATCACAATTGTTTATCACGATTTTGCGCGACGTTTATTTATCAAAAGGACAGTGAATCAAAAAATTCATAATGAAAAGAATGAAGTCACTGTGATGCAGCGTCGCGGTAGCAAAGCAATCCCATCGCGCAAAAGTAGCATCTCGCGCGCATGGCGGTGGTTAAATAGGAAGTCGCGGCAATCGCGTCAAGTTCGATTTTGATGCAAATGTTTTCTGGGCCATTTTACATTTCGCAAGCAAAGCATTGATTGATGTTCGGCTGCTATCGAAAGACGCTGGCCCTAACAACCCGCTGAACTACGAACCATTACCAGCACGAAGCGCAAGTTTTGATGTTGCGCTAGCGTCGTTTTCCGGCCGATTTGTAACCCGAAGCGTCAGCGAGGGAAGCACGGCCGAATTGTAACCCGATGCGTAAGCGAGGTCGGCATTCCTCGCTAACGCTTCGGGTTACGAAAGAAAGCACATCGTCAAAACTTGCGATTCCTGCTGGTAGGTCATCGAACAGCCAATACCAAAACAAAAACGGCGGGGACCAGCCCCGCCGTTCACAATTGTTCAATTTCAAATGTCGGGCTTTCGTCCGACTGTTAAGTCGCGAACTTGTTATTTAGGTTTTGCGACTTCGCTGGTGGCTTTTTCGCAAGTGCATTCGTTTAGGCAACCGCAAGGCTTCGCAATCGCAACGGTGACCGCGCCGGCTTCGGACGTGTCCTCTGCCACTTCATCAGCACAACAAGCTCCGCCATCTGCGCATGCTCCACAGCAAGCATCTTTCTTTGTCGATGTCGCGACGGTTTCAGAATCGCAGCAAGCTGCGACAGCGGCTGACTTACACGACGGACAACCGGTGCTGGTAGCAACGCTTTCGCTGCAGCAGCTTGATTTGCCACTGGCCAAGTCGGCGGAGCAACATTTCGCGTCGGTAGTTGCAACCGCTTGTTTGACGTCCGCTACGGGCTTGGCACCGCTTAACCGAGATGCGTTTTCCGAAGATCGGTTGTAAACCAAAACGCCAACGGCAAGTAATGCCGCTGCTGTGATCAGTCCAAACAATGTCTTATTCATAATTACCTCAATTGGAAGAACAAAAGTTAAACGTCAAATTCTCAATAGATTCGCCGAATCGATTATCCAGCGCCACGACCGAAAATACTAGTTTCCGTAATCGCCGACGACAAGACTGTTTCTGCTGTCAAAGCGAGCGGCCGGGTTTACCCCCCGGTCGTCTTAAATCCCTCCTACCCGGGTTTACCGCGGTCGTCTTTTCGTAATTCTTTTCGCGATTCGTAATCTGATATCAAGACGGCCGGGGTAAACCCATTGGTATCTACACAATTATCCGGTATTGAAAAGCGGAATTGGTAGATGGATTTTAGCAATGAGTGTCTTTAGAGCAGCGACGTCGATTTGTTCGAGCGTGCCGAGCATTGCCAACAATGACCACAGG
>JANNYC010000002.1:0-46989 GCA_031409895.1 Planctomycetota bacterium
CACGGGCATGAAGCTCGAGGAACTCTCCAGCAAAGATGGCACGTCCAATACAGCGATGATGATCGAAGTCACCGCCGAGCAGTCCATCATCTGGAGCAAACCCGACGACTTCGAAATCGACGCCGACGGATTTGCGGACAAGCTAAAAGTGGTCTGGAAGAATGGACTTAACGTCGCCATGTGCGACGCATCCGTGGGCACCTTCAAAGCCGACCTCACCGAAAAACAATGGCGCGCCTTGTTCGGAGTTCAAGACGGAGAAGTGATGGACCTCAATGAACTTCGCAGCAATCGCTAAACGCACGGGCAACTTTGGAAAAAATTCCGTGCTCCACGATTATTTTCGGTTCGCGCTTTGGTTGCAACCTGGCAATATCCGTTACGATTTTGGAGGCACGAACCGCAGTGCCACTTGCTGGCCGCAAGTCCTCACATCTAGCCATGAGTGTCGCATCCTCGTATTCTAATTGTTATGAGTCATTCAGCCAATCTTCCGTCATCTGGTTATCGGTACATCGCCAGCGTCCCCGGAATTCGCGGCGGCCAAGCCATCGTCGAGGGGACGCGAATTGGTGTGCACGACGTGATAACGCTTTTGCAAACGGGTGAGTCGGTTGAGACGGTTGTTGCGAACTGCTTTCCCACACTGACTCGCGCGCGGTTCGAGCAGGAAGCCAAGATGGCGATGGCCGTGAAGCTGTTTGAAATGCGCCGGCTCTCGTCGGGCATGGCTGCGTCGTTGGTGGGCATGGATCGTGTCTCGTTCTTGTTGCGACTGAGCGACTTCGGCGTCCCGATGATCGACCTAGACACCGACGAACTGGCGGAAGACATCGCCAATGCCTGAAGCTGCGATCGAGTGATCGAAGCAGCTCTGCGAGAAGCAGGCGAGTTGCCTTGAAGTGGTTCGCACCGATGGTTCCATCGTCGCGCTGCGACGAGATGGTTAGGCGTGATGGCTCCGCCGAGGCGGATGGGTTGAAAACCACGGCAACCTTCGGCGGTCGCTTTGCGATCAAGGCCAAGAACCCAAATTGGAATACCCGACACGTCTCTCCTCGATCAAAGGAGGGCCACACAGCCGCGTCGCATCGTGACCTACATAAACTAGACGGCGAAGCCATTGTGAAGCACGCAAAACGCCGCCAGCATTTTGGTGCGTACGGTCTCCAAGTCTTCCGCACTCGGAAAATCTTTGAACAAATCACCCGGTGGGGTTCCATGTACAAACTTGTTTCGCGAAAGCGTGATCCGTTCCCAGGCGTCGTGGAAGTCGACCATGTTCATGGAGTTCAGCGATTCCTTCAGCGACGAACCGCACAGCTTTTTGAAGAGCCGTAGTTGTCGATTGTGTCCCTCGTGCGAATCGAGCAGGATTTCAATGTGTTCGTATCTGGCGCCTTGATGGAACAAGATGTTCTTGAGCAGGCCTTCCATCATCACTTCGGCCATCGCGCACGACATGACCGCTAGCATGTTGTGGTCTTCGGGCCTATCAATTGGGTGTGAATAGACGACCTCAATCCAATGATGCGCAATCATGCTCGGCCAGCCTCGTCCAAACTCACAACTTGCCCCACAATCAGGGCAAGGCTCCCCAGTCCTGACAAGCTTCAGCGTCGGATCATGAAAGATCCTCTTACAAGTGGGACATTGTAGGTATGGAGAAACGAAGTTGTTCATGCAATTCCCTCTCAAGAATCGAGTGGGCGAAAGCGCACGCTGCGCACTCCTCGCTTATCAGCGAGCAACTTGGCCAGAGACGATCCACCCTCCAGGCCGCGACGGCCTGCCCCCAGTGAGTGGTTAATCCCGCTCCACGTTTCGTCCGTGCCTGTCACCGGTCCAGAAATAGGATTTGGCCACTCACCCATCACCACCTTGTGCTCATCGGCCCATTCCAGAATCTGCTCGATAGTCAGTGGCGGAAGACCTTTGCGATTTCGCACACCGCAATGCTCGGCCAACAACTTGGCAAGCGAAGACCCTGCAAGGAGGTCTCGTCGGCCTTGTTTTAGCGAGCTATCAATTCCGGCCCATGTCTCGTCCGTGCCAGTCACCTGACCGGAGTTTTGCTTCGGCCAGTCCCCAGTCGCCGACTTGTGATCGACTGCCCATGTCAGAATCTGCTTGGTGGTTAGCGGCGAAAGACCCTTTATGTTTCGCACGCTGCGGTGCTCGGCCAGCAATTTGGCCAACGACGAGCCGCCTGGAAGGCCGCGAACACCAGCGCACAGCGAGCCATCAATTGCGACCCACGTTTCGGCCGTGCCGGTTACTTGACCGGTGTTCTTACTCGGCCACTCACCTGTGGCCGCCTTGTGCTTATCCAACCAAGTCAGAATCTGCTCGACTGTCAACGGCGGTAGATTCTTGTTGCTTCGTACGTCACGGTGCTTCGACAGCAGTTTGGCGAGCGACGAGCCACCTGGAAGTCCTCGTCGGCCCGCCACCAACGAATAGTTCATTCCGGTCCATGTTTCGGCCGTTCGTGCTACAGGTCCAGAAATATGATTCGGCCAGTCACCGGTTGCGACCTTATGCGCATCGGCCCAAGCTAGAATCTCCTTGATGGATAGCGGTGAAAGATCCTTTATGTTTCGCACGTCGCGGTGTTCGGCCAGCAATTTGGCCAACGACGAGCCGCCTGCAAGCCCGCGAACCCCCGCCCGCAACGAGCTATCAATTACGATCCACGTTTCGTCCGTGCCGGTCACCTGACCGGATTTCTGATTCGGCCAGTCCGCAGTCGCCGCCTTGTGCGCGTCTGCCCATGCCAGTATCTGCTTGATAGTTAGCGGCGAAAGATCCTTTATGTTTCGCACCCCACGGTGCTCGGCTAGCAGTTTTGCCAACGACGAGCGGCCCGAAAGGCCACGTCGGCCTCCGACCAACGAGTAGTTAATTCCCGCCCACGTTTCGTCCGTGCCGGTTACCTGACCGGACTTCTGATTCGGCCAATCACCCGTCGCCGCCTTGTGCTCATCCACCCATGCGAGCATCTGCTTGGTGGTTAGCGGCAAAAGAGCCTTTATGTTTCGCACACCGCGCTGCTCGGACAGCAATGTGGCCAACGAAGAATCGCCCGCAAGTCCGCGAACACCCGCCCGCAGCGAGCCATCAATGGCGATCCACGTTTCGTCCGTGCCTGGCACTTGCCCAGATTTCTGATTCGGCCAATCACCCGTCGCCGCCTTGTGCTCGTCTGCCCATGTCAGGATCTGCGGGATGGTCAGTGGCGCAAGATCATTTATGTTTCGGATGCAGCGGTGCTCGGCCAGCAACTTCGCGAGCGACGAGCCACCGGGAAAGCCACGTCGGCCTGCCAGCAGTATGTGTTGAATTGCGTGCCATGTTTCGTCCTCGCCTGTTACATGGCCAGAATACTGATTCGGCCAGTCACCAGTCGCTGCCTTGTGCGCATCGACCCACGCCAGAATTTGCTCAATGGTCAACCAAGGCTTGTCAGTCGTCAGTTCGACCGTCCGCACATAGAACGCTTGCTCGAAGTCACGCAGCAGCAATCGGGGAACATCCAGACGGATGTTGTCGGGCAGACTGATTCGGTCGCCGGATTTCGACCGCCTCCCCAACGACACGCGCAGTTGGTCGAGTTCGTCGGCCAGGCGGCGGTCGTGTGCTCGCAGGGCTTTGAGCACTTGCCAGACTGGCTCGAAGGCTGATTGCGAGAGGACGTGGTCGGCGTCTTCGGACTCGTCGATGAAGACCGGAATCACGATCGTGCCGAGTTGCTTGCCTGCGGCTTTGCGGATCACTCGGCCGACCGCCTGGATGATGTCCACCATCGACCGCTTGGGGTCGATGAACGCCACGCCATCGAGCACCGGAACATCGACCCCTTCGCCGAGACAGGCGCAGTTGGAGAGGATGCCGCGCGTGTCCTCCGGCAAATTGCCCAGACCTTTCAGCAACGTGGCTCGTTGGCCTGCGGGCGTGTGGCCGGAGATGTGTTTCGTCCAAAGTTTTCCCGAGGGCCGGGCCGACCGAGTCAGGTGTGGGATTACTCCCGGCAAGGAATCTCGCCGAGTGGCATCGACGAACCGCGCGGCCTTCGCCACCGATGAGTGGAACGTGATGAGCTTTCGAAGGTTATATTTCTTCATCGCCTTCGCAAGGCCGATCTGGGCGGCCAGCGTCCGGGCGTCGGTGCTGAGGCCCTCGGTCGTG
Organism: Planctomycetota bacterium; assembly: GCA_031409895.1. GTDB lineage: Bacteria > Planctomycetota > Planctomycetia > Pirellulales > Pirellulaceae > JANMEB01. The sequence continues at coordinate 4,189 of JANNYC010000002.1, forward strand.
CGGACCAACGTCGCTCGCTCGGCCCACGCTTTGGCTTCGCGGTCGGTGACGCCGATCACGACGACTTGGTAATCGGTCAGCAACGGTGGGTTCGCACTGACCGCTTCGTGGAACGTGAGGACGTGGAACTCGGGGCCGAAGACGTAGACGTCGTCCATCGACACGAGTTGGAATTCCAGTTCCGCTGCACGCCGCTTGACTTGCTCCTTGAAGTAGCGGGGCGTGGCGGTCATGAACAGCCGCTTGCGTGCTTTGATCTTCTTGCCATCCAGCACGGTGGCAAACAAGCCTTCGGCGTGTCCGGCCAAACGGTGAGCTTCATCGCAGATCACGAGATCGAATGTTTTTGTCGTGCGGGCCTGAGCAGTCGCGATGCGGTCGGATGACTGATACGTCGCGAACACGACCGCCGGACGTTTCCGACGCTGGCCGAGGAACTTCCGAATCTCCGCAGGCTTGGTTGTGACCTTCACTCCAAGGTCAGCGGTCGATTGAAGCGCGGTGTCTTCGTGACTCTGCAAGACCGACTCGTCCGAACAAACAACGAGCGTGTCGAAGTCCTTTGCCGAGTGGCGGCCCCACTCGGCCAGGTTCTGCTGCACCAACGAGAGCGACGGGACCAGGACCAGCGTGAGCGAACTCTGCAACCGCTCGGCGATCCACAGCGCGGTGAGCGTCTTGCCCGTGCCGCAAGCCATGATGAGTCGGCCTCGGTCATGGTCTTGAAACCCGTTGACCACGGCATCAATCGCGGTGGCTTGGTGAGGTCGTGGCGTCCACCGATCCAGCGGTGCGGCAGTTCCGCCAATCTGAACTGGCCACTGAACTTCTTCCGTCAGGAACTGGCCACGCAGCACCAGTCCGACTGGTTTCTCTTGATCGCGAATCGTCCGACGAGCCGTGGCTCCAATCTCGTCCGTCGTCGCCATCAATAGCCGATAGGTGAACTGCGGACGGTTCGATTCCGACAAGAACGAGTCGATCTCACGCTTGGTGATCGCGCGGTCGGGATGATCCGCCTTGGCCTGAATGGCCCACAGTTCCCCCGTTCGTGTGCGAGCGACGATGTCGATCCCCGCATCCGTCCCCCACCGATCCGGCCAATCCTTCCACAGCCAGATTTTGTCGAACCGACCTCGATACCGGGGAGCGTTTTCCAAGAACCACCGGCACAGCCACTCGAATTCGCCGCCAAATGAAGTCCCCTCGGCATCACGGCGAATCTTCGCTTCGATGTATTCGAAGGTGCCGATATCTAGTTGTCGAAGATCCTTTGGCATTTGATCATTAGGATCAATTGGTGCGTGAATCGGAGTCAATACATCATCTAATAGTATTCTCTCGCTATCCGCGCATGAATAAGGCGAGGATGAGGTCGTCGGCGTAATTCCATGTTAGGAAAATAAGGCCCGCTACGATGGCTAGTCCGATGGTGCCGATGATGCTGAGTTCGGCGATTTGCAACGAAGCAATCGTCGAGCGGCTACAGCCGAGCTTGAACATCGTTTCCATCTCGCGCTGACGCAATTTGAGCGAGAGTAAGATTACTAGCCCTAACAGCAAAATGGTTGCGATTCCAATCAATAGCGCGTTGGCGTCGAAAAGCAATTTAATCTTTACCACCATCGCCATGAGTTCATTCACAACCAACGTCGGAAGGACGTATTGCAGTTCGTTGTTGCCGACATAAGTTCCTTCCAGCAAATTTCCGGCACGGACGTCCGTGGGAACTGCGATAACAGCCGTGATCGGGAACGTGCCCAAGTCGCCGTGAAAATGAAACGAAGCGATGTTGTCGTCCCGGATTTCGAGAAACGATGCGACGGCCGCGCTGGCAACGGTGTTACTGCCGTCGCGCCCAAGCACCAGACTCTCGTCGGTGGTTTGATTGACTTCTTCGTGTCCGTGCCCAAGCCCCTCGATGATCCACGCCGTCTTCACGTCGACAAAAACTGCTTCGTCGTCGGCGGTACCTGAGGGGGCCAAGATTCCTTGGACCAGCATGTTCAGCGGCGGGTTGCCCGCAATGTCCAAATCGTTTTCACGATCGGATTTAAGTCGATCGCCGGGCCGAATTCCCAGCGCCCGAGCGACTTTTGCGCCAACGACGCAATCCCCAAGTCGTGCCATGCTGTCCCCGTCGGCCAATTGCAAATTGCGGAACGAAAAATAATCGAGGCTCGTTCCAACGATCGGATATTTTCGTGCGGTGAATTTCAAATTCAGTGGGATGGCCAAAGCCCGGCCGCTGTCTTGGATGGTTTTGGCTTCGCCAAAGGGAATGTCCCGGTTAACTTCGGAACGAAAGTACAGAGAGTCGAGCGTCAAATCCAAACGGCTTCCCAAAGCGCCGATCACGGCGGGAGTCGACTCGGCGCGAGACATGATCTGCTCGTGAAATTTCCGCAGAACCAAACTCACCGCGACTGGCAAAAACAACGTGAGCACGATGCACGCGATCAGCACCATCGAGCTATACTTGTGATAAGTAACGTATCGCCACGCCAATCGAAATGCTCGCGTCATTTCGAACCCCCGTCTCGAAACTGTGCGAAATCGATTTGCCGATCGAATCCGGCCACTATGCCTAAATCGTGGGTCACGACGAGCAAAGTCGCCTTTTGCCGCGCGCAAAATTCAAAAAGCAAACGGATCGTCAAGTCCTTGTTGCGCGGGTCCAAATTGCCGGTCGGCTCGTCGGCCAACAGCAATTGCGGATGAGTCACCAGCGCGCGACAGATCGCAACGCGCTGCTGCTCGCCTTGGGAGAGGCGGCGAATTTTGCGGGCGAGTTTGTCTTGCAAGCCCATAGACGCTGCCAATTCATTTGCCCGCGCAAGGACTTCCACGTCCATGCGAAGCGAGCGGTTGATCATAAACGGCAGCAGAATATTCTCCAGAACCGAAAGATACTCAATCAGTTCGAATTGCTGAAAGATAAAACCGATCGAGCCAGCGCGAAAATCGCGACGCTGTGCGTCTGAAAGCGATGAGACTTGGCGGCTGGCGACTTCGACTGTTCCGGATTGAGGGACCGAGATTCCCGAAATTAAGTTCAGCAATGTCGTCTTGCCGCTGCCGCTAGGACCGACGACTGCGATCCGCTCGCCAGTGGTGACTTGGAGGCGTTCGACCGATAGCCGAAAGTCCGTCTTTGGATACTCAAAAGTAAGTTGCCGAATATCGATCAAGAGTCCGCCTCCGCTAATCGTTCCAGCGAAAGATCGCCAGTGCGACGGCAAACGTCAATACGGTCCAAACCAACATCGTGGTCAATTCCGGCCAAATGGACATCAGCGTTCGCCCTTCCTACATGATAGCCCGCAGCGCATCGTTGAGCGCGGTAAGCGGCAACAACCTTATGTAGGGCAAGACTTGTTCCGGAAATCGTTCGTAGGAAAAGAACACGCCCGATAAGGTCCACATCGGCAACATCACCAAATTCATTAGCCCCGATGCCGACTCAAGCGTGCGAACACGCGAGCCAACCAGCAGTCCGATCCCCGCGAATTGAACCGCGCCGAGCAAGATCAAGAATGCAACTACCAGCCAACTTCCGTACACCCGCACATCGAAAGCGAACCGAGCGAAAATCAACAACAGAAAAATCTCCGGGATCATAAACAACATTCGACTGATCATCAGAGCAGCCAGAAAGTGCGGTTTGCGCATCGGTGTCGCCAAAAATCGCTTGAGCAGTTTTCGCAGCCGCATGTCGACGATGGCAAACCCAACCCCAAACATCCCGCCCCCCATCAAACCCATTCCGAGCAGCCCTGGAATCAAAAAATCGATGTATCGCCCGCCCGGTTCGGTTATCTCCACGATTTGCGTCGTCAAAACGTCGGCCCGCCCGGCGGCCCGCTGGATCAAATCTTCCACCATTGCCTTTGCCGCAATGCTATTGGGCTGCGTCGGGTCGAGCACGTATTCCAGCCCTTTTTCGCCAGAGCGAATGAATAAATCTGACTTGGCCGTGCGCAAGCGTCGGCGACATTCTTCTTCGGTATCTAAATGCAACTTGAATCGATCATCGGCTCGCAACGCGCCTTCGTAAGCCAATGACGACGAAATGACCGCGTCGACGGTTATCGGTTCAGCTCGTTTGTTTTGAAAAGCGATGCCCAGCGCAACGACCATCAGCACCGGAAAACCGTAGACCCAAAACACCGCTTCGGGTTGTCGGCAGAACTCGCGCAGGCGATAGATCACCAACTGAAACAGCGGATGCTTACGGCTCGAAGTCTCATCCGGAGCGGAATCGATCATCCGTTTACCTCCGGCTCAAACTGGCGGCCGGTCAAGTGCACAAACACGTCTTCGAGGCTCGCGCTGCGGGTCGACAAATCGGCCATGCGAATATTCAATTCCGCCAACCGCTCGACCAATTTTGGAATGACCAAGTGCAATTGATGAACCTTGAGCTGAAATCGTCCCGCAATGAGTTCGGCTTGCGCAACCCCCGGAATCGATTGAATCGTGCGCGGATCGATAGCTGGATCTCCTTCGTGAATGGTGAATTCGACGAAATGTTCCGCTCCCAGCGCCGCGATCAGTTCCGAAGGTTGTCCCTGCGCGATGATCTTGCCATGGTCGACAATCGCGACTCGATCACAGAGCCGCTCGGCTTCTTCCATGTAGTGCGTGGTGAGCAAGATCGTCCGCCCGCGCTGGCGAAAGCCGCGAATAATCTCCCACAGTTCGCGACGGCTGGCCGGATCCAATCCGGTTGTCGGTTCGTCCAAAAATAACAGTTCCGGATCGCCGACGAGCGCACAAGCGACGGCCAAACGCTGCTTTTGTCCGCCAGAAAGTTTCTTGATCCAACTCTTGGCTTTATCCTCAAGAGAGACTTGTTGCAGGGCGGTGTGCGGCGAAATCCCGCGCCTATAAAAACTGCGAAACAACGTCAATGTTTCCAAAACGGAGATTCGTTCACTGAGCTGTGTTTCTTGCAAGGAAACGCCGATCCGCTGGCGAATTAGGTTAGGATGATCTTTCCAAGCTTGGCCAAGAATTTCCACGCGACCGGACGTCGGCTCTAAAAGTCCTTCCAAGATTTCAATCGTGGTCGTTTTGCCCGCGCCGTTGGGTCCGAGCACTCCAAAGCACTCGCCCTGGTTGACTTGCAGATCGACGCCGCAAACGGCATCAACGGGCGGGCGGCCACGGTACGTTTTTCTCAGATCTTGGCAAAGGATCGCAAGTGTCATCGAACTATGCCAAACCCTTTGCGGTCATCGGATTCCCGAGCGCCGTTAAGGCACGAATTAGTTGGTGAAGTATCGCTTGATTTCCGGGTCGCTCAACTTGATCATCGCCCAGATTCCGAATGGGATTCCTAAAATCAATAGCGGCGAGAGAACAGGAATGATGGCGATCGCAGCCCCCGCGACCGCAGATCGGTGCCGCTGCATTTTCCGCATTTTTATAGCACCCGACAAAACTATCGTGTTCAACAAGACTAGCGACGTAGCGACGATGAACACTGTCGACAGCGACACAAAATTGTTTTCCGCCTGGAGCAATTGTTCAACCTTTTCTCGTGCGGTGCGAGCTTCCTTTGTTTCGGTTGGATCCGGTTCTTCGTAAGCAACTTGACTATCGTCTGGAGCCAAAAGTTTCATCCCCAAAAAGCCAACCGTTCCCAACATGGCTGCGGCGGCCAGCCCAAGTGCAAGACCGGACGCGACTAATAGTCCGAGCGCTGGCCCTCGAACCGCGCTCAACGCTTGGGCGCGGGTCAGTTTGGGCATCTTCGCGGTGATGTGTTTCGTTGATTTTTGGTATGCGTCAGTTGACATTATTAATCGCCCATTGAAACCGTCTTGGCCACGTCATTAATTTCGCGGGCCGCGACCTTCTCTCATCATATTCACTTTGGCCTGCGTAACAATTGCAATGGTCAGTCGCCGTATCGCGACGCCAAATTAGCACAAGCTGGCGAGTTATCGCGACTTTTTGGCCTGGCCGATATTGCGTGACAGGAACTCGGCTCGGCGCTGAGTTTTTGCATCAGGCGCGTGCTGGGAAGCTTGAAGTCGCCGATTCCCTTCCGCCAATATCCCAGGCTCCAACTCGCTCATGCTAATAATCTGGGCGCTGACGGTTGCGTTTCCTACCGAAGTTTCAGAGCCAATCGCTCGGTTGCGAAACAGCCGACCCGCACCGGGAGCATTGCCCAGAAGCGGGACTCCGCGCATGACTTGGCTCATGGCCGATTGACCAATCGACCCCAGTAGCATGGTTCCACCATCGGGCACGATTACGGTCGTTTGTACCGTGAAAACATCGATCGTCGGAAGTTGCACCGTTTGAGCAAACGACAAACTTCCCGGCACCGCGAGCCCCAAAATCGAACCGATCAAGCACCCCAAACAAAATTTGGCAGCCATCGAATTCTCCCTTGGCACAAACCCAAACACTGAGCAGATTCCGACACGATTTCCACGCTGGCCATTTATTCTACGGCTCAATTGGCCCTAATTCGAGTCCCCGGCGACTTTGTGACGTCTTCCGGCTGGATTCGGGTTCTCCAAGGGGGCTGAGAATTTTTTGTCCCAGAAAGTCTATCTGCGATTGACCACGGTCCAAATAACGCTTAATTTAATCGGTTCGCAACTCGCTCGCGGTGGCCTTGGCTTGTCTAAGGCGGATCTCGCTGCGCGGGCGATGCTCGTTCGAATGGGCGGCGACAACGATCGAAGAGTTGCTACTTTTCGAACCCAAGCATTAATTCTCACGGAACGCACCGTCGGCGTGCGCCATTGGGAAGCGATGCCATGAGACGTTTGAGTTTGTTTTTTGTGTGGAGTTAGTTTGTGGCTGGTTCGAAACAAGAAGTCATTCGCATCCGAATGGAAGCCTACGACCATTCCGTGCTCGACCTAAGCGCCCAGGAAATCGTCGATACCGCAAAGCGGACTCATTCCGAAGTGCACGGTCCGATTCCCTTGCCGACGCGAATTGAACGTTACACCGTGCTCGCCGGACCAACCATCGACAAAAAAGCGAGATCGCAATATGAAATCCGAACGCACAAGCGTTTAATCGATATCGTCCAAGCGACGGCAAAAACGATCGAGGCACTGAATAAACTCAGCTTGCCACCCGGCGTGGAAATCAAGATCAAGGCAACCAGTAAGTAAATTTTTAAGACTTTCAGTTTTCAACGGCCCATACCTTTGAACGGCCCATACCTTTGAACGGCAAAGTGCCGGAACCAAAACAATGAATCGGAAGCCACGCAGGTAAGTTGGCAACAAATCGTTTGCCAAAACTCCTGCGGGCAGCAACTCATTAGGCGATTGACGATGCGTGCGAATAAAAACAAATTTCGCACTGGCCCAAGTTCACTTGGAGCCGGTGCAGCCGTTTCCGAGGACGGTTCCTGCAATCTCGAACTCGCACAAACTCCATCGCATAGTGAGGGCGAGTTGGTTACTCGCATCGCTTCAAACGCCAGCGGTTGCAGCCCTTTCACTATTGCCCGAACAGAATCCCCTTGCTGGGATTCTTACTTCGGCGACGATTTCCCGGCTATTTCGCCGGCAATCATCTCGCGACGGAATTTTTCCCGGCAAAATCATTCACAGGACTTGCGTCGGTTCGCCCGGCCAGTCCATTCGAATTGGGGCAAGTGACCTATGGCTCAATTACCAGTGTTTGATCAGACGGGAAAGAAAGTCGGCAGCATCGACATCGACGTCGATGCGATCGCACCGAAGATCAGCAAACAACTGCTGCACGATATTGTCGTGATGTATCAAGCCAATGCGCGCCAAGGAACCAAGGGAACGAAATCCCGTGGTATGGTCGCGGGATCAACGAAAAAAATGTATCGCCAAAAAGGAACCGGCAACGCCCGCGCTGGCGGTCGTCGCAGTCCGGTTCGCCGTGGCGGCGGTCACTCGTTTCATTTGGCGACGCGCGACTTTGGGCATCACATGCCACGCAAGGCCGCCCAAGCCGCAACGCGCATGGCGGTGGCCGGAAAAATCAAAAGCGATCAAGTGGTCGTCATCAACGAATTGAAGTTCGACAAGCCTCAGACGAAACAAGTCGCGACCATCCTCAAAGCCCTTAAGCTCAACGGCATGAGCACGATCATCGCGACGGCCGAACACGACATCGCGGTGTATAAAAGCGCTCGCAACATTGATCGCGTCACCGTCTCGCCGATCTCGGACTTGAATGCCATCGCCGTTTTGCAACCGCAGCGGATGCTGATCACGAAAGCGGCGATTCAGGCGTTTCAAGACAAAGCAACCCAATCGCGACAGGCAAAATAGGTGCGAGTCATGACCAAAACGAAATCAACCACGCCGACCACCACGCTGGAATTGGGCCACCACCAAGTGATCTTGCGCCCGCGCGTCACCGAAAAAGGAATTTATCAGTCGCAAAAGCTCAACCAATACACATTTGAAGTCAATCCGCTGGCCACGAAGATTCAGATTCGCGAGGCTGTCGAAGAGATGTTCAACGTCAAAGTCGCTTGTGTGGCGGTTCAGAATCGGTCCGGCAAAGAACGCCGATATCGATTCAAATTGGGCCACACCAAGGCTTGGAAAAAAGCCATCGTGAAACTAAAACCCGACCATCGCATCGACTTCTTTTAGTGTGTTAAGGATCGATCACCATGGGAATGCGAAAATACAATCCAACGTCTCCCGGACGCCGCAACGCGACCGTCAATGACTTTGCGGAGCTTACGCCCGGCGCAAAGGCCCCCAAGAAATTGCGCCGCCGACAACGCAAAACCGCAGGGCGCAATAATCAAGGATTCATCACCGCGCGGCATCGCGGTGGCGGCCACAAGCAACATTATCGGATCATTGACTTTCGCCGTGACAAAGATGGTATCAAGGCGCGGGTCGAATCGATTCAATACGATCCCAATCGCACCGCCTACATCGCTTTGTTGGTCTACGCCGATGGCGTCAGGCGATTCATGTTGGCTCCCGAAGGGCTCCAAGTCGGAACAACTTTGGAAAGCGGCAAAGATGCGCCGCCTATAGTCGGCAATTGCTTGCCCATGCAAAACATTCCGCCGGGAACTGAAATTCACAACATCGAGATGCGCCCCGGACAAGGCGCTGCCTTGGTTCGCAGCGCAGGCGTAGTCGCCACATTGATGGCCCGCGATGCCGGCTGGGCCCAAATCTCGCTCCCCAGCGGCGAAATTCGCCGCATCCCAGCAGCTTGCAAAGCGACCATTGGCAAAGTCGGCAACGCTGACAACATGAACATTATGATTGGCAAAGCAGGCCGCAATCGTTGGAAGGGCCACCGACCCCATGTTCGCGGAACCGCCATGAATCCGCACGATCACCCACACGGCGGCGGTGAAGGCCGAACCAAAGGTGGTCGCCATCCGGTTAGCCCCACAGGCAAACCAGCCAAAGGTGGCTTTACTCGTAAGCTTCGTAAGCCGTCGAACTCGGCCATCATTCGTCGTCGTCGATCGCGACGATATGGCCAGCTTCGAATCGGTCCTAAATAACTTTTCACACTCCACACTCCACACTCCACTCTGAATACCTATGAGTCGTTCGCAAAAAAAAGGTCCGTTCGTCAGCGACAAGCTCTTTCGCAAGATTGAGAAAATGGGCGTCAAGAAAGAGCCGATCAAGACTTGGGCACGAGCTTGCACGATCATCCCTGAATTCGTTGGACACACCTTCATGGTTCACAACGGCAAACAGCACCTCAAAGTTTTCGTGACTGAAGATATGGTCGGTCACAAGCTAGGTGAGTTTTCCTTAACTCGTACTTTCAAAGGCCACGGTGGCAGAGTGTCCGCCGCTGCCGCGATGCCAGGAGCGACCGCTGCTCCGGCCGCAGCCGCACCTGCTGGAAAGTCAAAGTAATCACCCTTTTTGCATTGTCTTGGAGAATTTTGCAGTGGACTTCACCGCCAAACATCGATTCGCACGCATCAGCGCCCGCAAGGTCCGGCTCGTCGCGGACTTGGTGCGCGGCAAGTTCGTCGACGATGCGCTAGACATTCTGCGGTTTCAGCCGCAACGCGGAGCCCGTTTGTTGGAAAAGGTCATCAAATCGGCCTTGGCCAACGCTCAGGATCCCGAGCAAAACCCTGGCCGAGTTGCCGACGTGGGCACGATGTTGCTCCAGGACGTCCGCATCGATGGCGGGCCAATGATGAAGCGATTTATGCCGCGAGCCCGCGGTATATCGTGCATGATCAAGCGACGCATGTCGCACATTTCCGTCACAGTTTCCGAGATGTAGTCCCGGCTTTTTTATTCCAGATTATTTGGTGAAGGCAAAAACATGGGTCAAAAAGTCCATCCAGTCGGATTTCGAACCGGCGTGATGATCGGCTGGAAGAGCCGTTGGTACGCGCCCAAAGCAGAATATTCGACGCTGCTTTTGGAAGACAAAAAAATTCGGGACTTTGTCAAACTTAACCCGGTAAAAAACTACAAAGGGGCCGGTATCGATCGAATCGAAATCGAGCGGACGCGAGACGAAGTCAAAGTCGTGCTGTACGTCGCTCGACCTGGCTTGATCATCGGCAAAAAAGGTCAGGACGCCGATGTGTTGCAAACCGAATTGCAGAACTTGATCGGACGACGAGTTAACTTAAAGATCGAAGAAGTCGCGAGACCCGATCTCCAGGCTCAATTGGTTGCGGAGAAAGTCGCCGAGCAATTAGCAAAGCGCGGCAACTTCCGCAAAACATTGAAGCGCGCGATGGAAGAAGCAATGAATGCCGGTGCCAAGGGAGTCAAAATTCAATTGGCCGGGCGTTTAGGCGGCGCGGAAATGGCGCGAAGAGAAAAACAAAGTACCGGATCGATTCCGTTGAGCACCTTGAGAGCGAAGATTGACTACGGGATCGCCGAAGCCATGACCGCTCAAGGACACATCGGAGTGCAGGTTTGGATTAACCAAGGTATGTACGACGGAGAAACAGTCGATGGCCCAGATGCCCAAACGGGTCAAACACCGAAAGGTCCAAAGAGGTCGTTTAAAAGGTAAGGCGACCCGTGGAAATACCGTAGTGTTTGGCGAATATGGTTTACAGTCGCTTGGCCTAGCATGGCTCAAAGCGCAAACAATTGAAGCCGGACGTGTTGCTGCACAGCAATATGTCCGAGGCGAAGGTCGTTTGTTTATTCGTGTCTTTCCACATCGGTCGATCACCTCTCGACCGTTGGAAACTCGAATGGGCAAAGGCAAAGGCGAGCCGGAGTTCTGGGTAGCCTGTATAAAACCGGGAACGGTTTTGTATGAGTTGTCGGGAGTGACCGAGCAACAAGCGAAACTGTGCTTTGCGCGGTTGGCCCACAAGATGCCGATGAAAGTCCGCATGGTCCATCGTCGCAAATTGGGTTAGTTGGAAATGAGTCGAGGCGGACGCGACGCTGGTCGCTGGAGAGATTGAAGCATGAAAAGCAACGAATTGCGAGAAATGAGCGACGAACAGTTGCAGGCGACCTTGAACCAGGCGCGGCAAACGCTGTTCAAATTTCGCATTAAGGCTCAAACCGAACGCCTCGACGTCCCTTCGGAGTTGGTCCGCAACAAACGTTTGATTGCTCGCATACAAACCATTCAAACTGAACGCGTTAAAAAGTCCGGAGCACCCGCTTAACTGCGGTCCGAAACGAGAATAATCATGCCCAAAAAAATCATCGTCGGTATCGTCAAAAGCGACAAGCTAGCCAAGGCGCGAGTCGTCGAAGTCGCGCGCTCCATCCGCCATCGCAAGTATGGCAAGCGGATTCGCGGTCGAACCACTTGTTACGTCCACGACGAAAACAATGATTCTTCGATCGGCGATACCGTGGAGATTCAAGAATCGCGACCGCTTTCCAAAACCAAACGCTGGAAATTGCTGCGCGTCGTGGCCAAGCGAACCGTTCCGGATACATTCGTAGACGAAACAACCAGCGAAAAACAAAAATAATTCACTTGATAGCTTTGAACCAGAACAGGCGAACGCAGCCATGATCCAACAAGAATCCAGACTCGAAGTGGCCGACAACACCGGTGCCAAAGAGATTATGTGCATCAAGGTGTTGGGGGGTTCGCGCCGCCGTTTCGCCGGTTTGGGCGACATCATTGTTTGCAGCGTCAAGAGCGTTATTCCCGGCAGCGAAATCAAAAAGAAAGCGGTCGTGAAAGCGGTCATCGTTCGTTGCAAACACGCGACGCGTCGCGCCGATGGTAGTTACATCCGATTTGACGCCAACGCGGCCGTGATCATCGACAACGAAAAAAATCCCCGTGGCACGCGCATCTTCGGTGCCGTAGCCCGCGAGCTGCGAGACAAGAACTACTTGAAAATCGTCAGCTTGGCCAGCGAAGTCATCTAAAACAGTTTATTGAATGAGGCGACGTTCCCGTGAACGCAAAAAAGACATCCACAAAAGATAAGAAGCAAGAGCGGCAAAAACCCGTTAAGCCGCGCTTGCAAGAAAAGTACGAGTCGGAAATCCAATCGACGCTGCGCGAAAAACTTGGCCTCGATAACGTGATGGCCATTCCGCGATTAGAAAAAGTCGTCATCAATATGGGCGTCGGAAAAGCGACTCAAGACAAGAAGATCTTGGAGGACGCGACCGATGCGCTCACCATGATCGCTGGTCAAAAACCAGTGGTTACGTTGGCCCGTACGTCCGTCGCCGGCTTCAAGCTTCGCGAAGGACAGGCAATCGGCTGTAAGGTCACGTTGCGCGGCGCACGCATGTACGAGTTCGTCGATCGCTTGTTGTCGTTTACATTGCCGCGAGTCCGCGACTTTCGTGGTGTGAGCCCGCGAGCCTTTGACGGACGCGGCAATTACAGCTTGGGACTGAACGAGTACCTCGTCTTTCCGGAGTTGAATCCAGACAAATTCACGCGCTCCCAAGGGATGAATATCGTGTTCGTGACCACAGCGCAAAACGACGCGGAAGGGCGCGAACTGTTAAAAATGTTTGGCATGCCTTTCCGTGAGCCGTCCAAACAGGCCGCCGCCGAGGCGAAATCATAAATCCGTAACAGGTATTGAAAGTGGCTAAAAAATCAAAAATTGCCAAGGCGAATCGCAAGCCCAAGTTCCCGGTGCGCCGCGAGCGTCGCTGCAAAGTCTGTGGGCGGCCGCGTGCCGTCTATCGTAAATTCGGCTTGTGTCGAATTTGTTTTCGAAAAATGGCCGACCAAGGCTTGGTTCCAGGTGTTCGCAAATCCAGTTGGTAAGAGGATTCCCAAAGATGATGACCGATCCCATCGCTGACATGCTCACGCGAATTCGAAATGCGGTTAGTGTTGAACGCCAGCACGTCGAAATGCCCGTCTCCAAACTCAAGCGAGGTGTCGCCGACGTCCTCAAGCGGGAAGGATTTATTTGGGACTGGAAGGAAGTCCAATCGGAACCCGCCGTGCAATTGCGCATCGAACTGAAATACGGACCCAGCGGCGAACACGTCATTCGGCAAATTAAACGCGTTAGCAAACCCGGCTGTCGGATTTATTCCCGCGCCAAGGATCTCCGCCCCGTGCTCAATGGCATGGGAATTTCAATCCTTAGCACCAGTAAAGGCGTCGTCAGCGATCGTGAAGCCCGCCAGAAAAAACTTGGCGGAGAAGTCATTTGTCAAGTTTGGTAACCCGTTTCCACACGTCCTCAGTTTGGCCTTAATCATTCGAGAATAAAAATGTCGCGCATCGGACACAAACCGGTTCCCATCCTCAGCGGCGTCAAAGTCGCCATAGCCGGCAAAAAAATCAACATCGAAGGCCCCAAAGGGAAACTGTCCTTGACCCTGCAACCCCAAATCGAAATAAAAATCGATGAAGGTGCCAAGCAGCTTGTCGTTAGCCGCACGAACGAAGACCGACGCTCCAGAGCGATGCACGGCACGACTCGCGCTCTGCTAAATAACATGATCCAAGGCGTTCACTTGGGCTACGAAAAACAGCTTGAAGTCATCGGCGTCGGCTACGTTTGCAGCGTCAAAGGAAAAAACATAGCCCTGCGAGTCGGCTACGCCAACGAGCTTCAAAAACCGATCCCGGTTGGCCTTGATGTCACTTGCCCAGATCAAACGCACATCAACATCAAAGGTTGCGATCGCCAGTTGGTTGGCCAGTTCGCCTCCGAAATACGCAGCCTGCGCAAACCCGAACCCTACAAAGGCAAAGGCGTTCGTTACGTTGGCGAATACGTCAAAATCAAGCCGGGCAAGGCAGCCGGCTAATGTTGTCCCATCCCCGATCCAGTCCTTTTGTTTCGCGGCTTAAGCCGTTCGAGTAATCAACTATGCGTCACCAAAAACTCAATAACCAGCGCCGCTGGCGGCGGCAAAGCCACGTGCGCAACGTCGTGCGAGGATCGTCCGAACGACCTCGACTTAACGTCTGCCGCAGTAACAAGCACGTTTATTGCCAAGTGATTGATGACGAGTCCGGCAAGACGCTGGCGTCGGCCAGCACCCGCGACAAGTCATTACGCGAAAAAATCAAATACGGCGGCAATTGCGACGCCGCGAAAATAATCGGTGCGGCCATCGCCGAACGGGCTTTGGCGGCCGGCATCAAACAAGTCAAATTCGATCGTGGTCGATACAAATATCACGGTCGCGTCGCCATGTTGGCAAACGCAGCACGCGAAGGCGGTCTTGAATTCTAGTCTTTTGGCCCAAATAACTTTTCCGGGAGCGACTGGTCACGTGTCATCCGAAAATCAATCTTCACTCGTCGAACGAACCGTAAAAATCAAACGCTGCGCTGCCGTGGTTAAGGGCGGTCGCCGGTTCAGCTTCGCCGCCATGACCGTCGTTGGCGATGGCCACGGGCGCGTCGGCTGGGGCTACGGTAAAGCAAACGAAGTTCCGCCTAGCGTGGAAAAAGCCAACAAACAGGCCGCCCGCACGATGGTTCGAATCTCGATCGTGAACGATACGATTCCCCACGTTGTCGAAGGTAAATACGGCGCGGCTCGCGTTGTGCTGCTGCCGGCTGGGCCTGGTACAGGCGTGATCGCCGGCGCGGCGACCCGCGCCGTCTGCGAAGCCGCCGGAATCAAGAACATTTTGACCAAGAGCTTCGGGACCAATAACTCTGTGACGCTGGTCAAGGCCACCATCGAGGGTCTGAAGAAGTTGACCACCAAGGAAGATGTACAGCGATTGCGGGGAGTCGAATTCTAATGAACTTGCACGAAATTAACAGCGGAATTAAGAAATTCAAAAAAATCAAACGTCGCGGTCGCGGCATTGGTTCCGGCCACGGAAAAACTTCGACTCGCGGTCATAAAGGCCAATTCGGTCGCAGCGGCGTCTCGTTCCACCCCGCGTTCCAAGGTGGTTCCATGCCGCTTGTTCGGCGCATTCCCAAACGAGGTTTCAACAACAAATTCGCGCTCATCGTTGGTGAGATCAACGTCGGACGACTCGAAGCCTGCTTTGAAGCCGGGGCAACCGTCACCCCAGCCACGCTTAAGGAACAGTCCGTCTTGAAATATCCTTACAAGATTCTCAAAATTTTGGGCAACGGTGATATCAATAAACCGCTCAAAGTCAGCGCGCATCGCTTTAGCCAATCGGCGAAAGAAAAAATCGAGAAAGCCGGCGGTCAAGTGACCGTGCTTCCGAGCAAAAAACCAGTCGTCAAGAACAAAATGAGACCTCTGAAAAAACGAGCGGCAGCAAAAAAATAACCGCTCATGAAGTGCAGCGTCCACAGCCAACTTCACACGGATGACTTGTTGGGAAATCGCCCATGTTTGAAAAAATTCGCGTCATCTTCACGATCCCCGAGCTGCGCAGAAAGATTCTGCTCACGTTGGGGTTGCTGGCCGTTTATCGCATCGGTTGGCAGATTCCGCTGCCTGTACTTGATCCCAGCGTGATCGCGCAAAACTCCGATTCGAGTACGTTGGCTGATTTTTTTCAGCGAGTTTCCGTCTTCAGCGCAAGCCAAATTAACCAAGCCACGATCTTCGGCCTGGGAATCATGCCCTATATCTCGGCCAGCATCATCTTGCAGTTGCTCGGCACGATTTATCCACCCCTGGTTGAACTGCGCAAAGAAGGCGAAGCCGGCCGCAAGAAAATTAATAACTACACGCGAATCTTGACGCTGGTTCTCTGTTTGTTGCAAAGCACCGCGTATCTGTGGTGGGGTGTGATGTCGCGCGGCATGGTCGCGGAACAATTTCTAAATTCGTCAGACAACTTGACCATTCCGTGGCAAATTGCATCGGTGCTCATCATGACGTGCGGAGCGATGTTCTTGATGTGGCTCGGCGAGCAGATCGACGAGTTTGGAATCGGTAACGGCATCAGCTTATTGATCATGGCTGGTATCGTTTCTGCCATGCCCGGCTCATTATTTGAGTTGTTTAGGAACTCGAAGATGGAGCTTCAGGGATTTGGTGGTTCGAATATTGGACTCGAAACGATCGTCGTGTTGATCCTCTTGTTTGTTATTATCGTCATGGGGGTAGTCTTCATCACGCTCGCCCAGCGGCGAATTCCAACTCAAAGCGCCAAACATGTTCGCGGCAATCGTGTTTACGGGGGAACCCGCCAATACATGCCTTTGCGGATCAACCAAGCAGGCGTTATGCCGATCATCTTCGCAAGTAGCTTGCTCATGATTCCGCCGTTGTTGACCGGTGGCTTGGGGAGCGTGTTCGGTGGCAATAATTGGTTTGGTAATCTAATGAGCGGCATCACAAGTTCTTTCAACAATCAGTCGTCTATTTTTTATAATTTGGCGTTCATCGCAATGATCTATTTTTTCTGCTATTTTTGGACCGCGATTACTTTTAATCCCAAAGAGATTTCGGAAAATCTAAAGGACAGCGGCACTTTCATTCCCGGTTATCGACCGGGTCGACGGACCGCGGAATATTTGGAGCTGGTGATCGAGCGAATTACGTATGTGGGCGCGGGGTTTTTGGCGTTGGTCGCCATCCTACCGACCGTCGTTTCCGGCTCCTTGGTGAGTGATCAAAACCTGGCTAGCTTTTACGGCGGGACCAGCTTGCTGATCGCCGTTAGCGTGGCGTTTGATTTGGTGCAAAAGATCGATAGCCATTTGGTGATGCGCAATTACAAAGGACTGCTGGATTAGTTTGAGGAGACCAGAAAATGTTTTTGGTTTTCATCGGTCCGCCAGGGGCGGGCAAAGGAACCCAAGCGCAGCGGTTAATCGACTATCTTGAAATCCCTCATCTCTCCACCGGCGACATGCTTCGCGAAGCGGTCAAGCAAGGGACTGAACTGGGCAAGAAGGCCGGGCCAATCATGGCGGCCAGCCAATTGGTCGGCGACGATCTCATGATCGGCATCGTACGCGAACGATTAGCGGAGGCCGATTGCACGAAAGGCTGCTTGCTCGACGGCTTTCCCCGCACGATCGCGCAAGCCAAAGCGCTAGATAAATTGTTTGCCCACATGAATCGTAGCCTAACGGCGGCTCTAGAACTGCGAGTGCCTGAAGCCGAACTGATTCGTCGCTTGTTGGGTCGTTTCCAAGAGATGGCCAAGCCCCGGGCTGATGATCGTCCGGAAGCGGTCCCCAAAAGGCTCGAAACCTACCGCAACGAAACGCGGCCCGTTTTGGATTTCTATCGATTGACCGATCGCCTCGCTGCGATCGACGGCGTTGGCTCCCAGGACGAAGTCTTCGACCGAATTCTTCGCGCCATCGACCAACAAACATCGCAGAAGTGATCAGTCGATTACTCTTTGAAACGCTCCACGAAGGCTTGGTAATCGGCTTGCGTGTCGATCCCTTTGTGCGCCGCGGATACGACGCCCACTTGAATGGTGTGCCCTGCAGTCAAAACGCGCAGTTGTTCCAAGCTTTCGACTTGCTCCAAATCCGACGGCGGTAAGCTGGGAATCTGTTGCAAGAAATCAGCTCGATAAGCATACAAGCCGATGTGCTGATTAAATACCGGCGGCTCGTTTTGAAGCCAATCGCGCGATCGATCGCGGACGTAAGGAATCGGACTGCGGCTGAACCAGAGCGCGCGCCCTGCGCGATCGAAGACGACTTTGACACAAGCTGGATCGTCCAATCGCCATTGTTCGCGGATCGGAGCGGCGAGTGTTGACATCACGACGGACGAATGTTTCAGCAACAGCTCGATCACCAAGTCGATCGCATCGGGTGAAATTTCCGGCTCGTCACCTTGCACGTTGACAATGATCGTCGCGCTGGGGTAATGCCGAGCCACTTCGGCGACGCGATCGGTTCCGGTGTTATGCCGTCCCGTAAGGATCGCTTTGCCGCCGAACGATTGCACTGCAGCGACGATTTGTGGGTCCTCAGTTCCGACCACGACTTGATCGGCCAAAGTTGCCCGCGCGGCCGCTTCAACCGTGTGTTGGATCAGCGGCCTACCGGTCTCCGCCAACAACATCTTGCCCGGCAATCGCGTCGACGCGAGCCGCGCCGGGATGACGATAATGGCCTTAAGCTTGGACATGATCAAATGCTCGCGGCGAGAAGGATTGTTCCTGGCTTGCTCAAGATCGGCGTTTTGATTTTGCGGATGGTTTTCGACCTGCCAATCGGCCGGAGCGTTTTTCGGCGGATCCGCTGGCAGGAATCGGTTGTCCGACGTTTTGTTCTAGTTGCCGGATTCGATCGCGCAAAGCGGCCGCTCGTTCAAAGTCCAAATCGGTCGCGGCTTGAAGCATCTCGGTTTGCAACTCCTCCAGAAACTCCTCGGTGACGACCGCTTGGTTCTGACTTTGCTGCACCATTTCGGTGGCTTGGCGATGCAAGGATGAATCGTGTTCGATGCCGGCTTGGATATTCTTGCGAATGGTTTGAGGGGTGATTCCATGTTGCTCGTTGTGCTGTTGTTGCAGGTGGCGTCGTCGATGAGTCTCTTCGATCGCGACGTTCATCGCTGCGGTCATTTTGTCAGCATAGAGAATAACTGTCGCGTTGACGTTTCGGGCCGAGCGGCCAATCGTTTGAATCAACGACGTTTCGCTGCGCAAAAAGCCCTCCTTGTCCGCGTCGAGGATGGCGACCAGCGAGACTTCCGGCAAGTCTAAACCTTCGCGCAGCAGATTGACGCCGACGAGTGCGTCGTACTTTCCCGCGCGCAAATCGCGCAGCAGTTCAACTCGCTCGAAAGCGTCGAGTTCGCTGTGCAGCCACTTGCACGCCACGCCGTTTTCGGCGATGTAGGCCGCCAAATCTTCCGCGAGACGCTTTGTCAAAGCCGTGATCAAGACTCGTTCGCCGCGATCGCGGCGGATGCGAATCTGTTCGAGCAGATGGCCGACTTGTCCACGCGCCGACACGACTTCAATTTGCGGATCGAGCAAGCCGGTTGGTCGAATTACTTGTTCGACGATTTCGCCATGAGTTTTTTCAAGCTCGAACACCCCAGGGGTCGCGCTCACGTAAACGATCTTGTCTGTTTTCGCCTCCCACTCGTCGAACATGAGTGGACGGTTGTCGAGCGCGCTTGGCAATCGGAAACCGTGTTCGACCAAAGTCGCTTTGCGATTGCGGTCCCCGGCGAACATCGCGCGGATTTGCGGCACGGTGGCGTGAGATTCATCGACGATCAGCAGAAAATCGCGAGGAAAGAAATCGTACAATGTCTCGGGGGTTTCACCGGCTTTGCGACCGGATAACGGGCGGCTGTAATTTTCGATACCAGGGCAATGGCCGACATGCTGAAGCATTTCGACATCGAAGCGAGTGCGGGCCGACAACCGCTGCGCTTCCAGCAGTTTGCCATCGCATTTGAATTGCTCTAGCCGCTCGGCCAGCTCGATTTGAATCAATTCAACCGCCGCCGCGATCCGTTCTCCCGACGTAACAAAGTGCTTGGCGGGGTACACGTACAAGTGATCGTGCGTCGAGATGACTTCGCCCGAGACCGGATTGATGTATGAAAGCTGATCGATTTCGTCTCCGAACAGCTCGATCCGAAAGGCAAATTCCTCGTAGGATGGCCAGACTTCAACGCAGTCGCCGCGCACGCGGATTCTGGAACGCTCAAATCCGATGTCGTTCCGTTCGTATTGAATGTTAATCAAGCCCTGCAAGATCGCATCGCGGCTCATGCGTTGACCACGATGCAGCGAGACCATCATCCGCTTGTAGTCGGCGGGCGATCCCAAACCGTAAATACACGAAACGCTGGCCACGATGATTACGTCCGAGCGGCTCACCAGTGAACTTGTGGACGCCAAACGCAATCGTTCAATCTCCTGATTGATCGACGCATCTTTTTCGATGTAGATATCGCGCTGTGGAATGTAAGCTTCCGGCTGATAGTAGTCGTAATAACTTACGAAATAGTGGACCGCGTTGTTCGGGAAAAAGCCTTTGAACTCCGAATAAAGCTGTGCGGCCAAGGTTTTGTTGTGCGACATGACCAGCGTTGGTTTCTGAATTTGCTGGATCACGTTGGCCATCGTAAAAGTCTTGCCAGAGCCCGTGACGCCCATCAAGACTTGATGCTTCTTCGATTCGCGCAGACCCTGAACGAGCGCCTCGATGGCGTGGGGCTGGTCGCCAGCCGGCTTAAATGGTGCCTGCAAGTCAAACATCAGGATTCGGCCAAGTTCGCAAACGTGATTCGTATTGGGACCGCAGTGATCGAAGCCCGCTCGCAATAAGCCGCGTCACTTGCCAAGATTATAATAGACAAGTGTTGTCCGGTCTGTTCGCGACATTATTTACTGACGCTATTGGAAATGACGAGATAAGGCCGAAGTTGAGAAAAGCGAATTTCGCCGATGCCTGGTACCAGTTTGATATCTTCGATCGCTCCGAATTTGCCGTGTTCCCGGCGAAAATCGACGATCGATCGACTCAAAACTTCTCCGACTCCCGGTAGGGTTGCGAATTCGGGCCAGGGAGCCGTATTAAGATCAACTTGTAGTTGGGCCTGCCGAGGTTCGCGGTTGTCGATGTCGATGACGCCTTGTTTGGCGAGACCCAACCGAACCACAAACCATCCGATCAGCAGCCAGGAAACGCACAAGAGCATGATCACGGTGGGGTGATCCGCTCGGCGCAAAACCAGACTCACCCATTGTCGGTTCGGCGGGCCGTCATGCGAGCTTTCGTCCATGGCGATTCGCGGCAAAAAGTGCGGCAGAAAACTTGTGACGATATCTTACCGCAAAGCGACGTGCGGGGTCAGGAGACCCGGATATCTTAAGCCCAAGCGTTATTTTTTTTCACGAAACTCTTCGATGCTGATGACCCCGTCGTGATTGGCGTCCATCGTGCGGAATTCCGTCAACTTTGCTTCAGTCCATTCGGTGGTGAACTCATGCATCGGAATTGGCTTTTGGCCGTCGATTTGGGATGAGCTTGGGCTGGATTCCGGTGTGCGTCGACGATTGTTCCTGCGCTGCTGGCGAGAAGAATTTTCATTGCCGGCCTGAGCCGTTTGCGGTGCGGCAGACTCTTCCGGGGCCCCTTCAATGGTCGCCGGTTTTTTATAGCCACCGCCGTAATACGAAGTCAATTCGTCTCGCGAAAGCCTTCCATCGGAATCAGCATCCGCACCTTTCGGGCCGGATTTCATCTTGGCTTGTTCGTCAGCGCTAATCGATCCGTCGCTATCGGTATCGTATTGCTTCAGAAGATTTTTAACGTAGTCCGCGATTCGATCTTCCGACGATGATTTTCGGACGGGCGCGGCACGTTCCACATTAGCGGCGGTCGCAGCAGCATTACTATTACTCGAACCAGAAGTTGCTATTGGCGTGCGACGCGACGAGTTATCCGGAGTCGCGCCCCCCTGATTGTTGCCGCCGTTGAGTCGAGCGCTGTCGGCTTCTCGTTTGCGATAACGCTCGATAAGTTCCGCGCGAGTTATTCTCCCATCGCCGTTGGTGTCCGTTTCCTGTGGACTCGGAGGACCCCAAGGGGTGCGCTGTATTTCGTTGGCATCCAACACGGAATCCTTGTTTGGATCGTATTGACTTAGCACGCGATCGACTTGAGCGATTACAGAATCGCCGGCCTGTTCGGGTTTGGTCTCCGTAGTTCCTGCGGCTGCAGCGCCGTCGGGTTGTCCGAATCCCGGCAACGTCGGTGTTTCGACGGCCTCGCCGAACCCAGGAATTAATCGAGGCGTGGACCAATCCGATCCGCTGGCCTTAGCGGCCTCTTGTGTAGCGAGATCTTGATCGGCTTGTTGGCGCTGGCGATTGATGGTGTTCATCACGTTTTCGATCGCGACTGGACCGGAGGCATCGATCCCCAATTTTTCGATAAAGCCCTTGGCTCGTCCGACCATCTCATCTGGTTCGAGTACGGCATTGCCATTTCGATCCAGCCGTTGCAGAAAGCTCGCCGGATCCCAAGTTGGGCGCCGCTCTTGCGCGGTGCCAATGACAACGGAGACGAGTACGAACAATATTGGTGCTAAATGCAAATGCATGTGACAACTCAGGTAGGGAAGGGAAACAATCGTGAAATGGCCGCAGATCGTATTGCTCAAGTAACCGGGAATTTTTTTAGGCTTTGGCAATGGGCAAAGTCCCTCTGTCGGCTTCCAGCGCAAGCCCTGTTATTGTTTTAACTCAAGTTGATGCCAAAAGTTCAGGTCAAAATGGCCAAATTTCAAAGAATCAAGCGGACTTGGCTTGGTTAAGCGGATTTCGTTGACCGGGACCGTCGCCGAATTGATAATTGGATTAGCGAAAGTGGTCGGCAATTAGATTGGTTGCCGCCTAGCATCTGGCTTGAGGTATTGGCTTGGCCAGATTTTCATGGTTAGGGTAATTGGAATTCCTGGTAATCTCTTTCACGGTTGTTTTGCGATCGGAAGCAATTGATGCTCAGTCGATGTCCTCAATGTCAGAAAAAAATCGCACGCCACGCGGATCATTGTGCGGGCTGTGGTTGGAGTTTGGAACAGCAATTGGCTGACGAGCCGTTGGATCTCCCTGTCGCATCCCTAACGTCAGCGCCAGCCGACAAAGCCGCGACGGTCGAAACGCAGCTTGCAGCGGCGGTGGACGCGATTGAGCGTGAAGATTTTCCAGCAGCGCTGGCCACATTGAATTCATCCATCATCGACGCGGACGAATCGCAATTGGCCGAGTGTTACGCGCTGCGCGGCTATGCGTTGCTCAAGCTTCGGCAAAATGAACGCGCTGAAGGAGATTGCACTAAAGCCCTGGAGTTGGGTTATGGCGACGTCGAGACATACGCTTGGCGTGCGGCGGCGCGTGGACAAATGATGAACTGGCGCGGCGCATTCGAGGACTTGAATTTAGCGCGTAAGCTGGCTGACGATCCGAGCGGCTACGAAGATATCATGGGCAAGTACTACGAACCGGCGATGGCGTGGTTTCGTCAGCGCGTTCAGTTGGACGCAGCGTCGCCCAAACTTTTTGCTGATCGAGGCTGGATAAATTTTTACATGGGCCATTTGCAAAAGGCCAAACGGGATTTTGAATTGTCGCTCCAACAAGACCCGCACTATGCTCAGTCGATGCTGGGTATGGCCGAAACGAGCTTGGCTTTGAATCAGCCGATTCAAGCGATCGACTTTAGCGAGATGGCGGCCAATGCCGACAAAGTGATCGAAGGTCCGGCGCTGATTTGCCAAGTTCGCGCAGCGCACGCGGCAGGACGGATGCGAATTGCGATGGAGTCGTTGCAAAAACTTCGCCAAATGGCGCACCGACGCCTGCCACTGTTCAAACAATGCGCACAGTTACGCTTACAAATCGGCGATTTTGTAGGGGCAATCGACGATTTCACGAACTTGATCCAAGTCGAACCGACGGCACTCGCGTGGTATAAATTGCGCGGCGACACCTACGCGGCGATCAATAATCCGACGATGGCAGCGGCTGATTATACCAAGGTGCTGCGCAGCGATCCGCAGCGGGCAGTCGTCTGGGTTCGTCGCGGCGAAATGAACACGCAGTTGCGGCGATACGACAAAGCCCTGCGCGATTTTGATCGCGCGACTGAGTTGGGGTTGCTCAACAAAGACGTCCTATTAGGCAGAGGGCGCGTCCATGAAGCCTTGCAGCAATACGACGAAGCGGTCGACCAATGCAAGAAGGCTCAGCGTCTCGTTCCTGATTCGGCGGAAGTATTCGCGCTCGAAGGGGGAATTTACGCGCGACAAAAATTGAACGCCAAGGCTCTGGACCAGCTCGACCGAGCCGTGGAGCTTGTGATAGACCCGCGAACCAAAGCGGATTATTTGTACCGGCGAGGCATCGTGCATTACGAAATGGGAAATTTCGTATCGGCGGTCGACGACCTACGAAATTCTCATGAGCTGCGACCGAATCATGCGGGCACTTTGATTTGGCACGCCGCCGCCAGTTCGCGATTGGAAGATTGGCCGGCCGTCATGGACGCTTTGCAGACTGCTATTGCCGTACGGCCATCGGCTGCGGAGCAGTACAAAACGCTCGGCGCGCCAGTTGCCGGCAAAGCAGTCGAGTACTTGACGGAGCAGATACAGCGCGACGACAAAGATGCCGAGCTGTTCCGAAACCGTGGGATGGCCTTCCAGTTCCTGGGGAGTTTCGACGCTTCGATCGAAGATTATGCAGCGTCGCTTGCAATCGAAAACGATGCTGCGACGCGTATCCGCCGCGGTCAAATGTTCGCAGCGCTGGGCCGTCAACACGAAGCCCTCGCGGACTTCACCACCGCGCTGGAGTTGAAAGCGGATTTGGCGCAGCAGCACGCGGCGCTTTTTTGGCGAGCCAAATCGGAGAACGCCAGCGGCAGTACCGCGCGGGCCATTGACGATATTGGCCGAGCGATCGACTTGGCTCCCGAAAATCCGCGATACCAGGCTCTTTTGGGCGAATTGCTGCGAAAACAAGGGAAAATTCCCCAAGCGATCGATGCGTTGACTCGTGCCATCGCCCTGGATTTCACGGATCATCTACCGTTCTTTTTGCGCGGAAAGATGTACCTGAAACAGCACATGTACTTGAAAGCCATCGTCGATTTCTGCCAGTCCCTCGATTTGTATCCGAATCAGCCCCAAGCGATCGCGTTCCGAGGTGAGGCCTATCTTAAAAACGGTCAATCGCAACCCGCGTTGGAAGATTTTGAATTGGCCCTCACGCACGATTCGACTCTTGTGAAAGCCTATTGCGGCCGAGCCCAAGTTCTCGCCGAGCGCGACGAACACGAACAAGCCGCGATCTGGCTAACCAAGGCCATCCATCGATTCAACGGCCCTAAGCAGTGGTCGCAGTTGCTGTTGAGTCGCGGGAAAATTTTCTACCAAATGGGACGCTTCTTACCGGCCATCGCCGACTTTACATCCGTTTTGGAAATGAAAAAACAGGAACCAGCTTCCCGCAGCGCCGCGCGATACGCGCGAGCCGTTGCGATGGTGCAGCAAGGCCAACTTGTCAAGGCTCAAGAAGAACTTGAACGCCTTATCAAGGACCAAGTCAGTTTCCCTGGTGCCAAGCTTGCCTACGATTGGCTGGCCACTGGACAAGGCCCGCGTCCGCCGTCACTGCACCCACCAAAGAAGATGATCCGACCGAAACGCCCGCCAGTCGTCATCGCTCCGGTTTCGAGCCTCGAGGATGATTCGTGGCTGATCGCGCCGCCGCACGATCAGTGGATCGTTCGTTTACGCGACAAGGCTCGCACCGAATACGGCCCTGTCGGAAAACGGCTGCTGGACCAATGGGTTGCCGAAGGTCGCGTTCCTTCCGACGCCAAGATTTTGCGTGCCGACTGGGAACGTTGGAAGCGTGCGGGCGATGTCTATCCCCAGTTGGTTGCGCCAACCGGAAACGCGGCCGGCTTAACCTCCGACTCATCGATTGACATTTCCTCGATCACAACGGAAACCTAAAGAGTTTTGCCGGAGGAATACGAATGCGTCCGCGTTGGATCTATCGTTTCGCACTGCTGTTATTCGTCAGCGAAACGTGGGTTTTGGCCTTTTCGTGCGCCGCGCAATCGGACTTGATCGTCGATAAACGGCTCAATCAACTAGCCGAAAAGTTTGTGCGCGACCAGGAACTTCCCGGAATGATTCTTGCCATCGTCGCCGACTCCAAAATCACCGCGATTGGGTGTGCGGGTGTCAGGAAATCAGGCGGCGGCCAGCCGCTTACGATTCACGACAAAGTCCATTTAGGGTCATGTACTAAAGCCATGACGGCGACGTTGCTTGCCGGCTTGGTCGACAAAGAAAAACTCAAATGGACGTCCACAGTCGGCGAAATTTTACCGGAATGGCGCGGGAAAGTGCACGACGATTACTTGAGCGTCACGCTCGCGCAGCTTTTGGCCCATCGAGCCGGAATGCCGGGCAATGCGCGGACTTGGTGGCTCACCAAAGGCGACATAGTGACGACGCGTGAGGCGATTCTCGTGCAAACTTTGGCGGCAAAGCCAGTTCATCCACCGGGTTCGAAGTTCTTTTATTCGAATGTAGGTTATGTGTTGGCTGGCCACATGGCGGAAAAAATTCTTGGGCAATCTTGGGAAGAGTCGATTCGACAAACGATATTCGAACCGTTGCAGATGGCAAGTGAAGGGTTCGGGGTACCGAATTCACCCGGAGAAGTCGATCAACCTTGGGGACACGTCGAAGGCCGCACGCAAACGAAATCTCCCGGGAAGCTCACGGCTTCGCAAACCGACAATGCACCCGCACTGGGCCCAGCGGGGACCGTGCATTGTTCGGTCGAAGATTGGGCGAAATTTCTCGAGGTGCATTTGCATCCAGATTCTCACGCCGAATTTCTGTCGCCAAAACAAATCGCTACGTTGCAGCTACCGATTCCCACGAAACCACAAGAGGAACAGCCTTATGCCGGTGGCTGGATCGTAACAAAGAACCAAGCCATTAAAGAAACGATGTTGGCGCATTCTGGTTCGAATACGGCTTGGATGGCGACGGCGTGCCTCATTCCAAAACGCGGCGTTGGCTTCGTCGCGGTAACGAATTTGGGCGGCGAGCGGGCTCAAGAAGCCACCAACGGGGCGATCCGCGAATTGATCAAAATTCATGGGCAAAAAGAATAATCCGCCGAACGCGACAAAGTACTCTCGTCGTGGCACCGGCTATTTCGTCAACGAGATGTCGCCTGAAGGCCGAATCACTGAAAACTTCCGCCGTCTATTTCGTCAGCAACGTCGGCAGATTATTCGCGATCGTTCGAAAGATTTCTTCCAAATCGGTTCCGTCAGACGAATGAAAATGGGTACCGCCGCCAATAGCGGCGATTTGATCCATCACCGCAGGATCCGAGCCTTCCGACAATGAAACGGTGTGAATCGTAACGTCATGCGCAGTCGTTAAGTTTCTGGCAACGGTTACCGGATTTGCGCCGGATGTGTTTTCCCCGTCCGAGAGTACCACGATCGTTTTGGTAGCAAACTGGCGGGCGCGAGTGCTGCTGAATAGCTCAGGGTCCGAGGCGGCCATTCCAGATCCAATCGCCGTCGAGCCATTCGGATTGATTGAATTAACTTTCGTTTTGAGCGGAGCGTAGTTCGAGTTTAAGACTTCATTTAGTGTCGCGTTGGTAGAAAACGTGACGATGGCTACCATTTCGACTTGATCGGTCGCGCTAACGACGTCGAAGAAAGCCACAACTCCCAACTTAAGCTGAGCCCAGCGCGAGTGACGCGGTGCAACGGTGCTACTGGCGCGTCGGTCAAAAGCATATTCCTTCATTACTCCATGCAACCGATTGGCCACGTTAAGGCTGAAAGTGTTGTTTTTGGCATTATTACGTTCGGTTCTAGTGATATTTTTCGCTGCGTAAAGGGCATCGATCGCATTGTCCAACGCTGGAACGTCTCTAAATTCCATCATCGAACCCGATTTGTCGAGTACCAAGACAATATCCCGGTCGACTTGAGTCGCGATCGATTGTTGCTCAAGCGAGAGCGAGCTGTGTCGACCGATAGACGCTAGTAATAATGGAAATGTTCCTGCGGCGTTGATCGCGACGGAATTAGGATTGACGACACCGTTACGAACATTAGCGATCGGGTATTCCGTAAAGTTATACTTCGAGGTTGTGTTTGGTCGCGTCGACCGTCCAAATACGATTTGTTCATCCGCGAGTTGGAATGGAGCGTTGCCAACTTTGTTCATTCCGCCAATGAGCTTGGCAAAATCAATGGTTTGGTCAACATCTTGATACACGCTCATCGCTCGACCCGCAGCGTGCGCGGACGCATCGGTCGCAATCTTGAGTTCAGTTCGCAACATGCGGAAGTGAGCAATGTTGATCGCGACTGCGCACAGTAGCAAAAGCGCGGGTAACGTAATCGCGAACAACGGCACCAAAGCGCCACGGCGCGGAACCACTGACCGCTTTTTCAACATGTTGGGAAATCTATTGGCTATCGTAATAACCATCGTATCTCTCCGTTTTTAATTCTGTGGTTGCGATAATGTGCTTGTTGGAAAATAGACAACGCATGACAAGGCTGTTTTGACTTATGGGGATGTCGATGGTCACTTTGATGGACTGCGAAGCTTCGCTGAGTGCATTACCGTCGTTGATCGTGACCACGGCCCCGTTGGTACCAAGCAATCGCAAGACATCATTTGCGCTATTCGTCGCGTCGCTCGTCGACGCTCCGTCGACCATGCAAGCCCGCGCGGCTTCATAAGTGGCATCTTGAGCCAAATTGCGGAGCATGGTCACGCGGCTGAATTCAAAGGCACCAAAAATAACCAGGAAAAATATCGGGGCGACAATGCTGAATTCGACGGCTGAGGCACCACATCGCCGTACTTTTAGCGAGCGGTTCCACCGAGGGGATGATTTTGTTCGTCGGCGAGGCATGTTTTTCTCTAAGTGGTTATCGATCATCAATTTCCGTATTCGCGGGCCATCGTCACGCTGACTTGGGCTGTCTTGCTTCGAAACAGACTCCCTAGGAACCAAGTATTTCCGTTGTATGGAGCATTGATCGTTACCGTAACCGGATCGAGTTCTTCAATGTTCGTAAAGTCGGCTGGAGCTACTAGTGCTCGCCCTCCCGCGATACCGCGTGCGGCGATCAATGCGTTGCATTCATCGAGAATTGCTTGGCGAGTCGTCCTGCCACGGACGCCCAAACGCGCACCTTCAAACGCGATCGTCTTCGCCGTTTGACGCAAATAAAAGGCGGAGCAGATTTCGAGCGTGCCAAACATGAGCAGAAAAATAATTGGCACAACCAAAGCGCATTCGGTGGCGGCCACTCCTTTTCGTGAGTGAGTCGATCGTCGGCTGCATTTGGCGTTAAGCATCTTCGGCAGAAAAAGTAGAGAGTGTGATCGAACACAGGACGAGCAAATCGGCCGTGCTAAAATAAAGGCTACGTCGAATCCGTCGGGTGCGAGGTCGAAATCCGCTGCCCACGAAGTATGAAGGACGCAGGCTGGCGGTATGGAATCCCTTTATCCGCTACAAACGGAACATCCGGCCGAACGAAGGAAGTCGCGTTATCGCTGGCGAACTATTCTTTGTCTTTCTTGCGTCCCAAGAATCGCAGCATACGATCGGCTCGAGACGCCGGCTCTCGTTTCTCGCCATCGGTCGTGGCCACAAGTTCATGCCCAAGCTGCCGCTTGGACTTTTCGAATTCGGACAATTGCGTTTCCATATCCGAGCGCTCGCGTGCGATCTTGGCTCGCTGCAACGACAACTCGACCTCGAGCTTGCGAAGCCGCGCTACCAGCTCACGGCGGGCTTCGTCATCGGCCAAGGCGGGATCGTTCGGATCCAGATGCTCGATCCAATCATGCGAAGTTGTCTCGGAAATGACTTTTCCCACGGGGTTTGCGAATTCGGCTGACGCGGCGGATTCTGCATTCTCAGCTTCTGCGGCAGGCGTTCCGAAACCTTGGTCGGAATCGAGCCCTTGCATCAAAAGTTGCTTCTGGCGCTCCCATTCAGTCATCGAATCGTTGACGGGCGTGGAGTTGCTTTTTGCAGAGTATTGGTTGCTTGAGAGCCCACTGGTCCCAGGATTCTCCCCAGCGCAGGCTTGCGAGGAATGGGCCAATGCTTCAACCACTTGCGTCATAATCAAAAGTTGGGACTGCAATTGCTCTAGAGCTGCGCGCTGTTCTAGTTCGGCTGACTCGCGGCGCGAATCCGACGCAATCTGCCGTTCCAATAAAAGTTCGATCACATCGAAGAATCGATTGTCGATTGCGGGAGTGGTTTCAGGCGAGGTCATCGGTGTCATGAATTACGCAAAAAATAAATCGACGCGAATTGGCGACAGTGATTCGAGCCAAAAGCATATAGGTCAGAATTGGCGTCGAGCAAATCGAAAAAGCCGCCCAATCGTCAAAATAGTCGCTAATCGTCGGCAATCTCAGCACGATCCACCCGAACGGTTTGGGCCAATGGAAGCCTGTCAAGCCGTAGTTTTGTTGGCTCGCGATGGGCCGTAAAATTCAACGTATCGATTGCATCGACCGTAGGAGGAGAACCGTGGGCGTCCAACCGTTTGTTCATTTGCATTGTCATTCGCACTATAGCTTGCTCGATGGCGCCAGCCCGATTCCGAAATTGGTGGATCGCGCGGTCGGTTATGGAATGACCGCGCTGGCGATCACCGATCACGGCAACCTTCATGGCGCGATCGAGTTTTACAAAACGTGCAAGTCGCGTGGCATCAATCCGATCATCGGCTACGAAGCATACATCGCACCTGGCAAACGTGGCGAAAAGTCCAGCGGCAAAGATTCAAGTTATCACTTGACGCTTTTGTGCCAGAACGAAACGGGTTTCAAGAACTTGGTGAAGATGGCTTCGGTGGCAAGCCTCGAAGGATTCTACTTCAAGCCGCGCTTGGACAAAGAATTGTTGGAAGCCCATCGCGACGGAATCATCTGCCTCAGCGGTTGCGTCTCGGGCGAATTCAGCCAAGCCATCTTGAGTAGCGGCAACGGAGCCGAGGAACAGTTGGCTCGCGCGTCCGAAATCGCCGCCTGGTTTCATCGAGTCTTTGGCGACCGATACTTTATCGAGATCATGAACAACGGTATCGCGATCCAACGCGCGGCGCTCGAAGGCTCGGTTGAGATTGCGCAACGAATGGGGATTCCGCTCGTGGCGACCAGCGATTGCCATTACGTCGATCAGGACGACGCCGACGCTCAAGACGTGATGTTGTGCATCAACACGGGCCGTTTTCGAACCGACACGAATCGAATGAAGATGGAGGGGAATCAGTTTTACCTTCGCAGCCAAGCAGAAATGTACGCGCATTTCCCCGGACTAGAGTCGGCCGTTTCCCGAAGTCAGGAAATCGCCGACAGCGTGGATATTCAACTTTCATTGGGAAAGCGACATTTTCCCGTCTACGCCCTGCCCTCAGGCCAAACCGCCGATGACCGATTGCGAGAACTCTGTCTTCAAGGCTTGCGCGAGCGTTATGCCGACGATCCAACGAAATGCGTCAACGGCGACCTTTCCGAAGCGATCTTGAGCCGGTTGGAGCGGGAGTTGACTGTCATCCGCAAACTGGGCTTTTCAAATTACTTTTTGATTTGCTGGGACTTTGTCAATGTTGCTCGGCAGCGCAAGATTCCGGCGACGGCGCGCGGAAGCGGCGTCGGTGCGCTGGTTTGTTACGGACTGTATATCAGCCACGTTTGCCCAATTCGGTTTGGGCTCCTGTTCGAACGCTTCATGGACGAAAGTCGGATCGAAGCGCCTGATATCGACATCGATTTTTGCAAAGATCGTCGGGCAGAGATCATCCGCTACGTAAAAGAAAAATATGGTTCAGACAATGTCGCTCAGATTTGTACGTTCGGTACGATGAAAGCCAAAGCCGCGATCAAGGACGTGGGGCGTGCGCTGGGAATTCCATTGTCCCGCGTGAACCAAATCTCGTCGCTCATTCCCGAAACGCTGGGAATTCAACTTGAGGAAGCCCTCGATCAAGTCCCCGAGTTGCAGCAAGCCTACCACGACGATCAGGAAATTCGCGACTTGATCGATTTTGCTCGCAAGCTCGAAGGCTTGGCCCGCAACGTGGGAACTCATGCCGCAGCAGTCGTTATCGGTGACCGTCCGCTGACCGAGTACTTGCCGTTATGCCGAGTGACCGGAAACGAAGACGTCATCACACAGTGGTCGATGTCCGACGTCGAAGCAGCCGGCCTGCTCAAGATGGACTTTCTCGGTTTACGCAATCTCACGATTTTGAGCGACGCAATCAACATTATCGAGACAACGACCGGCAAGCGGATTGACATCGCCAAAATCCCGCTGGACGATTCGGCAACTTTTGCTTTGTTGCAACGCGGCGAAACGAAAGGCGTGTTTCAACTGGAAAGCGGCGGTATCCGGGACTTACTGCAAAAGATGAAGCCCGATCGCTTTGAGGACATCATCGCAACCAACGCGCTGTATCGGCCCGGTCCACTCGAAGGAGGCATGGTCCAACAATACATCGACATCAAGCTCGGCCGGAAGAAAGCGACCTACAAACATCCGGTGCTACGCGAAATCTTGGAGGAAACCCACGGCGTGATGGTCTACCAAGAGCAGGTCATGAAAATTCTCAATGTCTTGGGGCGGATTGATTTGGCCGCCGCATACACCTGCATCAAGGCGATCAGCAAAAAGAACGAAAAGAAAATCTCCGAGAACTACGAACAGTTCATGAAAGGGGCGATCGAATTCGGCGTGAAACGACACGATGCCGAAGACCTCTGGCAAATGATTTTGAAGTTCGCGGGGTACGGATTCAATAAGAGCCATTCTACGGCCTACGCTCTATTGGCCTATCAAACGGCCTACCTGAAAGCACATTATCCGATCGAATTCATGGCGGCGCTGCTGACCGGCGATATCGACGGTCGCAATCTTTCGCGAAAAGATTCGCTGGGCGAGCACATGGACGATTGCCGCCGCATGGAAATCGTCGTCGAACCGCCCGATGTCAATCGCTCGCATTGTAACTTTCAGGTCAGCGATGGCAGAATCCAGTTTGCTCTTTCGGCGATCAAGAGCTGCGGCGGCGCGGCCGCCGATGCAATCGTCGCCACGCGCGCCGCAGGTGGACCGTTCAAGAACCTGTTTGATTTTTGCGAACGAATTCCACCCAATCAATGCAGTCGCTCCACGATCGAAACGCTGATCAAGGCCGGCGCGTTCGACAGCTTGAAGGCGCATCGCGCGCAAATGCTCGCCGCGCTCGACAAAGCTCTGGGAGCTGGTGCCGCCGTTCAAGCCGACCGTCGCAGTGGACAGAAATCTCTGTTCGGCGATGTCCAGGATGACGCCGGCGAAGCCGATCATTCGCTCCCCGACCTACCCGAAATGGATCAGCGTCGTTTGTTGGCTGGCGAAAAAGAAGTCCTCGGCTTCTACTGGTCGAGTCATCCCTTGGCCCAATATCAAGATACTTTGCGACGGTTCTGCACGCACACCACGCAACAGATCGGCAACGCCAAAGATCGCGAAGCAGTTGCGATGGGCGGCCTCATTTCATCAATCAAGTTCTCTCACGTGAAGCGCGCCCGCGATGCGAGTGCCCCGACGAAATACGTTATGTTCGATCTGGAAGATGTTGACGGCGCGATTCGCGGCATTCAATGGCCAACTGAGTTCGCCGAGCAAGGCCAGTTCATTCAACCCGATGCGATCGTCGTCATACAAGGAACCATCGACCGGCGAAGCGACGAGCCCAATCTGATTGTCAAACGAGTTATTCCGCTTGAACAATTGGATAAGCAATTGACCACGGGCCTCAAAATTCGAATCCGTCCCCCGCACGATGAATCGACTTTGCGAACCGTCCAACAAATCACCCGCGGTTATCCGGGCCACCAGCAGTTCTTGCTCGATATCGAAACGGCGGACGGCGGTCGAACGCAACTTGAGTCCAACAAACGGATCGAGCTATCCGACGAACTTGTCTCTCGCCTCAAAGACGCCCTTGGTCCAGGCAACATCGAATTCCTATTCGCCAAACTAGACCACAAACCCGCCCCACCCCCCGCAAGCCGCCCTCGCCAATCGGCAGGCGTCTAACGGATCGTGTATCAGGTTCGTCAAGGTAAAATTGACAAAGTTCACGCTCGCAAGCCCTCGTTGCCGAAAACAATTATTTCCATGCCTCGCCTGACGGACACCGGGAAGCAAGACATCCTCGAAGAAATCGCGTACAACTTACCGGCGCATTGATGGAATTTCCTTGAAGTGACGTCGCGGCATGTTTGCTCAAAATGTCAACAAAGTGGCATCCGTCAGCATCGATTCCAATGTTTTGATTATTTGTTGCAATTCAATCTTGGCATTGGCTTTAAGTCCAAGGCATGACGCAATACCGGCTTGATCGGTGCTCAATCTATAACGAAGCTCCAATCGGAACACGGATTCCTCACTTGCCAATCCGTAGACATGAAACTGCATGGTATCTCCAAGCCGGGCTGGCTCGTTCAAGTGCGAGAATGCGAACTCACGACGCATGTATTCGATCAGATGGTCTTGTGCGACGAGTACCAAGTGCTTGTTGATACTTTCAAACGTCTCGATCTTGTGGTGAAGCTGCACCAAAATCGTCTTCGCCGTCATCTTCCAATTCATTCCGAAGGGTTTCGCAGACTCGGTGTCCGCGCGTTTGACGCGGATTCCTTGCTCTTGAAGAAACCGTTGCCGTTCGGGCCAAATCGTGCCGGTCGTGTCCAATGTTTGCAGCTCAATGCCGACAAAGTCCTGAACCTTGCGGTTCTTCGCCGAGACCAGGAAGTAGTCGATGCTCCCTCCGGGAATGGACCGTTCGGCAACGACGTGCAATTCATTTCCGGGTTCGTGATTCGTCAACAGGTGCAAGCAGTCTGTGAAAATCTGCTTGCGTTCGAGGAGCCGATGCGGGAAAATTCAATGGCGTTTTTGTCTGCGCCATATTCCAGAGTGCATGTTCCGATGGCAATGTTCGGTTGGCTCTTACGTATCTTGACGCACTTTCGATTCAAAAAAGGACATGGTTGCCTGCGAATCAACTCCGCCCAATTGGGCGCTGTCGAACCGCGTGTGCTGTGGCCGAACAACTCGACGACCTTGTTGGTCATAGTAGCACTCGACAGCGGCGGTGGGCCATCTCGATGTACTCGGACGACATATCGATGCCGATTGATCGTCGGCCGAATTGAAAAGCCACCAAGCTTGTTGTTCCAGTGCCACAGAACGGGTCGAGCACAACTCCGTGTTCCGGACACGTCGCGAGGATCGGCATCTTGCAAAGGTCTTCTGGGTACGCAGCAAAATGCCCTTCTCGCTTTTGAGTGTCTTCGGGAAGGATTTCCCAGACATCGCTCGGCTTGCTGCCGTTGGGGTCGTACTTCAAAAAGTAAAAACCTTTGTCGGCTAGGTCTCGCGCTCGGCCGGAGACTTGTTGTGAATCGGAATGCGTTGTGCGTTGCTGGCCGCGAATAATCATGCGGAAGTCCGACAGTTGTCCGCCTTGCACCTCGGCGAGAAGACTTTCAAGCGCTGTTATCGCATTGCGTTTTTCCAGGTCCGTGAGCACCGTGGAAAGTTCAATCTGTCGTCGATAGCGCACGCCACTGACTCCGGTAGCCGACACGATCGCACCATTGATGACTTTCGTTTGTCCGGGCTTCGACCGAATCGCGCCCACGTCGTAAAAGTAGTCCGACGACTTCACGAAATGAAACAGGTTCTCGTGGACGTTGCGAAGCTTGTCCTTGGAGTTGTCCGGCCCGCCTTTGACCTTGTGCCAAATCACCGAGTTTCGCAGCACCCACCCTTGCTCGTCCGTCAGTCGGAATGCGACTCGCCAAGGAATTCCCAGCAAGTTTTTTCGCAGATAGGCATCTCCGATGTTCAACCAAAAAGAGCCGGTCGGCTTGAGAATGCGCTGAAGTTCGGCGCAGATCGCCACGAGGTTTGTCACGTAATCCTTATAGTCGTCCTCTAAGCCAATGCCACCTCCAGAATACGCTCGCTGACTCCAATAGGGCGGACTGGTCATCACACAATCGACGCTGTTAGCGGGCATAGTCTGCAACACGTCCAACGCATCACCGCAGAGGAACAGCGGCTTGATCGCCGTCCCTTGCAGGTAAATCGCTGTCACACACTCCTCGATTCCAAACTGGTTGGCCATCAGAACCAGACTCCTTCTGAGAACCATTTTCTATTCCCGTATCGTACCATACATGGCAACAACGGCATCAACAACGTCGCCAAAACTTTCGGGAGATTTTCTTGTATGGATCGATGCGGCTGTTCGTCGAAGTGATCATCCTGGAATGCCGGCAGAAGCACATCACTAAGGTCGATCGGATGGGCTTCGAGTTCGAGATGGGCCTGTTCCCCAACGTGCTCGGCGAGGCGAATGCGAAGGGGATCGACATCCCGCCGAAGTACATCCCGGCCGAGGTGTTCAAAAACGGACGACTCAAGGCGAAAACCGGGACGACGAGGCTCCCGCCGAGCCGCGAACTGTGAAGACGTCAAAGCTTAATCGGCGTTTAATCGATCGGCGACTTAAACCGCGATGCTGGAGATGCGGACTTTCACGTATTTCTGGCGATGGCCGAAACGCTTGCGGAAGTTTTTGCGGCGGCGCATTTTTTGGATGTAGATCTTGGGGCCCTTCGTCTCACTGACGACTTGGGCGGTTATTGTCACGCCCGATACTGTCGGCGTTCCCAAGCGAAATCCTTTGTCATCCGAGTACGCCAAAATGCGATCGAATTGAAAATCAGCGCCGGGCTCCGCTTCAAAGAAATCGACTTCCAGAATTTGATCTGGTTCGATTTTGTATTGCTGATTTCCGTGGACAACGATCGCGTACATGAGTTCACCTTTAAGCTATTGGGAACCCAAAAATGTATCGAATCGGCTGATTTTCGTCGAGGGCCTCGTTTTTTTTGCGGGAAAATGGCCGGATGGCTTGAAGCACGAGGCGGTAGGCTACCGTTTCGAACGATCCATAAGCCAATGTTCGTCCTCGTGGTTAAAGGTCGCACGCTCGGACGAAAGATTGCTCAATCGAAACTGAGTCCGAAATTCATCGGCCGAAATTTCGGTCACATTTGCCACGCCGCTCCAGCGCGCAAGAAGTCCGAGAACGCGAGTGGCAGAGACACCCATTTGCCGGTATTTCGAAATTCGACTGTCGCCGTGTCGCT
Source organism: Planctomycetota bacterium (assembly GCA_031409895.1). Classification (GTDB taxonomy): domain Bacteria; phylum Planctomycetota; class Planctomycetia; order Pirellulales; family Pirellulaceae; genus JANMEB01. The sequence continues at coordinate 41,303 of JANNYC010000002.1, forward strand.
TGGCCAATCGACGACCATCCAGACCGACGACCAAGGGCAAATGGGTGTACGCCGGATACGCTCCCAATTCCAAACGGTCGTACAGAATTTGCTGACGCGAGGCGCTGGAAAGCAAATCGTCGCCACGAACGACTTGATCGATCCCCTGCCTCGCATCGTCGACCACGACGGCAAGTTGGTAACTGGGAAGTCCTTGCTTGGTCCAGATCAAAAAATCGCCGATGGCTTGTTGCACGTCAAACTCACGTTGCCCACAGAATTGATCGCAAATGCGAATAGCTCCATCCGGAACCACCAATCGCCAAGCTTGCGAAAAGTCCGCATCGGTCAAATTGAACTTTAGCGAATTGTCAGATCGTCGAGGCCGACAAGTCCCTGGATACCGCAGCTCGTGTTCGTCGCCGTGTGGAGCCGAGAGCGTTGCGGCTTGAATCTGTTGTCTCGTGCACTCGCATGGATACGCCAAACCAGCGCTGGCTAACTTCCGCAGCGCGTCTTGATAAGGTGCCAAATCGTATCGTTGATAAATCGGCCCCTCGTCCCAATCGAGACCTAGCCATTGCAAGTCCTCGATAGCTTCAGCCGCAGCGTCTTTTTTTACGCGTGGACCATCGAGATCCTCGATTCGCAGCACAATATTCCACCCGTTTTGTCGAGCGAGCGCCCACGTGATCAAAAAAGTGCGTGCGTTGCCCAAATGCAATGCGCCCGTCGGCGACGGTGCCAATCGAGTGCGCGGCATGAGTTAAAGACCCTTCGGGGACGAATGACAGAACATAATTCAATGATCAATTCAGGCGGATCGTTTTTTCACAAGAAAGAATTGTTATCAACGCATGTTATCCGAAATTGTCGCGATTTTGCGTTAGCAATGAGTCGTAGGTAGAAATTGAGTTATCTTGGCGGTAAGCTGTCGTGTCGGGGAACCGCCATGCGGTACAACGATTTAGACATCTCGAAGGCATGCACTCGTAACGATTAGGGGAAAAGCGATGTCCAAGAAGGCTACGCGACTTCACCGCCGCCGATTTTTGTCGTCGGCCTTAACTGCAGCCGGCGCAGCAGTGCTCGCGCCGACAATCATTCCCAGCTCGGCCCTTGGGTTGGACGGTGCTGTTGCACCCAGCGAACGGATCGTGGTCGGCGGAATCGGAATTGGCAATCGAGGAACATACGACTTGGGCTGCTTCCTTGAGCAGAAAGACGTTCAGTTCGTTGCGGTTTGCGACATCAAAGAAACTCGCCGCACGGCCGTGAAGAAAATGGTCGACGAAAAATATGGCAATCAGAATTGCGACATGTATCGGGACTTTCGCGAGCTGTTGGACCGCAGCGACATCGACGCAGTGCTGATTGCGACTGGACCAAATTGGCATGGGACGGCGGCCGTTTACGCGGCGCGGGCTGGCAAGGACATGTACTGCGAAAAGCCATGTACGAAGAACATCGCTCAGAGCTTGGCACTGGCCGAAACAATGCGTCGCACCGGACGAGTGTTTCAAGCCGGTACGCAGCGCCGAAACTTGCCACACTTCGCATTTGCTTGTTCGCTGGCCCGAACCGGAAAGCTCGGTAAACTCAAACGGGTCTTTGCTCATCCAGCGGGGATGCAAGCCATGACTAGTGGTTGGTTGCCCGCCGAACCTGAACCAAATAAAGACGTCGTCGATTGGGACATGTACCTTGGACCGGCTGCTTGGCGGCCATTCAACGCGAAACTGCTCGACGGATTCAATTTTGAAAAAGGAGGCGGGCTGGTCGGCGGCGGTGTGCTGGAATGGGGCTCTCATTGTGTAGACCTTTGCCAATGGGCAGTCGACGATTGTCTTCCCCCTGTCGAGTACGACGCACCGCGTGACGGCCAGTTGGTTGCTCGATACGAAAGTGGCGTGGAGCTGATTTTCCGGGAGACCGGTTGGATACCGTTAGGTTCTTGCCCGGTTCGCTTCGAAGGAGAGACGGGTTGGGTGGAAGCGGGTGACAGCGGCAAACTTGTTTTGAGTTCACCGGAATTGCTGGCTGGGCAAACGGTAGCTGAAATCGACGGGTATCCGGCAACGTATCACGTTCGCGACTTTCTCGATTGCGTGAAGTCGCGCAGCAAACCAAAAGGGAACGCCGACGCCGCGCGCAATGCGCATATCGCTTGTCATGCGGCCAACATCGCACTCTTTTTAGACCGAAAGTTAAAATACGATCTGCAAAAGCATGAATTTGTCAACGACGAGCAAGCCAACCGCTTGCGCTCGGAAGCGTTGCGTGAACCTTGGCGGATGTAAATGAATAGTCAAACTTGTGGAACGAAATCAGGTGCGCTATGAGACGATTGAATTATTACGTTGCCGTTCTTGTGAGCTTTGGGGCTCTGGGCCTGGCGTCAATTAAACTTGGTCATTGCCAAGACCCGTTGTCGTCAGACGAAAGTGCGCGGATCGCCGTTCTCAAATCAGACTCGCCTGCGGCGGACAAAGCACTCGCCTGTAAGCGACTCGCTGTTTACGGTTCGAGCGCAGCGGTTCCCGAGTTGGGACGCTTGCTGAATGATGAACAGCTTGCCTCGTGGTCTCGAATCGCGCTGGAGGCCATTCCGGGCAAGGAAGCCGACGAGGCGTTGCATATCGCAACCAACTCGCTCAAGGGCCGACTTCTGGTCGGCGCGATCAACTCGATTGGTGTTCGCCGCGATCCATCCGCCGTCGATTTGTTGTCCAAGCGTTTGGGCGACGCTGACGCTGACGTTGCAATGGCCGCCGCTGCGGCGCTTGGCAAAATCGGCAATGACGCTGCTGCAAAATCACTTCGTGCGTCTTTGGTTGACTCCCCTGCCGTCATCCGCTCGGTTGTTGCCGAAGGCTGTATCCTATGCGCCGAACGCTACTTGTCCGCAGGCAACGTGGCCGAGGCAATCGCGATGTATGACGACGTGCGCAAAGCAAAGATTAACCAACAAAGGACCGTCGAGGCGACTCGCGGTGCGATCCTCGCGCGCGGCGCGGATGGCATTCCTTTGCTTCTGGAGCAATTCCATTCTCCCGAAAAACAAATGTTTCAAATGGCGCTGGGGACTGCCCGGGAATTTCCAGGACGCGATGTGGATCAAGCCCTCGCGAATGAACTTAGCCGCGTCGAGCCAGACCGAGCCGCGCTCGTAATTCAGGCGATGGCGGATCGCGGCGAGACGGTCGAACTAGCGGCTTTACTAAAAGCTGCCAGCCTTGGACCAAAACAAGTTCGCATCGCCGCCATGACAGCAATCGGACGGGTGGGAAACGTCGCATGTGTTCCGGCGCTTCTGGAACTTGGTCTTGAGCCCGACGCGGAATTGGCTGACGCGGCCAAAACGGCACTTGCGGTTTTGCCAGATGAGAAAGTCGGCCAGGAAATTATCGTGCATCTCCCAAAGGCCGAGGGAAAACGGTACGTCATGCTACTCGAATTGATCGGCCAACGACGGATTAAGGCGGTCGATGAACTAGTGAAGGCACTTGACCATGCTGACCAATCGGTGCGCAGTGCGGCGCTCACGTCGTTGGGCAATACGGTCCCAGCAGATCGCCTCTCGCTGTTGATCACTCAAGTCATTTCACCTAAACATGTTGAGGACAGTCCCGTTGCAGTTCAAGCATTGAAGACAGCTTCAGTTCGCATGCCGGATCGTGAGACTTGTGCCAAGCAACTCTCAGCGGCGTTCGAGAAATCGGCGTTATCGACCAAGATTGCGTTACTAGAAATTTTGGGTGCTGTCGGTGGCGCCAATGCTTTGAACACGATCGGGGCAGCCGCCAAGAGTTCTGATCCACAACTTCAAGACATTAGCACCCGATTGCTGGGTGAGTGGATGACGATCGATTCCGCGCCGGTCCTGCTGGATTTGGCGAAGTCCGCCCCGGGTGCCAAGTATCAAGTCCGTGCGTTGCGTGGTTATATCCGCATTGCCCGGCAATTCACGATGACCGACCCGCAGCGCGTTGAGATGTGTCAAAACGCATTCGCGGTCTCGCGACAGCCAGCCGAGAAAAAATTGGTCCTGGAGATTCTCAAGCGGTATCCAAATCCGGAGATGTTGTCCCTAGCCATAGAAGCTGCCGAAACTCCAGAGTTGAAGGAAGATGCGACACAGACAGCACTTGCGATCGCCCAGAAACTTGGCGGTCAGACTGACGAGATACTAGCACTTTTGTCCAAGCTCGGATTGGAAAAGGTGAAACTCGAAATCATCAAAGCCGAATACGGCGCTGGTGCCACGCAGAAAGACGTGACCGAGATTTTGCGGAAGTGCAACTCCGACAATCAGCTAATTGCGATCTCTTCGTCGAGTTACAACGAAGCCTTTGGCGGAGACCCAGCTTCTGGAACCCCCAAGCATTTGAAAATTCAATATCGAATCAACGGCAAATCGCACGAAGCCACCTTCGTCGAGAATGCCATCATCGTCCTGCCCCTGCCGAAATAATTGATGAGCTATTTGATGCGCTCGTAAGTGGCTTCAACCGCCTTCGCTTCCATTCCGTCGGGTTGGATATTGTAGGCTGTGATTGTTAGGTGGCTACCGTCAATCAGACGATACTCCGTTCGCCATCCCCATTTTGGTTGATTTTCTGCAGTGTCATAATCGCCACGGACATTGAAACCGTTTTCCGTTTGTTTGCCTTGCGAGAACATAATGGCGTAGTTCATGTGAAAGTCGTCGACCCACGAAGTTTCAAAAGTCTTCATAACTGAATTGAACGCGATCATTTCTTCGCCGCGTCGGGGTTTCCCCTTGATCGTCCCCTCGTAGGTATGTCGAAGAAACCGGCCCCCGAGGACTTTCGTGATCTCGCCCTTCACCTTGGACTCGTCGGCGAGCTTGCCCGGTTCGAACCACGTTCGGCAAGTCCCTTCCCATTTTCCAAGCATCTTTTCGAAGAGATCTTTCGGAGACATGCGCGCAACTTCCGTTTTCGTTGGTTGACCCTTGCTCTTTTCCTGCGCCCGCGCGAGCCCGCCGAACGCGATCACAATAATCATTGCGACAAAAAACTTGTTCACTTTCATGAAATTTACTCTCGGTTGGTCCATTTATTGTAAAGCCCTTTCTGGCGTTCGATAGTAGGAAAAAGGGCTATCCTTACCTTGACTTTCTCGGTTTCCCCGCCAACTTCTGGCGAGTTTCCTTCACCCTGAACTTGACGATCTTGTTGATCAAGCTCAGCGGAATGGGTTTATCGAGCGGAAATTGAATCGCGCCCTTTGAGAAGTGGTATGCGGTCAATTTGTCCTTGAATTCTGCAATTGCCGAAGGAGTCGGATAAAAGCCAATGTGCTTTTTGAAAGCGGCAAAGTGAACCAAATTCCCATTCAATACAAAAGTCGGCATTCGGTATTTGATTGCTTCCTCGGCGTCCGGCGCGGCACTCCTGATGACGCTTCGTATTTCTTGGAGAATGCCTTGAACGTCCTTCGGAAAGTCAGAAATATATTCGTCAATATTCGCAGGCGCTTTGTTTTTGGATTTCATGTTGAATCGCCCTTGGATCAAGAACCTCTCGCAGTGCATAGCGATTATTGAACAAGCATCCGCGAAATTGACGTTATTAAATTGATCCTCCGCTGGCCAGCGGTTGAAACAATTAGTTTATTGTCGACACTTGGCCAATAAAAGAGACTGACGCGCGGAACTGGACGGTTCCCCGTTCCTCAGGCAA
>JANNYC010000003.1:0-104944 GCA_031409895.1 Planctomycetota bacterium
GCTTTCGTCTGCGAACGCACCAAAACCAGCCACCGCTTTCCCAGACGCTCGTCCTTGAGCTTGATATACATACAAAACAAGCATCATGACCGAAAAACCAAATTGTGTAGATACCAATGGGGTAAACCCGGCCGCTCGCTAAGGGAATGAGCGATTTGGGGCTCTAGTTAATCTGTGCGGGTCGACGAAACTGTGACTGTTCTGAAGGCTCCTCCGTGCAATCCGGTTTTGCTGAGCCAGGGACCGGCGCATTCCGATTCTTTGGAAAAGTCCAGACTCGGTGCCAAGTGCTTTCACACACCCATGATGCTTTCGCTCAAGCGTGCTGCGATTTTCGGCATCTGCGTTCATGCAGTTGCTTGGTCAAGCGCGTCGGCCCAACAAGCGGCTTCGCCCGCTCGCGCCGGTGCGTATCCACTGAGTGAAGTCCTCGGTCGGCCATTCGTGCCGACGTCCGATGTTGCTAGCCTAGCGTCAACGACTGTTGCGAATCCAACCAGCGTCGATGGCGGTGACGGAATGTCGCCAGCGAATTGGGGAACATCGCCGGAAGATCCGTCGCTTCAATCCAACATCGCGCAGCCCAATGTTAATTGGCATCAGGATCCGCCGGCGGTTGAGCCGGAACCGACGGCTTATGAGCTGCGAAAAAATCAAGATAAGAAAAGCCCGAGCTTGCCGGAGATTCTCAACAAAGGACGATACTTCGGCGCGGCGGAAGTCTTATGGATGTCGCCGCGATTTCTAGGCGGGACGGCGCTGACTCGCACGACGGGAACGTCTGTTGCTGCCGAGCCGTTTCATTTTGCTTATAGCTATTCGCCTCGTGTCAATTTTGGGTTCGAATCAGAACAAGGGCCAGGCGTCGAGTTCGAATATTGGAATTTCAACGATCGGTCGGACATAGCCCAAATGACCAGCGACGGTTTGACGGCTGGCCAAACCAGCGTGTATTTGTTGGGGCCGGAGCGATGGAGCCGAATTTCTGCGGACGCTGCGGGCGAGACGCTGACCGTCGCTCACGAACTAAAAGCACAATCCTTTGACATGGTCTTTTTCAAAGAGATGGAGTTCAAAGTTTCGCGGATCAACGGATTCTTGGGACTTCATTACGCGACGCTAACGCACCTCTTGCGTGCCCAAGTCACCGATGCGCTCAACGCGCCGATTAGCGAGCTTTTGTCGCAATCGGAATTCGAAGGGTTTGGTCCGACGATTGGGATCGAGTATCTTCGGCCTGTGGGTCACACGAAACTGGAAATGCTCGGCGGAATCAAGGTCTCGACATTGCTTGGCGAACGAAATCAATTGGTGCAAAATTCCGCGACGCTCGATTTTAATCGGTTTGGAGCGGACGAACTTCTGTCCGGATTGGACGGGCATATCGGCGTGCAGTACATGCACCATCTAACCGAGCATCGGACCATCTTTGCGCGAACGACTTTCGAAGCACAACACTGGATCGGCGGCGGTTCGCCGATCGATCCGACGTCGGACTTTGGAGTTTACGGCATGACGTTTGGCGTCGGCGTGAACCGATAGCTTAGCGCGGGCGACCGTTGAAGTGCTTGACCATGCGGACTTCGTTTCCCTTGGCGTCGAAATTGACTTCGTCCATGAACGTCTTGATCAAGACGAGTCCGCGGCGCGAAGCGTTTTTGAACGCGGCCGGATCGCCGGATTCGGGGACTTGAGCAATGTCGAAGCCGGGGCCTTGGTCACGCACGACGAATTCGACTTTGTTGCGATCGATCGTGGCGTTAACGTAAACGCGACGATCCTTGTAAGGCTTTTGAATGCGCCGCGTATTGACCAAATCGCGATCGATGATTTGATTCGCGCTAGGAGCGATTTCCAGATTTCCGCGAATCATCGCATTGGTCAAAGCATTTTCCAGTGCCACGCCCAACCGAACTCGCTGACTCGTGTCGCAGATGGCCATGCTGGCGACGACTTGTTGGATCATGTCAATCAACGGTTCAACAAGTTGCGTGTCGTTTTCCAATTGGAATTCAAATTGCGTTCGAGTCGAGCATTGAATCAAGCGGCGATATCGCAAATCCGTTTCGTTCATGGACAGGATGAGCATTACCGTGTTGACCAACGATTCCGCCAAGTCGGTTTTGGCGACATAAGATGCGGCACCATTTGCCAAGGCTTGGGCGGCAATCGACTCGCTGCCGTGGGCCGTCATGAGCACGACCGGGATGTCGGGATTGTCTTGCCCGATTTTCAAAACCAACTGCAGGCCGTCCATTTCTGGCATCTGCAAATCGGTCACGACGATGTCGGGCGCCTCGCGCTCGATTTCCTTCATCGCCACAAGGCCGTTTTCCGCGTACCGAACTTCGAGATAGGTATTCTTTTCCAGAAGAGCGCCGGCCAAACGGCGGTCGACTGCTGAGTCGTCTACGACCAAAATTGACGCCATATTCAAAACCCCCGACTCGCATCGATTCGCGGCGCAGCGGCCCCATCTCTTGGAATAAAGATACCAAATTCAAACCTAAAGAAAATCCGCTCGTCCATCCAAAGCCTATATTCCGTGAATTATCGCACCAGCGAGCGAGCCAAATCCAACGCTTGTTGCTTATCTGCCAGTTCACCGCGAAGTTGCCCATCGCGGACGATTTCCAGAATTTTGCGAAAGATCGGTCCAGGCGCGACGTTTAGCGATCGCAAATCGTTGCCGTCGATCAGCGGCGGCGGATTCAATCGCTCCGGCGGCCAAGCCAATCGGTCACGACAAAACTTTATTCCTCTCGTCGCAGTGGTATCTGGATTCAGCGACTCCGTTACGGCAATCGCGTCATGGATCAACGGATGGATCAGCATGCGCTGCACCGTCGGCCAAGGCCGTTGATCGGCAGTTTGCACGGGTTCAACGTGCATAGTAATCCACTCGACATCGGACGCTTCGTCGTTGGACATTCGCCAGCGACTCGAAAGTTCGGCAATGAGCGCTGCTCGGTCCGGCAGATCGTGGACGATCACCGCCAGGGCCGACACAAACCGCTCGCTCCGCAGTTGCTCAAGCGAGCGTGTCACCGCATTCAACTGTTCGTCGGAACCGGCTGAGCATGCCGTTCGCTCGGGCAACAAGATTTCCAATAAGCGTGTGCCGCGCAGCAGGTCAAATGCCAAGTGCCGATTCTGGTGGCTCAGCATCAAGCGCAGCTCATTGGCGATTCGCTCCCCGCTGACTTGGACGATTTGGGGCGCTGATTGGCGAATGGCAGACAATGTTTCAGTTTCAATCTCGAAACTAAATCGAGCGGCAAATCGAACGGCGCGGAGCATGCGCAAGCGATCTTCGGCGATACGCTGTGCTGGATCGCCAATCGCGCGAATAATTTTTGCTTGCAAGTCGCGTTGGCCGTCCACGAAATCCAAAACGCTCTCGGTGATCGGGTCGTAGAACAAGCCATTGATCGTAAAGTCGCGCCGCTGGGCATCGAGTTCCGCCGTGCTAAACCGAACTGAATCCGGGTGGCGACCATCGGAGTAGGTGTCGTCTTGGCGAAAAGTGGCGACGTCGATTTGCCCGGCGTCTCGCGGACCAAGCACGCTAATCACGCCGAACGATTCTCCAATCGCGAGCGTTCGGTTGTGCCCAAAAAGCTCGCGGACTTGCGCGGGTTTCGCGTTCGTTGCCACATCGTAGTCTTTTGGTTTGTGCCCCATGAGTTGATCGCGTACGCAGCCACCCGCCCACAGTGCTTGATAGCCAGCGGTCTGCAGCCGTCGAACCACATCGATTGCAAATTGTCGGGCGGCGTCGGGTTTATTCATGGGTTGTGGATTCGGTGATCATCGATAAATCGGCGCGGCGCAGTCGCAAGAGCCTCCAAAGCCACCGCATCACACCGCTCCTTATGCTGGACCAAATGAATTTCCGCATTGGATCTTTGCTGACCACGGTAGTTTAGCGCTGGGTTCGTGCAAACACAATTGAGGGCCGCGGCAGATTACAAACTTGCCCTTTCTGCTTATCCCTTGAGTCTGGCCCTTTCGCCATCGGCGTATCGTGCGCAATTCTCACGCTCCATCCGTAAAAGCGACCCATTCAACCGACCATGAAAATCCACCATTGATTGGGGGAATTTCATGGTGTAGAATTTGGCAATGATCGAGCGAAAGACGGACATGAAAGCAGTTCGCACGGCCTTGCGGCGCAGTCGCGTGGTGGCCTTGCTCGGCCCTCGCCAATGCGGCAAGACGACTTTGGCTCGGCAGTTCTTGGCTCCGACCTCGCTTAACTACTTCGACCTCGAAGACCCTCCAAGCGCGGCGCGGTTGATGGAGCCCGATACAACGCTTCGGCCGCTCAAAGGGCTGGTGGTCATCGATGAAATTCAACGCCGACCGGAGTTGTTTCCGCTGTTGCGCGTCCTGGCCGATCGCAAACCGCTTCCCGCTCGATTCTTGATTTTAGGAAGTGCGTCGCCGGATTTGCTTCAGCAATCCTCGGAAACTTTGGCCGGACGATTGGAAACGGTGCCACTCGAAGGATTTCGCTTGGGCGACCTCGGTCAACGCGCTCAACGTCGGCTGTGGTTGCGCGGCGGGTTTCCATTGGCGTACACGGCCAAGAGCGAAAGCGATTCCGTGGTGTGGCGACGTCAATTCCTTCAAACATTTTTGGAGCGTGACGTTCCTCAATTGGGAATTCAGATTCCAGCGGTCGCGTTGCGTCGTTTTTGGAACATGGTTGCTCATTATCATGCCCAAATCTGGAATAGCGCTGAACTGGCTCGGGCACTGGGCGTCGGCGAATCGACGGTACGGCGTTATCTCGATCTTTTGACCGGCGTCTTTATGTTGCGACAACTGCCGCCGTGGTTCGAGAACCTTGGCAAACGCCAAGTCAAAGCCCCCAAGGTGTACGTGCGCGATAGTGGTCTGCTGCACGCACTGTTGGGCATCGGGACGCAGCACGACCTTGAGCATCATCCGAAAGTCGGTGCCTCCTGGGAGGGTTTTGCGGTTGAAGAAGTACTCAAGGCCCTGCGCCCCGACGAAGCCTATTTCTGGGCCACACATCAAGGTGCCGAAATCGATTTAGTTTTATTCAAGGAGGGTCGGCGTATCGGCGTCGAATGCAAACGGATGGACGCGCCAACACTCACGGTCTCAATGCGCACAGCGATGGACGACTTAAAGTTGGAACGGCTCGTGGTGGTCTATCCTGGCGGGCGGCGCTATCCGCTGGCAAAAAACGTGGAAGTCGTTCCCTTATCGGAATTGGCTTGTGGAATAGATGCGGCGTCGCTTTTCAGAAAACGCCGTCGTTAGTTGTCATCCGGCGCGGAACGCTCCGTCAATGCCGACTGATCGTTCGGCCATCCTATCGCGGATTTGGTTTAACTTCGACCTTTATTAATTGTCCGTCCCGATCGATTTCAAATGAAATTCTCTCTCCGTTGTTGAGGTACGGGCGCAAAATACCCATTGGATTTTCGTCCACTTCCACCTCGCCGATTTTCAGCACTTGATCGCCGGCTTTTAAACCGTCGCGTTCGGCGGCGCTATCTGGGAGGACTTCTTCGATGAACGCACCGTGATCGCCCTCAATACGCAACTTTACACCGAGAGAAAATTTGGGGAGCGAGTCACTTGATCCATCCGGTTTTTCGGTCTTCGGCGCGGGCTCCGGTTTTTCGCTCGACGAAAGTGCGTTTCTTTTTTCGAAAACGGTTTTCAGCAATTCATCGAATTCTGGCTTGTCGCGTAGGTTATTCAGATCAGTATCGCTTTCGTAAGCGTCGATGCGCAAGAATCCGTTTTCGATGGCGTCATTAAGTTTGTCAAAAGCCGGTTCGATTTTGCCTTGCAAGCTGAGTGCGCATCCCCAGTTGTACAGAGAAATTCCTTTTGTCCCTGGAAATTTCGCAGCTTTTTCGTGATAGGTGATCGCTTCGTCCAGTTTGCCTGCGCCATGCAGTGAATAGCCGAGACGATAACACGCGAAATCATTCTTGGAATGTTTCTCCAGAATACCGCGATAGATCTCGGCGGCTTTACTAAAGTCTTGTTCATCGATGAGCTTTTGCGCTTCGTCAAGTTTCTCGACGTCTTGATCGTCTCCATTCAGCTTGGCCAACAGAATCGCAAATCGACTTGTGGGATGCAAGGAATATAAATCTGAATCGTCAGCGATCTTTTGGGGGTCGTCGAATCCTGCGTCGATGGCTTTTTGCAACATTTCCAGAGACTCATCCGTTTCGCCCGTTAACGCCAACGCACAAGCTAAATTGTAGGTGGCCGTCGATTTGAACTGGTCGTCATCAAATTCGATCGCCCGTTTGTGGGCTACGATGGCTTGGTCGTATTTCTTGTCCATGTGTAGCGCATAGCCCAACATGAACCAAGCCCCACCGAATTTATCGTCGGCGTCAACGCATTTCTGAAAAACCTCGGCGGCTTTGGCAAATTCATCTGATTGGAGCAGCTCCTGGCCTTCCTCAAACAATGGCAGCGCTGCTTCATTTTGCGCGGCGACAAGTGGCACCACAAATATTGAGGCCGCAAATAGTCCAAGGATAAAACAGAATTTTTTGACTGCAGTGTTCATGATCGTGTCCCTTTGCAATAAATTCATGATCGAGTGCCCCTTAATCAAAGCGCCGAAAACGTCGTCCGTTCTAAATGTAGTGACCTCAAATGGCCCGAGTCTTTCGCTAAAAAGCGTCAAAATCTCAGGGAATGTTGTTTGGCTCAGTTCCTGAATTAACGGCTCAGGATGGAAAGCCGATGTGTAGAACAATACGCGACGACGAATGGCGGTTATTCGGAACTTGCTCCTGAATGTTGTCGCGAATTTGAAAAATGTCGAAGAATCAATGCATTTTTCCCCGTCGGCGGCGGGCTTCGAGAAAACAAGCTTGGATGCGCTCACGCAATAATTCGGTGATTTGTTCTTCAGCCAAGTTGCCGTATTCTGAATAGGGGATCGGCTTATCGACGCACACTATGACTTTGCCCAATTTCGGAAAATGCTTCGTGCGCGGCCAAGCTTGAAATGAACCGTCAATGCCGACGGGTATAAGTGGTACGCGGGTCCGCTTGGCGATCGACGCGGTGCCGGGCAACATCGGCCCCATCTCGCCGTCGAAGGTGCGAGCTCCTTCGGGAAACATCATCAAGAGTTCGCCTCGCCGCGTTCGGCGAATGGTTTCTTTGATGCCGGCGATGCCGATCCCTTCTCGCTCGAGCGGAATCGCGTCCAAAAAATAAATGATGTTGCCGAACGGGCTAAATTTGAAAAGCGACTTCTTGGCCAAGAAATTCATGCGTCGCGAACAGCAGATTCCGATCAGCACTGGGTCCAAGTGGCTTTGATGATTCGCACAGATCAAACCGCCGCCGGTCATTGGAAAATTCCGCTGGCCAAAACATCGCAATCGGTATGCCAGCACGCTAGACAAACGGAAAGCCGTGTGAAAGGTCCAATAGCCGGACATTTTGAACCAGCCGCGCTGATGTTCTTGGCTTTCATTCATTTGTCGTCGCTCATCATTTGTCGTCGCACAATTTTCTCAAGTTCCGTGACGACTTCGTTTATCGTCAAATGGTCCGTGTTGAAGTCAATCGCGTTGGTTGCACGGCGAAGCGCACCAACGGGGCGAACTTCGTCGCGGCGGTCGCGTTCGGTTTGCTGCCGTTCGATTTCCTCAAGTGAATGCGGATATCCCGCGTCGCGAAGTTCTTGCCAACGCCGCTGGGATCGCTGACCGACGGACGCCGTCAAAAAGATTTTTACTTTCGCGTCGGGAAAGGCCACGGTCCCTTGGTCGCGTCCTTCACAAACAAAATTCCCGGACGCCGCGATTCGCCGCTGTAACTCGACCAAACGCTGTCGAACCGCCGGATGGTCGGCAACGCTGGATACTTCGGATGAGACTCGTGGCTCACGAATTTCGCGCGAAACGTCGCGCCGGTTGACGAGAACGCTTTCGTTCCTCAATTGAATATCGAGGCTATCGGTTAATCGCGCAACAGCGGCGGCGTTTGCCGGGTCGATGTTCGCATCTAGCGCAGCCCAAGTCACCGCTCGATACATGGCTCCGGTATCCAATATCTCAAAGCCAAGCCGTTGGGCCAGCCGTCGCGCGACCGTGCTTTTGCCGGCACCGGCCGGTCCATCAATCGTCACAATCATGCTTCACCACAGCAATTCAAGTTGAAAATATTCGTGCGCTGAAAATCCAAATTCCGCACCTCCGTCGACCAGCCCTAGTTCCGATTTCGATTCGCCGTCAAGTCGGATTCGTCGAGCTTGAGCGATTAGCCGCGCGCATTCAATTTTGCCGCTGCCCGCTCGCCCCTCGGTTTCTTTTAAGCGAACCCGCACGCCGTTGGGCAATTGCTCAACCGCCGTAATTAACAAGTTTCGACAATCGACCCGCATCAACCAAGCGACCGGCTGCGCAACTCGCGCGCGACCAGTGAGTTCCCAAACCAATGGCTCGGCGGCAAATTCTACGGCTGCTTGTTGAGCCGATGGAAGGTCGACGCCAATCCCAATTCGAAATCGAGTATTATTTTCTCCGCTAACCTGCAAAAGGGAATCCAGCTTGCGATAATCGTAACGGCGATGAAAGGGGAGACCGTTTGTCAGAATCGCAAAACGGGTTTGACCGTCGACTATTTCAATATAGTTGGGGGCCTCGAACCGTGATTCGACGATTGCGCAACGGGTTTCGTTAACCGATCGCCAAAGCTCGGCTGCTTCGTTGGGCCAAGCAAATCGGCTGCAATAATAATGACGCCATGGATCGATCGTCAGCGGCTCGTTGGGCTTTATTTCGAGCTCCAATTCGATCACACGCCGGCCGCGCACGACCCGAACCGTCTGCTGAAAGTCCGCAAAGGGTCGGTCGTCAATGCACAAATTGCCTTGAATTAATAACTCGCCAACCACTCGATTGTCGACCGTTGTTTTTATGCTGCGAACTGTCGATTGGGCGTAAGTCGCATCCAAGCCCCCCTTGGTGCGGTGTCCGGGAGGCAATCGCAAAGACAACTGCTGCGAAAACAGATTGTCGCGCTGCCGGTAAGTGTGAATGGAGCGAATCCCACCGGTTCGTTCGTCGACCTCCAATTCAAAGAACTCGTTTCGTAAGCGCAGTCCGTCCACGATCGCGGGTTCGCTTCGCTTTTCGTCGCGCCCTTCGCCCGATGCGGGGACCATTGCAAATCCGAATGCTGGAACGTCAACCGCCAAAAAGCCACCGCGATGATCCGCATCGACAGCGTACACCGGTTGATTCGCTTGCGCTGATTTGAACTGAGCGCTCACCGGGCAGATGATTCGTCGCGTAAAACCAAGCGGATTGACGACAATTAAATAGGGGCTTGAGGGCACTTTGCCTTCAGCGTCGAAAAGCAGAGCCACGAGTTTTTCGGACAAGTCTTTTCTATGTTTGCCCAGCGATTCATTTTCTCCGGCAACGGCATCATCGCCGTCGGCCTCCAGCGACTCAAATTTTTCGCCAAGGTTGGCTGAATCGATTGCGTCTACCGACACACCAACCATTGAAGCCATGAACCGAAGCGACTCGCACTCCTCAATCGCTACACGGTTTTTCCAGTAGTTGCATACGCACGAAAGCGGATCGGATTGCCGCGCCAGTTGTGCTTCGGACAAATATTCGGAACGATATTGGTCTTCGGCGTAACGATCTCGGCGTCCAGAGAAAGCAGCTTTCTGAAAGTACTCGTGTAGCGTCACGAATCGACCTAGGACGGCGGCGTATTTCATCGAGCGCATCAAATCGTCGAACCAAACGCATGTCTTGGCCGGCCAATGAGCAAACAAGACGGTTGCGCCGTGCGTCGAGTCAAACGATTCGCCGACGTTGACGCCCAATCGAGAGAAAGCGTCCGGTTGCGCCGCGTCAATCGGAGCCACCGCGATCGCCGGAATGGTGTTCCCGTCGGGTGCTTGCCATTCGATTGACCCTGCGACGGCCGGGGGAAATTTTCCTTGATCGAAAGAGACGTGCAGCGCACCGCGATAGCCTAAATCGGACAACAACTGCGGAACGATACTGGTGATACCGAATCGCCGCCGACCAAAAAACCGCGGCCGGCAACCGAGGCTCTCGTTATAACTTGCGTGTCCGCGATGAAATTCTCGCAAGACGGACTCGATCGACATCAGGGCAAAACGGGGTTCGGCCGCTGGGCCACCGACGACTTCAACCGTGGCATTTGCGATTCGTTGCCGCAATTGCGCGGCTAAATCGGGTTGCTCTTTCGCAATTCGAGCGGCCACCTCGCCAGTCAAAAGCAAATTGAGCGGAGTCGGCACTTGCAAAGTTCTGGTGAGACTTTCGCCCAAAGTTGTCTTTGCGATCAGCACGAGATCGATCAACAGCGCGTCGACTGGAAAGTATCGATTTCGTTCTTGGAGCAACAAATCAAATGCCGATTGAAGTCCGCTTCGGCAATCGGTCCATTGCTGGGAAACGAACGCTCCGGCCGCTCCGACAACCAAGTTCTGAAAATGGACTTCATCGAGGTGGCTTGAGTAGCGGAGTTGGCGGGTCATCAACTGGACTTGCCAATAGACGTATCCCAGGGCGTGAAAATCGTCTGCGAGATTTTCCGGGTCGGCGACAATTGCGGCTTCGCCCCAATGCTGAAGGACTTGGGAAACGATACTCTGTCGGTCAACTGCATCTTTGACGAGCAAGCCTTTTTGCTGCGCAACTCGCTCGGCAAATCCGGTTGGCAATTGCGATGAGACAATCGACGGGGCGATGAGAATCGCGCGGCCGCAATCTGCGGGAGCTTGGTCGATACGGGACCAGCGCGGCAACGATTGGGCACGGGCCAAAATCGCTGGATGCCACAACGCCGTCAAACTAGCCAGCAAACTGTTGGCTTGGTCGCCTGTGTAATGAGTTGGAAAGTCTTCCAATCCATGACAAGACAATAACGTGAAAAGCGTGGACTCGGGCATTGTTGTAGGATGAAGCAATCCGACGACCGAATCGCCCAATCGTAGCCCTCGCCCGGTTCAACGGCAATGATGCGGTTTGTGCGGGCTTTTGGCCATAGCGCGAGTTAGCGTAGGACCGGTTGAATTCACAGTTTTTTATTGTTGGATCGGGGTCGGGGGAACTTGCGACTGGGTCGATTTGTCAAATTAAACGACTTTGCCCGGCGATTTCGTTACGAGTGTTTCGTGCGTTAGAACCGGACTCGCGACGATACAGTAGGTTCGTCAACCCTTAAACTTTGCGAAAAAACGGCAAAAAGTTGACAAAACAAAGCTGCCGTCATTAGATTGAATAGTTGAATCGAAACCGGGTTTGGCCGGGTGACAGTTACCGGGCATGGCAGGTAGTCCGTTTTGACCTTCACGCGTTGGTGTGGGGGCCACGACGAATTTGCGTTACGATTGTCGGATTGAGCGGATCGCTTTTGTTAGCGAGGGCCATCCGCGTCAAATTCCCCAATTGGAAATGAGAAATCTATGGCGAAGACACGAAAGAGTTGGGGAATCGATATCGGCCAAGTGGCGTTGAAGGCCCTTCGGTGCCATTTAGGTGCGGACGGTCAGACGATCGTTGCAGACGCTTACGATTACATCGAGTACCCAAAAATTCTTAGCCAACCGGAAGCCGACGCGGAAGAGCTTGTCCGCGAAGCTTTGGAGCAATTCCTTTCCCGCAACGATGTCAAAGGCGATTTCGTTGCGATCTCGGTTCCAGGCCAAGCCGGTTTGTCACGCTTTTTCAAACCACCCCCTGTCAACGAAAAGACGCTGCCCGATATCGTCAAATTCGAAGTTAAACAACAGATTCCCTTCCCAATCGAAGACGTGATTTGGGATTGGCAAGCGATGGGCGGCACTGTCGTCAACAACATGACAACCGACGCCGAAGTCGGTTTGTTCGCGATGAAGCGTGATGCCGTGTTCCGCGCTCTCAAGCCTTTCACTGATGCCAAGATCGACGTCGACCTCGTGCAGATGGCTCCTTTGGCGACTTACAATGTGATCTGTCATGATGTCTTGGAGTCCATTCCGACGCAGGAGGAGATCAACTTGGATCATCCCCCGGAATCGATTGTCGTCGTGTCGCTAGGTACGGATACGACTGACTTGATTGTGACCAACGGCATGAAGCTCTGGATGCGCAACATTCCAATCGGCGGAAATCACTTTACGAAGCAACTTTCGCGCGACCTCAAATTGACGTTGGCCAAGGCCGAGCACTTGAAAAGAAACGCTCGCAAAGCGGAAGACCCCAAAACCGTGTTTCAAGCAATGCGTCCGGTTTTTACCGACCTGGTAACCGAAGTCCAGCGCTCGTTGTCGTTTTTCCAAAGCATGGAAAAGTCCGCGAGGATCGAGAAACTCGTATTGCTCGGCAGCGCCGCTCAATTGCCCGGCTTGAGACAGTTCATGAACAGCCAGTTGCAGCTCGACATCGCCAAGGTCGAGGGCTTCCGCCATTTGACTGGCCCCGGTGTGACGGATCAGCCGTCCTTTAGTAACAATGTCCTATCGTTGGCACCGTGTTACGGGTTGTGTTTGCAAGGCTTGAAAAAGGCCCAAATGAACACCAACTTGTTACCTGAGGAATTCGTCCTAGCCCGCATGGTAGAAGGAAAAAAACCCTGGATCCTCTCTGCCGTCGCCGCCGTAATGTTGGGCTGTGTCATCATGCTTGTCATGAACGCCGCCGCTAAATACCGCGTTGCTCCAGAAAATAAACAGGGCCAAGTTTCTTGGAAAGAAGCTCGCGCCGAAGTTCAGCCCATATCTTTGAAAAGTGCTGGGCTCAAGACAGAGGATGACGAACTCAATCAACGATTGCGTCAGGTAAATGCGATTAACGCAGAGCTTTCCAGTGCATCTGAGACTCAATCGGATTGGATGGAACTAATTTCCGCGATTTACCAATCGCTTCCCGCCGACGAACGGATTAAGGGAGACACCACCGACTTGGCATTTTCTGATCGCAAGGAAATCTATATCGACTACATCGATACGAAATATTTCGACGATTTGCTCCCGTGGTATGTGAGCATTCAGGCGATTTATGATTACCAATTCGAGATGGTAGGTATCAGCGACATTCAAGCTCGGGCCAGCGTCTATGCCGCCCGGCAAAAGAACATGAAGGTTCCGGTTGCCGCACCCACGGCTCCCGCCGCATCGCCCACAACTGGTGTTCCAAAGATGGCCACGATTAATGAAGTCTTGACTGGGCCAGGATGGGTCATCGAAATAAGTGGCTACCACTTTCACAACAGCGACGATGCGTTGGAGAACAAAAGTTCCGCTGAGGCTTTTGTTGTCAAATCGTTTCTGAAAAACATGATCACCCGAACAATCAAATTTGACTCAAATGAATTCGAGTTGTCCGATGTGGGAGTATTCTACCCAACTCTCGTTAAGTTTTCGGAAACAGCCCCAATCAGAATCCCACTGCCTGACGCTACGGCTGAATCAAGCGAAGAAAATGCCCGTTCGAGCGAGCCAAGTTCACAAAATGAGCCGGCACCAAATAATAATGCGCCACCAAGCGGTCAGGCCGCAAATCCAAGCCAGCGATCGACGACTTCGAAACCGACTCCGGCCAAGAAAACAGAGAATGCCGAAAAATGCGATTTTACCATTCAACTCGCGTGGATCCCAAGGTCCAAACAAGAACGCGAGCTGGCGAGAGAGAATCGATTAAAGTTGGAAAACGCGACGACTTCACCGACGGTTGCAAAGCCAAACTCACCGGCGACACCCGTCAATTCCGCAGTGCCGACTAATTCGACGATTAATGGCGGTAATTCAACGGGCGATAAGGCCAATCCAACAGCGTCTCCGGCAACTTCAAGTGCACCTGCGGTACCAAGCAAATAATAAATCAACATCCATTTACCTAGGATCTCGACGTGGAAATAATCTCTAAGATACTTAACGGCATAGTTAAATACTCATTTTGGCTCGTTTGCGGTCTAGTTGGAATCTTGGCGATTACTACGACTGTTCTTACAACGCGCTCAATGAATTCGACTCGCGTGAAGATTGAAAAAGAGATTGATTCCGATCTAGCTAAGATTCTTAAGGTTCAAAACACAAGTGCAGAGGCGGGGTCTGAGTCCGTCAAAGCTCATCCCAATGCATTCACGTCTGAAGGGATGAAAAGCCAAATTAAGATCGCAAGCGACGAAGCTCTCGAGGCTTGGGAAAAACGGTACAAGATCCAGTCACCGGCCTATGTTTGGCCCAAGGATTTGTTGGGCGCAACAACTACAGCCTTTGAGTCCACACCTATTCCCGAGAAACTGTCGTCGACAGGCAAACAATTAAATCTAAATGATGCCAGCATTTCAGAACCCGTCGACGACACGGCTTCGGAAGAAATTACAGCAATCGACACGCAGTCATTGCAAAAATTCGCCGAAGTCATTCGCAAACGGCTACCCCAGATCGCGGAAATTATCGGCGCTAAATGGAATTTTGAAGTTTCGGCATCGTCCGAAACAGCGGAAGATACTACCGGCGACGAAGTTGGTGCGGGGCTCGAACGAGGAGCCAAACGAGACTCGAAAACGTCCGATGGAGGTGTCACAATCCAAAAAGAAGTTGTTGCCTGGCGAAATCAGGATCAAGAACGATGGAACCTGCTGGTTACGGAATTTCAGCAAATTAGTCGGCTGCCGTCTAATAGGCCAACATTGCCTATGGCTTTATACATTCAGCAAGACCTTTGGCTTCTCGAATCGCTATTTAAGGTGATCAAAGAGGTAAACCGTGATGCGGACGCCTTGGGCAATGCCGACATCAAGAAAATCGACCATATTTTTTTTGGCAAGGAAGCCCAAGGATTGAGCGGCAACATCGTTACGCCGAATGCTAGGTTAGCGAGAGAGGCTGCTGACCACGAAAAGAAAAAACAAATTCCGGCAATTCCCAAAACCCCTGCTAATCAAGCACTACAAAACAAGACAAAATTTATATTCAAAGCAAATTCGCGAGATTTTCTAGATGGCAGGTACGTCGATGGACGATTTGAGCCCCTCGCCGCGAAGGACGTTCGACTTGTAATCAACACGGATAAATTATCCGGCAATGCCGAAATCGTTGTGGCAAAGCGAATTCCATTTCGAGTCGCGTTTGAAATGGATGAACGAAAAATTCCAAACTTTCTGGCCGCGTGTGCGAACTCGCCTTTCCGATTCGAAGTTCGGCAGATCAGAATCAATCGACATGTACCCGGGGAGCAGCCCAGCCTTGATGGCAATACTTTCCAATCCGTAGGTGGTAACGAAGCGGGTGAAACCACGACCGGTGGTCGAGGCAGCGTTAACGAAAATGAAGTCATCGTTGCAAATCGAACGAATTACATAGTCAAGGTAGAGTTTTATGGATTCGTAAAAGTTTACAACCCGGTAAATCGCAAACTATTTGAACAACCCAAGGAACCGACGGGCAATCAAACCGCATCTAAGTAACGCGGGCACCACGGCTTCTCCAAGTCGGGAGTCACCGGACTAGGATCGGTTTTGCTCGGCAATTTGTCGCAGATCATTTGCTAGTGAGGAAAAGTTATGAAATCCATCGGCAGCCAATCGTTCGATCAAAAGCTGAAGACGATCGTTTTCAGGCAATGGGAAAAGATTGTCCTATCGTTCGCAGTGTTGGGTATTTTTGGCTTTTTCTGGTTTGGTCGCGTTAAGCCGTATGACAAATCGACTCCCGACAAGCTATTGCAAAGCGTTCGAACGGCCAATAGCCATATTCAAAACCCCGAAAGCTGGAACCTAATCGCCGATTCTCGAAGGGCCGCCGATCAGACAGTGGAAATGATTGATATTGATAAGGACAAGCCAGTCGAGCCATTTCCGATTACACGTTTGTTGGGCACGAAGTTCGCAACACGGGGTCTGCGCGAGGATCCCGACATCAAGGGTATCGTCGAGCCGCGAGCACAGGTTGTTGTCGGCAGTCTATTTATCAAACGTCCACGACATCCTGTTACTAACGTACTCGTACGCGATTTCTGGAACGATCTTATCGATTTAAGGTACAAAATATTAAATAATTCGGACTTACAACAGACCCCGAACGATGACGAAGTGATCGGTATTGGGCGTGCTAAGCGCTCGCTGGGACCTAAGCCTAAGGACGGCGAAAAGGAAGAAATTCTGATCCTGCCGGATGTCATGCGAAGTGAATTTGCGGGTATTTCCCCCGCCAATCTCGGTTTGAATAACGACGAACACTCCGCGATGGTCGTTTCCGTCGTGGCTGTGACGGCCCTTTTTCAGCATGAATTGCAGGCCAAGGAATACGAAAAATTCAAGGACTCAGTCAAATACAATGAAAAGCGGGATCAGCCATATTATGTTTACCTCCAGGTCGAACGTCGCAAGCGAATCGATGGAAAAGAATCCGAATGGGAAGACATTACAAGTCGCGTGACGGAGTACTTGTCCAACAGCATTTATGCAGCTAAAACCCCTGAAATCGTTGAAGATCCTTTTGTTGACCCTTTTCTGACCGTCGGCATTCCACCGTTGATCGGGCTTAACTACAAGACTTTTTGCAGTACGGATCAAACTCCGAGCATCGTTGAGAACGAACTTGACGAACCCGAGTTAACTACCGGCAAGGTTGGCGCGATAGGAATAAGGAATTTCGATGAGGATAAAAACGAAAAAAAGACCGAAAAAAAAGTAGAAGAGGCAGTCGTCATCCCTCAATTCAAATTGATACGTTTTTTTGACTTGAATGTCGGTGCAACCGAAGTTGTACAATACCGTTTCCGTGCCTGGTTGGCCGACCCCAACAATCCAAGACGTGATGTCTATGCGAGGGTTTGGAACAAGAACAAGGGTGCCGAGCCCGTTGGGGCTCGGAATGCCGACGATGAGGGATTGGGGTCAGGTGCAGGTGAAGTGCGAGGACGCGGTCAAGCGGGTGGGAATGCCGACGCCAGCGATCAAAGAGGTGATGATGTTGCCTACAATCTCGCCGATAGTGACCTTGCAAACGGTGTTCGAAAAAGAATCAAAGATCAACTGGGGCAGCCAGATTTTCCTGATGAACTTAGTTTCCTCAAATATTGCCGACCATCCGAATGGAGTGAACCGACCGAGTGGACTACCGTCTCGCAAGCTACCGGTAAAGTCGTCACCGGACGTATAGAAACGGGTATTCAACAAAACTCTAATGGCATCGTTTACATTGATGAAGAACCACAAGTCGACGTCGTCATAAAAAAATGGGATTTGGCTTTACAAGTCGAAGTACCAATTTTTCGAAAAGTCCATCGTGGCGATGTCATGAACTTTCGCAGCCCAGCCAAAGTCGTCAATCCGGTCAACCTGGAAATTTTTCCTTTGAAACGCGAGTTGATCGAAGAAGGTACGGTTGAAAATGGTGTCAAATTCGCTACGGACGCTTTCGTCATCGACATGATCGGTGGCAAGAAAATGCCGTTTTCAACTGCCGAAAAAACCTATTATGAACCCTCCGAGATTCTTGTCATGAGAGCGGACGGATCGCTCGTGGTCCGCAATGAACTTGGTGACCACACGGAATTCCGCCACGGTATCTTTGCTGAAGATGAGCTGTTGTCGGACTTCCAGACTCAATCCAAGCCCGACAAAAAAATCGACGAGGAAGGCTCACGAAACTCGGGCCGTCGAGGGCGTTAATCCATGTCGCGCTCGGGTTAAACACAAAAACTTGGCTAACTCGGTTTCAACCGCTTTTTACAACACGATCGCAATGGTGTCGGCTTAGGAAAACCTGCGATTATCGTTGGGCACTCAGGCCAGAGTGGCGACTAGCGAACTTTTCACAATTGTTATTGCCAGCATTGCCTGAACACAGTCGAAAAAATTCTTGATCTCGTTGGCTTGTCGTCTCGGAACGGATTCTCGAAGTCCCGCTTCTCTAACGAAACGTAGCTCCAAGCAAATGCATCAATACCTAGTGCTGGCTTGAATGCTGGGCGAAAACGACGACTGCCACAAAAAAAAGTGAGTTGGCAGTCGGCCACTATTTGGCACCAGCGACTGGGGCGAAAACGCCCATGCAATTGTGGCGAAAAACCGCCGAAATTGTGCCCCGAACTCTTTTCAATTTTGCGAATAAGGGACTAGAATGGTCGGCGGTTCCGAGTATCGGAACGTCGCGATTACGTTTGCGTTTGCACCCATAATTCATTTCGAAATACAAGTGTTTTCATGTCACGTGATAAAAACAAGTCTCAGTCCCGCAGGTCTGATCAGTCTCAAAATTCCAAGTTTCAGACGACTGCACCTGCCAAATCGAGTTGGCGATTTGCCTTGTTGATTGCCCTAATTATTATCCCAGCTCTGGGTTTATGGGGCTATCTGAAATGGGGCGGTCAACCCGGCATTGAGCAAGCCGCAAAGCAACCAAATCCCTTGGCCACCGAAACAAATTCAAATCTGCAAGCGGCTAAGAATACACAAGCCTCGTGGAACCGCCCATTCGATGAATCAACATCCGGTTGGGTAACGGAGACCGAACAATTGGAATCCTGGCAGCAGATCGACAATGCGTCTAGCGATGGCTGGGATACAGAAGTTTTCACTAGCGCCGCGATGAAGCAATTTGAAAAACTAAAGAAAGTATTGACGCATGGACCGTTTGAAGACAAGGCAGTCGAGTTTATCGTGGCTCCGGATGCCACGATCCAAAAATTACTGCCGACAAAATTGGAAACGACGTTTCACGACTCAACCCTGGACGTGCAAAGGGCTGCCATCATCGACGCCGCGACTAACGATGTTGGTGGGGAATCCGAAAGAGGAAGCGTTGGATTTGCAAAGTCGCTTCGGGATTTAATCGCTCCATTCAATGACCCGGAAAAGACCAGAATGAAGTTCAAAGTCTTTCGAGTCGAAAAGGAGTCCGATTCGATAAATACACAACAAACGGTCGAGATCTTTGGTCCAACAAAAGATGGCGTCCAAGAAATCAACGCGATCTGGACTGCTCATTGGTCAAATGACTTAGAACATCCAGTTATAAAAAGCATTTCGGTTACGCAATACGAAACCGTTGTCAGAGTCGGCAAAACTATCTTTTCGGAATGCACTGAATCGGTTGTTGGCCAAACCGAGGGCTTCAAAAATCAGTTGTTGCAAGGGTACAACCATTGGTTAGATCAGAGCCAGGCTCAACGATTTTTCGATTTGTTGGGGGCGCCCGGTGTCGCGATAGGCGATGTCAACGCGGACGGACTTGAGGACATGTACGTGTGCCAAGAAAGTGGTCTACCAAACCTATTATTTTTGCAGAAACCAGACGGATCGCTAGTAGATTTTTCACGAGAATCAGGCACGGATTGGTTGCAGAACTCGCGGACCGCGTTGATCGTCGACCTAAACAACGATGACCACCAAGATCTCGTGGTTGGCGTTGATGGCGGTGTCGTACTCGCCCAAGGGGACAGCAGCGGGCGGTTTTCGATTCGAAAGGTAGTCGATACGTCCGATGACGTGATGTCGCTGTCGGCAGTGGATTACGATTTGGATGGTCGGTTAGATTTATACGTCGGCGCATATTATCCAAATGAATATGGTGGCGAGTCCGAAGAGCAGGCCATCTCAACACCCGGCTTCATTTATTACGATGCGAAAACCGGAGCCCCCAACAGTCTCCTTCGTAATGAATCCACTGGCGAACTATGGAATTTTAGCGATGTGACGCAGATCGTCGGGCTAAATGTAAACAATACGCGTTACACACTTTCCGCATCCTGGGACGATGTGGATAACGACGGTGATCAAGACTTGTATATTGCCAATGATTTCGCCGCGAATAATTTGTATCGAAACGATTTAAAACCCGATGGAACTCGAGCATTTGTGGATATTGCGCGGGAAGCCGACGCGGAAGATACGGCGTCTGGAATGTCTGTTGCCTGGGGCGATTACAATCGCGACGGATGGATGGACTTATATGTCAGCAACATGTTTTCGTATGCGGGCAACCGCATTATGTTTCAAGATCAGTTTAAATCGGGACTTGACGAAAATGCAAAAAAGATCTTTCAGCGATTCGCTCGTGGAAATACGTTGATGAAGAACTTGGGCAATCAAGCGGTGACGCAGGCACTAAAGTTTGAGGACCGCAGCGAAAAGGCCGCCGTCAACCGAGGCCGTTGGGCTTGGGGATCAGCTTTTGTCGACGTCAATAACGACGGATGGGAAGATATAGTTGTTGCCAACGGCTACATTACCACGACCGACGCCACAGGGGATTTGTGAAGTTTCTGGTGGCGACAGGTCGTGTCGCATGGCAAGAATGATCCAACTGACAAAACAAATTCAAACGAAGGTCGCGCAAAAGAACACTTTAAGATGCTTTATCAAGGACGCGCCTTCAGCGGGCACGAACGAAATTGCTGTTTCTTAAATACGATGGCGAACGGCCTGGCTGACGACCGCTTCGCCACGATCTCTGCAATTTCCGGGTTGGATATCGACGATGATGGCCGCGCATTGGTTCAATGCGACTGGGATCAAGATGGTGACTTGGACCTATGGATCTCAAATCGTAATGCACCTCGACTACGTTTCTTCCGAAACGATTCGCCTTCATCAAATCGTTTTGTTCAATTGGAGCTTGTCGGAAACGGTAATGATACAAACCGAAACGGCTATGGAGCCCGTGTAAAAGTTGTTTTGAAGACCGCAAGCGACAAGTCGTCGTCCAACGTCGAACCGAATCAAATCGTTAAGACATTACGCGCCGGAGAAGGCTTTGTAAGCCAATCGAGCCACTGGTTGCATTTCGGTCTCGGAGAATCCGCTGAAATCGAACACATCTACGTAACTTGGCCCAACAAAGAACTCACTACCGAGGACTTTGGCGCTGTTCCCGCGAACGGACGATTTAGGTTGGAACAAGGGTCGGGGCTCGCTAAGAAATCTTCCGCTCGAACCGGCGACCTGGCAATTAAGCCATCAGCCACCAAAGTCTCGCCCGACGACATGCGCCATCGAATACCGTTGATTTATCCTCTCAACGTTTCGGAGATGGGATATTTTGGATTCGATGGATCGCCGCACGATATCGATTTTGATCCAAAACAAGTGACATTGATAAACCTTTGGTCAACCACTTGCAAACCTTGCGTGCAGGAACTCACCGAGTTTGCTCGCAGAGCTGATGAATTGAAATCTGCTGGTGTTCGTGTAATTGCCTTGTCGGTCGATGCACTGGAATCAGGACAAACCGATGTTACGACAGCGGCAAAAGAAATGGCCGACCGTCTCAAGATTCCATTCGAAGTTGGAATGGCCCCTGCTGCAGTAATTGAGGAATTGCACTTGCTTCACGACGCATTAATTACGCTTGATCGGCCTATGCCGATGCCATCCAGCTTTTTGATCAACGGCAAGGGTCAATTGGACACAATTTACAAGGGGCCGGTCGATGTTGACACGTTGCTTGATGACTCTCGCGTAGGTCAGTTGGACATCCTAGCTCGCTTTCAGCGCTCGGCGGCCTTTCCTGGTCGTATGATCGAGGACGAGATCGTCAATTCGTCTTTAGTGAAAAGCCAAGCCATGGTCCACTACAAACGCGCCAAGCAACTTATCGCAAACCAAATGCTTGACGCAGCCGCGAAAGAATACGAGTTGCTTATGCAATACTGGCCGGAATCTGGTTCGATCGTTAATGACGCGGCAGTTCTCATGCTGATGAGGGGCAATATTACGGAAGCGACAATGTACCTAACTCGCGCCATGGAATTGAAGCCTGACGATCCGGAAATCCGTTTCAATCTCGCTCGCACTCTCGAAAAACTGGCAAAACGAGACGAGGCTACAAAGCTCATGGAACAATCCGTAGCCAAGTTTCCCGAACATGCCAACTCGCATTTCATGTTGGGCTTTCTCAAATTTCGCGCCAAAGATTTTGACGGTGCAAAGGCTTGTTTCGCGAATGCGATTGAATACAGTCCAAGACATAGTCAGGCACTGTTTTCACTCGCTAACTTGCTTATTAACACGGGAGATTTCGTCACCGCCAAGAAACACCTGTTGACCGCATTGGAAATTTCACCTAACGAACCGGTGATCCTCGTAGCGCTGGGAAAAGTGTACATATACGAGAAGAACTGGTCCGAAGCTGAAAGGCTCTTGCGGCTCGCTGTACGGAAACAGCCGCTATTCGCAGAAGCCCAATATCAATTGGGTTTGGCCTTGGCGGCCCAGAACAAGTTTTCCGAAGCCCAATTGTTCTTTGAGGCGACTTTGCGATTGGACGGCAATTTCCCCGGTGCAAGGGAAGCATTGCAACGGAGCTTAAGTAATAGCGTATCGAAGAATTAACGCTCGTTTGGTCCTCCGCTCGAAATATTATCCGGTCTCACCGAATGACATCACGGATGCGAGACGCCAGCCGTTGTTGGTTTCGCGTGGCACCGGATATGGGGGTTGGACGCAATGGCGTTGAGATAATGGCCTAGTGAAAAACTATTGGTTCGGCAATTGGTGCGGCCGATACTTCTTCTATCAAGCAAGAATGGATTCTCGCTTTCCGACCGGGAAAGCTGGCGCATGGACGCAGCAACCAGGAAATTCACCAATCGGGGTAGCGAGCATGGCCGGAAAAACAGTTCGAGTCATTACACGCGGTGCGGACGGAGAAATCAAGATTAAGGAATTTGAGAGCTTTGAGCGATTGGACCAAAGTCACGTTCAAATCGGAATTGACGATTGTAACACTGACCTTAGCTTGCGCGGCCTGCCCGTCTATCGCGGCTTAGTTGGACCAATTTCGGAAGGCAAAACAGTCGCTCGATACGAATCACCCGACGTCTTCGAACAGTTGACCAAGGAATGGAGCGCGACTCCCAGCAAGCGTCGCCGCCGAAAGAAAACCGAAATTGTAAATCAAGCTCTCGACCCGGCAGCGGCGGTCTAAATATTGGTGTTTGGTGCCCTACACCGTCGGTCAGCCGGAGTTAGCAGAAATTATCGCGCCCAGTCGGGAAATGTTGTGGCGTCGATTCCCCAAACCCAGCGGCCCCAAGCCATCATGGCGAGTACGGTGATGGCGACCGCTAGGAGATTTACGATCAGCCCAACACGCGCCATTTCGGTGATCCGCACTCGACCCGTGCCAAATACGATTGCGTTGGGCGGCGTCCCCACTGGCATCATGAAGCCCCACGAACATGCAATCGTGGCGGGAAGCATCAGCATGAGCGGATTGACTTCCAATCGGACGGCGATGGCGGCCAAGATCGGCAAAACCAACTGAGTGGTTGCGGTGTTGCTAGTGAATTCGGAGACGAAACAAATGCCCGCACAAATTAAGAGCAAAAACGCGACGATGGGCAAGACTCCGAATCCTTGTAGTTGATCGCCCAGCCACATCGACAAGCCGCTTTGTTCTATGCCTTTGGCCAGCGCGAACCCACCGCCAAACAAGAGCACAATATGCCACGGTAATCGAGCGGCCGTTTCCCAATTCATAACCGTCGTCGGGATTGGCTTGCGGACTGGAACAAGAAACAACAGCAGCGCCATTGCGATCGACACCGTTCCGTCGGTGATGAATTTGGGTTTGTCAAACCACAGCGACCAGCCGAATATCTGGATTCCACCCAAATCTAAACGGTTGCGCGTGATCCACAATACAACCATTGCACCGAAAGTCGCCATGACGGCCCATTCGGGAAACTGAGTCGGACCCAACCGGCGATAGTCGGCGGTTAGAGTCTCGCGTGAAATAAAGTCGCGTTGGCCGCGCGGCATAACGCATTTGACCAGCAAGAGCCAAACGCAACCGAGCAAAATCGCGGCTATTGGACAAGCAAACATCATCCAGCGCGCGAAGGAAATCGGCGGCGCTTCCGGAAACCGGTCTCGGAACATTTGCACGAAGACCAAATTCGGCGGCGTGCCCACCAGCGTCGCAATTCCGCCAATCGTTGAACCATAAGCGACCGCCAACATCAATGCCACGCCGGTTCGACGCGCGGCTTCGCGTTCCAATCGCTCATCAGCCGTTCGAAGCACGGCCAGTGCGATTGTAACCATCATCATCGCTGCGGCCGTGTTCGAAATCCACATCGACAGCGCGGCGGTGGAAACCAAAAACCCCAACACGAGCCTGCCGGGTGATGAACCGAAGCTGGACAAAATAAACATCGCCACGCGCTGATGCAAATTCCATCGTTGCATCGCCAAGGCAACAATGAAGCCACCCAAGAACACGAAAATCACGTCTTGAAAATACTCACGGGCGACTTGTTCACCGCTGGCGATTCCAAGCAGCGGAAACAAGACCAGCGGCAGGAGCGAAGTCACGGCCAACGGAAGGACTTCGGTCAGCCAGAGCGTGCCGATCAACAATGCGACGGCGGCTGCACGAGTGACGGCCGGCTTGTCGGGTGCCAAGTCAACAAAACAGACGATAAGAATCGCGGCGAAAACACCGAGGGCGGCAGAAATCCAGCGAACCCGTGTTACGTGACCTGCTCCGTCTTCCATAAACATCGTTGTAGCGGGGATGTTGGAGCGGAGCTAGAAGGAGTGGATGTGGCTTCGGGGCATCGCAGAAAACCCCTCGCCCTAAACCGAATGGAGTTTCCGAGTCCGTGGAACTTAAACCACCTAGAGGAAACTTGATTCTGTGCTGAAGGTTACAAGGACGTATCGCTTGACTGAGGGGCGCGCTGGGACCAGATCGCGGTGACGGTTTCTAGGGTCGATTCGTCGTTCACATTAATTAGGCACTCCAAGCCAGGGTCGATCGCCTCGATCTTTTCGCGGGTCAAGCGATGGGCTTCAAGTCGCTCGACCATTCGCCATAAGCTGCGCTGGTCGGCCTCAAGCGACGATTCAATTTTTTGCAAGGCGTCAACACGATAAACTGCGGGCAGAGGCAAAAGCTTGTCATTGATCCACGGCACGGCGGCTTGAAAACCTTCTGCCTCGCGTAACAGGAACTCGATAAAGGCAGGCGTAATGAGTGGGAAATCGCAGCCACACACAAAGGCTGCTTGATGCGAGTCCAGAATTGCCGACAATCCAGCTCGGAGACCTTCGAGCGGGCCACAATCATTCCTGGTGTCGCAAATAAATTTAATCTTTTCCCGAAACTCCGGTGGAATGACTTCGCCGATGTTTTGCGATTGGCGACCCACGGCAACAACGGTCTCGACCGTTTCACAGACAGCATTTAGGACATGCCCAATCAGCGTTTGATCGCCCAATTTGATTTGGCATTTATCGCGGCCCAACCTGCGACTATATCCGCCGCACAAAATAATGGCGGAATTCATGGACCATTCCAATGAGGCGGCAGGCTTGAGGGAGCGAAGCAACCGATGCGATTCGGTAATGTTAACACAACAGGCAAAGCAGCCCACGGTCAAAGGTTGAAGGAAGAGAGGCTACCAATTTGCGACCGAAGCTTCCATGAACACGACGGGGTGACTAAGGTTCGCCGCCGCCGAATGGATCTTCCGGATCGGCGGGAGGCTTTTCTTCGATCTCTGGGACGGTGGCATTGGCAGGCGTCTTCTCTGTGGGCTGATCCTTGGTAGCTTTCTCTTCGAGTATAAACGGATCCACTTCGCCTTCCGTTGCGACCAAAAACGGATTGTCGTAAACCGGCTCCGAGGCAATGAATGGGTCTTGGTTAAGTTCTTCTTTCGTCTCAAACGGGTTGCGAATTTGTTCGTTAAACTTGGTCGCGCGACGTTTGGGCTTGCTGTCTGGATCGCCGCCGGC
Organism: Planctomycetota bacterium; assembly: GCA_031409895.1. Lineage (GTDB taxonomy): Bacteria > Planctomycetota > Planctomycetia > Pirellulales > Pirellulaceae > JANMEB01. The sequence goes on from JANNYC010000003.1 coordinate 25,756, forward strand.
AATTGTTTCCGAGACTGGAACATTAAATTTCGGATGGACTTGGTTGATTTGTCGCAAGCATTGAATGGCACCAGAATTGGAGACGAGAAAAATCCGATCCGACTGGCCGTTCAGCAAATGTACTCCGTCGCCAACGTAAATCGACGAGACTCGCGATCCTGTGTCCGTGCGAATCGTGACGAGGTTCCCGGAAGAGTCTTGGGCGTAAACGAACTCATTCGCCGCTCCGATCAAGCGGTGAATTCCAGAGATGGACTTGGGCCACGAAGCGGGCGTTTCGCCGGTCTTGCTGTCAACTTTGTACAGCTCTTCGTTGTCGGTGACGAAGTAAATCGCATCATCGACGGCCAAAGGAGATTGGCTGATTGATGAGCCGGTGGAGAATTCCCAGTAGATCGAGCCTAGGACTTCGTCGATGGCGTAGATGTATCCGTCCATCGCCGTGAAAAACAAAACACGACCGAGCTTAGCAGGCGTGGCGACTATCGAACCGTTGGCGCGAACGCGATATCGAATCGCACCAATGCGATCAAAATAAGCCACGTTATAATGCCCTTTGTCGGTCGGCCACGAAACAGTTCGACCTGTGACGAGTGGCTGAGCGCTGATACGTCCATGCGAGACGTAGTATTCAGAACCGATCCCGTCTTTCGCGATGTTAAACGCTTCGAGACGGCCATCCATCAGCGGAACAAAGATGTGAGTATGCGACATGGCGGGCGCCGCGTTGGGTGGGCCATCGCAACTATGGCTCCACAAAATTCGCCCCTGATCGGCTTCTAAGCAATAGACTTTGGTCCCGGAAACGACGGCAACCATCGCATCGTTGGCGGCCAATCCCATCGCGTATCCGTCGCGCGAACCAACTTGTCGCGACCATCGGACGTCGCCAGTTTCCGCGTCGAAAGCTTGCAGGACATTCTTGCCGTTAAGTGTGTACAAAGTCATTCGCGGTTCGACGTATTTGTGAACTTCAACTTTTTGTTTGGCGGCTTCCAACAATTTTTGGCGTTTAGTAACGGCTTCGGTTGAAGTGCCGTAGACTATTTCTGAATACTCTTCTTGTGAAAGTTTTTTGTCCGCGAGCGACGCGGCAACTTGTTGTTCGATGATCTCACGCTGCAAGTCCGCAAGTTCCTTGGCCCGCTCGTAACCTAATGGGCTGCCGAATGCATCGCGATCGAGGCTTGCGAAGGACTTGCGTACCTCTTCGCCGACATGAATTTCGAAGAATACAGCCGCGCGGGTGTTGCTCACGTGAAGCTGGACGAATTTCAACTGATCTGACGAACTCAATTCGGCTTGGCTGGTCCACATTTTTTGCAAACCGGCGCGCGATAATTCGACCGAATTAATTGCGCCATCGCCGCCACCATCGGCCGCGAGTAATTGCGAAAGCCCGGCCATCAAAAGCGTACAAGCCGAGATGCACAACAACAGACAAGTCCACGTGCGTTTCATATCACCACGCCTCGACAAAGATTTTGGGAACGACAGCATTATTGGGAAATCGGCATTCCGCTGTGTCTTTTCGATGCGGATTGCCTTCACGCTTTCATTGTAATTGGACGAGCCGCCAAAAGCAGGCTTGGCGAATTCGTAAATTACCCTAACGCCGATCCAACCGGCGGTTTTCAAGGGATCGGCAGTGCCAGCTACCTCATTCTCGAAAATCGGCCGTGTATCGTACACTAGACCAAAATTGCCGACATTTTTAGGATAACCCCTACGTCACGCCTTCACCCAGTCCCATTTTACGGCCAAATTCAAAATTGGAAGCCGCACCATCATTTTACTTTTCAATCCCTTTGGCTCTTTGGCGGCCGGATCCGTCGCGTCATTTCGACGACCGCACCTCTCACCGAGTTTCATGATATGAGCCTCGAAATCAAGCCGACGCAGACGGACGAAATTACTCAGATATTGGGTTATCTCAATTTCTCGTCGGGGACTTTTGACACGAATTTTTTTACAAGTTTGGATCGGCTTTTTGGTCGATTGGCCGATGCGCAAAGTCCCGCTGAATTTTCGCTAACCAATCTGCATCGGCTTTTGAGCGATTCGCTCCGATCGCTGGCCAAGACAAACGGCACGTTCCGAGATTCCGTTCAAGCCGATCGCGTCGTGCGGATCTTGTTTGAGGCGTTGCTGCCCGGCTATCGCCGCCACCACATCGACTTAATGTGGCACCAACCCGACTTGACGTTGTTCAATAGTTTTTTTGTTGGCCGCGCCGCCCAAGCCGTATTAAGTCACCTGGACCCCGAGCGTACCGACGAACAAATCGCGACTGCGGCGACCAAGCAACTTAATGACTACATCGGGTATCGGCCGGTTGCCGCGCTTGAATCGCAAGACATCGAACCGTACCAACACGAATGGGTCTGCCCGATCCCGCTTTACCTACGCGGGGTAGGTGTGGCGCTCGGCCCGTATCATCAACTTGTCGAAAAGGCGATCGAGATTCTCGAAAACACGGACCCGAATTTATTGCGGGCCGCTCATTTTTCGCCCGAACGAATGGTCGAGTTGTCAATTGACCCGCGCGCATTTGATTTTGATCACCCCGTCAACAAGCGACCCAATCATCACTTCGGACAATGGGATCCGCACCAGATTGACGCGGATCATCACTTTCGTCGGTTCGTCGTCCATCAAGTCACGCTCGACGCGCTTTTGAATCGATTGGAAAACGAGCCGTCCATGGATCCGGCGGAGCTGCAATTCGAGGCCGGTGCCGTTCTAGCCGGCACAATCCTGATGGCTTCAGGTATTAGCGGCTACGGCCCCGACGCGTATGACTCCAACACGACGCTCGAATCGCTGCTGCCGACGATCGCTGGCTATCGCGATGCGTTTTACGAACGGCTAATCGCGCAGCTCGGCGGCAAACAAAAGCAACGCTTGGTAAAGGAATCCGAACATCGCCGCCAGCCGTTCGGCGGTGCGCGGCAGCATCTGAACGCCAAGCTTGCCGAGCGACGCGCGGCCCAATTGGTTCATGTGCATCTGGCATCCATTTATGCGCGAATGGGATTTCTCGACGCGGCCCATCGCCAAGCCAATGTTGTCCCGGTGGCGTCAGCCCGCACGCTTTGCCAAATCGATTGCTTGATTGCTGCCGGGCGACAGATGATCAAAGTCGGCGACCTCGAAAAGGCGTTGACCGTGATTCCAAAAATCATGGACTTGGTTCAGCGCGGTATCAACTGTGGGGCGATCGTCGACCCTTGGAATATCTTGGGCTTCGATGGCAACTTCAGTTTGTTTCCTGCACAAGTCAACACGATTCGCGATCACCGGATCGACGATCTGGTGGACTTGATCGAACACATCTTGGCTTATTGCTCACAGTTACTTAGCGAAGCGGCCGCGATCGATAACCTACCGCTTTGTGGGCGGATCAAACTGCAGCTTGAGTCGATCGCGCATTGGTGGCATCACTATGCTCCGCACGCGATTTCGTCGGCCAACGCGGTCAACCCAAAAGAAATCGTAAAAGCCGCCGAGCACGTCGCCCAAGCTCTCAACCTCTGGCATAAAGGGGGTGCTTCGGCCGGCAACACGGATTTTTGGGCCAAGCACGCAAAAATGTTCGACAGTCCGCAAGCCTACGCGCTCGTGATCGACGCGCTGATGATGCGCGACGATTTGGCCACGGTGATGGCACTGCTCATTCATTGGCTCAGCCGCGCCAACGACGTTCCTCTGCGACAAGGCGAATGCTCATTCCATGATTTTTTGCGCCGCTGGACCGTCCGCTTCAAAGACCAGTCGCTGCCAACCGTCCACAATCTGGAGGCTTTCACGCAGCGATTCGAACAAATCCGCAAAGCCTATGACTTCCTCGAAGTCAACGCGGACGAGCATTGGAATGTCCCCGATTTTGATCTTTCAACGGCGGACCGTCAGCGGCCAAAGTCGCCATCCGCAGACTCTTCGGATTCCGAAAGCGACAGCAGTTCCGACGGGTTATTCGGTGCCGCGTATGAAGAGGTCGTCTACCGCGATACAACCGACGACGGAATGGAAGGCGAGATCTTCGAGTCCAATTTGACCGACGAGGATGAACTCGAAACCGAAGTTAATCGCGTCGCGGATCGGCTGGACTTTTTGCAGACGTTGGCGCATCTTTGGTCCAGCGCGACGACTTGGCCAATTCCCACGAGTCAGAACTCGCAGGACGCCGAACGCTTAGCGGATGTGCTTCGCCATCGCCGTGAAACGACGGCCACTTGGCTCGCCCAAGCCGACGTCAATCGTGGCAAACTCGCGATACTTCTGCAGTCGGTGTCGCAATATCGCTTGCCGCCAAGCAGCGGCGACCACGATTCGTTGATCGAATACGACCGCCATCGACTTTTCAAAGAGTCGTTGATGGATCGGATTATTACGACTTGCATCGACACCGATAACGCGATTTGTTTGTTGGCGGCCACAAACGCGGCAATCGATTTTCTGGTCGATGAAAAGCCGCTCGATCAAGCCGACGGTCCGGTCGCCGATCAGCGTCCTGTGATCGCTGTCTTTGCGGCGGTGCAGCTCCGCAATCCAACATTGGTTTCGGAATATTTCGACCGTTTGGTCGAGCATTTGCATCGGCATTCGCTGTTGTATGTGCCGCTGTCAAAAGGGGGCGATCCACACGAAATTGTGTCCGCTCGCGCCCGCCAAGACGCCATTCAAGAACTTCTCAAGTGCTTGCCCCGTTTGGGAATGTTTTCCCAAACGCATGGACTCTGCGCGACCGCGCTCGCCATGGAACAAAATCACGGTGTCGGCGCAGGGGCCGTAACGGAATTCGATGAACTTTTCAAAATCGCCTTTTCGTCGATGGTCGAAGCTTTGGCCCACGCCACTCGTCAAGACACTCCGCATTCAATCGACCGCGCGGACTCCGACGACAAGACCACGACCGCAACGGCACAGTCCTTGTTTGATTGTGTCGAGTTGTTAACCGAATCGATGCTGATCATGTGGCTGGACCACAGCAAAACGCTTCGCTTGAGCGTATTGGAAAAAGTCAGCGACAAATCGTCGTGGGGTCGGTTTGTCGAATTCATCTCGCAGTATGGAGCGGATTTATTCACACAACGACTACTGCAATTAGGAAATGTTCGCGCCATTCTGCACCAAGGGACCGAGGTTTGGCTTGCGCAATTACAAGATTCGCAGGAAGGCGAGCAGCTCAAGATCGTTCGGGAATTGGGCCGCTCGATCACGCTCCCCAAGGCCGCGCGTTATCTGACGCTCGTGTTCGAGGCGGTCATCGAAAACTACAACGAGTACCGTGACTTTAATAGCACGACGACGCAGAGCGACCGAGGCGACTTGTTGTACATGTTTCTCGATTTTCTGCGGCTACGAGTCCGCTACGATCGAGTCTGTTGGCACTTGCGACCAGTGATCTGGGCTCATCGTATTCTCGTTCAGTCGGGTGAAAATAGGGTCGCCCGAATGTGGCGAAGCTCACTTTCAGAACGTGTCGGTCCCGAAGCAGATCGCTATCTCGAAAAGTTCGTGAAACTGCGCCAGCAATATTCAATGCAAATGTTGACGGTTCACGATCGGCTGGCCGAAAGGTTTATCCTCCCGATGCAGATCGACCGAATGAGATCACTCCTTCCGCTGGCGATGGCCCAGCCCGGTTCGTCAGAGTCCGTTCGCGCCTTCAATACTCTCGAACACGAAGCCAATCAATTGATGAATCACCCGATGGGAATCGGAGTCGATTTACCCAACTGGCTGGCCGCACTGGAAGAAGAAGTCGAACTGAGCGGCTTGCCTAAATACTTGCGGCAAGACGTCGAATACCCGTGCGTGATCGAACCCGTGTCCCTTTCAATCGACGAACTCCGCCGCCAATTGGAACATTTGCCGCGTCGAAGTTGAGAGTTGAGAGTTGAGGGAAGCTACCGACGCAAGTCAGTAGTGCTGACACAACGGGCTAGCTCGACCGCCGTTCGTTTGAAATCAAGCTACCGACGCGAGTCGATAGTATTGACACCATTGGCTACGAAGGCTGACCTCGCGGACCCTTTTTCGTACGCACACGCCCCTTGTCGTTTTAGCTAGTTGAATGACCCTCTACCGACTCGCGTCGGCAGTTTCGTTGCAGCAGTCGTTGGCAGTTATCCAATCATAAATCTGAAATCAGCAATCATAAATTCCAACTCTATCGCCACAACATTTCGTTCAACGCCGCGACAACGGTCGCCTGATTTCGAGCCAAGACAAACCAAGTCCCGAGCGACATGGCGATTGCAATCGTCGCCAACAACATCCCCAACAAGCTTGGAAAAGTCCGCACGGGACGAATCGCATCGCGCAGAATTTGCTCAAGCTTGCGCCAGCCTTCGTAACTCTGTCGATGGCCGACCGCAACCAACTGCACGTTGCGCAGAAACGAAAATCCTTCCAAGTGCAAGTGAACATTCAGCGATGGAATCAGCAAACTGTCGCCGGTCCAGCGAGCTTTGCTGTCCATCTGAGCTACGGTACTCGCTAGGATCGGCCGCACTTGCTCCATCGACGTGTTGTACACAACGATTCGCGGACGCATCAGCAGAACGGCCATCGCTACGCACAATCCGTAAAACGCAATCAGCAGTACCCAAACCCAAGCACCGAAACGTAACGCCGCTCCTTCAGGAAAAAACAACTCCATTGGGCCGACGATCATCAGGCCGATGATTCCAATCGCGACGGCCGCCGTATCGCGCGCACCCGTCGTCACAAATGGGCGACTCATCAAGTTGACGATTCCCATCATCAACAAGTACACCGTCAACGGGACGACCGAAATTCCTAATCGCAGTGGGTCGATATCGAACATGCTTAGAACTCCGCACTTCCGGGCGTTCGCGGGAAGGGAATGACGTCTCGAATGTTTCCCATCCCGGTGACAAATTGCATTACGCGCTCCAACCCCAAGCCGAAACCCGCATGGGGCACCGTTCCGAATCGCCGCAAGTCGAGGTACCACCAGTAAACTTCTTCGCTCAGTCCTTTTTCTATCATCCTGGTTCGAAGTTGCTCAAGCCGATGTTCGCGCTGACTGCCGCCGATAATTTCGCCCACGCCTGGCACGAGCACATCCATCGCGCGAACCGTTTTCCCATCATCGTTACAATACATGTAGAACGATTTGATTTCACGCGGGTAGTCGTACAGGATCACAGGCGATTTGAAATGCTGTTCGGTCAAGAATCGTTCATGTTCGCTTTGCAAGTCGATGCCCCACTTAACCGGGAACTCAAATTTGTGCCCGCTGGTCGTCAAGATATTGATTGCCTCGGTGTAGGGTAGCCGCACGAATTTGCTCTGCACGATCTGAGTCAAGTTGTCGATGAGCGGCTGTTCGACTTTTTGTTCCGGGTCGGCGTACTTCTGCAAAAATCTCAAATCTTCTTCACCGCGAGCCAAGACGTCGGAAAAAATTCGCTTTAGAAAGCTCTCGGCCAAATCCATGTTGTCCGACAGTTCATAAAACGCCATCTCCGGCTCGATCATCCAAAATTCAGACAAATGCCGCGACGTATTCGAGTTCTCAGCGCGAAAGGTCGGGCCAAACGTGTAGACTTTGCCCAAAGCGCAAGCATACGTCTCCGCTTCGAGTTGCCCACTCACCGTCAGAAACGCCGGCCGGTGAAAAAAGTCGAACTTGTAGTCGAGTTTGTCAAGTTGCATCTTTGCGATCTGTTCCAAGTTCATCGTCGTGACCTGGAACATCGCGCCGGCACCTTCGCAATCACTGGCCGTGATGATCGGCATGTGGATGTAGAGAAAGCCTTGCTCTTGGTAGAACTGGTGAATGCTGTAGCTAATCAAGTTCCGAATCCGCGCGATCGCGCCAAACGTGTTCGTCCGTGGACGTAGGTGGGCCCACTCGCGCAGCTTTTCAAACGTGTGCCGTTTCTTTTGCAGCGGATACGTTTCGGGATCGGCCCAGCCGTGTACGATCACACGATGAGCTTGAAGCTCGGTGGCTTGGCCTTGTCCGCCGGATTTCTTGATTTCCCCTTCGACCGTCACGCTACAACCGGCGTTGAGCAATTTGATTTCACCTTCGTAGTTCGGCAACTTGCCATCAGCGATCACTTGCAGATTGCCTTGGCACGAACCATCGTTGATTTCCAAAAAGCTAAAACCTGCTTTGGAGTCGCGTCGCGTGCGGACCCAGCCTTGAATCATCGCGACGGAACCGATCGCCGATTCAATTCGTGACGCCGCAACCGAAAGTTTTTTTGTCATTCCCATTTCTCCGCGTGGTCTCACTCGATTCCTTGGGCGGCCAGATAACGCTCGGCGTCAAGCGCCGCCATGCAACCCGTTCCGGCCGACGTAATGGCTTGGCGATAATAGTCGTCCGCCACGTCTCCCGCCGCGAAGACACCCGCGACTGAAGTAAACGTGCGAAACGACTGCGGCAATCGAAGGTAGCCCTTGTCATTCATTTCCAAGCTCCCCTTGAGAAAGTCCGTGTTGGGCGTGTGGCCAATCGCCAAAAACATTCCGCGAACGTCGAGCACTTTCTGCGAACCGTCGACCGTGTTTTGAAGCTTGATTCCATTCAAACGTTGCCCATCTCCCAAGACTTCGCTGACGCCGTGGTTCCAGATAATTTCGATCTTGTGGTTGCTCAAGGCCCGCTGTTGCATGATCTTCGAAGCACGCAACTGGTCGCGGCGGTGAACGAGGTACACAGTCTTCGCGAATTTGGTTAGAAACGTCGCTTCCTCGATCGCCGAATCGCCGCCTCCAATGACCGCCAAAGGCTGATTGCGAAACAAAGGGAGCGCACCGTCGCAAACGGCGCACGCACTAACCCCTTTGTTTTTGTAAAGTTGTTCGCTGGGCAATCCCAAATAATTCGCCCTCGCACCCGTGGCCACAATCACCGAGTGGGCTTCGTGCCACGACGATCCCTCGCCGGACTTGACGCGAAAAGGCCGCCGCGAGAAATCGACTTCGACGATTTCGTCGGCAACGACTCGTGTGCCAAAATTGATCGCTTGTTGCTTCATCAATTCCATCAACTCCACACCCTGCACGGCGTAGTGCGGCTGACCATTCCGCACATGATCAGGAGCCGGCGGCAGATTGTAGTGACGATCCGAATCGACAGCCGATTCGACGAACGCGCGAATATTCCCGGCGGGAAACCCCGCGTAGTTTTCGACTTCGGTCGTAAATGCCAACTGGCCGAGCGGAATCATGTCAGGCGAAATCGTCCCTTCGAATAAAAGCGGCGAAAGATTGGCTCGCGCAGCGTAAATTGCCGCCGACCAACCCGCTGGCCCGCTCCCGATAATCACTACTTTTTCCGGCACAAATGCCTCCCGTTTGCCCGCTGGCCATTCGTCAAAAGCCAAAGTATATCCGCGCGACGGCGACGCGGGCAGTAGCGGATCGCCGCCCAATGAAGTTAGTTCGCACTACGCTGTTTGCCTCGCCCCAACACGTCCACCCAAGTTCCAACGGCATTCGCCAAGATGATGACCAAGCACGCCAGCATGAACACTGTAAAGAAAATATTCAGCCCGCTGCTGATGGCGCCTGTCGTGTCTCCGCTTTGCCAAGCCTTGAGAAAGTCGTTGCGAAATTTTCCGAACACGAGTTGATAGCCTGCCGTCGCCGTCGTCGTCATTACAAAAGCCATCGGCACCAAAGTAATCCAAACATATCGCGCACGGCCCGAGTTGATGATCATCGTCGTCACAACGCACAATGCGATCGCCGCCAATAACTGATTGGCGATACCGAACATCGGCCAAATCGTTTCGATTGATCCGGTCCAAATCAAACCAGCCCAAGCCACCACGACCAGCGCTGTTGAAATGATGGACCCTGGCAGCCAGTTCGTCCGCTCAAATCGACGGTCGAATTTGCCCCAAGCCTCTTGCAACAAAAATCTTGCGATGCGAGTTCCCGTGTCGATTGTCGTTAGGATAAACAACGCTTCGAACATGATCGCAAAGTGATACCAGTACTTGATAACGCCATCGACGCTAAAACGATTGCCAAAAATCTTCCGCGTGGCGTCGGTAAATATTTGCGACATGCCGACCGCCAACGTGACCGCCCCACCAGTTCTGCCACGCAACGACTCTCCACCGACTTGGCGCTCAATTTCGCTAAGGTTATCCTTTCCCACGTTCATCTTTTCCAGCGTGTCGGCGTATTGAGCAACCCGATCCAACCGAATATTGATCGCCCAATAATCACCTTGGGGAAGTGCTGCCGCCGCAATCAGTGCAACAACGCCGACCAAGCCTTCGATCAGCATGGCCCCGTAGCCGATCATGCGCACATCGCTTTCGCGCATGATCATTTTTGGAGTCGTACCGCTTGAGACTAACGAATGAAAACCGCTGATCGCTCCGCACATGATGCAAATAAAGCAAAATGGAAAAATCGCCCCGCTAAAATACGGCCCGCCACCACCGGCGAAAAATTCGTTCACCGCAGGCGCTTGCAATCGCGGGTTGGCCACCAGAACGCTAATCACCAGCAGCACCACCGTCCCAATTTTGAGAAAGCTCGATAAGTAATCGCGAGGGCAGAGCAATAGCCAAACCGGCAGCACGGAGGCGATGAACCCGTAGATCGCAATTGCCCAAATAATCCCTTCACGTGAAAGCGAGAAGTACGGTTCCCAAACCGAGCCAGGAATCCAATTGCCCAGGATCGTTGCTGCAATCGTGGCCACCGCGCCCAATAAGGATGCTTCGACCACGCGGCCTTTTCGGATTTTGTACATGTACAGCCCGACCAAAAGCGCTATCGGTATCGTACATGCGATCGTAAAAGTCCCCCACGAACTGCCGGGCACGCTTTGCAAAACCCCATCGGGGAGATGCAGCGTGGATCTGCCGTCTGCGGTCACGTTCAGCGATTGTTCTAGGGGCTCGTTCGTTGGCCAGATCAATGAGAACGACTCACTTCGTTCGATCGAATCGCCGTTGGGATATTCCAGCATCGTGCCACCCGGAATGGTCAGCCGTCGGCTTGGATCGGATTGGTTGAGAGTTGGCGAAGTGGCCGACGCCGACAAATGCAACTTGGTACCGGCCGCCAGCATTATTTGCTCGCCGCCCAAAGCTTTAACGACGACGACTCCCAAACCCGAAAGCGCGATAATCACAACGAACAAAATCGCAATCGAAGCGGTCACTCCAGCCGTTCGATTAATTTCCGCGCGCGCAATTTCCGCCAGCGACCGCCCACCTCGTCGAACGCTTGCTGCAAGCACCAACATGTCTTGAACGGCGCCGGCCAAGCAAACTCCGACGACAATCCAGATTAGTCCCGGCAAGTATCCGAACTGAATGGCGAGCACCGGTCCGATCAGCGGCCCCGCGCCGGAGATCGCAGCAAAATGGTGCCCGAACAAAACCCATCGATTCGTGGGATGATAATTTTGGCCATCGTAATGCGTGAACGCCGGTGTCTGCCGCGAATCATCGAGCGCCGCAACTCGCGCCGCTAAAAACGCGCTGTAGTATCGATAAGCGACGGCCAAGCAAGCCAAAACGCCTAGCATTAGTGGCATGGCGTGCATGAGCGGTCCTCATTTCTGGTCGCGCGGAACTAGTTCGATCTCGAAAAAATTCGGCCAGTACTTGCCCGTGACGATGAACCGATTCGTCTCCGTGTTGTAAGCAATTCCGTTGAGCACCGCTTCGCGATTGTCGGGGCGATCGTTCCGAGGCAGCAGTCCCCTCAGGTCGAAACGCGCGGTGACTTGGCCCGACTTCGGATCGATTTCCAAAATGTAATCCTCATGCCAGACGTTCGCGTAAATTTTTCCGGTGACGTATTCCAATTCATTCAATCGACCAATCCGCCGCCCGTTGAGCGTTACCGGCAGTCGATGATCCAGTTCAAAAGTCTCCGGATTGCGAAACTGCAATTCCGACGTTCCATTGCTCATGATCAAATGCTTGCCGTCGTGAGTCAGGCCCCAGCCTTGCCCCTCGTACTTAAACTTCTGTTCCAGTCGCTTGAAATCCAGATCGTAGCAATACGCGACGCCCTCGTCATACGTCAACTGAATCAGCCGACCTCGCCACAACACCAATCCTTCGCCGAAGATTTTCGCATCGATTTTTTCGATGGTGACTTGATTCGTCGTTAGGTCAGTCTTCCGCAACGTGCTCGATCCCACCAAGCCAGTGCTTTCATAGATTTGGCCTTCGTGAAAAAACAACCCCTCGGTAAACGCGGTCGAATCGTGCGGGTATTTCGCGACCACTTTGAAGTCGTACGTTTTCACGTCATCCTTGGAATTAATACTCTGGTAAAAATACGCGCCGCCAATCGTCAAAACAAAAAATGAAACGATCAAGCCGATTCGACTTCGCCACGCAGGTGGACGAGGAGCGCGTGAGACATTTGCGCCAGTCGTCGCCTTAGTCCAAGCGTCTTTGGTTTGTGATTTTTTTGATTTTGACATCGTTATTCGCTGGCTTCGATTCAATTCGGGGCTTGCGCAAATGGCACAGTCGAAAGTGTATTCCTAGAAACTACCGACGCAAGTCGGTAGAGTTTCATACAGTTGGCTAAAGTTGGATTTGGCAATTGCGTTTCTTAGCCAATTGTGTCAACACTACCGACTCGCGTCGGTAGCTTGTTGTTTGAATTCAAAACGACAATTTTGGTTGGGGCTGGTCCTTCGTAATAACGCCTCAATAGTTACCGCACTTCGAACTCGCGATCAATGCCCACCAGCATAAGCCTTGCTAGAACCTGGTCGATTGCCAAACCAGTAAATTGAGCGACCGCTCGGCGATAAGCCTCGATTTGCGGTCGATAATCGGCTACGCATTGCTGAATCGCTGACTCGTCCGCTTTTCCAAGCCGATCCGACTTGTATTCGATTACCTCGGCGGCGATCAGGGTTGGCCCTTCGTGAATCAAGACCAGTCGATCGATTGTGCCTTGGACGATCCAATGGTCCATGCGCACGGCAAACGACCGTTCATTTTCCACCGACGCGGTCAGCGGCTCAAAAATAATTTGGCTGGGCAAAACTCTGCGGGCAATTTGATCGGAATAACTTGAGCTGTGCAGCAACCCTGAAATTTTCGGCTGACGCACCATTGTCGCAAATTCGTCGACGATCGATTCCAAATTCTCGAAGTCGGGAAAACGACGCCGCAACTCGTTCAATAGTCCATTTTGCCAACTCGCGTCATCCAACCATTGAATCTGGGCAAGACATGCGTGCAAGATCGTCCCGCGATCCTGAGCTGCCCTATCCGCCGCTTGGGAGAGTGCCAAGCCAATCGTACCGTGCCAACTCGACGACATTTGCGACGGGCTTGTCATTGGAAGTCCGCGACTTGGTCCAACGGTCGTCGGTGCGAGCTTCAAAGTTTTGTAGTCGACGTCGCCGAGAGTCACGGCACTTGTATTTTGTAGGTGCGCGAATTTGCCAAGACCCTTGGCGACAAATGTTTCGACCCACGCCGGATCGCCGTGCTCAAAAATTTTGCCTGGTGACTTGCCCGTCGGCCCGCGTGGATTTGCCAAATTGGCCAGCAAAATGCCTGACATCGTCTGATGCGACTCGGACTCGTTCGCGTCAACGAACATATACAACGCATGGATGGCTCGCGTCATGGCAACGTACAAAACGCAAATCGCTTCGTTCAAGCCGCGTTCGAATTGTTGTTCGTAAGCTTGCTGGATCTTTGGCGGCAAAAGTCGCCGGTGCGCGGAATTCACATACCGCGTCACAAACGAAATTGGCTCGGTGGGCGAAGGCCGAAAGAACATGACTTCGCCGGGACGCGGAGTAAACCTCTTGGAAAGGCAGGGCAAAACAACGACGTCGAACTCAAGACCTTTTGCTTTGTGAATCGTCATCACACGAACGGGCGAACCCGTGGGATCCTCGACTTTCTTTGCTTGAACGAATTCCACAAAATCTGCGGGCCGCAAAGTCGCTTGGGCATCGTACTCGTCGGACAGTTCGATCAGCTTTTGCAATCGCCGAAGTTCTCGGACGGTACACGATGGAGCCAACACCGCCGCCCATCGGGCCACCGTCGCGCCGTAACCGATTTCGCTCAACTCGCGACGCACGTCGGCGGCAACCGAATGGACTTGCCGCAAAATCGCGGCCGATTTCTCCCATTCAATTTCGCAGGGCGGCAGGCCAATCATCGCGGCGAGCGGACTATTGGCAACGTGAAACCAAGCCACCGAATCGTTCGGATGATCGCCAAGCTGCATCAGCGACAAGATCAACTGCACCGCTGCCGAATCAGTTAGCGGATTGCCCCCCTCCTCGCTCGCAGGAACACCTGCGGAATGCAACGCGAAAATCAGGTTCTTTACTTCGATGTTGTCTCGCGTTAGCACAGCAACGGTGCAATTTGGGGATCGCTCGTAAATCGACTTGATCCGTTCAACGACGACGGCGAATAAATCGTCGGCTTCGCCAACCCGCTCCAACATCGCATAGCCGGGCAAACCGGCTTTTGCGGTCGTGTGCGTAGTGAATCGATCTTTCCATCTCCGTACCACCGCGTTCGTAAGCGGGTTGTTCGATTCATATTGCTCCGCGTTTTCAAACACTTGGTTGACCGTATCGATGATCGCCTGCGAAGAGCGAAAACTGCAGGTAAGCTCTCGGCCGCGCAAATCCGGAAACCGCTTATTTACAAGTTCGAATAGTTCGGCGACACCGCCTCGCCAGCCGTAAATCGCTTGCTTCGTATCGCCGACACAGAAAAACGACCGCTCCGCTCCTGGTTTCATCACACGCCGCGCAAACGGTTCAATGACTCGCCACTGCTCTGGCGACGTGTCTTGGAATTCATCCAACAGTAGATGGTCGAGGTTCCAATCCGAACGGTGCGTCCAATTTGTTTCCGCTTGCTCGCCGCTGCTGTTCAATAATTCAACCAACCGTCGCGTGACATCATTAAAGCCCAACGAGCCCGCTTCGGTTTTGGACGCTTCGAACCGCTCGCGGAATCGATCGAGCAAATTAAACGTCGACTCGGTCGAGTCCTTGAGTTCGTTCGTAACCAATCCACGCACGTGGTCGATCAGAGGCAAATAAGCACTTCGCAACTCGTCCGGAATCGGTTTCTTGAAGTACTCGTTAGTCTGGTCCAAGATTTTCGCGGTGAGGCCATTTGCGATAAATCCGTCCCAATCCTCGTTCGCCGCGCGCTCACAATCTTTCACGCGCGCCGTGGCCATCCGTTTGTCCGCGATCCCAATTGTGGTCAATTGCTCCAGTGCCGAAACGAGCTTATCGGGCGACAAAACCGCATGAGGCTGCAATTGAAACCATGCATCAGGCGTCGAGTCCAAGAATATTTCGTAAAGCTGGCTGACCGTGTCCATCATCAACTTATTCGCACCACGAATCGAATCGCCTTTGGCCATTAAATGCAGCAGTTGAATCGCATCGGAATGCGAAAGCACCGAACCAACGGACGCTTGTGCCAACTGGTCGATCAAGCGCTGCTCGACAATTTCCCAATCTGGGTCCAAGCCCATTTCCAAACTGAACGACCGGGCCAGTTTTGCAAAAAAGCTATCAAGCGTTCCGACTTGCAAGCGATGCAAATTGATCAGCAGGTGCCGCAGCATCAATCGAGCGGTTTTTTGGTCAAAGCCAACTAATTGCAGCGTTTGGCCCAGCTTTTTTGCTAAGCCGTCATCGAGCGACGACGACGCCAAGCCGGTCATGATGCGATCCAAAATTTCGCCCGCTGCTTTGCGCGTAAAAGTCGTTGCCAAAATTGCGTGGCATTGCACGCCGCTTAGGAGCAACTGCAAATAGCGGCTCGCCAACGCGGTCGTTTTTCCGCTCCCCGCCGAAGCGCGAATGATCGTGTTGTCGATCGTGGCCTGTTCAATCGTTGTCATGTGGCGGCCTCCTGGGGAGACCAACGCTCCGGCAAATCGTCTTGGCAAATTGCCGACCATTGCTCGCTGTAGTCGGGCGGCTCGTCGGCAGGGGGCCAAAATCTATTGCAGCGCACCGCGCGAATCACATCGAATGCGACTTCGTCGGCGGAATGCAACTCATCTTCGCTCCATTCGGCGATCGCAAATTCCGTGTTCTTTATATCGCTTGGGACCAAGATGTAACCCAATAGAATCGGGCCCGAAACAAAATACTCTCTCGTTTGAATCAAGTGCCGATACAACGGCAGTTGCAAGTCGACCCATTCGCCGTTTTTGCGATGGGCCTTGTCGGGCGATGTCGCCGGTTCCATCGTCTTGTAATCGAACACTGCAAGTTGCCCCGTATGCTCATTTCGGTCAACGCGATCGATCCGCCCACGCAAACCAAACGGCTCGCCGTCAACAACCAAAGTGCCCGTCCCTTTCTTCACCTCCGCTTCGATAATCTCCCAGCCGTCGCGCCGCCGCTGGGCCTGCAGGTCGGCAAACTTGTCCAGCCGCAATCGGACTTGCTGAAATTGAATTTGAACGGCGGCTGAGGCTTGTTCGCCATGCCGCTCCATCGTCAAATCAATCTGCCGCCGAAAAAACATTCTAATCTCGTCAGGGTCGGTCGAATCCTTGATTGGGTCGTTGCCGAACGCCTCGACTATTTCGTGCAGCAAATGTCCGAAGGCAAACGGCGGCAACTCAACCAAATTGTCGACGCATGGTTTGAGCTGTAGCACGCGCGACAAATAGAATCGGTAAGGACACTGCAGATACTGTTTGAAGTCCGTCACGCTCAGCGACGTCATTTTCAACTCGTCAATTTTGGGTCTCGGAATTGAGAACTGCTGCGTCGTGGGATGATCGGTTTGCGTTGCCAGCCAAATGTGCAAAGTCGCACTCGCTTGGTGGCGGAAAAACATTGCGGATCGCTCGGCCATTGTTTGATCGTCCGTCGCAAAAAGTAGACGGCTTGGCAGCAGTGGATCGCCCGAATCATTGTGCCGCCCGCAAATAATGGTCAAACGCCGCGGGGATCGCGCCAACAAACTTAGAGCATACGCATCGCGAGCATACCGCCGCGCGTTGTCCAAAATCCCCAACTGGGCTCGCGCGGAGTTGGGTAGAAACAAGTGCGTGCCTTCGGACGACGGAACGAATTCTTCGTTGAAGCCGGTTACGATCGTCACCGCCGCGTCGTCCAATGACAAGTCCAACCAACCCAGCAATTCAATTGCATCTGTTGAGTCCGGTTCCGCAATTGCTTCGCGCTCGACTTGATCCAATGCGAAGTCCAGCGCATCGCCCGCCGAACCCTCCAGCGACCATTCGGACGGCAAGCTGGCCAGCAATCGCAACGCGGCGTGCAAATTGCGGCACGCAGAAAGCACTTCACGACTAGTCGCGGACTCGCCGTCGATTTCGCGGCTGCCGTAAATCTCTGTCAGCAGATTCGTCCAAAGTTCTGCCCACTGATCTAGTCGCCGAGTTCGGCCCACAAGTGGCTTCAGCAGGTCGATAACCACGCGATGGACGTCGTGCAAGACGTCAATGTTTGACAAATGAAATCCTTCGCGCAGCGGAAGCCCACCTGGAATAAATAGGTTTTGATATTCGTCAACATTATGCAGCCACATTCGATTCCCAATCCGGTGGCTGATCCAATCGAAACAATCCGGATGCCGAATCAAGCGAGTAAACTGTGAGAATTGCTGATGCCTTAAATAATCCCTCACCGCTTGCACCAACTTGACCGGCAACGATTGCGTCAACGGCTTCCCCGTTGCGTCGCGCGATTCCACGCCGGCCAAATCCAATGCTCGCCGCAAATGCGAAGCCACCGAGGGGTTGGGAATCCCAATCGCGATTTGGCTGGCGGGAAATTTGCCATTCAATTCTGTCAAGCATTCGATAACCGCCGACGCTTGGCCAGCCGGCCGATCGACGACCCGAATCTGCTCCGGCCGCAATTCGATCGGCTGTGCAAGCCAAAATTCGCTGCGCAAACAGCCTATTTCATCGAAGCCATCGCGCACTTCGTCCGCCGCAAAAACGAGCGAATGCACGAGTGAAGCAACTTGTCCGAGCATCAGGCGAAAAACGCGACTCAAGTCAACTAAACCGATCAGCACAAGATCTTTGTCCGCGCGACATTCCTTTTTTTGAAGCGCCATGACGCGTGCCGCTTGCCGGTCCCACAAGCCTACAGCGCTAAGCTGATCGTAATATTTGCGCTGCACTTGGCTCAACAAAGTCCAACGGTCCAACTCGGATCGATCCACCTGCATCCGCTTGAACTCGCTGGCCACGTCGGTGAACATCAACGCTTCGCTCGCCAAATCGACGTGCAGCGCAAGCATGATTCGCGCCAGTGGAAGCAACTCCGTCAACTCGCCGTTCTCAGGAACATTCTTCGCCAAAACGCTTAGCTGTTCCGGTCCCAAATCGCGCAGCGCTTTTGCCCAAGCGACTTGTTGGACGACGTCTCCCGCGAACTTTTTCTGTGGCGAATAAAGCTGTTCTGGCAAATGGCTCAGCGGCACGAAATCCGGCGGCGTGAAGTTCAGCGACTCCACTTCGGCCCGTTCCACCAAAAGCTCCAACAGTCGATTGCGACTGCGAGCGCCAGGTGTGACAACGATCACGCCGGATAAATTCAAGACATTCTCGTGCCGATATCGCGTGATCAGCCAGTCGGCCGCCGCAGCCAATGCCGGCTTGCTCCAATCCTGCCAACACCGCCGATCGACTAATGATTCTTTTTTCGCCATCCGCATTCCCTCGTTTCGCGATACGATATTCTCTGGTTCCCTCTCCCCGTTCAAAGCAACGGGGAGAGGGAACATGAATCGGTCAAATTGGAACTCAAAAATGTTTAACTGCAGTGGGTGAGGGGTCTTTCTTTTGGACCTATCACCCATCCCGCCTTCAACTTCACAACCAACTAATCATTCTCCTTCCCCCCGGACACGTTTGGTCCGCTTCCAAATCATCGACCCGCGAAATCGCAAATAACCCAAGCCACGTTAGCGCTGCATTGACCAAGATCAACAACAGCCCAAACTCCACGCCGCAGAAAAATTTCCGATCGTCCAATACGTATGCAATTATTGGAGCCACGGCACAAACCACTGGAACGAGCGGCTCGCGCAACCGTCGTCGCGTTAACAGCCCAAATGCGAATAGTCCCAACAGCGGTCCATACGTCAATCCCACCAAGTACAGCAAACTTTGAATCGTTGCTTGCCCCGACGTCCACTGACGCAACAACATGATGACGGCGGAGGTCAGAACAGCGTAAATCAAATGGACGCCAACCCGAACGCGCCGATGCTTTCGATCGTCCGATGATTCAGTAAAGCCAAGAAAATCGACGCATGTCGTCGTGGTCAGCGCGGTAAGCGAAGCATCCGCACCGGAAAACGTAGCGGCGATCATCCCCAACAAGAAGATCACGCCAGTTCCCGACGCTAGATGCCCAAAGGCCAACGTCGGATAGACCAAGTCCGTTTCACCTGGCAGCACAATGCCACGCTGCCGCGCCGTGAAATGCAAAACGGCTCCCAAGAACAAGAACAACAAATTGACGAACACGAGAAAAATCGTAAACAGTGCCATGTTTCGCTGCGACTGAACCAGCGTGCGGCAACTCAAATTTTTCTGCATCATGTCTTGGTCCAAGCCCGTCATTGCAATCGTGATCAGCGCACCGCTGGCCACCGCATGAACAAATTGCCACGCGTTGCTCCAAAAATCGTCGTGTAAGAAAATCCGCGATGACTCCGGCGTCCAGGCGCTTGCCACATCGGCCCAGCCCTTGTCCAGAATTTGTGCCGCCGCCCAAATCGACCAACCGACCGCCGCCAGCATAAACATTGTCTGAAACACATCTGTCCAGACGATCGTGTGGATGCCCCCTCGAAACGTGTACGCCCAGATCAATGCCAAAGAAACTACCACGCTTCCCCAAAACGGAACTCCCAATTCGGCAAGCGCAAACCGATGTACGATTTCGATCAGAAGCAGCAGCCGCAACGATGATGCCAGCAATTGCGAAACCAGGAATATCGCCGAGCCAGTGCGAAACGACCAAGCTCCAAACCGCTGTCGCAAATACCCGTAGATCGACGTCAGGTGCAGCCGATAGTAAAGAGGCAACAGCACCGTCGCGATGATCGTATAGCCCACGACGTATCCGGCAACCAAGAGCCAATATGAAAAGCCGCTTGAGCCAACCAGACCAGGAATCGACGTAAACGTGATTCCCGACAGCGTTGCGCCGATCATACCGAACGCAACGACAAACCAGTTCGCACGACGCGACGCCAAGAAGAACTGCGCGTTGCTTGCGTTCCGTCCGGTGCGCCATGCGATCAGCATCAGCACAGCAAAATAAATTGCCACGCCGCACAGCACACCCGTCGGGCTATCCCAGTCAATCATGGGAGGAGAGTTGAAAGTTGAGGGTTGAAAGTTGAGAGCCAGAAGCTACCGTCGGAAGTCGGTAGTGATCACACAACTGCCTTGAGAGTTTAGAGTTTAGAGTCGAAAGCCAGAAGCTACCGATGCGAGTCGGCAGGCATGAGGCGTGAGGCGACAGGCTTGAGAAAAACCAAGCTACCGACACAAGTCGGTAGTGTTGACACAACTGGCTAGGCAAGACGCCCGCGCTCAGCCTGATTCGCTGAAAACTGAAAACTCAACCCTCATCCTGCTTGTACTCTTTTCGCGGGCGGGGAATGCAAACTGCCAACACGCCGAGCAAAATGCAAAGTGCCACGAGCGTGTAGGCCAAACTGTAGTTCGGCACCATCAAAAAAAGTGCATCCAACATGACGGTCCTTTCCATTATTATGTTACGGGCCACGACTGCCGATTGGCGTACGAATTGTCACAACGCTAAGATTGGCTCAGCACTCTATTGTAATTCGGCCAGGAGTCCTTGCCATGACCGGTGATCTTTCCAAACGACACGAACCAATTACCGACTTGTTTGCGTGGCCACAGGCCCTGGACGAATGGGATACGTTTCGCCTATCGGGCAATCAAGTTGCCTTTTTCCACAAAAACGGTTATTTGTCTCCCGTCCAAGTCCTCAACGAAGCCCAGATCGCCGCGCTCCGTAGCGAGCTTGCGGAACTTATGCAGCCCAATCACAACGGCCGCGAACTTTGGTACGAATATCACTCGAACGAATCGAACGATCCGACCCAAGTCCTCTTTCATGCTCTCGGAGCGTGGCGTTTGCGGCCCGCACTGCACGATATTTTGTGGAACGCGCCGTTCCTCATGGCGGCCAGTCAACTGCTCGGTGGCGCAGTTCGATTTTGGCACGATCAACTGTTTTGCAAGCCGGCGAGGCACGGCGGCGTGGTGGCTTGGCACCAAGACTATTCGTATTGGACGCGCACGAAACCGATGGCGCATTTGACATGTTGGATCGGCCTTGACGACAGCACGCGGGCCAACGGCTGCCTGCAATACATCGCCGGCTCGCACGAATGGGACTTGCTGCCGATCACGGGCTTGGCGGGCGACATGGAAGCAATCCGAAAGGTGCTTTCGCCGCAGCAATGGGAGCAGTTCCAAAACCCGGTCGCGATCGAACTCAAAGCGGGCCAGTGCGCGTTTCACCATCCGCTGCTGGTTCACGGCTCGTACGAAAATCGAACCGAGCGTCAGCGTCGTGCCGTTGTGATCAACGTGATTCGCGACGGAGTTTGTTCAGTGACCGACGAAGTCCTCTTAGACGGCGTCCCGCCCATTCCCGCCAACACCCCGATGCAAGGCCAGTTCTTTCCGCTTCTGTTTGATCCGGCGACGATTGCAGGGAAAGCAATCCGCGCGAAATTCTGAGAGTCGTTACGGTCGCGCTTCGAGGATGAGATTAAACGGTGTCGCCGTCGCGCGGCGAAAGCGAGTAAAACCGCCAGCCGTTACGACTTGTCGCAAGCGGCTTTCGCCAGCCTGTGCCCCCAAGGCCATGCCAACCTCCTGGCTCAACGAAGCGGGCACGCAAACCATGGTCGACGCGGCGTAGAAAATTCTCCCGACCGGACTCAAGTTCTGTTCGGTCGTGTCGCCAGCAAACGGTTCCACAATTAGCCAAGTTCCATCGGGGGCGAGTGTCTCCCGTACGTGTTTGGCTGCGCCTACAGGATCTCCCATATCATGCAAACAGTCAAAAAAAGCCACCAAATCCAATCGCTCGCCCGGAAAGTTCTTCGCGTCGGCGACCTCGAAACAGCAACGGTCTTCGACACCAGCTTCGCGCGCGGCCGCGCGGGCGCGTTCGACCGAAGGGGCATGGTAATCGAACCCGATAAATTTCGATTTCGGAAATGCCTTGGCCATCACAATGGTCGATGCGCCGTGGCCGCAACCCACGTCGGCAACGCTGGCCCCGCATTGTAGTTTCTCGCAAACGCCTTCCAACGCGGGCAGCCATTCTGGCACAAGATGCGCTACATATCCTGCGCGAAAAAATCGTTCGGTTCCTCGGAACAAACAGGCGCTGTGCTCGTGCCAGCCAACACCGCTACCAGTGCGAAATGCTTCGGTGATTTTTGGTTCGTCTTTGAACATCGACGCGATCACTTCATAGGCTCCAGCAACAAACGCTGGGCTCTGTTCGTCGGCAAGTGCCATCGCGAATTCGGGGGTGATGGAATAAGTGTTAGCGTCTGCTTTGTATTCGAGATATCCCGACGCAGCTTGAGCGGCCAACCATTCGCGAACATACCGCTCCGCCGTCGCAGTCCGCTCCGCCAATTCAGCCGACGTAAGCGGACCAGCCTCGGCGAGCGCTCGATACAATCCCAGCTTGTCGCCGATCAAAATCAGGGCTCCGCTCGCGGCAGCGCCCATATCTTGCAGCATTTTTCCCATCACTACGTCGAGTTTCGCTTGATCCACTGCCATGGCTTGCTCCAAGAAAAAATTGAGTAGATTTGTTCAACAATTCAATGATTCTAAAAATCTCTGCCACTTCCTGACTTTCGACCAGCTGCCCTCTTTTCAGTTCGTGGCGACCAAGCCGCCGATCGGCTCCTATTTCCCGAATGCGTAAAGCCCTTTTTCCGTCCGGATGTAGATGCGATCGTGGTCGAAAGCAGGTGTTGCGTAACAATGTTCGCCCAAATCGTTCACTGCGAGGATGTTGAAATCGGCGGTTGTGTCGGTGACTGCCACTTTGCCATCTTCGGTAGTAAAAAACAGCTTACCGTCCGCCACCACCGGCGATGCATAAATAGCGCCGGCAGCACCTTGCAGCCGGCCTCGCTTCATTGCTTCGCCCGTCTTTGGATTCAAGCACGTCACGATCCCTTTGTCGTCGATCATAAACAACAAGTTATTGACTAAAACCGGCGATGGCAGTTGCGGAATGTTGCGCACGTATTTCCAAACGACGTTTTGATTGGTCATCTCGCCATCGCCACCCAACCGAATCGCCATCATGCTGTTCTTGCTGGCGATCGATTGTTGAAAGTACTCCCACTCCTTGGCACCCAGCTTGCCGTCAGCGTCCAAATCGATCGCTGGAAAAAAGTTCTTGGACAATTCGTCAGGCATTTCCTCCAACTTGAGCGCTCCATCTTTGTCAGAATCTTTGCTCGCGACAACAGCCGCGAAATCGTCGATTTTGAAAGTTGCATCGGCTTCGTTTTGTGGTGAGCCGTAACCATTGATGTAAACCATGTCGCCGTCGATAACGGGCGTGGACTTCATTTCGAAACACAAGCCACCGACCCACCAGAGCTTGTCGCCGCTGGTCGGCGAATAAGCAGTCAAGTAAAACGAGCCGACCGCGATGATCTGCGGCTCGCCTCCTTCGGGTTGATAAACAATGGGCGTGCAATGCCCGCTGGTCGCTTCGGGTCGTTTGGTTTTCCAAAGCTGTTCACCCGTCGCCAGATCGTGCGCGCAAATGTACGAACCCACATTGTGATCGCAAACCAAAATGAGTCGCCCGTTGCAAATAATCGGCGAAGCTCCCATTCCATAAACATTCGTGAACGGGCCGAGCTTGGTTTTCCATTTCAATTCACCTTCGTGCGTGTAAGATAACAACCCAAAATCAGGAAAGAAAACGTACACACCGCTCGCGTCAACAACCGGCGTTGGACTTGCCGCATTATTCTGCGGGTAGAGCTTTTCTTTGCGATCGCGCGGAGCCTCTCGTCGCCAAAGTTCGCGGCCAGTCGCCTGATCCAAACAAATCGTCAGCAGCGATTCCTTTTCCTCTGCGGTTAAGTAAATCCGCCCCCCATGCATCACTGGCGAAGAATGCCCCGCGGGAAGCGGCGTCATCCATTGAAGATTCTGCTCTTTGCCAAACTCCGTCGGCAGCGAACCTGTCTCCGCAACCCCGCCCCCGTTGGGCCCCCGAAACTGCGACCAGTTGGAATCGTCAGCCAGTGTCCGGTTCGGAAAATTGCTTTCGGCGACCAGCGAAACAAACGTAGACAGAAAAACGAACATCGCGAGTGTTGACATAGTTCAGCCCAAGAAATGTAGAATGTGACTTTGCCAGCAGTTTACCGAACGCCATTGGGTCCGTCGAGCAACTTGGCTAAAATCTATACCTCGCACGAATTGCAATCCGTCGTTTAACCCGGAGCCAACGGCGACGGCAACCTCACAGCTTCAAATCCGTCGCCGTTGGCTCGGGGTTAAACAAAACGCCGACGCCTTCGGCTCGGGCGTTAAACGAATTCAGAAGTGTCCATACAATTGTGGAATCGACCTGTTAGGAATTCGACGCCCACAATAAAGTAATCGAGTGCATTGTCACGCCCAAGCCCGTTCGGAGAATATTATCATGGCTTCGTCAAATCCTCGCCGCGATCGTCGAAGCGCCGAAACAATTTTGCGTCCAACGCAAATGCTCTGCGAATTGCTGGAACCGCGAACGCTGCTTGCGGGCATGCCGACGCAGATTGATATCTTCGTCGGAGCCGGGGCATCTAACCCTACCGGCTTCACCAACGTAAACAACACAGTGTTTTTCCAAGCCACTAATACGACCAGTGGCTTTGAATTGTGGAAAAGCGACGGGACGGCTGCGGGCACTGTCTTGGTAAAAGACATTTTCGCGGGGCCGTTACACTCGTATCCGTTCAACTTGACCAACGTGAATGGAACGCTTTTTTTCCGGGCCAATGATGGAACCAACGGCTACGAATTGTGGAAAAGCGACGGGACGGCTGCGGGCACCGTCTTGGTCAAAAACATTCGCCCAGGGGCGTTCAGCTCTGCCCCAGAAGTTCTCACCAACATCAATGGCACGCTATTTTTCCAAGCCAACGACGGGACCAACGGCTTTGAATTGTGGAAAAGCGATGGGACCGCAGCGGGCACGGTCTTGGTCAAGGACATCTTTGCAGGGCCGCTTAATTCGTATCCATTCAATATCACGAACGTGAACGGCACGCTGTTTTTCCGGGCCAATGATTTCACGAACGGCTACGAACTTTGGAAAAGCGACGGGACGACTGCCGGCACGGTTTTGGTCAAAAACATTCGACCCGGCTCTTATAGCTCAAACCCAGTTGTCCTAACCAACGTCAATGGCACGCTGTTCTTCCAAGCCATCGATGGTAGCAATGGCTACGAACTTTGGACCAGCGACGGAACTGGAACTGGCACAGTCATGGTCAAGAATATCGCAGCCGGTGGATACCATTCGTATCCGTTTAATCTTACGAACGTGAACGGCACGCTGTTTTTCCGGGCCAATGATTTGACAAACGGCTACGAACTTTGGAAAAGCGACGGGACGACCGTCGGCACGGTCTTGGTCAAAAACATTCGACCCGGCTCCTATAGCTCTGGCCCAGTTGTTCTCACAAACGTGAATGGCACGCTGTTCTTCCAAGCCAACAACGGAACCACCGGATTTGAATTATGGAAAAGCGACGGGACGGACGCGGGCACAATTTTGGTCAAAGACATTTTTGCAGGTGCATTAAATTCGTATCCGTTTTACCTTACGAACGTGAATGGAACGCTGTTCTTCCGTGCCAATGACTTGACGAACGGTTACGAATTGTGGAAAAGCAACGGGACCGCGACGGGCACGGTCTTGGTTAAGAACATTCGTCCGGTGGCAAGCAGCTCTTTCCCAGCCGTATTAACGAACGTAAATGGCTCGCTGTTTTTCCAAGCAAATGACGGAACCAAGGGCTTCGAATTGTGGACGATGGACGGCGGCGGTGAGCCAACGGTGAAAGGGCCGGGAGTTGCCAGTCCCGGCGTTTTGCTGCCCGGAGTTATCGGAACGGGTGTTGCCGGTGCGGGATTGCCTGGAGCGGGAGTTGCCGGTGGTGGTGTGAAACCGCCAACGACACCGAGTGAGCTGTTACTGATTGATATTGTGGCTGGAATCGGTGCCTCGGATCCGCAAAATTTCACGAACGTCAACGGGACGATTTTCTTTACGGCCACGAATGCTGCCGCCGGCCGGGAGCTGTGGAAAAGCGACGGGACGATTGCGGGTACGGTTCTGGTCAAAGATATTTTCGGCGGCGCTACCAGTTCCAACCCTACGCAGTTGCTCAATGTTAGCGGTCGATTATTTTTTGCGGCGACCGATACAACTGGCGGAAATGAATTGTGGATTAGCGATGGAATGTCCGCTGGGACTCTGCGCGTAAAGGACATCCAAGTCGGAGCGGTCGGTTCGAACCCTGGACAACTGACCAATGTAAACGGTGTTTTGTTTTTTGTCGCCAACGATGGACCGAGTGGAATCGAACTTTGGAAAAGCGACGGAACAAATGGCGGCACGTCGCGAGTGCTCGATATCAACCCAGGCGCGCCAAGTTCATCTCCGAGTTTTCTGATCAACTCCAAAGGGACATTGTTTTTCGCGGCGAAGAATGGAATTGTCGGGAATGAACTTTGGCGGAGCAATGGTACCGATGTCACAACCTTATTGATCAAAGACATTCGCACGGGGCCGCTTAGTTCCGATCCGAACGAACTTACCAACGTAAAAGGGATCGTGTACTTTGGAGCCAATGATGGAGCAACCGGCACGGAACTTTGGAAATCGACCGGCACCACTGCAAATACTTTGCTGGTCAGGGACATTTTGCTTGGACCGGCCAGCTCGAATCCGATGGAGTTCACGAATATCAAGGGAAATGTTTTCTTTGCAGCCAACGACGGATCGGGCGGCACGGAAATCTGGAAAAGTAACGGCAACGGGGCGGCTAGCGGCACGTTCTTGGTCAAGGACATTCGCGTCGGCGCTACGGGTTCAAGCCCAACGCAACTTTTGAATCTCAACGGGTTTCTCGTATTCACGGCCGACGATGGGACGAGCGGAGTGGAACTTTGGCGCAGCAACGGCCAAGTTTCTGGAACGGTCCGCGTGAAAGACATTCGCGTGGGAGCGTTGGGCTCGGCACCTACGAATCTGCACAATCACAACAGCACGCTGTTCTTTTCAGCCGACGACGGAGTAAACGGTCGTGAGTTGTGGAAAAGCACCGCGTTCGGACCGGGAACATTGTTGGCAGCCAACATCAACCCGCTTTCTGGAAGTTCGAATCCCAGTTTTCTTGAGTCGAGTGCGACAACGCTTTTCTTTGCCGCCGATAATGGAACCAACGGCAACGAGCTGTGGACGCTGAGCAATCCGCTTGCCGCTGCTGCGGTGCAAGCGGCAAGTTCAGGGTTGGATTTCGGATTTCGGACTTCAGATTTCAGATTGGCGGAAGGGAGGAGCGGCGAATCGGTGTATCTGAGTGAAACGAAATTGCAAAACACAAGCGGCGCACAACGGCTTCGCCGGTTAAACGAAGAAAGCGGAAAAGAGTTCGACACGTGGCTGCGCTGGATAGACGAAGAAAAAAGACACGGGCCGTTGGCCAGGTCGATTCTCAGCTTGCATACGATCGGAGATATCGCGTTTTATGAACTTGGTTCAGCGTTGAGAATTGAGAGTTGAAAGCTAACGACGCGAGTCGGTAGTATTCACAGTCGAATGCCGGTATCGCGATTCGCAAAGTGGTGAAGTTAGTAGTCTTCCACGACCTGGGCGGCTTGCCAGAGTTCGCGGTACGCGTCAGCGACGTAGGGATTGAGTTTCTCTGTGTACGATTGCGGCAAACGGTTGACGCGAATGAGTTGGATAACGTCGTCGAGGTCCCGCGGACGATGTTTGGCGGTCATGCCGCTGGCCAACTTTAGTTCAATCAAGGCCTCCAGCGAGATAAACGGCAGTCCTTCGGTGTTCGTCCACGAGACGGTTTCTGGCGGCGGAAAGGCGACTGGCTTGGGCAGCCCATCTCCCGGATATCCGCCCACGATCAGCGCATCAACATTGATGTTGTTCACGGCGTCGCGGAAATTCTTTGAACCCTGGAACTTGTCGACCCAACCCAATCCTAAAAAACGGTCTTTGAATCGTTGCAAATCTTCACGGCGAATCAAGATATCGACGTCGGCCGTCGTTCGTTTGTGTCCGTGGGCATTGGCGGCCATAGCACCGGCGATGGCGAACGGAATCTGCAGCTCGCTCATCGCCGCTGCCAATCGCCGCATCGTATCGTGAATAGGTGATTGCTGCATAAAGAATTGGTCCACACGTTTGGCGATTTCAAGCATTGAGATCGGCATGATACCACACGAATTTGGCTGGCAAAAACAAATTGCGAAAAACTGGACGGATTCAAGACTCACCTTCAATTCTAGTCAATCGCGCCGCCAGCGTCATCTACAATATCCAAAAGCCGCGTCGTCTAACGATTCTTCATTGGCCCACTTCGTTCAAAAGTTTTCTGTCACCAATCTTGCGGTCAAAGATTTCGGTTTAGATTTGCTCGATCGCGCAACGTCTCAATGACTTCCGCTGCGCCGTTGCTCGTCGAAAGTTCGGTCTGGCTTCCGTCCGCCAGCCACTTAATTTGCACAACCCCTTTGGCCAGTTCGTCTGCGCCAGCAATAATCACCGCGCGAAAGCCTTTGCGGTCGGCGTATTTGAATTGAGCGCCTAATTTTTTTGCGTCAGGATAAAGTTCAACGCCGATCCCCGCCGCGCGAATTTGACTGGCCAGCAGCAGATAGTCGCCCAGATGATTCGCATCGAACTGCACGATCATGACTTGGGCGGGCGTTTGGACTTGAGGAAGTTTCCCAAGCTTTTCCATCGCAGCCAACATTCGATCCAAGCCCAGCGAAGCACCAACGCCGGGAAGCTCCTGACTTGTGAACATTTTGGCCAAGTTATCGTATCGACCTCCGGAACAGACGCTTCCAATTGACGGAAGTTCATCCAACAGCGTTTCGTAAATCGTGCCCGTGTAATAGTCCAAGCCTCGCGCGATCGACACGTCAATCGTAAAACGCTCAGCTTTCGCGCCGGCAGCCTTCACGCCGTCGATCACGGCCCGCAGTTGCCCGACGCCCGCTTCGCCAAGTTCGTTGCCCGCGATCAGTCGATCCATTTTGCTCAACACGTCGGCTTGGCCCGGTTTTGTCGCGACCAATTCCAACAATTGTTGAATTTGCGATTCCGTGGCTGGTGTGTTTCGCTTGAGTTCCTCGGTAACTCCGGCAGGACCGATCTTGGAAAGCTTGTCGATGGCTCGCAGGATTGGGACGGCGTGCGCGGACAAATCTACTTTGGCCAACAAGCCATTGAGCAACTTCCGATTGTTGAGCCGGATCGTGAATTTCTCAAAGCCAATCGCGTGCATCAAATCGTAAATCACTAGCGCGGTTTCAATGTCGGTCGCGATCGAAGTCGAACCGATCGTGTCAAAGTCGCATTGCATGAACTCGCGGTAGCGGCCTTCTTGTGGCGACTCGCCCCGCCAGACCATGGCAATGTGATAGCGCTTGAACGGCATTCCCAAGTCGTTTGCATGTTGCGCCACGAAGCGAGCCAGCGGCACGGTCAAATCGAATCGCATCGCCACATCACGATCACCCGGATCGCGAAACCGATATAGTTGCCGGTCGGTTTCCTCGCCCCCTTTGCCGGTCAGAATCTCGGCCAGTTCAAGCGTCGGCGTATCGATCGGGGCAAAACCGTAGGAACGATAGACTCGCCTCGCCGTTTCGATCAACGTCTCGCGCGGCATCATGGTCTGGGGCAGAAAATCGCGAAAGCCCTTGAGCGTCCGAGGTTCAATACGATCCACGAGTAAATTCGCCTTATACAGATTCGGTACGTTCCGCCGATGTAGGCAGTGTACCGTCTGTACGTGGAAAAGTCGGCGGGACTCGAGGCGACGAAACGTCGATCACGGGAAAGAGCTTGGGCCGTGGGCTACGGAAATTTTCATTGCCCGGTCGCGTAAACAGGGCGTCGCAGAATTCCTGGACTTGCTCGGCAGTTTCAAAATACCGCTCGTAAGTCCAATTATCTTCGTACTCGCAGTTATCGGTTGAATACTCGCTGCAAATTGTGGGGCGCGTTTCGTAAATCCCGCAGCGATTGTCGCTTTGCAAGTGTTTACATTCCGTTTGCACCAGCAAGTACCAGACTTTATCCTCGACAAAGATATACGCCGCGTCGTGCAACAAGTACCAGCGGATGTACTGAAAGTCTTCGAACTCGGTGGGCGTGTCGATCGGCAGAGCAAAATACTTGCAGCATTTCGCGGTGCAGAAATCGCACAGCTGTTCACCCGGCTTCAATTCCGCGCGCGTCGGTTTTCGCTTACGTATTTCGTTCATCGATCGTTTACTTTGCCAGGGGAGCTTGGGTCCAATTGGGCTCGTGCCACGAATCGCCCATCAAATCTTAGCCCGCATCCTGCGTCGTGAGAAGGGAATGAAGTTCGGATATCTCGAATTGCCCTTAATGAACTCACCGAATGTTTTCAATTTGCGGCATGTGAGAGTGCGTTCGTCGTTGCCATGGGAACTTTCGTAGAACTACGCGGATGCAATTCAATCAGGATCGCCTTGTCTGTATGCGACGCCAAACGCGGTTGAATCGCCGAGGAATAGCCGCAGAATATCAAACCAGCGAAATACCATTTTGAAGCTGCCCCAAAATGTTCCGTCGCTCCCTGTATCTTTCAGCGCTTTGTCCAATTCTTCGATGTTGGCATCAGCTAAGCCTAAGACTGAGCTCCATTTGGGGATCTGGACTTCACATCTTTGATTAAAGCCATTCGCTGGTCGGCGCTCATCGTGGCGAGTTGTTCGTTGACCGATACCGCCAATTCGTCGTTCCGCTTGTTTTGCAAGTCAAAATCTGTATTTTCGGAAAAGTCTGGCAATTCCAATGAGAGTGTTTGGTCTGTCAAAGAACCCGAACCGTAAAGGTTCCCGTTCACTAACTTCGTAAAGGTTCGGGTTCAACGACACCCGCTCGTCAAATTAGTTAAAGTGACCGTTTGCACTTCGTTTGCCGTCGGAAAGATTATTCGAGAAAAACGGCATTAAGTCCGTCGCATTGCGTTGCCAGACAGCCGTACCATTTCGAGTCGTCAAAAGTACACTCGCCGCCAACATTGTCCTTTACTAAACTGCACTTTTCGAACACACACTCGACAAAGCGACATGAAAGAAATGCGGTTCCTCGAAAAGTGCAATTTCTAAAAGTGCTTGCGACGAAAGTAGAAACATTGAAAGTTCCCCAGTACCAATCGATATCAAAAAACGAGCATTCCAAAAACACCGATGTGATGTGTCCACCATTGACCGTCGGCATTTCAAACGTCGACTGGCGGAAGATCGAATCTTCGAATAGCTCGTGAACGTCGTCGGCATTGCGAAATAACTTGTCGTAGTACAACATTTCGAACTGGAAACGGGGACAGGTCCAATTTACCGGCATTTTTGTCAAGAACTGGACCTGTCCCCGTTTCCTCGCCCAATTCCGTGTCCGTCGAGTGAAAGATTTCCGTAGGGTGCTATGCGCCTTCGATAGGCTTGTGGTTGTGAATGTAGCCGTATAGTAAACGATGGAATGCGAACGCCAATGCGGCAATTCCAATCGCGATTTCAGGCTTCATTCCGGCCGGAAACAGCATTGTGAACCAAACCATCGCAAACATCGGGATTAGGAACGCAATTAGGAGAATCCATTGGCGGAGTCGCTTTTCCGGTGCAACATCCGGGATTGATTGTATGCAAGTAACTAACAGCCCAGAATAAAGTAGGGTGAAGCCAAAGACAGAGAACGCATACGAGGGCTCTTGGTTTTGGAATAGTTGACCACAACATATTGCCGCAACAGCGACAAACGTCGCGATGTTACTTGTTCGGAAACCGTCGTCTCGATTCATCGGCTTACGTAACCAAATCTTTGATCAGTTTGCCGCTATTGGCGATTTTCATCGGGCGGCCGTTTCGGGCGGTGAAGTTGGTTTCTAGGGAGATCCCGAGCGAATGGCAGACGGTCGCCATTAAGTCTTCCGAGGAAAAGCTGTCCCCTTCGACGCGCGTGCCGTCTTCGTTCGTTTTGCCGACGGTCAGGCCCCCCTTGAGACCAGCGCCGCCGACGACCACGCTCCAACTGCGAGCCCAGTGGTCACGGCCAGCGTTGCCGTTGATGCGGGGAGTCCGACCGAATTCGCCCATCCAGATAATCGCCGTGTCTTGCAACATGCCGCGCTGTGTAAGATCTTCGACCAGCGCGCTCATGGCTTGGTCCATCATGGGGAGCCGCTGATCCTTGAGCGTTGGGAAAATGTTTTGGTGATTGTCCCAGCCACCGAGGTCGACTTCGATGAATGGAACGCCGATTTCAACCAATCGTCGAGCCATAAGACATCCGCGTCCGAAATTGTTTTGGCCATAGCGTTGTTGAGCAGACGCTTCCTCTCGATTGACGTTAAACGCTTCCATTTGTTTGCTCGTCATGAGGTTTAGCGTCTTCTGCAAAACTTTGGCATGTTCGTCAGCAATCGAGCCTCGTTTGTCGTCGATAAAGTTGCTTTCAAGAAGTTGCAGCGCCTGCATTCGCTGCGAGACTCGGTCAGCAGGAAGTCCCATTTGTAAGTCGCGGACTTGGCCGTTGCTGTCAACGCCGAACGGTGACCAAGCCATTCCTAAAAAGCCGGGCCCTTCGCTTTCGCCCCCGATCGAGACAAACGGAGGAATCTCCAGCTCGGGGCGCTGGCTGTGCAATTCGTGGGCGACGACGGCACCGTAGCTGGGATAGTCGACGCTGGGATTCGGGACGTAGCCGGTGTGCATGTAGTAACGGCCTCGCTGATGGTCGGCCTCACGAGTGCTCATGGAGCGCACGATCGATAATCTGTCCATGACTTTGGCAACCTGTGGCAGGTGTTCGCAGATTTGCATGTCGCCTGCCGTTGCGATGGGCTTGAAGGGCCCGCCGGTGGCCGCACCAGGTTTGAGGTCCCACAAATCAATGGTGGACGGTCCGCCACCCATCCAAAGCAGAATCGCGCTTTTGCGATTTCGCCGAAGTTCTGAGGCGTGCGTCGTCAGCGAGTGGCCCATCGCCATCGCGCTTCCCGCCAGAGCGGATGCACCCGCCAAGTGTGTCATAAAATGTCGGCGACTCATTCCGGTTGGTGTGCGGTACAACATCGATCACTCCGATTGGGTTGGTAACAAGTGACTTAATGATTGAAAATGAATTCATTGCTATTAAGAACGACCCACCAAAGATCCTTGAGGGCATCGACGGCGTTTCCTCGTCGTGCCTCGACGAATTGATTCGCCAAAACCCATTCATCGTTCTTGGCTCGTCGTGCCAAGCCTGCCAAGAACAGATAATCGACTTTTTCACGATTCGACTTTTTAGGATCGTTCACGATCAAGTCGATTAGCGTCTGGTTTGTACCGCTAGTTGCTTGGCGAATCAACTCGCCGTTGAACATCATCAGGACTTGGGGAATGGTGCCGTTAAATGAGGTGGACTCGTCCCCTTCGTCGGTTCCGAATGTTCGCGAAAACTGTTGCAGCCATTGGTTCTTCATTCGCTCTCGTTCTTCATAAGAACCGGAGAGATTGTCGGCCTGGGTCGCAACGACAAGCGATTCATAAAGTTGTTCGGCTTGCATTTGGCGCATGTAATAACGCGAGAATTTCGGCGCGTCGCCGAGCAACGGATCGTCTTTGGCGTTCGTTGAATTCGGCTTACTCGAAAGTGAATACGGTCGGCTCAAAGAGATCCATTTGATCAATCGTCGCACGTCATATTGGCTCGAACGAAATTCATCCGCTAGGTATTCCAGCACTTCGGGATGAGAAGGAGGCTTGTGCGGCCCGAGGTCATCAATCGGTTTGGTAAATCCAAAGCCAAGAAAATGCGCCCACGTCCGATTGATCATCGCCTTTGATAGATGGGGCGATTTCAGCATGAATTCGCCCAGCAGAACGCGGCGATTGACTTCGTTTAAGTAACCGCTCTTTTTGGCGACTTGGCCCTCGACGAACACGGGAAAAGCGACTTTCACTAGGCCGTTGCGCAATTCGTAGAAGATATCTGCTTCTTCCGGATTGCCGCTTTCGCCAGCAAAGTCCTGATCGACGAGTTCCGGGCCCAGCGGCCCACCCGTGGCGGCCGAATTGCGCAGCGACCGCGTCTGGCGAAAGAACGCGTTCATCTCCCAATACTTTTGTTGCTTCCAATCGTTAAACGGGTGGTTGTGACATTGGGTGCATTGAATTTGCAGGCCCAAAAAAATTCGCGAAGTCGCCGCAGTGGCTTGAGCGGCAGTTTCTTCGTTAACTTTGTCGATCAAGAAGTTCGTTGCACCGTTGAAGTTGGCGGTGTTCGGTGCAGTCGTGCCTGTCGCCGTGACCAACTCGTAAACCATTTTGTCGTATGGTTTGTTTCGCGCGAACGAATCGCGGAGAAACTTTTGCATTCCGGGACGGCTGATCATAGAGTTTTGATCGTTGCCGCCGGTCCGACCAATCAACAAATTCGTCCAGATCGTGGTCCAGTTGCGCGCGAATTGTTCGGTGTATCGATCGTCATAGAGCAGTCGATCGACGAGAGCTTCGTGTTTGTTTGGAGACTTATCTCCCGTAAAATCGACAAGTTCGTCGACGGTTGGGATGCGTCCCAACACATCCAGAAAAAGTCTGCGACACCATTCGCCATCTTCGGCTGGGGACGAAGGATCGACCTCTTGATCACTCCACGATTGCTCCATCAGCTCATTGATTTTTACGACTTGCGGAATTTGAATCCGATCCTCTCGTTGGGCTTGGCCCAAAGCGATGCTTGTGACAAAGAGGATTGTGGCAAAAATCAGTGGCGAGACTTTTTGCTTGATTAGCATGTTATGATTCGCGCGAAAACCAGTTCTAAGCTCAGTTCTCACTCATTCTACGAAGATTTTTGAAGCGTCGCTGTAACAAACTGCGGGCGCGATGAAAGTCGCTTACAAAGTCTTTGCCGAAAAGCAGAATAGTTACTTTTTGGTTATTTATTTCAATTCTAGAAAATGCTCGATTTTGAACCACCCAAAATGGTGGCTTAAATTAGTGCGTTGTAGTTTTTTGAAACAATCGAAATAGATCAGGGTAATCAAGAAACAAAAAGAACCGGCAATTTTGCCGGTTCTTAGTTTTCGCCGTTGGGCGGAAAGATAAATAATAGCTGGCCTGGGCCTCCCGCTTGCGCGAGAAGCCCGGGCACTGCCTCGTCTCTGTTCCGCCCCTAGTCTGCTTTCGCAAACAGTGGGACGAACCACTTCCGACGATACCTTAGAGCAATCGGTGTGCCAGAACCAATTCGGCTTAAGGCGTTTTCGGTTGATGCTTGCTCCAGCGTTCAATCACTTCGGTCAGCGGATACTCGAGAATCGAGATTTGTTGATTTTGCAATTCAGCCAATCGGCGAAAGCCGCGACTAACAAGCGTTTCACGGTCCCTTACAAAATCGCTGTCGAGCCTGCGTTTATCGAAAGCCCCTTCGACAACGATCGATTCAAAGTCTGGATCGACGATGAATTGGGCGAGGGCAGGGTTACAGCGAATGTGACGCTCCGCTGAAACGTGAAGCACCTCCGGGTGAATCATGCCGGTTACAAAGCGCAAATAAAGATCGCTTTCGGTGATGTTCTCGACGTCACCGCCGCAAACAGAACAGAGATAGCCTTCTTCGCATTTGGCCATAGTGTAACGTACAAAAAAAGGCCGCACCCTTTACGGAGGCGGCCCATCGATTGGATCGAATTTAATCCAAAATTATGTGTCACTCGTGGTGGACGTTGGAGTTCCGGCTGCTGGAGCTGGAGCTTCTGCTGGAACTGGCATTGGCATTGGCACAATGTTAATTCCGGGGACTACGATGCCTTCGCTCGTGCCTTGCATGATATGGCCCGACGCGCAACCACCGCAACCTTGGGTTGCGCAGCCGCCACAGCTTGAGCAGCCAGTCGATACAGAAGGTTGGCTGCAACCACAATATGAACCGTGGTTTACAGTGTGGCTGGTGTAGCGATCGTTGTTCCGGCGAAATTGAACGAGTGGCGTGCGACCGCAATTATTGCAATTATTGGCAACAGGTGCAGCGTAGTTGTTATTGCAGCATGCCGTTTGGCAACAAGGTGCCGGAGCCGCGCAACACTGCACTGGAGCAGGCGTAGCGCAACAAGGTGCTGGGGCTGGGGCTGGGCAGCAATTGTTGTTGGTGTATGTATCGCGGTTCGAACGAAGACGCGAAAAAATTCGAACACGATTGGACCGAACGCCGCCGTTGTCAGGGCAGCATTCTTGGGCAAAAACATTCGAAGCGGGCAGCGAGGCGACAACTCCGAGCAGCGCCATCACAAAAAACTTCACTCGACTCATTAGTATTCTCCTACATGGAAGGTAAATTTTGGGCGAACGCCCATTGATACCGCCATTTAAACAAGCCCAATCGCGACGGCGACGATTGGACAAAACTGTTTCCCCGTTCGGTCCATGGGTTCGAACCGATCCTACCGCACAGGATATCTTGCCAATCCTCTCACGGCGAAGAATCGCTAAGCTATCAGGCGGGATTTTACTGTCAAGTAGCCTGAACAGAGTAAATCGCGGAGCGGCGATTAGCCGCGGCCGCTGATTTGTATGGTTGATCGCTTGTTTGATCTAGCGGAAGCGGCCCATGATTCGCCCCATCACTGCGCCACGTCGGCGAAGGATATTTAGGCCGCCATATGAGCGCGAGTTATTTGAATAAACCGCACCAGACGAAGGGACCGACGGTACTCCCAAAATGGGGGCCGATTCCATCATTGGCGCGGGCTCTGGAGCTGGCGAGATCAAAACTGAACTTGGCACTGACGATTGATCTGCTGGCGGGGCAATAGTGCTTTGTTCAATTACGATTGTCGGTTCCTGCGGTACTGCGGCAGGTGCTGTTTCCTGACCGATAAACGTAGCGCAGCACATCATCGGTGCGGGTGCAAATGCACAGCAATATACCGGTGCACAATTTTGTGCGAATGATGTAGATGCAAGTCCGCAGCAAACAAGTAATCCTAACGCAAAGTTCTTCATGACTTTCTCCATTATCAAAGCTTCCAAACGAGTTATCCCAGTCGGCGAAACTCCACGCCGCAACAAAGATCCGATGCGATAATTTACTCCACATTGTTATCGGGCAAAAGCGGTGTAGCGGCGCCAACGTCGGTCGGTCGACCACGAAACGATTCTGACCGATGAATTCGAAACGACATTAGCCGAAGGCAGGGCGAGCGATTCCCGTCGCGTCGACAAGGCACGGGAGCCAAACGACGCCAAATTTCTGGACGTTTATGTCGGACTTGCGCGGTCGAATTCGGATTTCTTCAAATTTCAAGTCCGCCACGTTGAGTTTGTCGGCAAGCCCGCTAACTTCGGCATCAAACTCACTTTGCAAGTCGGTGGTTCTCTCGTTAAGCGATTCCATGCTATCCTCGGCGCGACCGATATCGTCCTTTTCGGACTGAGCTTTGCCAAATGATCGCATCGACGTAGACGCTTTCGAGACACTTGTCGCACTAATTCTTTTTCGCCCAAGCACTGCGCTGAGAATCGTCGAGCCGAAGTTCAAGATCGAATCGAGTCTCTTCTGTTTATACTGATCTTTCTCGCGTTCAATTTTTTCCGAAGCACGTTTAAGACGATCTTCCAGCAACTGAAATTTCGGCGCGTATTTCTTGCGCAACTTTTCGACTTCGAGATCGCGTTTTTCCGACGCAACTTGCTCCAAGCGGACGCGGAAATCACCTTCGGATTCACCCGGTTGCGAATAGTTCTTTAGTTCCGTGCACTGCCAGATGACCAACTCTTGATCTCGGTACAAAAAGTCTTTGAGCTGTTTTTCCCAGTCGGAATATTGCTTGCTCTTTTGCATCGCGGCGGGAACGGCAGAGTATTGAGCGTTCGGCTCCGGATCGTTCAAGAACTCCGGCAAAGGATCGAGCGGACGAGCGGAAGTCCAAGAGTCATCAGGAAAATTTTCGCCTTGAGCTTCGACAAAGAAGTTCCGCGGTAGCCAAGTATCCACGTTACAAGTCGCTTTAGAATAAAAGAGTCGCGACACACCAAGCAGCGCCGGACGATAGACGAGGCGATCGTTCGCGCCGGCACGAGTCGTCATCGCCGCAAAGACTTGAGTGACCTCTTTCGGTATCGATTGTTGGCCGTCGATTGCCGGTGTGAGGCTGACGGGTGTGGCTTCGGCCTGAATTGCCGTCGTTCCGTTGCTTGCGGTTGCCGAGCTTGGGGGTGCTCCTCCGGTGGATTGAACCAACTGCTGAATTTGCGTTCGGGTCAGCGGGCCGCGCAAATAAGACATCGCCCATCGCGTTTCGAAAACGACCGGTTGGTCCTCGTAGACGTTATTCATCAAAAAGATTCGGTTGCCAAGCCCGGACAAAATCGCTTCCATTTCGGATCGGTCGAAATTCGAGCCAGCTTGTACTGACGCTCCTTCGAGCCCTTCCAAGACGCGCATCTTGTCTCGCTCCGTTTGCAATCGACCGAGGAACCACGTCCCCGCATTCGACAAGCCTTTGTAGTCCAAGTCGACTGGGTTTTGAGTAGCTAAAATGATTCCAACACCAAACGCCCGAGCTTGTTTCAGAAGCGTCAGCATCGGTTGTTTCGATGGAGGATTGGCGGTCGGCGGAAAGTACCCGAACACTTCGTCCATATATAAAATGGCCCGCAAACTCGACGTGCCGGTTTGGCTGCGAACCCAGGAGAGGATTTCATTCAGCAAGATCGTGACGAAAAACATGCGTTGCGATTCCGGCAAGTGAGATATCGACATGATCGAAATGCAAGGCTTGCCTGCATCGGTGTGCAGCAGTCGTTTGATATCCAATGGTTCGCCTTGCATCCAACTGGCGAAAGTAGGCGATGCGAGCAAATTATTGAGTGACATCGCCAGTGCGGCTCGGTCATTCGGCGGAAAAAACGCGTCAACTTCCATGACGCCGACGCGCTGAAACGATGGTGTTTGTATTTCGTAGATCAAGCGGGCAATATCCAAATCCTTGCTGGCACCCCAAGCCGCTTCGAGGATTTTGGAAATCAGAATATGCTCTCGACTCCGAATCGGATCGGCGTCAATTCCCAACAGTGCCAATAAGCCCGATGCAGCAGCGGCAATCCGCTCGCGGAACGCATCCGAGTCGTTGAGGACTTCGGGAGGCGGCGCCGAAAAGCTTTTGAGAATGGTAAGCGGTCGTCCCGCGTTGCTGCCCGGCGTATAAATTCGCATCTCGACGGCGTCGCGCAGTGCGCGAATACGATTGCCGTCTTGGCCCCAACTCGCCAAGCCTTTTTTCCACTTATCGGCTTCGGCCGCCGCAAACTGGTCTGGCGTCATCGCCGCGCGATTGGCTTGGCTTTCATCGATCCACGGGCGAAAGTCATTCGCGCTTAGATCTGGAAACGTCAGCAACAAATTAGAGATGTCACCTTTCGGGTCGATTACGATAGACGGGATTCGGTCCAAAGCCGCCTCTTCGAGCAGCGTCATGCACAGCCCCGTTTTCCCACTGCCCGTCATACCGACGACGACCGCATGCGTAGTAAGGTCTTTCGAATCGTACAGAATAAGATCGT
Source organism: Planctomycetota bacterium (assembly GCA_031409895.1). GTDB lineage: Bacteria > Planctomycetota > Planctomycetia > Pirellulales > Pirellulaceae > JANMEB01. The sequence continues at coordinate 65,680 of JANNYC010000003.1, forward strand.
CGGACGTCTTACCTTGTTTCATGTCGCGCCGACGACCAAGATAGAACACGCCTAGCTTTTCAAAGTCCTGCATGTGCTTTCATTCCAAATCGAATTCGTTCTCGCCTGTTTTGTCACAGTATGTCAGCAGGGTGATTCGACTCCAACGGGTAGTGGTCGCTGAGTACCCATGACTTTAGTCAGTCCATGACTTGCAACGAGGGACCGCGTTGAAGTTTTCGTAGCGAGAAAATCTTAGTCCAGCGTTAACTACGGCGGAGTGAATCTGCCAAATGCCAGTCATTGCTTCGTCAGCCGTTGTTCACGGGAGTTCATCCGCTGTTCAAAAAGCCCGTTCTCAAAATGTTGAACGGCGGGTAAATCAGACAATCGGCAAGAACGCCAAAATTTGAGAATTCGACCCAAGAAACGCAGGTCCTTGACGAATAATATCTATATGATATCATTTCGATATCTATTCCGTCGTAAAAGGGCTAAAAATGACTAAAGAGATCTTGTATCGGCCAATGTCTGGTTGGGGGCCGCTGTTTGCGTTCCTTTCGATTTTCTTCGTGGGGCAGATTGTTTTTTATTCGCTGGCGGTTGCGGTTGGAGAGGGACGTCCGATGCAGTTGGCGCTGTTGGTCGTTGCCGGAGCGCTTTGTGCGATCATCGCCACCATTGGTTTTTTCGGATGCATGCCGATTCAACCGAATCAAGCTCGCGTTCTCCTTCTTTTTGGCGCCTATCAGGGATCGGTCCATGAAACAGGTTTCTTTTGGGTCAATCCTTTTTTCTCGAAAAAGAAAATCTCTCTGCGCGTGCGCAACTTTGAAACGGGTTCGACTCGAACCCCAGAAACAAAAAATGACAAAGGACAAGTGGTTCAATTGAAAGGACGAAGCCACGGTCGACCCTCAAAAGTTAATGATCGCGAGGGAAATCCAATTGATATTTCGGCGGTGGTCGTTTGGCGAGTGGTCAACACCGCAGAAGCCATGTTCGAAGTAGATGATTTCGAAGACTTCGTTGCGGTTCAAAGCGAAGCCGCTCTACGAAGTTCAGCCGGCCGCCATCCCTACGACAGCGAGGACCATGAAATTTCATTACGCGGAAACACGGTTCAAATTTGTGAAGAGCTTCAGCGCGACATTCAAGAGCGTTTGGATAAAGCCGGCGTCAACGTCATCGAGGCACGCATCAGCCATTTGGCTTACGCTCCCGAAATCGCCGCAGCCATGCTTCAGCGGCAGCAAGCCCAAGCCGTGATAGCGGCTCGAACCAAGATCGTCGACGGAGCCGTCGGCATGGTCGATATGGCCCTGAAGCGATTATCACAGGAAAAAATCGTCGAGCTGGACCCAGAACGCAGGGCACAAATGGTCTCGAATTTGTTGGTCGTATTGTGCGGTAATAATTCCGTCCAACCCGTGGTTAATGCCGGGACGCTGTATTAGGCAAGTTGGCTCGAATAGTCCAACAATCATCCCCGCGCGAGGAACAAGAGGTTGAGCACAAGAGAATCGTTTTTGCTGCGACTGGATCCAAAGATAATGGCGTTGCTCAAACAATGGTCGGCGGATGAACTGCGCAGCATCAATGCTCAAATTGAGTTTTTATTGCGGCAATCGCTCATTAAGGCAGATCGTTGGCCCAAGGCAGGTACTCCGCCGCAGACCAGGACAACTCCGTAGACCGAAAGCGAATAAATCTGCGTGATTAAAACTATCCGTGTCGGTTACGATTGGGCCCAGCGTGACAGAAGGTGCAAACCTTCTTCGATTTGATCGACTTCGATCCCGGAATATGCGAATCGGATGTATTTATTTCGTTCACCGGGCATTTCGCGGCCAAAATGAATGCGGCTGCAGAACGAGACTCCTGTGTCGTGCAATACTTGGCGACGAAACGCCTCGTAATCCGAAAGACCTTTGCGGCGCATTAGTTCGGTGACGTTTGGATAAACGTAAAAAGTGCCGTCGGGCTTGTAACAGCGAACGCCGTCGATCTCGTTGAGCAGCGATACGATACGATCGCGGCGCGGACGCAAGCGATTGATAATTTCTCGCGGCCCAGCCTGATCACCCGTTAAGCCCTCGATCGCTCCGTACTGGATAAAATGATTCGAGCAAGATTCGTCGTTGACGTTAAGCTTGGCGACGGCGTCGACGATTTCTTTCGGGCCAATCGTCGCCCCAAGCCGCCAGCCGGTCATCGCGAATTTTTTGGAAAAAGTATAAAGAATCACCGTCCGAGATTGCATTTCGCGGAGCGAAGCAATCGAGGTGCTCGTTCCCGCATAACGAATTTCAAAATAGGCTTCGTCGGCCAAGACAATCAAATCGTGCTTGATTGCCAAGTCAGCAATCGCCTGCATCTCGTCGAGTGATGACTCCGCACTCGTTGGGTTGTGCAAGTTGTTATAGACCAGCAATCGGGTCCGCGGCGTGATCTGTCGTTGCAGCGAATCGAAATCTATTTCGAAGTTCTCATCGCCTTCGAGGAAACCATACGGTTTAGCCTTACCGCCGTGGAACTCGATTTGCGATTCGTAGATTGGATAACCCGGATTCGGATAAAGGACTTCGTCGCCAGGGTTCATCAGCGACAGAACGAATTTTCCAATCGTCGGCTTGCCGCCGGGCTGGATCACGACATTATCCATCACCAGCGGAATGTCGTGAGTTCGCGCGACATCCTCGGCCAATGCTTGGCGAAGTTCAGAAATTCCGTAAAAGGAACAATAGCCGGTCTTGCCGGCATTCGCGGCGCGAAACGCGGCGTCGATGACATTTTGCGGCGTCTTGAAATTCAGATCGCCCAAGTGAAATGGAAAGACTTTGCGGCCCGTCGCGGCCAATTTGGCCGCTTCGGCAGAAACGCTAAACGCAGTTTCAGAACCCAGTCGTGCGAATCGATCCGCGATCAGCGAGGTTGCTATGTGAGGCATGTTGGCTTTATTCATAAGTGCAAGGCCCAGCAAATTTAGGCCGGTGTAAGCAGTGTACAACAAACGCCGACGGGGACAAACGGCGTTAGAGCCAGCTTTAAGTTCTCGTTCCCAAGCTCCTGCTTGGGAACGCACATCCGCGAAGTTCCCGCTTCGCTGAATCAAGGGCGAGGCGAAGACGAAGCGGGAGCTTCGAAAACGCTGCGTTCCCAAGCAGGAGCTTGGGAACGAGTTTGGCTAAAGCCCGTTCACGACGTTCGTTGGATTGCCGTGCAAAAAGGCGGCAAGGTTCTCGGCGGTCGTTCGCATGAGCCGGCGGCGGGCTTCGACCGTGGCCCAGCCGATGTGCGGCGTCAGCAAACAGCGCGGCGCGGACAACAGCGGATTGTCTTTGCGAATCGGCTCTGCGGAAACCACGTCCAGACAAGCGCCGGCGATCTTTCCAGCCTTAAGGGCGTCGGCCAACTCGGCTTCGTTGATTAGGCCGCCGCGAGCTGCGTTGATCAAAATCGCGGTCGGTTTCATCTTGGAAAGAAGCGACTTGTTGACGAATTGAGCGTTGTCGCTGGTCTGCGGACAATGAAGCGACACGATGTCGGACTCTGCGAACAGCGTTTCGATCGTGCGCCATTGAAAGTCCGGATAAGCAGGCGGCTGGCCTTGATAAACGTCGTGCGCCATCACTCGCATCCCGAAAGCATGAGCGACTTCGCCGACGCGTCGACCAATCCGTCCGAAGCCCACGATGCCAATAGTCTTGCCAACGAGCTCCATTATCGGCGAAAGCGAAAAACAAAAATCGCCCGACCGCTCCCATTGGCCTGCTCGAATTGCTTGGTCGTGTTCAAACGGCCGATGGATCAAATACAACAACGACGCAAACACATGTTGGGCGACGGTGTCCGTGCCATAAATCGGGACATTGGAAACAGGGATTCCGCGCGCTGTGGCTGCTTGAGTGTCGACGACGTTGTACCCAGTCGCGAGTACCGAAATGAATTTAAGCTGCGGAAGTTTTTCAATCGTATCGGCGCTCAACGGTGTCTTGTTGGTCAACACGATCTCGGCGTCCGCAGCCCGCGCGACGATTTCGCTCGGACTGGTCCGCTCATGCACGACCAATTGCCCGAGCGCGGCGACGGCGTCCCAAGGATTATCGCCGGGATTGAGAGTGTACCCGTCAAGAACCACGATCTTCATTCGCATTCCTTTTCAAAGACGGCAACGATTCTAGCCGCCGCGTTGAGCTTGGATGGCCAGCCAAACTAGCGCTGCCAGCCAAACAAGATACAAAATCGCAAAAAATCCCAACACGAATGCGTTCTTCCGTGGCAGCGCGAGCCATTTCACGATAGAGCGTGAATCGCGCGGTGGTTTGGCCGATGCATCTTTGGTTTCGCGCGTCATACGAGATCCTCCGTGATCTAGCCTTGCGACCTGAGTTTTCGTTTGCAGAAATTCAGATCGCCTTGAAATGCCGAATCGAAGTCGTAGACGTTATCGAAGTGCTTGCGATCGTCCCCTTTGGATTTTTTCATCAAGCCCACTCCGATCATGTTGTAAACGAGTTCGCCAAAGTCAGCGGTCGATTCGATTTTCCAATTTTTTAACACGGCTCTGGACATCAGCCCGAACTGGTTCAAGGAAAAAACGCGAATCGCTTCACAAAGCTCCTGGCCCGTAAGATGATGTTCGACGCAGGGCGCGGCATCGCTATCCGGGTCGGTGATTTTTTCCGATCCCATTTCCAAAATGTCGGATGCGTAGCTGAGTGCTTCGCGAACAAAGCGATACGCTTCGATCGGGTACCGTTTGTCACGGAGAGCAATTTCGATCAACGCATGGTCGGGGTCACGGGTCATCGACGATTTGCCTTGTGCTATTCGGCTGGCAAAGCCAGCCCACCTACGGCGGACAATGGTTTCCCAGCAATTCTACGGTTTGCGCACGACAGTTAATACGTCGCTGGCATCAATTAAAACTCGCCGGTGGTCTTCCGTTTCGATCAAGACCTGTTGAGCCAAGATTTCGTGATCGAGGACTTTGGCATGTCCCATTTTGGTCACAATTTGCGAGCCAAGTGGAGGTAATTCTTGCCGCAATTCGAGGTATGTGTCGAATTCGTATCGCAAGCAACATTTCAACCGGCCACAGCGTCCCGAAATTTTCGTCGGGTCAAGCGTCGCTTTTTGAATCTTGGCCATTTTCATCGAGACGGGCGGCATTTTCGACAAATGGGTCGCACAGCAAATAGGCTGCCCGCAATCGCCGTAATCCGCCAAAAGTTTAGCTTCGTCTCGGACACCGATCTGCCGCATTTCGATCCGCGTTTGCAATTCCGTTCCTAGCGCTTTGACCAAATCGCGAAAATCAATTCGATCTTCAGAAAGAAAATAGACAACAACCCGTTCGCCGCCGAACAGATGTTCGATATCGACTAGTTGCATCGGCAATCCAGATTCGGCAATGAGTCGGCGACAAGCTTCCAGTTTGGGCGATCTCTCCGTTTCCAAATGTCGCGCTTCGTTTCGATCATCTACCGTCATCTCGCGCATGATTTGTCCGACAGGCGGATCGTCCAGATGGGCAAGGGCATCGTCGGTCGCTTCGCACAATACGTTGCCGATTTCCAAACCGCGATTGGTGCGAACGATGACATCTTGGCCGCGGCGATACTCGTCCCGACCGCGAACGCCCAGCACGCCCAAGGTGCGCATCGAACCATATCGAACGACATATCTTGCCAACCGTATCTCCTGTTGAAGCAACTTGTATGACGACCGATGTTTCGGGCGCAGATCAGTCCGCGCCGGGCAACCACAATTTCCCCGATCCGCCGGCAGCGCTGGCGGACTGCGGAGTCCATATCTCTTCGGATTCATCGCGGTTGCCGGCTGGCGCTAATTCAGCATCAGGTTCATCCACCCGGCCAGTATTCTCGCCCAAGCCTAATGAGGCGGCGAGCCGGCGCATTCGCGATTCGACATTGGGCTCCTTCATGTGTCGCGTCCGAATCTCTGACGTTAATTCGTCGATTTTCTCGGTAATGCCCCGTTTAATTCGCAGTTCCAATTCAGCGACGAGCCAGATTCCTTGCGGCTGGCCTTTGGCATGTGCAATTTTTCGAGCTTGTCGCAAGTAACTCAGACTTTCGTTGTCGTCTTTTGTGATGTTGGCAAGTACGCTGCAAACATTTTCCAGCGGGACCTTTAATTCCAAGTCGGGTCGCCGAATAATTTCAGCGCTAGTTTTGCGCAAGATGCTCCAATGACCCGCCGACATGGCATAGTAAAAATTCGCCAAAACCACGTCGTCGGAGGCAAGTTCCCAGCGGACATGCTGCCGTTGAAAAAGAGTTGGAGGATGGCCCGTGAATTGTTGAGGATCGCTGTCTTCGGCCAATGGCAAATCCAACTTCGTTCGTAGGCGATTAATCAATTCGGGATCGATTTCGTGCATCTGATCGGCCATTTCCGTTTCGCCAATCAATGCCTGCAATTTAATTCGGTATTTCGGATCCCCTTTGACCTCGTTGGGGGACTTGTCGTCGAGCGATGGAACGGCGATTTGAGGCCAAACCTCTAGCAGAATTTGCTCTTCGTTGCGGCGCTCCAAATCGGCGAGCTGCAAGCGATCGAAATCTGGCGGTAGATGCCAGCGTGACGAAAGTCGATTTTGCTTTTCCGAAATCTCGCCTACGACTTCGCGCTGCTGTTTCGAAAAGTCGACGCTGTCACCGAGCAGGCTTGCTAGATCGCCCAAGACTCCTTCCGCGGTTCCGTCCTCGACTAAATCGAATTCGACACGTGCTTCGTGATCCGTTTGACGACCAAACACCAGGAACTCGGTCAGCACATTGGGAATGCGATCAATGGTGATTTCGGATGCTGCTAAAACCGCTGCACGATCCAGAAACACAAATGCCGCTTTCGGTGGAGGGCCTTCGCCATCCTCGAAATACTCCGTACTCACCCGCGCAAATCGATCAGCGGAGTCTAGGCGTTCAAGTAATTTTTCAATATCAACGATAGTTGCGGAGAATTGAGCGATGTTGAAAGAGCGAGTTGAGTCGCTTTCGCTCAGCAGTTGGACCCACATCTCCGCGTCGATTGCTTCAGCGTCTGTAATTTTTTGGGCTGCCGCGTAATTCGCCCATGCGAGGATGGCTTTGTCGTTCCGGGCCAGCCGGAGTGCGAGAATGGCAATGGCTTTGTGAAACAAGGCGACGTATGGATACAACGGCAGCAGTTTGAGTTCCAAATACTGCATGGCCATGCGCCACTGCCCGCGCGCGGCGAGCCGTCGAAGTTGATGGTAAGTCTTGCTCCAAGGTTGGTCCGTTGGCGCGGCGGGCATTTCCAAATCCTGTTTCAGCAGCAGCGAACGGGTCGGCATTCGATACGATTCGATAATCAGCATTGCGGCCTGCTCGTCGCTCTTATTCAGCGAACGGGCAAAGCTCAAATGCTGCCGCGCTGCAATCGGTTGCCCATGCCGAAGTAACTCAAGGCCAACGAGGCGAAACGCATTTCCCAACGAGACCGGCACCGCAGACCCTTTGATCCCTTCCATTGCGTCCTGCAAAGCGCCGACGGCTTCGACGAGTTTATTTTCGGTTAGAAAAATCATTGCCCGATGTTGCATTCCAATCGGGTGTTTCGGATTAGCAAGCAGGAATTGTTCGTTGCACTCGCGAGCCTTGTCGATCTCCATCAGCGTGATCAGAAAATGCGTCTTGAGAGTCAACAAGCAGTCCTTGGGCCCTCGTTCACGGATCAAGCGATCCAACGTATCCAACGTGGCCAACGTCTGCTGGCCGTGAGCCAAAGCCATGACTTGGTTCAAGTCGTCCACGATTTGCTTGCCGCAACAAAATTTAATTTTTTGCTCGGCGTGGCAAGGGCACGGCTGATAGGCGTTCAGTTCCATAACTTTTCCGGCAACCTTCGGCGACAGTCAATTTGTAAAGTGTTCAATGCTGCATCAAATTTATGGGATGAATGTATTGCGGGAAACCGGTCTATCAGGTGACGGTGGCGTTCCAGTGCGACGAACCCAGCTTTCATGCTGATTTAAAGCTCTTTCCGGTGTCGGCCCCAAGTCCGTCTATTCCGGTTTGAGCATTCGGTGATAATATCTTTCAAGCGAAAGCAATCGGCGGCGTCGCGTTCGCACTACTTCCAACTCTTTGCAAGCAGGTGTCATCAATGCGTGAAAAATTTTGCATTGTTCGCATGATCGGCCAACTTGCTGGTCTCTTGTTCGCAATCGGCGCGATGGGCTATGCACCGCATGGATTCGCTGCTGACGAAGGCCGCTCGCGGTCGCTCATCTTAATTGTCATGGATCCACTTTCTGCTCCGCTGGCTTGCGATTGCGTGCAAGGTTACGCGCAGCGCAAATACGAAAAACTCGGATTGTTCCTCGCCAAACGGCTTAAGCGCGAGGTCAAAATTGTTTGGGCCGAATCGATTCAATCCGCTTTTAAGGAAACCGATCACCAAGCCGACATCGTGATTGGAAAGCACTCGGTTGCATTGGCAAACGCCGCCGAACTCAAGCTCGATTTGCTACCGATCGCCAGCTTAACCGACAAAGAGGGCAAGCTAACGCAAACGGGTCTGTTCGTGGTTCGCAAAGATGATTCGGCGCAGGCACTTTCCGATTTCAACGGCTATCGACTGTTGTTTGGGCCAAGCGATTGCGAAGAAAAATTTGACGCGCCGATCGCGTCACTCCGCTCGGCGAATATCGAAATCCCAGAAAAGCCAGAAACATTTGCCGCGTGCAGCGTGGCCGCCACGAAATTGCTCGAATTGCCATCCGACGAAAAAGCAGCCGCAGTGATTTCCAGCTATGCAGCGCCACTTTTGGAAGGCTGCGGAACGATTAAGAAAGGGGACATTCGCGTCATCGGCGAAACGGAACCGGTTCGATTCGTTACCGCGTTCGTCAACAAAAGTCTCGATGAGTCGACTCGAAAAGAAATAAACGACGCGTTGTTGGCCGTCGGCGAAAACGCAGATTTGCTGATCGCATTGGAAACTGATTCGGGCTTCGTGGAGTTCAGCGAACCGATTTCGAGCGAAGATGTGAACGAGTCGGTGGCGGATCGCTCAACAGCCCCCGACGAGCAAAAAAAAAATTAAGCCTCTCTGAAACTTGGAAAGGCTGGCGTGGCGACTTTCGCAACGGGCTTGTGTCGTGGCTCCCCGAACGCTTGCCCGAAAAAGCGAATTTCGTTTGGCGACGGGATTTGCCCAGCCAAGGACTTGGTGGAATCTCCGCCGATCACACTCGCGTCATCGTGGGGTGTCGCGACTCGCTTGACCGTAGCGACAATTTTAGGGCATTCGATGCAGCATCTGGCGCGACGCTTTGGGAGCACGTTTACGAAGCGCCAGGAAAATTGGACTACGGCAATTCGCCTCGGGCCACGCCACTCATTTTGGATGAATGCATCATCACGCTTGGCGCATTCGGCGATTTGCATTGCCTCGATTTGGAAACCGGCACGGTTTTGTGGCAACGCAATTTGCAGCGCGAGTTCGGAGGCAACCTGCCAACTTGGGGTTTCTGCGGAACGCCGCTCGTCGTCGAGCAAAAAGTCATCGTTCAAGTCGGTGCTACGGACGCCGCATTGGTCGCGCTCGACCTTGATTCGGGCGAAGTCGTGTGGAAGTCAGCGGGGCGCGAAGTCTCCTATTCTTCGCTTGTTTTGGCCTCACCGTCGGGTCATCCGCAAATCGTCGGCTTTGATCAAACATCGCTTGGAGGCTGGTCGCTGGCCGACGGCTGCCGATTTTGGGAAGTAATCGCCGACCTGCCAAACGAATTCAATGTTCCAACACCGCTAGTCGATGACGCCGGAATTTTCGTTGCGACGGAGAACAACGGCTCGCGGAGATATGAGTTCGGTTCCGACGGCGTTGCCAAACCGACTCCTGCTGCGACGTTCGAGTCATTTGCTCCCGACATGCACACCGGAGTCCAAGTCGGCTCGCGCATTTTCGGAATTCACGGCGACCTATTCTGTTTGGACGCCAAGACCTTGCAACCAATCTGGACCGGCTCCGACGATGCGTTCGGCAAATACGCATCGCTGATCGCATCTCCCGATTCGTTACTTGCTCTAACAATCGACGGCGAACTTTTATTAATCGACACTCGCCGCGATCAATTCTCCATCACCAGCCGCCTGTCATTGGCCGAGGACGTCGACATCTTTTCGCACCCCGCATTCGTCGCCAAACGAATGTACGTTCGACTGGGTACAATAATCGCTTGTATAGACTTGAGTCGCTAAAAGCGATTTCAAAACTCTTTATTTCAAACGCATATGGCCCGACTTACCGGAAGAAAAACACGGTTCGGAGTAAGCGTAGAAGGCGCCAGCCGACGGAGGCTTGGCCCACGCGGATTTTGGCGTTGCCGCGGAAGCCGGGGGTTAATTCAATCGCCATTTCGTGAAGCGGAACGGTGGCTTCGAAATAAGTTAGCTGCGGAGTTTCCGCGCCGCTTGCCGATGGCGTTCCGCCAACGGGGCCGCCATGCGTTGTCGATAATTCTGGCGGCAGAACGCCAAGCTGGTTCCTTGACACGTATTCCACCAATCCGTTCACACGCCGATAGCGGTATTCATCTAGCAGCAATTGCACGCGCTGGCCGGGTTGGATGAATTGAATGTCGCTCTGTTCAAGCAGCAAGACGGCTTTCATCCATTTCGGTTCGCCGATCACACAAACGAGCGTTTGTTCTTGCAGCAGCGCTCCGAGGTTCTCCGTGTCTAGCGGCGTGCGCGACCAAGCGGCTTGTTGCATGCCACTTTCCGCGCCGGATGAATCCGGTGGCGGAAATACGACGCCAGCGGTGTTGGCTTTGATCGTGAGCCGAGCAAGATTCTGTTCGGCAAGTTCAATTTCATGTTTGACGGAAATCAGCTTAGCTTGCAATTCGCCGATCTCGCGAGCTGCTTCGGTAGACGATCGTGCCGCGTTTTCGCGCGATTCAATTTGGCGTTTCAACGACTCACGATGTCCTTTGAGTTGTTCTAGGTCCAATTCAAGTTGCGGATCGCTCAAGGTAACGAGCAAGCCACCAGGTTCCACGCGCTGCCCAGGCGTCACGTGAATCTGCCGCAAGTTTCCAGGAGCCATAACGTAAACGTATTCGGCTTGGTCGGGACGAACGACGAGCGGCGCGTAAACGTAATGCGGGACCGGGATACACGCGATCGCGGCCAACACGATTAGTCCAACGACCGCAGATGCCAAGAGTCTCGGTTTTTTCACTTGACGCCACCTCCCAGGTGCTTTGAAAAACTTTGTCAACTTATACGCCGGAACGACGATCATCCCGATCAGCGACATGCCGATCATCGTGTACCCAAGAATTTCAAGTCCGTACGGTTTGAAAATCTTAGTGAGAAACCACATGATGGAAAAGTAAACGAACCAGCGATAAGCAAACGACGTCACGCTGTACAGTGCGAACATGGATTGATTGCGCTCGGGCAAAAAACGACTTGGAACGGGGTCCATGCCCAAACAAATGGTGCGCAACCGATTGATGAGCGACAGTTGTGATTTTTGCGACAAATTCGGAATCTCAAGCAAGTCCGACAGCATGTAATAACCGTCGTAACGCAGCAGCGGATTCGCATTGAACATCACCGTGCTGACCGAACACAAAAAGACAATATTCAATGTCAGATGGTGCAGCCAACCCGGTTGCGTATACCACCAGATCCAAGTGCAAATGCCGGCCAAGATCAGTTCGACGTACATTCCCGCCGCCCCGATTGCGATGCGATGCCACTTGTTGGGCAGAACCCATGAGTCGGACGTATTGCAATACATGGCCGGTGTGAGCACGAGCAGCATGAACCCGATTTCGTGGCATTCCCCGCCAAAGTGTTTGCACATCATCCCGTGTCCCATTTCGTGGAAGGACTTGGTGAAGATGAGAATGCCGCCCATCATGAGCATGTTTTGAAAGCCGAAAAACTGGTAAAACTCTGGCAACCGACGTTGGACTTCATCGAGATTTCGCAGCACCAGAAAAGCCGCCGACACACACAACAGTCCCACACAGATCACGAACGCCCGGCTAAACGCCCAGCGGATCTTGGGATAAAGCCACGACAAGAATCGATCCGGGTCCACGCCAGGAAATCGCCAAGCCAGAACGCTGGTGAAAACGCGTAGCCATTTTTGACGAACTTCTTTGCTGCGGCGCTTGAGCAACGGCGCGGCTTGGTGCGGTGCGTTGGAAATCAGCAGACCCTGTTGATGGAACTGGCCGACCAATCGTTGGACGTCGTCCATGCGAAACAAGCGATCGGGAAACTGTGTGTCCAACAGTTGTTTGAGTTGTCGAACGCTGATCGGCTGCCCAAGGGCCATGAGCGCAGCGTATTCCGGCTCCAGCAGTCGAAAGTATTTCATCGCGAGCGGATCTTTCACGACCCAGCAGCGCTGACCTTGAAAGAAACTTTCCTGCATGAACAGATCGGGCCGAAGGCGTAGCGCCAGCGGACGTTGGTCGGACGTAATCTGCGACAAGTCTGTGAACGACATAGCCCAGCCGGCGAGTTACCACAACCGGAAAAAGATCTTGGATTGGACAAATTCGAAAATGTCGTGAAGCCAGACGTAGCCGACCGGTCGATAGCCGCAATGTATCTTGGCCAAGACGCCGGAGCGAGCTTGTTTGATGTCGAGCCCTTCGTTATCAAAAGCAACGTCGACTCGAATCGTTTGCCCGTCGACCGAGTCATTCTGAGTCGACTTAGCGATCGATTTTACTTTTCCTTCCCACGAGACGTTGGGATTGGCGGCCAACATGAACGTCACGGCCAGTTCTGCGCCATCGGCAGCTTGCGCCTTGAAAATGTGTCCGATGCGTTTGTCGGGAAGTTTCAATTCCAATTCCCAATCGCCATTCACGTCGGCGACTTCGACGAGCAAATCCCCGCGCCGAATCGGCTTGCCGGTAAGTTGCTGTCGCACATCCCACGACAATACTTGACCGGCGATAGGACTTGTGACATCCAAATACTTAATTTGTGAGTCAATGATCTCGAGCTGACGCCGTGCGCTGTTCAGCGACGCTTGTAACGAACTCAGCTCCAAATCAGGTTCGCTTGCTCGCTGTGCATTATCGGCTCCGCGCTGGCGCTCCAATAGTTTGGAGTTCATTGCGTCCAATCGTTTTTCAAGCGGCTCGATTTGTCCAACGACCTCCTGACGCTGCCGCATCAAGTTTTCGTCCTTGAGCTGCACCACTTTTTGACCTGCGGAAACAATCGCCCCGTGATCGACGAATATTTTATCGACGTCGCCATCGACTTGGGCGAACACGCTTCGCCGCTGCTGAGGCAACAATATGCCATTGCAGGAAACGCGGAACGGAGCGGGAACCAACGTCAAAACCAAACCGATCGTCAAAAGGCTTGCCAGGACCAACGTCGTCCATCGAGCGTTTCTGGCAGCCAAGACCACGCGCGACTTGCCCAAGGAATTCCACAACGGGAATAGAAACATCGACCGATGCTGAATCGAATTTCGCAAGGCCGAACCCGCGTGTCGACCGACCAGTTGAATCGTGGGCGACATTTCCTCGCGAGTCCATTGTGCGTCGAATTTTTCGATGATCAGTCCCGCAATCCACTTAACATTTTTCTTTGCCGCGTCGGGATCGTCGCCCCCCGCTTCGGCTTGATCGGAAACAGGCACAACAATCAAGCTGCGCACAGTGGATGACGTCAGATATTCGTTCAGCGGATGTTCGATTTCATTGGGCAACGTTTGGTCGTCGGTGCGTGGAAACCAAAAAGTCTCTCCCAACGGAAGCACTGCATTCACCAGCCGATGCAAAAGCTGAATCGTCGTCGATCGGCGGTTGACGGAAGGCTGCCCGCTAATCGCTTGGACGCGAGCATGGCCACGATGCCAACGCACGACGCTGACTCGATCGGCGTCGAGAAAACGTCGCGTTTCGTTCGCGATCCTCGACACTGTTGCATTGGTGTCAAGTCCTTGATGAAGCTGCAACACAAATTGCTCGACTTCATCGGCAGAACGCGTTCGGCTGCGCGGCGGCATCGCGGGCATAGCGCTTGCAGGCTGAAGTATCGGTTGCGAAGCCAATGGTGTTGCCGGCGCTGCAGCGGGAGCAGGCGATGCAGGTGTGGAAGTCGGATGAAAGGCCCTGGCCGTAAATGTTGGTACCGGCGTCGCCGCATGACCGTTAGAATATCCGCGCGCGACTTGGCAAAACTCTTGCAAACAATACAGCCATTCCTTAAAGTCTGTTTCCGTTCCGTCGGGGCGTAGGAACAACTCGATCAATTCAATCTCGCCGTCTCGTTGGATTGGACCAAGTGCGATCACCGGCAAATTGTCTGGTGCTTCGGTGCGCGGTGGAATCAAGATCGGCTGATTGCGTTTAAGGGCCGCTTCCAGAAGGGCGGTGTGTTTTTGATGCTGAATCGATGATCGCAGATTGGGGCCGGGTTGAGCTTGATGCTCGGCAAGCAGTCGGAAGGGCGATTGCGAACAACTCCAGACCAGACCAGCTTCTGCCGAAGTGGCTTCACTTATTTGCCGGATCAAATGATCGTAAAACGTCTTGATGTCGACGCGACCGCTTGCCAGCCGTTTCAATTCTTCTAGTTGTTGCTGCATAAACTGTCTTGTCGTTGCAAATAATAAGTTTGGCCACGATTGGGCAGATAGGACGGTTGCCGCAAATGATCCTTAACCCAATCCGCACAATGGACGCTGGGAAAACTTGATTCTCGAACAATAATGTCCTAGGACGACTTATTGTTGGAGTACCGAAATCACCGGATGTTTATTATAGGCCCTGGGCTGCCCGAACTTCTGCTCCAGCAGGTTCGCCAAGCCAAAAAACCCCCAACTTCCTGCTTATCAACCTACCAACAGCCGTTTTCCTCGATGCAATCGAAACAATCATTATCGCAAATTCCTTGATAACTCAATCCAATGAACTGATTCGCGACATTCGTCGGCGTGCGGAAAAGCTGTCCGACTTGCCCGATGAGCGGCTGCGCGAATTGGGGCTTTCTCTAAGGTATCGAGCGTCCAGCGGAACTGCACTGCGAAGTTTGATCCGCGAAGCCTTTCCGCTCGTAATCGAAGCCGCCCGCCGCAATATTCAACAAACGCATTTTGACGAACAGATTTATGGCGGGATTTTTTTGGCCCGCAATCGAATCGTCGAAATGAAAACGGGCGAAGGCAAAACGCTTACGGCCACGCTGCCCGCGTTTCTTTACGGATTGACCGGCCGCGGTGTGCACATCGTCACGGTCAATGATTACCTCGCCAAACGCGACAGCGAAACGATGGGACCGATTTACGAAATGTTGGGTTTGACTGTTGGCGTGATTCAGACGGACCATTCACCTCAGCAGCGAGTCGGAGCCTATCGGCGCGATATCACTTACGTCACGGCCAAAGAAATTGGCTTTGACTTTTTGCGCGATCGGCTGTCCGCTGTCCGCGCGCGATCGGCCCAAGTCGCACCCGGTGCTCAACAAGTCCAGCGGCCATTTCACTACGCGCTCGTCGACGAAGCCGACAGCATCTTGATCGACGAAGCCCGCACGCCGCTGATCATCGGAATGACCGATCCATTAGGCGAGGAGCTGCAGCGAGCTTGTTATCAATGGTCGACGGATCACGCGTCGAAGTTCATCGAAACCGAAGACTTTAAGTATGAGCACGACAAGCGGCAGATCAAACTGACATCCGCCGGTTGGAAAACATTACGCGACTTGCCGCAGAACACAGCCACTCGTTCGATCGGAATTCGAGCGCTGCAAGAATACATGGAAACGGCCATCAAGGCCCGGCGCGATTTTCATTTGGACAAGCACTACGCAATCGTCGACAAAAAAGTCGTGATTATCGACGAGTTCACCGGACGACCTGCGGAGGGCCGTCAATGGCAGAAGGGTTTGCACCAGGCTATCGAGTCAAAGGAAAACGTCGACGTCACGTCGGCCACGCGCCAAGCCGCAACGATCACCGTCCAAGCGCTGTTCAAACTGTATCCGCATTTTTCGGGAATGACGGGCACCGCATGGACTTCGCGCAAGGAATTTCGCAAAGTCTATCGACGGCGCGTCGCTCGCATTCCGACGCACCGGCCCGTAGATCGCACGGCTTGTCCAATTCAAATTTACCCGAATATCGACGCGAAATTCGCCGCCGTTGTCGCCGAAACGAAACAGCTTGTCGCCCAAAGTCGGCCGGTACTCATCGGCACACGCTCCGTGGACAAATCGGAACGACTGTCGGCGATGTTGCGTGCGCAGAATGTCGCACACGAAGTCCTCAACGCGCGGTACTTGGACAAGGAAGCCAAAATCGTGGAAGAAGCTGGTCTGCCAGGGCGCGTCACGGTCGCGACGAACATGGCGGGCCGCGGCACGGATATTAAACTCTTCGACAACGTGGGTGCTGCGGGTGGTTTGCACGTGATCTTGACGGAGGTTCACGAAGCCGCGCGAATCGATTGGCAGCTTATCGGACGCGGTTCACGACAAGGCGATCCTGGAAGCTTTCGCATCTACGTTTCGCTCGACGACGAAATTTTGTTGCTCGGCTTGGGCCCCAAACGATCCAAAAAAATTGGCCGCTGGTCCGAAGGCGTGACCAAGGTATCGTCTCGCGCGTGGCGCTGGTTCCGACGAGCCCAGAAAAAACTCGAACGGCGATACCTCGTCGATCGCATGGTTCTCATGGAGCACGACAAACAGCGCCGCCAACTATATTTCGACACTGGCCAAGACCCATATCTGGACATCGCCGAATAACGAACGTCATTTGAAATGGTTCCCTCGCCCGCCGTCGACGGAAGAGGGTTGGGTGAGGTGCTTTTGGGGGCCGCATAAAATGGTTCCCTCGCCCCGGGTTCCGGGGAGAGGGTAGGGCGATCGGGTATTTCGGGTCCTTAGTTTTGGCTTGCACAGCCGCCTATTGATCGTCCAAACGATCAGCCCGATCGAGCAGCCGATCGTAAATCCAAAATTCCAAAAAGATCATGATGATCGGCAAAAAGAATTGCAACATCTGTCTCGCCCGCACGTCGGATGCAACTGCGGGAATCGCCATCACGGCCAAAGTGACCAAATTAAAATTGACGATCAGCAAGACAATGCAAACGATTCCAAGCCATCCGATGTACAGATAACTCCAAGCCGTATTGTTTGAGTTCGCCATTTCCTCGCTCGCAGTCCTTATCGCGGGGGTAAAGCATGTGCTTGGAGTTGTTCGAGTTCGACGAATTCCAAAGCCAAAATCTGTGTCGCTTCTAAGACCACCGGAGGGGCGCAACCCGCGTCGAACGCTTCCTTCCAACGCGCCACGCACAAACACCAGCAATCGCCCGGCTCCAATCCTGGAAAGTCTAACCCAGGATTCGGTGTGCTTAAATCATTGCCTCGTTGGGCGGAGAACTGGAGAAATTCATCGGTCATTTCGGCGCAAATGACGTGCGCGCCGTCATCTCCTCGCCCGGTTCGACAAGCGCCATCGCGAAAGAATCCCGTTCTCGGCGACATGCAGCAAATTTCAAGTTCGCTACCCAAAACATTTTTCGGCATGGAACATTTACCTATTCGCGTTGCGATTCTCGATCCAACACTGCTTGGGACTGGCCCTCGGCCAAAGCGGCGCGAATCCAATGAGCCAACCACGTCGGCGATTTCGTGAACCGATATCTTAATCGAAATAGCCACCGTTGGACGAAGGCTTCGCGCCGAAACAAGCGAGCCGTTCGGCTTGAACTCTGGGTCGAGGAGCCGAGCCGCCAGCCTTGGCCAATAAAATACCTGCGGACGAAGTCAAGCGTCATACGCTGGGGAGGAATTAAGTGTTCGACAGTCGCGCCGGGCACCCAAAAGCCTCGATGGCCCGCAGCCATCAATCGGCGCATCAGGTCTAATTCCTCGTCGCCCACCAGCGAATTTCCTTTGCGCCCCAATCGTTCGTCAAACAGAAATTTGTGCTGAACGCTCGTTCGGACGGCGAAATTGGCACCATAGGGCAAGCGATCGGCGGTGCATTCAAACGAATCTTGACCCAACTCACGAGCGGCGAAACAACCTTGGCAAACGTCCCAATTTTTCATAAGCCATGTCGGCCGCGGGCCAAGAAACTTGGGCCGGATCGGCCCGCCCCAGAAAGAACCCTCAGGCGTCCGGTCAATCAACTCGCCGTATGCAACGAGCCAAGCCGGCGCGACTTCGACATCGTCATCTGTCCAAACGATAACTTGCCCGGTGCAGTTTTCGATCGCTCGGTTGCGTGCAAAACTCAAACCTTGGCGCGGTTCCGAGACCAATCGCAGCGGCATTTGACTTTCGAATTCGCGAACGACATCCGCAGTTCGGTCCGTGCTGTTGTTGTCGACGACAACGATTTGCCAATGCCAATCCGTCGGCATGCGCAAACGACTCAACGATATCAACGTCCGCCGCAACAGCTCGGCTCGATTCCAAGTGCAAATAGCGACGCTGAACTTCATGCAACAGTCTGAAAGTGATTTGTGCGAAAATTGGTTAAGGGATGCGGCAGATGAAACACTTAAGATAATCAGTTTGTGGACAAGTTGCCGACACGGGATGATCGGGCGAAGCACCGCGTTGCTGCAAAATCTGAATTTCGCGGCCAGTTTTTTGAGCCACGCCAGAAATCATGTGGGCAAAATCGTCGCGGGTAACTAGTCCCGAACAACTACACGTCACCAAGTATCCGTTGGGCTCAAGGCACTCGACCGCCAATCGATTCAGCCGGTGATACGCCCGCAGTGCATCGGTTATCGAATGGCGGCTGCCGGCGAAACGGGGCGGGTCAAGGACGATCATGCCGAACCTTCGCCCTTCGTTTGCCATGCGTTCCAACGTCTTAAAACAATCGCCGACTTCAAATTGTGCTTGTGCCGTCTGATTTTCAATCGCGTGCTTTTTGGCCCATTCGATTGAGCGCTGACTGGAATCGATGCCAAGGGTTTCGCTTGCTCCACCAAGTTTCGCGCACGTTAGGGCGAATCCGCCCGTGTAGCAACACACGTCGAGTACGCTCCGCCCACGACACAATTGCGCGGCTTGAAGGCGATTCTCTCGCTGATCCAAGTAGTACCCCGTTTTCTGGCTTTCGACTAAGTCAACCCAATATCGCATTCCGTTTTGCTGAATCAAAACTGGCTCCGGTGATGTATGCCCGTAAGCACATTGTTCGCGAATCGTGATCTTCTCTGCATTGGCCACGCGCTCGTCGACTCGCACCGAAATGGATAACGGGTCGAGCTTTTCCACGAGCCACGACAGCACCAACGGCAGTCGGACTTCCATCGCCAGCGCGGTGATTTGGACCACGAGGTGCGCGGCGTACTTGTCCACGATCAAGCCGCTGCAGCCATCCGCTTCGCTAAACACGAGCCGAGCTGCTGAGTCGCGATCGATCAATCCCAGATCGCGCCGCAATGTCAGTGCCGACTCGAATCGCTGTCGGAAAAAATCATCGTTCAGCGCTTCATCCGGGCGCCAGCTATACAAGCGAACGCGAATGCGGCTTTCACCGTTGTAAATTCCTCGCGCAAGCCATCGGCCATCGGCCAAAACCAGATTGACAACCGCGCCATTGGCTGGCGGCGATTGAACGTGCGCGAGCGACCGGTCGAGCACCCACGGATGGCGGGCCACAAACGTCCCGCGCTTTTCACGTCGCAGAACAATGTTCGATGTCTGGCTTTCGATACTTGTCATTATCATTCCTTGCAGTGTTTCCGCTTCGGCTATTTGGATACGTTTAGACTATGGATTCGATTCGATTGGCAAACTCGCCAATCGGATCGAGTGAAAATCGTTCGCGAATATGGCGGCCTGCCAGGATTCCGATTTCCTGCCATCGCTTGCGCTGTTGCCAAGCACGTTCGAGTGCATCGTCCAAAAGCTCAACGGTGGAGGATTTCGCGATAAATCCAGATTTACCGTCATCGATGAGTTCGCTGTTGCGGCCCGTGTCCGTAACGATCACCATTCGATTGCTGAGCATGGCTTCGACTACGACCAGCGCCGCACCTTCGTAACGAGACGGCAAGATCAATCCGTGATTTTCCGCCCAGATATTGTTAAGTTCTGGCGTAAATCCCTCAATTTTGAGCTTGTCCTCAAGTCCATGCAAACGAATCAGCTCTTCCAACTGGCGGCGATTGCCTTGATCGTGCCCATAAAAGCGAATTTCAATCGGACGCTGTCGCCAACGATCGTAGCGCATCAAATCGACCAACAAGTCCTGGCCCTTGGACTGAAAATGAATTCGCCCTATACAAGCCAACCGCAACACCGAATCATCCTTGGGCCATTTCGGCAACCGATTCAGATGGACATTGAATGGGTTGCAGACGATTTCCGCGTTGTCCAATCGTACCGCCAGATTCGTTTCGATTTTGTGTTGATTTTCCTCGGAAACGAAAAAAACTCGCCTCGCGTTTTGATACCAATTGCGGTAGACGTTCATTCGATCCGAGTGGATAAACGCCGAATTGCTTGCGCACTGAACATTGATCGCGTAGGGGATGTTCATTGCTTGCAAATGGTTGGCGACGAGCATTTGGTCGGGGTGATACCCAATGGAAATTAATACCGCGTCGGGGCGAGTTTGCTTGAGCCATACAAGTCCATTTGCGTTGCGCGATGTAATTGGTTTTGAGCGTGGCGAAAGGAGCAGGCGTACTTCGTGCACTTTTTTTTGCCAAATACGTGGCGGCCGTTCTCGCAGCGAGATATTGGCACCGTGCTCTTGCAATTGCTGAAGCTGAAATGACATTTTCGGCCACCACTTAAAATTCACCGAAATTTCGTGACCTCTCTTTTGCAGCACACGAGCGGCTTGGTACCACAACTCCTCGCTGCCGCCCCAAGCCATTCCACTCATGCACGAATAAATTCCAAATTTCACGCCAAAAGCTCCCCATCCAATCACATTGTCCGCCCACGCCGCAAATTGTCCGACCCAATACTCCGCCCAAGAGAAGGACCGCCAAGGTTTTGCTCTTAGGCGAGCGGCGGACATAACTTAACCCGTTGCACAAGCGGAACGGGACGAATCGCGGCAATTCCTCGCGCACGCGTCGGGTTACATTGGTAAGTTTTCAACTGCCGCTCGCCTTAGACACGATAATTCGAAAGTGCAAACTCGTAAATCGATTTTAGCAACGGAAAGTCCTCATAAAACCGCTTCCGCAGATGAGTGGGCGACGGTTCGTCGTAATCCGAAACATTGAAATGCGGAAGCGTCAATTTGGGCTTTCCCAAAATCTTCCCAAGCGATTCGATCGAATACGGCATGTCCTCGAAGACTCCAATGTACACGAACCGCTCGGCCAATTTCTCGCGAAAATTGGTCGTGTCGATGTCTTGGGGCAGATGATCAAACAGCCAGTAAGGGTAGTCGCGCACGTAATGCTCGACAGTCGGATAGTGATCGCGGATATCGACCGTTTGACCGCGATAGAGAAATTCTCCGGCGAGGCTGCGCTTTTTGAAAAAAAAGTACATCGACACGACGATGTCGAACGGATCGCGCAGCACGCTGATGTACTGGGTGATTTCCGGGTAGTAATAAGGCAGCCCGTAGCGGCGGTAATGATTGAAGTGCCCGTGAATGCAGCGAATGTTGGGCAGCCAATTACCCTGCTCGTCTTGCGTCGGTAATTTGGGCAGCAAGATATCCTTCGTCTCGTCTTGATTCAGTTTGCGATAGGTCGTGCCGAACCACTCTCGCAGCAAGCGCACGAAACTTGATCCTGCACATTTAGGAATGTGCGTAAAGATCAGCGGTTGATCGGGATCGTACGTCCTCATTGGTTTCCTGAACGGCGAGCCCTCGTGGCTGCCAGGTCTATTCATCGCTTTTCGGGCAAGCGATTAAGGTCATGGTCCGCATTTTCTGATTTCCGAACGAACACGGCACCAGGCTGGTCGTCGGGCGTGAAACAAACTGTGCCGTCATCACGGAACTCAACCTGAACGGACTTGGGGACATCGTTGGCGTCGAGCTTGAGGTGAAAAGCTTGTTTAGTCTCATCGATGTTCTCCGAGGACCAAGTCCCGTCGATTTGTTTTATTTCCACGCCGACTTGCGTTTTGGCGACAAAGCTCGCGTCGTCGTTAAACGTAATTACCATGTTGACTGCATGATCCAACATTTCGTCTATTTGGTCTTGAGTGAATGCAGCGTTGGAATCCAATTTCAAGGTCGCGTCTTTATTGCACCCCCACGTTCCCAACAATTTCGCCGCCGTCCCTTGGACGATCCCGGCTTTTACGCGCTCAAAAACCGTCGGTTGTTCGTTTTTCGATGTGATTGAGATCGTCTCATCCTCGAGAAACTCGACCGTCGTTTCAGTCGGCTCTTCAGCCCGAATCAGTTCGATAATGGTTCGGGTTTCCTCTTCTCGGACGAGCTTCCATTGGGCCTTCATTTCCTCATGTTTATTTGGTCGGGCTAGAAACACGGACCCATCGGCGCCAAACTCGATTGTCATATCGTCCTGGTCGTTTTCGAGACTCTTTAACAGCTCCTCATCAAGCAGTGAGTGAACTTTCAGGTATTGGATTGTCTTTTGAGCGCTGTACCGCCATTTTCCCACAAGCCTTTGCTCAAGCTTTTCCTGTGCCAAGACGCCATTGACTGTAACCATGCAAAACAGCGCGGCGAGCAGACTCGCGATTCGATTTCGTATGTTGGCCATGATCGTTCCCAATGTCCTTGA
This sequence comes from Planctomycetota bacterium, assembly GCA_031409895.1. Classification (GTDB taxonomy): domain Bacteria; phylum Planctomycetota; class Planctomycetia; order Pirellulales; family Pirellulaceae; genus JANMEB01. The sequence continues at coordinate 88,418 of JANNYC010000003.1, forward strand.
ATTAGATTTTATCTGCGAAGGTTCATTATCGCGATCAATTGTGCAACGGAAACCCATCGGGCACGTCGATTTGCATCATCAGCATTCCCAAACCGTGGGTTTTGCCTTGGGCGTCTGTTTTTAGGCTTTCGCTGCCTCCCCCTCCGAGCGAATCGTGCAAAATAAAATTGAGTGCCAGCAAGTTGGGCGCTTCGTAGCGATCGACTTTGCCGAGACAGATTTCTTTGAAATGAGCTTTTACACGGGCTGGCGTTAGCTCGCGTTTCAGTATCTCGTACCCTTCGCGCGAGTAGGCGACGACGCCGACATTACTGCCGTCCCCTTTATCGCCCGATCGGGCGTACGCCAATTTGGAAAGTGGTATTTTCATGGATTTAATGTCTTTCGTTGAATCCTCAACCGGTGCGAAAACAAAGAATGCCCACTCACGGCCGAATTCCGCCTCCGTCGTCCGAATCACCGCTCGGCTTTTTCTTCTCGCCGCCTGAGGCGCCTTTCTTTTCCTGCGCTTCATCCTCGCTCCGAACCAAGACGATAGCTGGGTCATCGTCGAAGCTGATCACGAGTGTGTCGTCATCCAGAAATTCAGCCTTGCCGGACCTAACGTCGTCGCGGTCGTAGAGGTTTATCGTAATTTTGATCTCGGCATGGTTCTGATCTTCCTCCTGGGTGATCTCCCAATTGCCCTCGAAGGCCACGCTCTCGCCATTGGGACGCGATTCGTCGATATGAACCTTCGCTGATCCCGACTCATCGAACTCGAGCCACCTGTCGCCTAACGAATCGAGTACTTCGTCGGGAATAGCCTTGGCGTCTTTGTGCTCACCGGCATATTTCTTTGTTTTCTCTTTGTCCGGTGTCCATCGACCCGGAAACCGGTCTTTGAATTCAATCTGTCTGCCGAGGGCGGCGACGGTAAGCGACAATGCGATTAGGAGAGCGCTCACTGGAACGGCGATTCGACTTGAGCTCATAGCAACCTCACAGGCGTCGTTTAGACTTCTTCCACGGATACACGCGTTTGGACTTTGGATTTGGAAATGAGCGCGGGCCAATAGCTGATGATCTCGGTCGCCTTGGGCCGGCCCCCGGCAAAGCCCGTGACGCCGGGTGGGCCGCTGGTCACGAGCGGGACGATCTCCATTCCTAATCGATCCAGTTTCGCTTGATCGTTTCCTTTGGCTCCGATTCGCAACACGACTTCGGCTGGATCGGCAGGCGCGGGGGCGATGCCGGCATGGCATACGTTCGTTCCGAGAATCTCCACAAAACGCTCGTCAGGTGAAAACGTGACGCCGTCCAGCGCAACGCGATCGAACACGATGTCCGCACACAATTTCGCTTTTTCAACCGCGTCGGGTCCGGCAATCGTAAGCTGCCCGATGATCTTGAATCCGTTGAGATATGAGATTGAGACTTTGTAAGTATCCGTGGCAGGTTTGCCTTTGATGCCGCTGACGCGGACGCGGTCTTTGCCTTCTTGTCGCAATTGAATCGAAGTGAAATCCGCAATGACGTCGGGCGTTATGTACCGCGCCGGATCACCCATTTCGTAAACGAGTTGCGATGTGACGGCTTCGATCGTTACCAAGCCACCGGTTCCCTCGTGTTTGGTGACGACGAACGAGCCGTCGGGATAGGCTTCGACAATCGGGTAGCCGATTCGAGCCATGTTCGGCACATTTCGCCAGCCGACATAATTTCCGCCAGTGCACTGAGCGCCGCATTCGACGATGTGGCCCGCGATCGTCGCGGAAGCGAGCTTATCAAGATCGTCCCACGACCAGCCGAATTCGCTGACGATGGGGCCGAGGACGACCGATGGGTCTGTGGCGCGGCCAGTGACCACGATGTCGGCACCTTGGTTAAGGGCTTCGGCGATTGGCACCGCACCGATGTAAACATTTGCACTTTGTACGCGCGAAAGATGCGGTGCCAAAGCTTCGCCGGAGTCCATGTTCTTGAAAGCTTCGCCGCCATCGATCAGCGATTTGAGATCGGCCATGATGTCATCACCTTCCACTACACCGATTTTCACGCCGCGAATTCCCAAATCTTTGATGGCCTTGGACAGCGCTGCGCGACAAGCTTGAGGGTTAACTCCGCCCGCATTGGCGACGATTTTGATTCCCTTTTCGCGGCACTTGGGCAAGACCCGTTTGACCATGCTGACAAAGTCCGTCGCATAGCCAGCGTTGGGGTCTCGGCTTTTTAGCTTTTGCATAATGCTCATCGTGACTTCGGCCAAGTAATCCAAAGTCAGATAATCGAGCGGTCCTTCGTTGACCAATCGCACCGGACCCAAAATACTGTCGCCCCAAAAGCCTTGGCCGTTGGCGACGAGAATTTTTTCTTTTTTTGCCATACAAGAACGAAGCTCGTAAATGGATTCGTGTTGGTTGATCGGGGCGCGGACGGCCAAGTCGGATTCGTGATTCTAGCGGAAACCGACGCGGTATTCGAGGGTTCCGCCCGCGTTGCGAATGCCGTCGCTCGACCTACAATGGCTGCTACGTTCGAAATCGCTTGCCCCGTCGGCGACGATTGCTTGGACTTTCAATGAACTTTTTGCAACCGTCAACATGGAACCTGTTCTGCTCTCGGAAACCCGTGCCGGTGTTGCACGGCTCGTGCTGAATCGAACCGAAAAGCGAAACGCGCTCACCCGCGAATTGATCGTGCAGCTAAAGTCCGAATTGGATCTCATTGGAAACGATCCAAGCGTTCGCGTGATTTTGCTGGAAGCTAACGGTCCGGCGTTTTGCGCCGGGATGGACTTGGGCGAAATGCAGCAGCGCGCCGCGGACACGGATGCTACACAGCAATGGATGCAAGACTCAATCGCCTATGGCCGCGTTCTGAAAACGATTTTTGACGCACCACTGCCGACCGTTGCCGTCGTCCAAGGCCCCGCGCTTGCTGGCGGCTTGGGATTGGTCCTAGCCTGCGACATGGTGCTCGCGTCGGAAAATGCTTTTTTTGCTTTGCCCGAACCGACTCGAGGCATTACGGCGGCGATGGTCACGCCGTTGCTCGTGCATCGAGTCGGTGCAGGAGCCGCGACGTTTTTGTTACTTTCCGGTCAACGCATCACTGCGGCATCAGCCAAGTCCATTGGCTTGTGCCACGAAGTTGTCGCCGAAACATTACTGACCCAGCGGCGTGACGAATGGGTCAGCGCGATCTTGTCGGGCTCGCCGGCTGCATTGAAAATCTCAAAACAGCACGTGCAACACTGCTCGCCTTTGGACGTCTCGAAGCTCATCGACGACTCCATCAAAGCTTCCGCCAGAGCCCGCGAGACACCCGACGCGCGCGAAGGCCTCGCCGCGTTTTTGGAAAAGCGCAAACCCAATTGGCAGCCAGAATAAATCTCGGCCACGAAACCACTTTCAATTCGACACTGATCACAGGCGGAAATATGCGACACATTGACTTGAATGGGAAAACCGCGATTGTTACGGGCGCTGGCCAAGGAATTGGAAAAGCCATCGCGCAAAGCCTGCACGCCGCAGGGGCAAACGTGACGATCAATTACTTTGAAGATGGTCAAGGCGCGAATCGGGCGAGGGCCGACGAATTTGCGAAATCGCTTGGCGATCGAGCGATCATCGCCGCCGCCGATGTTCGCAAGCCAGACGAATTGGCCGCTATGGTTCAACAAACCACATCCCGGTTTGGTGGTGTCGATATTCTCGTCAACAACGCCGGCATTCTGCGCGACAAGAGCTTCAAAAAGATGACGCTCGACGATTGGAACGCAGTGATCGACACGAATTTGACGGGCGTTTTTAACGCTTGCAAAGCGGTCTCGGACGCGCTGCGTGACGGAGGAGCAATCGTCAACATCGCATCGCTTTCGGCGGTCACAGGGTTTTTTGGCCAAGCCAACTACGCATCGGCTAAAGCAGGCGTGATGACTTTAACCAAAGTCCTGAGCAAAGAGCTTGCGCGTCGCAACATTCGCGTGAACGCGATCGCGCCGGGTGTCGTCATGACCGAAATGGCCGATTCGATTCCGGAGGAAAATCGAAAACTCATGTTGGCGAACGTACCGCTCAACAGATTCGCACAGCCAAACGAAATCGGAGACGTAGTGCTCTTTTTATGCAGCGACTTGGCGTCTTACGTCACGGGCCAAACCCTTCACGTCAACGGCGGTTGGTGGGGATAGGGGGGAATAGTTTTCAGTGTTCAGTTTTCAGTCAAAAAGTGCAAAATTAGTATTCAGTCCATGTGCGGCGGGAGTTTTCAATGACGCAATTTCTCGGCAATCCTGCTGAACACTGAACACTGAACACTGAACCACTAACTACTGATCCAACGCCAATTTTCCGCTGATTAGCGTGATGAATTCGTCGTTCGATTTGAACCGACCAAGCTGCTTAATCAGTTGCTCCATCGCTTCGATGGGGTGCATCGACGAGAGCGTTCGGCGTAACATCGTAACCGCGTGCAATGTTTCGGCGCTCAGCAACAGCTCTTCGCGGCGGGTGCCGGATTGCGAGATGTCAATCGATGGCCAAACGCGCCGGTCAGACAATTTGCGATCCAAGACCAACTCCATGTTGCCGGTTCCTTTGAACTCCTGAAATATCAGTTCGTCCATGCGGCTGCCGGTATCGATCAGCGCCGTGCCGACAATCGTCAGTGAACCACCTTCTTCGAAAGCACGAGCGGCGGCGAACAGTTTTTTTGGAATGTCCATCGCTTTGATGTCCACACCGCCGGACATGGTTCGGCCCGTATTGCCAACCCATTTGTTAAAGGCTCGCGCTAAACGGGTGATTGAGTCCATCAGCAGGAAGACGTCTTTGCCCATTTCGGCCAAGCGTCGGCAACGTTCAAGCACCAGTTGCGAGAGACGGACGTGGCTTTCAACATCTTCGTCCAAGCTGCTCGCGATGACTTCGCCGTTGACATTGCGCTTCATGTCGGTGACTTCTTCGGGGCGCTCGTCGATCAGAAGCACGATCAGTTTTACCTCGGGATAATTTGTCGAAATCCCGTGGCTAATATGTTGCAACAAGATCGTTTTGCCGGTGCGTGGCGGTGCAACGATTAGCGCTCGTTGACCTTTGCCCATTGGTGTCAGCAAATCCATCACGCGCGTCGTCAGCGGCTGCGGGCCGGTTTCCAATCCATACCAGAACTTCGGATTGATCGGCGTTAACGCATCAAAGTTACTAACGTTCGGATAATCTTCGGGCTTCAGCCCGTCGACGTCCAAAATCTCGCGCAATCGCGGACCTTGTTGGCGGCGACCGGGCTGCACCATGCCGCGAATCATGACTCCGGGACGCAGTTTGAACTTTTCGATCATCGTCGTAGGAACGAACGGATCGGTCCGCTCACGCGTGTAGTTGTTTTTGGGGCTTCGCAGGAACCCATAGCCGCTTGGATGCATCTCCAACAAGCCGATTCCTTCGGTCAATTCGGATGACTCGGCTCCTTCTTCGACGACTTCCCCTTCGGCGGGAGCTGGGTTGTACGATCGCCGGCGGTCGGCGTAGTCAGGACGATAACCTCCACGACGCTGTGGACTGGGACGTCCATTACTGTAACGGTCAGAACTGCGGTCAGAACCGCGACCCGATTCGCCGCGCGGGCGAAAACGCTTTTTGGTCATAGCTGTTGTTTGCTGCTGAGAAGCAGGCACCTTTAGATAAAATAGATTTGATCGGCAATTTACGAAGGCCAATCGGTCGTAGGAGAACTCCGAGTCGGCGGGGACAATCCGCCAAATAAGAAACCACGGCGTTCCAAGTCTGTTCCAGGCGTTTGGTGTCCTGCCGTCAAAACGTACAAAACCAGAGTAAACGCCAATTCGGGATTAATCTTTCGCGGAAAAAATGCAAGCTTTGCGCGCTCAACGCAACCAAATTTCGCCGACCAACTATGGTCCGAAATTCAACCGATTTCGCGGCCGTACACTTGAGTGCCAAACTCAAGCCTAATGACTCCTGGGAGGTTTTCACCTCAAAACAAAGACGCTGGCTCCAACCAGTCAGCGGGATATCAAGTAGAAAATCCCACCAGACAAAACTTGCGAGAATTCGCGGAAGATCGATGAAGTGTTACCAAAAGTATGCCTTCTGTCAATTCAGTTTTTGACTAAATCGCAAACTTTTCCCAATTTAGTTAATCCGTCGCCTCGGGATAGGTCGGAAATTTACTATTTTTCCTGCAACCGGCAAATTTTATCTGGCTTCGCAAATGCCAGAAGTCGATGAATGAATCGGACTCCCGGTTTTCCAAGGATGGTCGCCGTCGTGAATTTCTCCAAAGTCTTCCTCGGGCTAACTCTCGTGCTGGCGTTTAGCGCCCAGCACTCGGCTCGCGCCCAAGATGATGCGATCGGCTGGTTAACGGATCTTAACGAAGCCAAACGCCGCGCGGCCGCTGAAAACAAACTTGTCCTAGTTCACTTTTGGGGCGCGTTCTGCCGTCCCTGCATGAACCTGGAAAAATTCGTTTTTACCAATCCGCGCGTCGGTGCCGCGATTAACGAACATTACGTTCCGGTGAAGATCGATGTCGAATCACAGCCCGATTTGGCCAAACTATTTGGCATCACAACCATTCCGCACGACGTGGTGATCTTAGCCAACGGAAACATTGTCGCCAAGCAAGCTAGCTCGTCCAACTCCGACGGCTACTTGCGCATGGTTCAATTGGTGGCCGATAAAGCCGCTCGAACCAATCCACAAACTTTTTCCGCCGCGCAGCAAATCGCCCAAGCTGCTTCCGACACTGGACAAATCAATAAAGCCTACGTTCCAGCAGGCCAATCATTAGTGGACTCGCAACTGAACCAATTGATCTCCAATTCAACGTCGGCCGAAAGTTCGATGATCAAAACGGTTGCTGGACAAGGCTTAGCGCCCGTCTCACGAGACGAACGCAATTTCGCGATGGCACAACAATCCAAGCCACTACTGACCGCGCCGCAATCGAGCGATGCGGATGCGAGTGCACCGCAGGTGCCACCAACGAGTAATGTTGGCCCTATCCTCGGTGAGACGCCAAGTCTCGGCCTTTCGATGCAATCGCTTCGTCCACTTGACGAAGGTTACAAGCAAGAGATCACAGCCGCAAATTCTTTGCGCGAATCCCCGTCTCAATTCATTCTCAAACAATCATCTTCTGCCAGCCCGCTCACGATAAAAATGCCTCCCGCGGTGACTACTGTTCCAGCAAAGACTTCCTCCGGTTCGCAACCCGTCGTAGCGCCGCAAACACCCGCCCCATCCGCAAAAACTCCTGCATCCAACGTGTCCGCAACGCTTGCCAAGCCTCCCGTCGGCTTCGGCGGATATTGTCCAACGACTTGGTTTGCGACTGGCCAATTTGTGGTCGGCAATTCACGTTGGGCATGCGAACATCGCGGTCGGCTGTACTGGTTCGCAACGCGGCAATTGCTCGACCAATTCCGTTTAACGCCTGACGTAATGAGCCCGGTGTTGGCTGGCTACGATCCCGTGATTTATGCAACCGTCGGGACTTTAGTCGACGGAAGCTTGGAACATCACGTAGTCGTCGAAACAGATCAGGTTAAAACGATTTACATATTCAATACGGCCGCAAACAAATTCGCTTTCGAGAGCGACCGCGCGAAGTTCATCGACGAAGTCCGGCAAGCCATGCGGGCCGCCGACTCCGCGAATTGATCCGCTAAAACCTTTCCGAGGATTCGGTCCATGAAACGCTTCGAATCATGCCGCATCGCAAGAATGGCAAGATTCGACAGCCAAACCCGGCGCTTTCAAACCCACGGCGTGCGGTCGTGCGTTCTATCCCGATTATCGCGACCAGCTAAGCCGAACGCTCTTTGCGGCCCATCCATCTTGGTTCCTGCGGAAACAAGAATTGATCGTCTAAGCGTCGATATTTCTCGATGGTGCATTACGGTTTTCTGACCACGGATTTAGGAAGCGAGTTTGCAAATGGCATTCACTACTGAAACTCGTCGTTGGCATTGGTTTCAAATCGCATTGATAATGGCGCTGAGCGCACTGGCAGCAGTTTCGGCCGCGTGGGGCAAATTCGAGGACACTAACGAGGATTCGAAGCGTGATCAAATAATTTCGGTCGCGCCCCAAGACAGTGAACAGGCCGCGCGCGTTTGGCCACAGAAATCGATTCTCGAAATTGATGTCAACCCGCATGATCCATCCGAAAAGAAACCACCCGATAAATCGGCGGCGATCATCGATTCGGCCCCAAACCTCCATTGGTTTAACTCGCCGCACCCCAATCAAACCGTTTTCTGGAAAGCTCCTAATATCCAATATCAGCAGCTTTATTTCGAGGACGTGGCGCTCGAAAGATACGGCCAAACACGTTGGGGAAACTTGGATGTCGCGCGAACCGGCGTTTTATTCTTTGGCGATCTGTTGGCACTGCCGCATAACGCCAATCGCATGAACCCAAATTCCTGCGACACGCCGCTCGGTTTTTCTCGCCCCGGCTCGCCAGCCCCGTCAACCAATCACTACTTGTTCTATCGCCAGTAGTTGGATGGCACGCTCTGTCCGCGACGGCGGATCGACGGACGTGGTAGCGCACGCAATAACTACAGCAAGTCTGGCCACAAGCTGTCGCTGATCATCAGGCCGCTCCGTGTGAGGCGCAGCGTTTGGCCGTCGCGCACGAGCAAGCCGTCTGCAATCCATCGCTCAAGTTTCTCGCCTCCAAGCCGCTCGACCGAAAATCCTGTCGCGATCTTGAACTCTCCGGCGTCAATGCCCGCCAAACGCCGCAAGCCAAACACCAGCCTCTCCCGCGCCGCCATTTCCGGCTCAAGCTTTTCCACCGAATCCACCGGGCTTTCATCTGCTTGCAAACGGCGCAAATACATTGCGACACTGGAATGATTCTTCCAACGCACACCCGCGCAGAAACTTGCCGCTCCAGGACCAAGCCCCAAATACGGCCGACCCGTCCAATAAACTTCGTTATGCTGGCACGCATGACCGGGCCGACAGAAATTCGAGACCTCGTAATGCTCGAATCCCTCTTCGGTCAACGTGTCGATTGCCATTTCGTACATCTCCGCACCCAGAGTCTCGTCGATGTCCAAAATCTGCCCATGAAGCCGCCGAGTCCAAAACGCCGTACCCTTTTCGATCGTCAAATGATAAGTCGAAACGTGCTGCACGCCGAGATCAACAGCGGTTCGCAAATCAGCAATCCAAGACGCTTTACTTTCGCCACTGACGCCAAAAATTAGATCGACGCTCACATTGAAGCCGCTTGCCAACATCCGCTGAATGCCGTCGATTGCTTGCGCCGGTTCGTGCGTCCGCTCCAGCCGAACGAGCTTGTCGCATTGAAATGACTGAACGCCCAGACTAACACGCGTGACCCCATGGGAGAGCAGGCAGTCAAGCTTCTCTGGCAAAAGGTCGTTCGGGTTGGCCTCCATCGTGACTTCGCAGCCCGATTCGCGCGGCGCGATTTCAGCTATGATCCTAAACAGTCGGTCAAGTTGCGTGGTCGATAACTGCGTTGGAGTTCCGCCACCGAAAAAAATCGTCTGCAACGGTGAGGCGACATTAAACCTGTGCGACTCGCGTTCCACCGCTCGCAAGTAATCGTCGATCAAATGATCTCGCCCGGCGACAAGCGGAAAGTCGCAATAGCCGCAGCGGTGTTTGCAAAACGGCACATGAACATATAGCGATCGAGCTGAAACTTTGGTTGGCAGCATTGTTGGAAAGGGGAGGGTTCAAGGATCTTTTTTGAGTGTTCAGTTTTCAGATTTCAGCAAAACGGGGGGAAATTGAATCGCTTAAAACTGAAAACTAACTCCTAAAGCCACAGGTGCAGCCTCCCGCCAAGCATATCCGGTAAAGCGGCTTGGACGATTTTCTCCGCCTGCTTGTGATTGTACCTGGTGCTGAAATGGCCTGCGATAATCAGCTCGTTTTTGAACTTGTTGCGGCGATCGACAAAGTCATCCAAATGCATGTGCCCGCTTTTGTGAATCAGTTCCTTGCGATGCGATTTGGCAATAAAAGTCATTTCAGCGATCAAGACTTTGGCCTCATAAAATTCCGGATTTTCGTCAAGCGTTCTCGGTGCCGTGTCGCCAAGGTACCCGACGGACGGAATGCGGATTTCGTCCGTGATCTGAGTCCCCGCGATCCGAAGATCGCGAATCTGGTCACCCGAAAGCTCGGCGAATTCTTGCTTCAGTTTGTTGCGCCGCTCCCACACCAAAAATCCAACGCTAGGAATCGTGTGATAAGTCGTATGCACCGTCACGATCAGCTCGCGAGAATAGTCGATCTCGTCGCCCGCTTTGACTCCAATAAGCGTCGCCGGTAGCTTGCCACGGTCGAGCCGGCTAAACGAGTCCAGCATTTGGTTGACACCCGCAATCGCATGTTCCGGCAGGTAAATCGTCGGCGGCTCCATCTTCATCATGCGTCGGCGCGCCAGATAAACCGGAAGCGCGGCGATGTGATCCAAATGTGTATGCGTGATGAACCAATTCGGGGTCCCCATGAAATCCCACGGCTGCGCCCCCAAATCGAACCCCAACCGAAACTCGGCAATTCGCCAATACGTCTGCACGGCCGCGCGCGAATACCCTTCGATCGTTAAATCGCCATGCTTGATCTGCAGTACCGGGGCGTTATCAACCATGAAATGTGGAAGTCGTCAAAAGTTTCGAGAGGCCGAGTTTAGCCGTAATGCACGCAGCAGATAAGTCGGTGCCGCGCGGTTAAATGTTCGGCCGCCGACTTCTGTTCCCGGTTTTGTTTCCAGTCTTCCTGTCGCTGCGGCCCTGCCCCACTTTGCCACGTCGATGGCATGAAAGATTTCTCCCTCGCACAGGCTCGCACGAACGCTCACTATCGCCATTTCAACAGCGGCAGTTCTTGCCCAAGATCAATTCGGTCGGCGTCGGCCCATAAGGCTTCGATGCTGTAAAACGAGCGGGTCATTTCATCAAACAAATGAATGAGAACTGTCCCGTAATCCAGCACGATCCAATTGCTGTTTTCATATCCGTCAATGTTCATTCGTCGATCGCGCAACTCGCCCTCAAGTTTATGATCGATGTCGGAACTGATGGCTCGCAGTTGTCGTTGGCTCGTGCCCGTGGCGATCACAAAATAATCAAAGCTGGCGGTTTGAGGCGTCATATCCATAATGACAATGTCCTTCGCTCCATTTTCCAACGCGACCGTCGCCGCGGCCAAAGCGAGTTGAAGGCTTCGCTGGGGATTGGCACGCGTAACGGCGGCTTGGGTGCTTTTCTTATTCGACACGGAAACTCCTTGAGGCATTTTCAAACTGCGAATCATTATAGCCGCTCGACCGTGATTTTCGATTGCGGTCGCAACTTTCGTTGTCTAGCGTCCAAGCTGACGGCTATCCCATCCCCAATACGAAATCATGTCGAGCGGATATCTTGGAAGAAGTCCACCAATCTGAAATACCAGCACGAAGCGTAAGCCAGTGTCCGCAGGCCGCTTATTAATGTCCAAGCAACATTTGCCATCGGAAATCGAAAGCCAATTAGCGTTGCCTGCTTACGCAGTGACTTTGGCCGACATCCAAGCGGCCGAGAGTACGATTGCGTCTGCGGCGCACAAAACACCCGTGATGACCTGCCGTCAGATCGACGACCTAGCCGGCGTTCGGATTTTCTTCAAATGCGAACAATTTCAAAAAGTCGGCGCGTTCAAGTTCCGTGGCGCTTACAACGCGGTCTCGGCAGTCGCCACGGATCCCGCCGCCGCACAACGTGGTGTCATCACCCATAGCTCGGGGAACCACGCTCAAGCACTCGCTTTGGCGGCGAAAATGTTTGGAATTCCGGCGACGGTCGTGATGCCGACGACGGCTTCGCCCGTCAAACGCGCGGCGGTCATCGGGTATGGAGCCTGCGTCGTCGCATGTGAACCGACATTACTGGCTCGCGAACAGACCGTCGCCAAGTTGCAAGAGCAGACCGGAGCGATTCTGATTCACCCTTTCGACGATCCGCGAATCATCGCCGGCCAAGGGACTGCGGCGCTAGAGCTGTTAGCGCAGATAGATTCGCTCGACGCAATTGTTGCTCCCATCGGTGGTGGCGGACTGATTTCCGGGACAGCCATTGCGACCAAGTCTCTCTCGCCTAACACTCTTGTCATCGCCGCCGAGCCCACAGGAGCCGACGACGCATTCCGTTCCAAACAAGCCGGGCATCTGATTCCTCAAACGAATCCAAAAACTATCGCCGATGGATTGTTGACCGGCCTCGGTAAATGGACTTGGCCGATCGTGCGTGATTTTGTCGATCAAATCCTAACCGTGAGCGACGACGAAATCCGAGCCGCCCAACGATTGCTTTGGGAACGCGCGAAACTTTTGACCGAAACCAGTTCAGCGACCGCACTTGCCATCGTCTTGCGGCCCGAGTTTCCGCAATTCGATCACCCCGCCCGCATCGGAATCATTCTCAGCGGCGGCAACGTCGACTTGGACAATATTTCCTGGAAGTAAATTCGTTGGTGCCGCGCCTCCGCTTGCTTTAACCGCCGTTTGTATGGACGAAACTCACGCCGAAAGTCAGTTGCGAATTTACGACCGGCCGTTTTTGTTGGCGTATGTCTCGAATCTGTTCATGATGTCGGCGGTCAGCTTGCTCTTCCGCTATGCGGATTTCGTGCGACTGGCCGGAGGCAATGAATGGAATTTGGGAATGATCATAGGACTGGGAACGATCGGCGCGATCGCATTTCGATTCGTTCAAGGGCCAGCAATCGACCGACTTGGACCAAAGACGGCGTGGCTTGCGTCCATTGTCGTTGTGATCGTGAGCCTTTTGTGGCACTTGCGAATAACGAACGTAAGTGGCTGGGAAGTCTATTTGGCTCGTACGTTGTTCGCCACGGGTATCGCGGGAGCTTTCGGCGCGTGGATGTCATTTGTGTCGCTTCGAGTGCCCGAGCGTCGGGTCGCCGAAGTGATCGGTGTAGTTGGCTCATCTGGTTTCGCCGGAATGGCAATCGGTCCGTGGATTGGTGATTGGATTTTTTCGGGGGGGCAGGATGAGTGGATTCAAGTCCACCGAATGCTCTGGTCGGCGATTGGATTGCAACTCGGCGCGCTCGTGTTGGCCATCTTTGCCTGTTGGGCCAAGAAGACGGTCCGCCACCCCCACAGCGAAATTACCGAACCGTTTTGGCGACTCGTGCGGCAGCGGCATCCTTGGTTGCTTGTGGCGGCGACCATTTGCCTTGGGCTGAATGTTTCATTGCCGGCTAATTTCGTGCGACCGTTTGCTCATTCGCTAAACGTCGAAGAAATTAAATGGTATTTTTTGACATACAACATTGTCGCTTTTTCGTTTCGACTGGTGCTACGCCGTGCGTTTCAAGTATTCGGTCTGCACAACATGATCGTCATGGGACTGTCGACGATGATCGTCAGCTTCTTGTTGTATTTGCCGGTGGCCGGCGAGCGCGGGCTGATGATACCCGCCGCGATCGCCGGATTGGGGCACGCAATTTTGTACCCCGCAATTATCGCCAGTGGTACGCGACTCTATCCGGCTAGCCTGCGAGGTGCGTCGACCAATTTGATGTTGGCGGCGTATGACACGGGCGTCTTGATCGGCTCCCCGGCCGTTGGTTGGCTTCTAGCCCAAGCTCGTTGGGCCGGTTGGCCGGAGTATTCGACGATGTTTGTTTGCGTCGCGATTTTTAACCTGATCGTGGTGAGTGCCTTTTGGTGGTTGCACGTCAAGAATTCAGTTGAAGAAGATCAACTAAGCCCCTTCCCGTAAACGGAGAAGGGGAACAATAGATTAGACGGCCGGAGCCGAGAGTGCGGCGCGATAGTATTCAATGCTGTTGGCCAAGCCAGTTTCGAAATCCACTGGTGGCTCGTAGCCCAAGTATTTGGTGGCTTGGCTGATGTCGGCCATGCTGTGGCGGACTTCGCCAGCGCGAGGTGCTTGGTGAAGCGGCTGAATATTGACTTTTAGGAGATGTCGCAAAGCGATTAGCAGTTGCAACAAACTGGTCGAGCGGCCGTTGGCGATGTTAAAGCTGCGGCCAGCTACGCTTGGCCCATCGGCGGCCAACAAATTTCCGTGGACCACGTTTCCGACATAAGTAAAATCTCGCGATTGCTGACCGTCGCCGAAAATGATAGGGCGCTGGCCTGCTAACAAACGCGTAATGAAAAGCGGAATGACGGCCGAGTATGGGCTGTCGGGATCTTGCCGCGGTCCAAACACATTGAAGTATCTCAAACAGACCGTTTCCAAGCCGAACGAGTGGAAATACGCATGGCAGTAATATTCGCCGGCCAATTTCGCGACTCCATAGGGCGACATCGGACTTGGCGAATCAGTCTCGCGATTCGTGGCGAACGGCTGATTGCCGTACAAGCTACTCGATGCGGCATAAACAACGCGGCGAACGCCTGCGTGATGCGCTTGGTCCAGCACGTTCAGCGTTCCTGTCGCACAAGCCGCATGAACGTCCAGCGGTCGCTCCAAGCTCAGCGGAACAGAGGCCAATGCCGCTTGGTGAAAAACGATATCGACGCCGCGCATCGCCTTGCGCAGTAACGTCGCGTCGAGAATATCGCCCTCAAAAAACTCGATGCGATTCGCCACCGGGTCCAGGTTTTCACGGCGCCCGGTGACGAGATTATCGACGACGCGGACTTGATCGCCGCGTTTGACGAGCGCTTCGACCAAATGAGAACCGATGAATCCCGCACCGCCGGTTACCAAAACTGTTTTAGACACTTGAAAGCCTTTGAGAGAATCGCAGGGCACGCCAAACAAATTTCAACCCGACCGCTGCGGCGGATTCAATGAGAGAAGTATATCTCTTCGGCAATAAGAGGCGAAAACGAGCTGCAAACTAACGTGGGCAAACTTACAATCGAGAACGAGCCGGCAGATTATTCCGGTTTTAAGGTTGCGCGAAAACCGTGGGGCACGTTTTCAGCGAGCGATTTTTCCCAGTGACTTATCACCTCTGGGCATTTACTTGACGGTGATTCGCCCTGCTCCGCTCACGTCTCGAGTTCCGCCCTTCGGATTGCCCAAACAATTGACGCGTCCAGCACCGGAAATATCCGCATCCAATGTCTCGCTGGCATAGACGTCCGCTTTGGCGGCACCTGAAATTGAAATTTTTACGGACTTCGCTTTCAATTCGTTGGCATCGATTCGCCCGGCCCCTGACATGTCGATGTCGAGACTCTCGGCGACGCCGTCCGCAACAAAAGTGCACGCACCATCCACGCGTAGCTCGAAGTTGTCAAGTTTCGCGTCAAGAAGATTTACCTTTGCCGCACCGTCGATTTCCACGGAATTGATTTTGTTCATGACAATATCAAATGTTGGACCTGACGAAGAGCTTGTCGACTCGGTAAGCGATATTTTCAATGTTTCGCCTACGACTTCGGTTTTGATATATTGCAGCAAGTTGTCATCGAAAGTCACTTGCAGCGAAGGGGTCTCGCCAAATGTGATGTTGACTGTGCCCACTCCGTCAATTTCGATCTGGTCAAATTCTGCGACTGTTCGCGTCTCGGACTTGGAAACACCAGAGCCTTGGATGCCTTGAAACTTGATATCACAACCAGTTAGAAACAAAGTGGCGATAACTACGGCCAAATAGCCAATGCGGTCGTTACGAATGAATAATCGGTGAATTGAGTGGATCATAGTTAACCTCATCATGTTTTCAATAAACGCTTAGTATCCTGCGCGGAACATCCGGTTGGAATAGTCGAGTTGACTGTTGAGAGTGAAGGCGTCGTAAACCACACCCACAAGGAGCAGTCCACCCGTGAGCAAATACACAGCCCCGGAAATTATTTTGCCTTGATAAAATCTGTGCAGTCCCAAAACGCCACCCAACGCAAGGAGGAGCCATGCCAGCCCGTAATCTTGGTTACCCGAGACGAAACGATAATCCGCTTGACTATCCATCGACGGAAGCAGAAACGCATCGACCAACCATCCGATTCCCAACAAGCCGAACGTAAAAAACCACAGCAGCCCGGTCAGCGGTTTTCCATAATAAAACCGATGGGCACCTGTGAACCCGATCAACCAAAGCAGATAGCCGACCGTCAAGCTATGGCTATCGTTTTCCCACATGACGGCTTTGGGCATTTGCAATTTCGGGGGCAAACCAGCGTAGGCGGCAGTGGACATTTGATTTCCTTCTTTGTCGAAGACCAAATTGGAGTTCGCCATTCGCCGAAGAATCTTGGACGATTTTTTTTGAACCAGCCGGAAAAGTTCGCCCCCGTACATTTCGCTTGTTTTTACGTGCCTTTCGATTGCGAACCAAGCTCATCGGCATTAAACTTTTTACTCTGGCGGCCTCCAATCAGACGACTCGTTTAACCCCAATACCGTTCAAGTTTTCATAACCACTGTCTCCGCAAAGGTTTTGGTCAACGGTGGCAGTTTTCGATGTTCGGGTCGTTTTTTGTTCCAGCGTGACATTTTACGTTTGATCACACGAGGGTTGATTCGGTTGCGACGTA
>JANNYC010000004.1:0-13097 GCA_031409895.1 Planctomycetota bacterium
AAAACTGAACCACTGAAAACTGGAACCCGTGAGCTAACCGCCCCCGCTCGCCAACGCATCTTCCATTGTGCCGGTGGCGATGCAGCGGCGGATGGCGGCAAGACATTGGTCAATTCTGATTCGCGTTTGCTTCAATGTGTCCCGATCCCGAATCGTCACGGTTTGATCCTGCAACGTCTGCCCGTCAACGGTAATGCAAAACGGCGTGCCAGCTTCGTCCTGACGACGATAGCGGCGGCCGACCGCACCTTTCTCGTCGTAAAACACGTTGAATTCGCGCTTGAGTTTCAGATAAATCTCTTTGGCGACTTCGGGCATGCCGTCTTTCTTCACTAACGGAAACACGGCCGCTTTCACCGGCGCGATCCGTGGATGAAATCGCATCACGACCCGCGTCTGCATCGAACCATCTTCGTCCGGAGCCTGATCTTCGTGGTAGGCTTCGCACAGAAAAGCGAGCGTCGCGCGATCGGCTCCCGCTGACGGCTCGATCACGTGCGGAATGTATTTTTCGTTGGTGAGGTCATCGCGATACGACAAATCCTTGCCGCTTCCCTTCCATTTGGGCTTTCCATCGGGACCTTTTTCGACTTCCAAACATCCTTCGGCATTCTTGACGAGCTTTCCTTCCATGTGGCTTCGCAAGTCAAAATCTCCACGGTGGGCAATTCCCTCAAGTTCGCCGTACTCCCCTTCGGGCAGAAACGGAAAAGCGTACTCGATGTCCGCCGTTCCCACCGAGTAATGGCTCAGTTCATCCTTGGCGTGCTCCCGCAGTTGCAGACGTTTGTTCGACAAGCCCAATTCGGTGTACCAACTCAAACGTCGATCGCGCCAATACTCGTACCATTTTCGGGAATCTTTCGGGTGGCAGAAAAATTCGATCTCCATCTGCTCGAATTCGCGGCTGCGAAAAGTAAAATTCCGTGGCGTGATCTCGTTCCGAAAGCTCTTGCCGATCTGCGCAATCCCCAGCGGCAACCGATGCCGTGTGCTATCGAGCACGTTTTTAAAGTTCACGAAAATCCCCTGCGCCGTCTCCGGGCGAAGATAGGCCGAATCTTCTTCGGTACCCATCGCACCCACGATCGTCTTGAACATCAAGTTAAACTCTCGCGGTTCCGTCAAAGTCCCCAAGGCGTTGGCTTCCGGCCCAAGAACTCGGCTTCGATCGGCCGTAGGAATTTGAGTGAACGGGATGGATCTTGCAGCCTGGATTTGGACATCTTGATGGCCAAACAACTTGCCGACTTTTTTCGCGAAACTATTCGACAGCCCCGCCGCGAATTCTTCGGGTTCCTTGACGGAACCAATCCAACCCAAAACGGTATTTGCATCCTTATGGACCGGGTAGCAACGAATATGGTCGGCGCGAAATCGCCCCTTCGTCTCTCGGCAATCGACCATCCAATCGTGAAACAGATCGAAGTGCCCCGAACACTTCCAAATTTGTGGATGCACGACAATCGTCGTATCCAAGCCCGTCATGGCATAAGGCTCAGGCGCTCCGGCAAGCGTGCTCAAATCGTCGTGCCCGCTTACCATGTCCTGCCACCAAGCATTCTTGATGTTTCGCTTCAGCTCGACCCCCAGCGGACCATAGTCCCAAAAACCATTCAAACCGCCGTAAATTTCGCTGGATTGAAACAAAAAGCCGCGGCGTTTGCACAGCGACACGATCTTGTCCATGTTCATTGACGACCTTTCATTCAACGGGCTTGGCCAGCAGTTTACCCCATGTACCGAATGTAGTTCTATGGGATGCCAATCGTCCAGTTTTTTAAATCCAAGATCGGCACACAGTTGAATCGATCGATAACTGCACAATAATCGATGTCCCCCCGCATCCCTCTTTTCACAAGGTTCCGTCCTCCGTGCATCTCGGCCAGAATGTCCGCCAAGCCAATCCCCGTAGCGATTTGTCGACAAGCGTCTTTCCAACTCAACAAGGCCAGTGTCGCTTGGTCATTTAACTTTGCGGTTACTCCTGCTTCCCGCAATCTCTCGATCGCGCATCCCGCAAATAAAACGTCTTCACCCGTGATTCGTCCATCAGTCCCAGCGCAAAGGAAAGTAATTTGCCGTTCATCCAATAATCGATTCACAATCGCTTGAGTATTGACAAATCCGCCAATAAAAACGCATTTGGCAGCTCGACAAACGCTCATCGCGGGAGTCCCGTTGGTCGTGGCCAATACAACGGTCCGACCTCGCACGACTGCGGCGGCGTATTCTGTCGGACTGTTTCCCAAGTCAAATCCAGGAATCTTTAATCCGTTTCGTTCCCCTCCCAGCAAACCGCGCGGCTGTATTTGATCGATCCGTTTCTTGGCTTGCTCAATTTCGCCGCACGGAATGATTTGCGCCGCGCCGTTTTGAAGCGCCGTAATAATCGTCGTCGTCGCACGTAGAACATCGATGACAATCACCGCGTGCTCTCGCAGTTGTTCGGCTTGAACCAGCGAGGGCAAAAATACAGCGTCAATTTTTCGTTCGGTCACGTTGACTTCCTAGGTTTTGCTGAAGGCGAGAGGGTCAGACCCCAATTTACTCCGAAGCCTGCGTAAATTGGCGTCAGACCCTGAAGATTTTTCGACCGCTAAACTTTCAAAAGCGGATAATGTATCCTGAGACATGAAGTTTTCCCACGCGGCAGTAATTTCATGACTCAAACGATCGACAAATCAGACGACCGCGTCCGAAAAATGTTTGGCGAGATCGCGCCGAACTACGATCGGCTGAATCACTTGCTGTCGATGAACGTCGACCGTCATTGGCGTCGCCAAGTCGTCCTACGTTTGGCTCCCAAACCCGGCGATCCGATTCTCGACGTTTGCACTGGAACCGGCGACTTGGCATTGGCCTTCCATCGTTTCTCCAAAGGACAATGCCCGATTGTCGGAACTGACTTCTGCCCGCAGATGCTTGAAATCGCTCGAACTAAACAAGCCAACTCCAACATTTCCGCAGAACAGCTCCGTTTCGTCGAAGCCGATTCCCAAGCTCTCCCCTTCCCCGACAACTCGTTTCAATTCGTCACCGTCGCCTTCGGTTTGCGAAACATCGCCGACCCGCAACGCGGACTGCGCGAAATGGTTCGCGTCTGCCGACCAGGTGGCTCGGTCGCCGTGCTTGAGTTCTCCATACCTCGCCATCAGCCGATCAAGGCCGCCTACGGTTTGTACTTCAAGCACGTTCTGCCCGTGATCGGGCGCATGGTCAATCGGAACAAGACCAGTGCTTACAATTATCTCCCCGAAAGCGTCGGACAATTTCCGGCTTATGAACAATTGGCCGATTGGATGCGCGAAGCTGGATTATCCAAAGTCGATTTTCGGCCGCTTACGTTTGGCATTGCGACGATGTACGTAGGTGTCAAATGAAGTTGCCGTGGGTTGTAGCCCTGACCGGCGCTTCTGGCTCGGTTTTCGCGCGACGATTGCTGCAGTGTCTGTTGCAAGCCGATTGCGAAGTCCATTTGGCGATCAGTCCCGCCGGTGCCGAAGTCTTTTTTCAAGAACTCGGCTTGAAGCTCGATCTGACAGCGTTTCGTCCTGAGGAACTGCTGGGTGGCAAATCCAATCGCGCGACCAAACTGCATTTTCACCAATACTTGGATTTGCTCGCCCCCATCGCCAGCGGCTCGTTTCGAACTGCGGGAATGATCATTTGTCCTTGTTCTGGTGGGACTCTTAGCGCCATCGCACACGGTACCGATCAGAACTTGATCCAACGCGCCGCAAGCGTCCATCTCAAAGAGCGTCGCAAGCTAATTCT
Organism: Planctomycetota bacterium; assembly: GCA_031409895.1. Taxonomy (GTDB): domain Bacteria; phylum Planctomycetota; class Planctomycetia; order Pirellulales; family Pirellulaceae; genus JANMEB01. The sequence goes on from JANNYC010000004.1 coordinate 3,778, forward strand.
CGTCCCGCGCGAGACTCCGTTGTCACTTCCAATGATTGAAAACATGCGCAGCGCCACGCTTGCCGGTGCCGTCATTCTCCCCGCCGCTCCCGGCTGGTATCACAAACCCAATTCACTCGACGATCTCGTCGATTTCGTCGTCGCCCGCATCCTCGACCAAGCCGACATCCCCCACACCCTCAGCCGCCGCTGGCGCGCAGAGGGCTAGAAAACGCTTGAAAAAAAGAAACATCGCACTTTACGCGGTGTCGTTTTCATCCACGTCTCGGCACGCTTCCTATGCGCCGCGTCAGCTACCTTTGATAGCCCCACGATCCGGTCGCGTTCGCCCTTTCCTTCCATTGGATGGCGTCGCTTTCTCGCTCCCTTGCTTCGCCTTGCGCGCTCGCTCTCGATCCATTTCCTGCAAGTGCTCGATCCAGCCGTCCAATCCGCCATATCGTTTCACCAGTCGATCTCGAACACGTCTGACTTCGTCGACAATCACATCACCACTCATGAGTTTCTCCTCCTCGGCAATTGCCCCAAACTTGCCTTGGGGATCGACTCCGGCGAGACAAGCAGGGGAGCACGCCGCGACAGTTTTAGACAAACCGATTCTAAATGTATTTGGGCCACCGGGTTGACCAAGTGGGCGTAATTCCAACTTAGCAAGTAGTCGATTCGGTGCACAGCGAAAACCGCCATTTGCAATGCATTGCCGGGCTAATTACGTCATGGACGATTATCTGGGAAAAAAACACTATTGACCTCATTTGCCAACTTGAGAATCGCAGTTTGTTTTTTGCGTCCGATTGGAACATCAACCTTAGACCGATTGTTGTCAAAAGTCGATTTCAGTGTATTGGCCTCCGTTGCGTCTGCATCGGCGGTTATTAGGGGCAAGCATTTGTTAAATCGTGCTCGCAAATCGTTTGCTTGGTCCAGGTGCCCAAGCTTGTAATGGGACATCGCCCCATACGCCAAGGCCTCGACGTTGGATTTGGCATTTTCAGACAACGTCATGGAAGGATCCAACGACGTTATTGCTTCAGCGAATCTGCCTGCGCGGTATTCAGAAGCGCCGAGAGTAAGGAAATATTCCGCACAGGCATGGTACTTGCACACAATTCGCATCTCATCGACCTGTGAATTCATTGAGCGGACCGATTGGTTGGGCTCATTTGTAAGTTCCCACGCGCTGGCGTTTATTCCGTCGGCCTCCTTTTTGCCCATTTTGGCAGGATTACTCGCGTCCCACCATTTGATCCCATCATCACTTACACTAACGATTGCCAAATTATCTTTGCAGAACAATACTCGCGCGAAAGATAGATGCGTTTCACCGCTGAGTTGAATTGTTGTCGCACCTACTTCAGGATCCCAAATCCTTGTATTACCTTTTTCGTCAGCGCTTACGATTCGCAACCCGTTCGCGGAAAATGCTACACTCCTTATGGGCTTATTGTGACCAACTAACGATCGTAGGAATCTTCCCGTTGTCGCATCCCATAACCTTAGTGTTTCGTCTTGATTGCCGCTCGCCAGAAAGTGTCCGTCTGGGGAAAACGCAATGCAAGTCACATCACCGAGGTGTCCACTTAATACATGTTGCAGTTTTCCCGTTCTACTGTCCCAAAGTCCAACGGTCTTGTCTCTGCTTCCACTCGCGATCCAGCTTCCATCCGGCGAAAAAGCCGCACACAACACTGGACCCAAATGCCCTTTAAAGGTCAGGCCATGCGCCCCATTGCGAACTTCCCACTTTCTAAGATTGCCGTCTTCGCATCCAAGTACGACGGCTTTGTCGTCTGGCGAAAACTCAATACAATTGGTATTAGAGTCATTGACGTCTAGCTGGTCCTCTGGGCCGATACTCAGACTTCGCACAACTTCGCCGCTGTCAGCATTGACGATTTTCGCCAAACAACCATCACGCCAACCGTCGATGCAAATGAATCTGTCGTCATGGGAATACGCAATGCGAGTACCAGTAAACCCGACCAAGTCACCGCCCAAGTTTTTGAATAGCTTTCCTGACGAGGAATCAAAAACACCGATTCGCTCTTGGTTACGTCGACCAACTAACCACTTGCCATCCGGCGAAAAAGAAATGCTTTCTGCGTGGCCACCACCAATTTCTATTCGAAGCAAGTCTTTGAGCGAGGAAGCGTCAACCACAATCAACGAATTTGTTCGTTCAGTGCTATTCCGAATTATGCCGGCAAGTTGTGCGCCGTCAGGGGAGTACGCAAGGCTCGAAAAGTTGTAGTTTCCCAATTTACGCGAAGCGAGTTCCTTTGGGTTTGCGATGCTAAATACGCGAATCGTGCCGTCCGTTTCCCCAACGGCGATTTGCCGACTGTCAGGTGAAATCGAGATTGCGTTTGCATTTTGTCCAACGAGGCCAATCTCGACCCATTTCACCGCGTCGAATAACTTGCCGTCATCGCAAACCACCCACTTGCCGTCGGGTGAAAATAAAACAGGATCACCTCCATATCCTCGTTTTTTGATTTCATTGTCATTGGAAGTCAGTGAGATTTGAGCAGGCAAGGTGCGCAAATGCGCTCCCGAGTCGGCATCCCAAATCTCGGGTTCTTTGGAGCCATCAACGCTGACAATGCAAGAGTCGTTTGGAGAGTATCCTACGTAAGAGATGGCAGAGGTTTTGCGAGCAATAACTTTGAGCTGTGTCCCAGTTTCGACATCCCACGTTCGAATGGAATTGTCTCGGTGGGCAGTGACCAAGTTCTTTCCGCCTCGGGAAAATGCCACTGTTTCAATATCGGAATCTGTTTCTGAAAAATCACGTATATGTTTACCCGTTTCTGCACCATAAAGGACCAAGACATTCTTTTTTCCAATCGCGACACCCGTTCCGTCGTAGGAAACGTCGAAAGCAAAACCGGGAATCGTGTATAAACAGGTTCCTAAGCTTGTGTCCCAACACGAGACTGAGAAACCGTCGTGTGTAAACGCTTTTGTACGGTCTTGGAAGTAACTGACAAATTGATCGATTTTTGCATTCGTTGTTCTGGCGATGCGTTCGGATTCAACATCCCAGATCGCGAGATCGCCAGCGTCGGATGGGACGAACAACTCTTTTCCATCACGTACGAATGCCAAAACGAATTGCGAGCCTTGCCAATCCGATTCAATTCTTTCAAAGGTTGCTTTTTTTTGGCCTGTTTTGGCGTTCCAGACGTCCCATGAGTCGTATTGGTCGCGTTTAACAACTTTGGACAGATCACTGGATATAGCTATCTGATTGTCTACAATTCCGCCACCGTCCGAATCGAGTCTCACGAAATCCTTAGTTGACTCAGCGAGATTCCATATGACGGCCAATTTATCCAGGCCACCGAACACAAGCTGCGTTCCATTCGGGGAAAACGCGATATCACAAATGGAATCGAAATGGCCCTTAAGGTCCTCGGACAAAACGAGAAAAGGGTACTTCGATGCATCGAACAATTGCAGCGAACTCTTCCCCACTGCAACAAATTTGTCTCCATTAAACGACATGCCAAAAAGACCCATACGTGATTCAATATTGCCAAAGCCTGTTTTCGCATGGTTTACTTTTTCGCCCGTTAACGCGTTCCAACAACAAATACGTATATCGTTATCTTCAAAATCCAAGCCAAATATTTCGGTTCCATCAGAGCTAAATAACACGTTTGTATTCGCGCAATCAAATGACGCAACTCGCGCTCCCGTTTCAACGTCCGACACCAGTACATAACCAGATGTACTTGTTGCGACCTTAGTTCCGTCCGGAGAATAAACAAGGCTATGCCAGTAATGGCTTTTAACAGAGGTGGTCGCCCGTACTTGGAGGGTAGTGGAATCCCAAAAAGTGATACTGCCGTCCCAACCTCCGCACGCAAAACCGAGCCCGTCTGGCGAACATGCGACACAACCGATTTGATCTCTGGCAGAAACGCTGCCAATTAACTTGCCAGTTTTGGCATCCCAAATCCTGGCGATATTCCCACTGACGCTAACCAGCTTTGATCCATCCGGAAAATACACTACACCATTTACCTCTTTAGAATCGGCAGTCAACGTCATAACTTCCTGGCCGGTACTGGCGTCCCAGATCTTGACCGAGTGATCGTCGCTTCCCGTCGCCACACGTTTACCGTCGGGTGAAAACACAACCGAATTAACCGAGCCAGCATGTCCTATCAACTTGGTTTGGTTTTTCGTAAGTTGCGTTGACAAGTAATTGTGTTCCCAGTCTCGCAAGGGCCAGGCGCATTTCGCAAGTGCTTCGAAGGCCGTACTCGGGCTCCCTGATTCCCATTCGGATTCAGCAACGCTTATTTGAGCTAGATACGCGAGTTTGGCGGATTTTGTTTCGGCATTTTCGGCGGCAATTCGTTGGCGGTTTGCTTCGTCGCGCTGGTTTGCCGCAATTGCTTTTTCTCGAATCGCGTTTTTCGCTTCCACATTGGCACGAACGCGCTGCGCATCGGCCTCGCTTTTTTCGTTGACCGCTTTTCGTTCAGAGAGAACGGCAGCTGCTCGCGAGTTGTTGGCTGCAAAGCCAAACCAAGTCGAACCAACGATTGCTGCAAGCAGAACGGACGCAATCGTCGCCAATGATGCCACCAATCCTTTGTTCTTTTGCACGAATTTCTGGATTCGGTAGGCGGGGGTGGGCGGGCGGGCGGTGATGGATTCGTTGGAGAGGTAGCGGGTGATGTCGGCTCCCAAGCCGTTGGCCGTTTCGTAGCGACGCGAGCGGTCTTTCTCGATGGCTTTCATTACGATCCAATCGAGATCGCCGCGCAGGATTTGATGGAGCTTTTTCGGTTCGATCTTGCGTTGTTGGCTGATTCCAGTAATCGCGTCGCCGGAACTGCTCAAGCGATGGCTGGGTCGGGGCGGCTCTTTCTCGCGAATGGATTCGAGGACTTTGTGGACGACTTCCTTTTGGACCGTTTCCTTTTCGATCGGCGTGCTTCCCGTGAGCAACTCGTACAACATGACTCCCAACGAATAAATATCCGTGCGGGTGTCGATGTCCAGGGCGTTCATTTCGGCTTGCTCGGGACTCATGTATTGCAGCGTCCCGACAACTTGGCCAAACTCGGTGAACATCGTCTTGTCGGTTAACCGAGTTTGGTGCTGAAGGGCTTTGGCCAAACCGAAGTCGATGATCTTGGGTACTGGCTTGCCGTCATAAAGGGTTACGAGCACGTTGGCGGGTTTGATGTCGCGATGGATGATTCCTTTTTGATGGGCGTGTTGCACGGCCTCGCAAATCGGAATGAACAGATCTAATCGCTCACGGATAGTCAACTTGTTGGTGTCGCAATACTTGTTAAATGGAATCCCCTGGACCAGTTCCATCACAAAGTACGGCAAGCCCTCAACGGTTGTCCCAGCATCAAGAACCATCGCGATGTTCTGATGATTCATCATCGCCAAGGCTTGGCGTTCGGCCTCGAACCGGGCGACCACTTGCTTGGAATCCAATCCGGCCTTAATCAGTTTAAGGGCGACTCGGCGGCGAACGGGCGCTTCCTGTTGGGCCATCCAAACACTTCCCATGCCTCCTTCGCCAATCTCTTGCAGCAGTTTGTATGGCCCGATCGTACGTGACTTAGGAAAATCCGCCCTTGAATGATTCTGAGTCGCTTGTTCGTCAGACGCTTGCGCGGAACCGGCGGCTCGTTTGATCGCACCTTCATCCGATTGCTTTACACAACGCAAAGCAAAAGTTTCGTCGGCCAAAAGTTTTACGACCAGTTCGACGACGTCCGATCCCAGCGGACGATAATCGTCAAGGCTCGGCGTCTCACCGATCTTAAAACGATATTCCAAATCAGTCGGCAACAGCAGCTCAGCCAAGGCAAATCGATGTGTTGCGTCGACGCGATTCAGAAACTCGGACAACTCGGGAGTCTCACGCCGAGACCAAGCCGCCTCAAACTCTTCTGCAATGCGATTCAGCTTCAATTTATCGCCGCTCATCGATCAAGTTCCTGTCGGTACAAGCTGTAATTCCAATCAACGATTGTAAGCTCACAACAAGTGTCGCGAAACAACGCCATGCTCGCCGCGAGAATTGAGTTCCACCAACGCAAACGGCCCTTCCCATCGGAAAAAGGCCGAATGCAATTAGGATATCAACGAAATGGGATTACCCAGCTACCGATCAAACACGACCGCTTGAATAGGCGAACGCAACGGCAAAAAGGTCAGCTGCCGAAACTGCAACGAGCCCATCGTTTGATCCATCCGATTGACTTCCACCATCGATACCCCATGGGTTACGAAGGATGACGTGGGTAATCACGCCTTCGCCATTTCGAATAAAGTTCATAACCGAGTAGGCATGATTTCCCACCAACTGGGCGTTCCCAATTCCAGTACCGACGGTTAATAGATGTCCGGAGTTCCACATGTTGAACATTTGGTTTACAAAACTCGCAGCGCTCGGAAACAAGCTTGTCGCAAATTGTTCTGTTGCCAAGCCAAACGCAGTGAATGTTTCGGCAAGTGATCCCCCCGAGATGCTTGCGTAGGAGTTTTGACCAAATCGATGATGGGTAAACGCCTTTTCATATAAGGCCACCCACGCAGACCCCTGTTCCCCGAATTCAGCATATGCCAAGTCGCTTCCAGAGACGACAGCTAAGTCGCTATCGAGTCGATAGAAACGGTCGCCCAATCGCACACCGAATGTGCCATCATTGAAGTCGACAACATTTTGACGAATCGAAGTCGGCATCCGCGTTGCGATCGAGCCCAAACCTGCAAGGAAGTAACAATCTCCAATTGCTCCCTGACGTACATCCAACTCCGTCGGTCCTTGGGTTCCAAAAAGTTTCAAATTCCCGAAGTTCCGATACGTGTAATTGTCCGTCGCGGTTGGATCAGCAATAGCATCAAAGTCGAGCGTCAAATCTGCACCATTTGCGAAATTTGCAACTTGCTGGACTTTGTCCGCCGAAGTGACTCCTGCTGCGGTGTCTGCTTGGCCGGCATACGAGCTGAAATAGTTGATCCAATATACATCGTTGCCATTTCCGCCATCGAGGTAATCGGTAGCCGAATTGTCGATTGCAATCAATGTGTCGTCGCCGTCCGATCCGAAGAGCCAGTCTGTGTCGAGCCCGCCGTTTAGCTGGTCGTTGCCGAGTTGGCCAGATAAGGAATCACTTCCGTTTCCGCCCAGCAACAGGTCGTCCCCATCGTCGCCGTTCAATTGATCATGGCCCTCGCCGCCATAGATTTCGTCGTTGTGACGCCCGCCATACAACGTGTCGTTCCCTCCGTCGCCGTATACCCGATCGTCGCCGTCGTCACCGGCAACGCGATCCGTTCCGTCTTGGCCAGCCACTATATCGTTGTCGCCGCCACCATTGACGTTGTCGTTTCCGGCTTCGCCCCAAACTTGGTCAGCGCCAGCGTCGCCATAGAGAGTGTCATCGTCCAATCCGCCAACGATGTAGTCGTCCCCGTCGGCGCCCCAAGCAGTGTCATTTCCAGCGTCCCCCCAAAGCTGGTCATTGCCGAGTTGGCCAGATAAGGAATCGCTCCCGCTTCCACCAGACAAGAAATCGTCGCCATCGTCGCCGTTGAGTTGGTCATTGCCCTCGCCGCCGTAGAGTTGATCGTTGTGACGCCCGCCATACAGCGTGTCGTTGCCACCGTCGCCATAAACTCGATCGTCGCCATCGTCACCGGCAACGCGATCCGTTCCGTCTTGGCCAGCCACTATATCGTTGTCGCCGCCACCATTGACGTTGTCGTTTCCGCCTTCGCCCCAAACTTGGTCAGCGCCAGCGTCGCCATAGAGGGCATCGTCGTCAAGTCCACCGACGAGGTAGTCGTCCCCGTCGCCACCATACAGCCGGTCGTTCCCGGCGTAGGCCCATAGTTGGTCGTTGCCATACGAGCCGTTCAAATAGTCGTTGCCATTGCCACCGTCCAGAGTGTCATCCCCAGCTTGGCCGTACAACCAATCATCGCCATCCTGGCCATAAAGTTTGTCGGCACCGTCGCCGCCGACCAAATAATCAATGCCACCTTCCCCCCACAGTTGGTCGATTCCCAGCTCTCCGTACAAAGTATCGACATCAAGTCCACCGACGACGTAGTCATCACCATTGCCACCACGCAACTCGTCGTTCCCAGCGAAGCCCCATAATTGGTCATTGCCATCTTGGCCATAAAGTTTGTCGGCACCGCCGCCGCCGACCAATGTATCGATGCCGAAACTTCCGTACGCCAACGTCTTGATGGAGGTGTAATTTCGAAACCAGTCATTACCATCGTTCCCATAAAATCGGACTTCAACAACTGGCTCGGTTATCAAGCGTTGGTTGGTGCTGATCGAGTCCCATGCAACAACGTTGACTTGCCCCGGACTCCCCAATTTCACTTCGGCCACGTCGTTAGCGCTTGTGCCGTAAATGGAGACGATGTCATAGGTCGCGTTGTAATCGATCGTGGCGGCCAACAATCGACGTTCTTCAAGGTTTTCGAATTCTAACTTTGCATCGCGATAATCCAATGCGCGCCGATTTCGTTTTGAATCGAGAATTCGGTCAATTTTCGAGCGGAATTTTTGGAACATGAGCTGGCCCCTTGGTGTTGTGCGGAAGTAACGCCTCTATTCAGGTAATGGCAAACGGCGCAACGAGCGGCTAGCGAATTCGTGAAAAAATTTCAAATCAATGTGCGGTGAGGTTTGAGGCGACAGGCGTGAGGCAAAAGGCCTGGGGCTCGTGCTTCCGCGAAAGCCGCTTGAGGCAGCTTTTCCGCGAGAATGCGGAAGGTACGGGCTATTTAGCGTAACCGGCCGAACATGGGCTACCAGTCAGCCCCGAATTCCCATGAACAGAAGCAAACGAAGCCAAGGAAGAAAAGGATGAACCCGGCGGGCGATATTTTTTCTCTCGGCCTCGTAATTTTTCAGCTTCGTTCCCTTCGTTGCCTTCTGTGAACTGTGTACTTCCCGTTATTTCTTGCGAGAATCCGGTTCGGCAGATTGTTTTCTACACGGTACCTAACGTCGACCGAGCCTTGCTTCGTATCACGTTTAAATTCGCTGAACCCGAAAAGGCAACTTTGACGAGCATTAAACTCATTCCGTGGTTTCCGTCCAGATTTCTTTGATCAGAGTGACTCGCTGTTTGACTCGTGAGACGCTGCAGTTCAATCGCGTCCCGATTTCCGAATTCGTGTAGCCTTCCATCCGAAGTAAGGCGGTTTCGCGAAGCTTTTGGTCGTTGAGCTTAGCCAAAAGTTCATGACACGCAGAGGCGACCGCGTCGGCCGATTCCGGCAGTCGATTTTCGTCCATGATTTGGGCGATC
>JANNYC010000005.1:0-1130 GCA_031409895.1 Planctomycetota bacterium
GCTCGAGCAGCTCCATACGGAACTTGCAAAACACCCTCAATTGGATTCGAAAACTATCGAGTCGCTGCGAGCCCTGATTGCAGAAATTCCTGCGGCAATTGAAAACTCCGAAGCCGGGACACAGACTACGACAAGCGGCCCACCAAGAGACCTTTCGGAAAGAGTTCAAGAACTGATCACCGGCTTCGAAGTCCGTCACCCGCAATTGACTGCCACGTTGACAAAAATCGCCGATGGCCTAGCCGATCTAGGCATCTGAATCCTGCCCATTGAAGATACTTTGGAGCCATCGGGACTGGATCGTGCCGCGCGTCTCCATGCGCCCATATCAAACGCGGGCAGTATCGAATTCATCCGTCCGTACTGCTCCGCATTGCGCAGGCGGTCGACAACTCGGGCGGGGGGAATTGGCATCGGGCGGCTTATGGTTCCTTCATCTTCAAGCAAATTTCACGTCATCTTCATCAAGGCTTCGCAATTCTGCTTTAGAAATTGGTAACCAATTCGTGGTGGATTGAAACTCAACGGACAAATCGTCAGCAAGAAAAGGTAGTGCGAAACATGCCATTACAGCGATTGCGAGAATTCGATAAACGCCCGAACGTAACTCGACGGGAAACGCGATTCGACGAAGACCCTTGTCCCCAAGAAATCAGCGCTCAGCTTGCACTGATCCGGTCACGCTGGACAGGGCAAGAGGGCCTGAACAGAATCCGTCGCGCTCGCTATTTTCATGAATGGCTGCTCGCGTTGTCACACCAGGGTTTAGCCGAAAAATGAGTTTGCATTGATTTACGCCAGATTCATGTCGACGTAGATCTACTTGTGCACCCTATCCGTTGATTCCAGTGCCGATATTAATCCCACCACCATTGATCGTCCGTTTCGGGCATTCGAATTTTCTTGCGCAACTGTTGGAAATGGGCTGACTTCCTATCAATTTCCAAATGCTCGACCTCCAATGAGATCGCGGGCGTGATCGAAAATCCGCCTCCTACCGGGGTCACTAACATGTCGCCTTTGATAACAGCATTGGCGACGCACTGGGCAGTCTTGGGAACGGGAAGCACTTTTTCGGGCAAGCGCTGCGCGTCGAACAAGACGCCCCCATCCCAGCCGACTCGCCGCCA
>JANNYC010000006.1:0-31955 GCA_031409895.1 Planctomycetota bacterium
ATCGACCGCGCCAGCTCCCTCACCAAATCCGGCATCGACATTTACCGTGGCGACGTTAAAGAACAGCAGGGGAACCAATGAAATTCCGCTGGTCGATCCTGCGATCCGACTTTGTCCAGCTATCGGGCTGTCCATGGTCAATGCGTCTGCTCCCCCCGGAGATACAAACGTAACCGTCCCAATGCTTTGCAAAGTCACTGAACCTGCCGTTTCAAAATTTCCGAATACGATCGACGTGCTGCCGAATGTCACGGCACCACCAAAGCTGAAGACCATGTCGACCCCAAGCGGAGCAGTCCCATCTGGCGAGTAAATCGCTGAGGCCGCGCCCATTCCGTTGACAATCAATGTGTCCGTACCCAGCATGCCATCAATCTGCACGCCGACGCCGAGGTCACCGTTGATGATGATCTGATCATTGGAGTCGCCAGCGTACACCAAGATCGTCGTGGTCAATGGAATCGAATAGCTGAATGTCGTGTCGGCTTCCCCCGGTACGGTAATTGCCGTCGTATATGCCGCATCGGCAAACGCTTGAATCGTCACGTCGGCGTTCGCTCCATTACGAGTAATCGTGATGATGTCATGGGCGCCCGTGCCGGAAACAAACGTGAAATTGGGATTCGCTCCCACATTTCCGTCAAAACGCAACTGATCAAATATCGTGACTTGACCTGCTCGTGCCGCCAGATCGTTGTAGTTCACAGGATTCGGCGGCACCGCCGGAGAATTGCCGTCTCCCCGGATCATTGGAAATCGGGTGAACATCGAGGACGTAGTGGCATTGGTATTCCGATACGACATGATCTCGGCTTGATGGAATAGATTTATCGCAGTCGTCGGCGTGGCGTTAGTAATGGCATGTCGGGGACCGAAAAGGTGCCCCGCTTCGTGCGAAATGTTGTTCAGCGTATTGTTGGAAAGACCGCCACTGCTATACACCACCGCCACATCATCATGGGTATTCGTGGCTGTATTTAGATCTACCATTTCACCCAAAACGGTTCCTTCCGGAGAGAGACCACCTCCGCCTGTATAGATTTGTTGATTGGCCCCGCTCGGGTCGACGACAAACGTGCCAACGAATACGTAGGCGTCCCTAAACGCCGCATTTCCGCCGCGAAGTGTGTTGATCACATCCGCCATCGAATCCGCGCCCGCGACGTTGCGCCCATCAGACGTCATCTGCGCGGCAGCGGTCAACTCGACGACGGTTAAATCCAATGGCAGGTAAGCCCGTTGGATGACCGCCAGCATTTGAGCGCGCTCGGTGGCGGTAAACGATTGAGCTACGACATTCAATATCGTCCCGGCTGCGAAACCACTGGCACTATCGACCAATTCCGTTCCCAAGATTCGGTTGGCGGGAACAGCGTCGTTGGCAACGTCACGAAAAGCACCTTGAGTCGTTGTCAGAGTGCCAGCCGGAAAATTGTCGCCGTAATCGACGAACAAAAATGCCGCGAGCAAAACGCGATCTTCCAGCGACTCAAAATGCAATGAGCGTTGGTCAAACCTAGGCGCAGAAATTTCTGATTGGGGCAACCAACTGCCAATAAACGTGCCCTTCTTCTTCTTCTGAATTGTCGAACGACGACTGATTTTGCGGCTGGTCACGATGTAACTCCTTGAATATGGTCGGGTAGCGAATTGTCAGGCAAATTGCATTTTTGATAACTAATGCCGAACCAAACTCCCTGAGCACTCACTAAACGTGCAATTCGGCAAGCTGGGTAAAATGCAATGCCGCCAATAATGGCGAGACAATCAGCCAAGCCAGAAAAGCGCTAGATTCTCGCGATAAACCAAATTCAAATTAGATTTTGGGCACCAGATACGAGTAAGGCCGAAAAATGCGATTGAAATTGCTCGCCAAGTTTCGCCAGATCTTGGGCTGCGACTAGAAAGCGAGAATTTCCGCGCCGCGCGGTTTGAGGTTAGTCGCCGATATCTCGGTAAAAGTTATCGACCGCCGACATTTCAACACGTGGCGCAGAAAAGGGGTAGCCGGAAAGCACACGTGCGGATTGCAGAACTTTGTCGACAACATCGTCAACTGCTAAGCGGTCCGTTGCAAAATGCTCCTGAAGTTCGGTCCAGTCGATCGGATTCGCAGAATGAACTTCGATCGCTTGATTGCCAACGAGCGAAAGAGGCGCGGCGTGACACCGCAATATCGACGAGCCTTCGTTTCGGCCCATCGAGGCAGTGTAATTTGCATGATCGCCGCCATCTTGCCGACGATTGATCACCGAGAAAGCTGTCGCGGTCGGCGAATGCACAATTTGAGAATGCGACCCTTCGACGGATACCACTTCGACTGATTCACCGAGCGCAGAAAGGCCTAGCTGGCTGGCCGACGCAATGATCGTCGTCACAGTCTCAAAGCCCGCCGCCGATGACGAGTTGACGCCGCTTACGATCTGGCTTGTCCCACTAGATGATGTGCTCACTGCGAAGCCGGCGGGAACTTCGAATACAACAGTGTCGTTGCCGGTTGATGCGGTCGCCTCAATCGTCGCCCAGCCGAACACTTTAATCGCATCGTTCAACGAGCCGTAGCCAGACTTGAGAACGACGCGATCATCGCCAGCCGTGTCCAAAATTATCGCGTGGTCACTTCCACCTCGCGCGGCGAAAGCTGTCACTTGCTCGAATCGGTCCGCAACGATAACGCGGCCGTTGGACCGCAGGACCGTCAAACCACCTCGGACTTCCAAGACATCGTCGCCGATGGCGTCATTGAGAAACGCTTGATCAATTCCCGATCGCGACACGACTCGCGTCCGTTCAAATTCGCCGAACAAGTGATCAAAGCCTTCTCCCTTCAAGCGAACCCTTCCGTCCGAATTCGTCATAACGTCGTTGCCGTTCGAGTCGATCGCGATTGCCAAATCGACTCCGCCACGGCCAACTGCCGTCATGTGTTCAAAATTCTGGGCGTCAATACTGAGTTGCGAATTCGTCATCCGCAAACGTCCGACTTCCATGCGGAACCAGTCGTCGGCATGGCTGCCATCGACGTGTATTTTGTCTTGGCCACCTTCGCCAACGATTTCGATTTGTTTCACGCTCGCACCGGCATAGTGGTACGTGACATCATTTACCGTGACGTCGACGCTATCGCCAACCGATAAGCGAACGCTGTCGGCTTGAGCGGTTCCGCCGACATTGAGCCGCCCACCGTCAAGCGAAACCAAATTCGTTACGCGAACGTCCAATTGATTCGTTGTTCCAACGACTCGCACAAAAAATGATTCGCTTTGCTCAACTGCTCGATCAAGTCGCAAATTGTTTCCAGACGGAGTTGTCGTAGCCACAAGCTGCATTTTATCGTTGTAAAGTTCAAGCTTGGAGACGCCCGCAATTTGCAGGCCCTCAATTGTCAAAGCACCGGACTTGCCAGCGCTGAGTTTGTACCATTGCTCGCCTTGAACAGATAAATTTTCGATGACTCTTTGACCGACCGTTCCCCATTGGGTCGCGGCAACCGATTTATTCAATTGCAAAGCGGCATCGTAGTGACCAATCGAATCTGACGTCCCCAGTGATAAGACGTACTTTTGCCCGGCTTGAACAGAAAAAGTGACTTGGCGACCGACGATCTGCTGCGAAATTCCGTTCACGCCAAGTGTCGCACTTAAGTCATGCGTTGAATTAAGCGTGAGCGTTACGGTTCCGCTGGCCGCCGCTGTAAAAGCGAATTGATCGACGTCCGTTGTTTTTCCGATCGTGCCACGCAAAGTGAGCTGGTCCGAAAGCGACCCAAGTTGACTTGCGTTTGCCGCGATATTCGAGTGATCGTCTCGCACAATTGCGTCGATCGCCGCGCCGACGTTTATTCGGCTGAAATACTTGCTAGTTGCTGAGTCATAAAGCCTATCCGCCGTCTCGCGAAAGTGATCGTACAACGTGTCTTGATTAATATTTTGATAGCCCATGAAAGTCATTGCTTCTCGCAAAATCGCACTCGCACCGGCGACATACGGCGACGCCATGCTCGTCCCAGTACCCGTCATGAACCCGTTCGATTGCGTTCCAGCGAATACGTGATTTGGAACCGTGCTCGCGATGCTGCGACCGGGGGCGACCAATACTCGATCGGCTCGCTGGCTAAAATCACTGATGTTTCCGTCGGCGTCGTGGCTGGAAACCGCGACGACGTTCGGACTGATCGCGGGATACGTCAATCCGCTCGCGTTGAAGGACTTGAATGCATTCCCCGCCGCGACGCTAATAAAAATTCCGTCGGCTTCAAGCTGCGCGAACTCGTCTTCAAGAGTGACCAGCGCCGGCAGCGAAGTCAAATTCGTGCGCGTGCCAACCGACAAGTTGATCGTTGTGATCGGGTTTTCGAAATCGTTTCTGTGCTGATGGACCCACTGAAGTGCTTGCTCGACCCATTTGAAATCGCTGACGCCATTGTCGTTAAACACGCGAAGCGCCACTAAGTCCACGCCCGACACAACGCCGTAACGAGTCGCGTCGGTATTGCCGACAATTCCCGCGACATGCGTTCCGTGAAAACCGAACGGCCCGTCGTCATAAGGATTCGCATCGTTCTCCGCAAAGTCCCAGCCGCCGACGACTTTGTGGCCAGCTCCGTACCCACCTCCCAAAGCTACATGATCCCAAGCAATTCCGGTGTCGATCACCGCGACGGTCTGGCCTTTGCCTGTGAAGCCATATTGCTCGCGAATGTTGGCCACTTGTTGGAATTGAGCGTTATCGCCCATCGTAACGATTTGGTCGGCACCAGGAATCGCTACGGGCGCGGCGCTTGCGACTACGTCGGTAAGCGCATTGGCGGACATCGCCAAACGAGGTTCTAGTGTTTCGAATTTCGACGCGCGCAAGGGAATGCGTTTGTCGTCTGGGCGCGACATGAATTTATTCGTGCGGGCGACGAACCAAGGGTGTACGAGATACAAAATCCGGCGTCATCGATGACGGGAAAACGCCTAGATCCCTTGGGCGCAGCGAGTCTGCGTCGCTGCCAAACGATTCACACGCCACGATCCGCGCGCGCGAAAGACACGCGGCACGAACACGGCATTTGTGAGTCGCGGCAATTCAGATGGTCTTACTACGCTATCACTCTGTCTTAGGTTCGAGACTCGACAGAATGCCAGCGGATTGGGTCAAAACCATCCGATGCGGCGCTATAACAGCCGAGAAAACCTTACGTCAAATGTTGCGTAATCCTCGGTTTATTACGAGAAAAACCGAACAAGCGACCGTGACCGCATTTCGGCGTTGCCCCGATACAACACCGTTGCCAAAACGCAACAGCCGCCTGTAGGAAAATAGTGAATTTGCAAGCTCTGCGACAACGCGGGAACATTTGTCGTGGATCGGCGGCACTCGTCGATGACTGGGTTTAGGGCGACGATAAAAGGTAGAAGGCACACTCCGTGTGCCGTGGTCAGAATCGGACGGCACACGGAATGTGCCTGCTGCTGTTTTTCGCGACTTATTTTTGTGGAGCCGATCGTGAAGCGTCCGTCATTTTTGAAGCGCGTCTATCTGAAACACTTCGCCAAGCCTGCCAGCGAGCGCGTTTTGTTTTCCGCCATCGCCAGCCAAAGCGTTCGCCAAATCGTGGAAATCGGAATCGGCGATTGTTCGCGAGCGCAACGATTGCTGCGGCTTGCGGTTCAATGCCACGGTGGGCCGATCACGTATTGCGGTGTCGACTTGTTCGAAGCGGCTCCCAAAGGCCGACCGATTCTCAAATACAAAGATGCTTATTGCAAGCTCAACGCGGCGAATTGCAAGACAAAACTTGTGCCGGGCGAGCCGACAGCCGCACTCGCATCTTGCGCGAATAGCTTTACGAACACCGACTTGATTCTAATCGGCAACCAGTTCGATTCGACGGCGTTGGCCTCGATGTGGATGTACGTCCCGCGAATGCTCACCGCGCAAACACTACTTTTTCAGCAAAGCCATGATGGCGGATTTTCGCTTGTGCCGCATCGCAGAATTCAAGCCTTGGCCGATCAGGCCACCGAACTTCGGCGCAAGGCAGCCTAACTTTGCATCTACGCAATCTGCCAACGATTTGGTAGGCTATCGGCGTTGGCTTGAGCAAACGACCTGAGCGGGCCAACTCGATTTTGGAAAGTTTGTTTTGTTCGTTGGACCTTCTGTGCGAGCGAGAGTTGCGTGAAGTTTGCCGCCATCGGACCCATCAGTGTCCATTTTCCGTCGCGAGTCGAAACCAACGAAGACTTGCAGCGCGAGTTTCCCGACTGGGGAATGTCAGCCATCGCCGAAAAAACCGGCATCTATCAGCGATACATCGCGGCCCCCGATGAATGCTCGTCCGATTTGGGCGTCGCCGCCGCCGAACGGCTGTTTGTTGAACATAACATCGACCGGCAAAGCATCGACTATCTATTGTTGTGTACGCAAACGCCAGATTACCCGCTCCCCACGACCGCTTGTTTAATACAAACTCGTCTCGGGCTGCGGACTGATATTGGCGCATTGGACTTTAACCTTGGTTGTAGTGGTTTCGTGTACGGTTTGTCACTGGCCGACGGCTTGATTCGTTCGGGCGTCGCGCGGCGAGTTCTTTTGATCACTGCGGAAACTTATTCAAAATTCATCCATCCCAGCGATCGGAGTTTGCGAACTATTTTCGGTGATGCGGCGGCGGCGACCTTGATCGAAGCAGCCGACGAACCGTCTATGAGCGCTTTTGAATTCGGAACCGACGGGAGCGGCGCAGATACGCTGCTCGTAACCGCACGGGGCAATCGCAGCGCCGATAAAGCTCACCGACCGCGCGGCCGTAAGCGTTGGCCAAGCGATTTGTACATGGACGGCCAAAGTCTCATGGAATTCACCATCGACGCCATTCCAGTCGTCGTACAAAACATTTTGCGCCGCGCGAGCTTGACCCAAGATCAAATCGACATGTTTCTGCTGCACCAAGCCACTCTCAAAATGTTGCAAGAGCTGCGTAGCGCGCTCGACGTCAGCGAAGCTCGCTTGCCCATCCATTTGGGTGACGTTGGCAACACGGTTTCGTCGACACTGCCCATCTTGATCGACAAACTTCGCCGCGAGAAAACATTGACGGCGGAAATGACAACGATGATGATCGGCTTCGGCGTCGGCTGGTCCTGGGCTGGCTGTATCTGGCGCGACATCCTCGGCACAGCTTGTTCAAAGTCGTAACCAGTTCTGCGTTTACAAGTCTCCTGGTTTCACTTTTTGACAAGCGAATCGCTGATTCAGGATTGCGCGGAACTACTTGGGCGAAAGCAGAGATTCGGCCAACAAAAGCAAACACAATGCGCCGACCGTCACGTAAGCCGTTCGGCGGCTGACGAGTTTTGGATTGGAAAGAAATTGTCTTGCTGTTCCGAGTCGATGCCAAATGAACAAGCCGCCCGAAATCGCCACGGCGCCAAACGCGATCATGACCCAAATTGGCGTCCCGGTGCGCACCATTTCACCGCAGTCGCCCACGCCATCGAACGAGCCAATGGCAATGTAAGCTCCGTTGGCGATCAAGCAAAAGCCTGCGAAGAACGCGAGCGATTTTTTCAGCGCTACAATTGAAAATCGTATCGCAAGCAGCGACACAGGCAATATTGAACCGACGATCGGTCCAAGCCAAACGACGATTGCCGGCGATGGATTGGGATCAACATCGCTACACGAAATAGTCAGCGGATGCAGAACTACGCGGCGAATCGTCCCGCCGGTCGCGACCCCGCCAATGACATGACCAAGTTCGTGGACTGCCATCATGCCAAGCCAACACAGCGCAACCAGCGATACCGAAAACAGGATTTGGTGAAATCGTTGCATTGCGGACCAATGTTTGCGATTGACAGACCAAGACGCTATTTCAGCATTTTTTAATTCTCTCAATTTCGCCCTTGCGTCCTCGCACGCTAACCAATTACTTTTTGCTCGGTCGTTTTGCAATCGACTTTGATTTGCTCGTCTTGTTGATCGACTTCGCTTTCTTATTGGCGGCAGATTTTGATGTGGGCACCGACGTCAATTTTTCCAAACAAGCTTTTGGTGCAATCAAACGAAAACTTTCGCCGATCAATTCTTTGATCGGGTGCCAATCGGTGAACAGCGCCAAGTCCACGGACACCCATCCTTTGTGACCGACGTAGGGAGCGCGCGAAAACCCAGGCATTTGAACGATCGTTTTTGCCTGTGCCATTTCCAATTTGAACGAAACGACAATCCGATCGCCGTCGTCATCGCAACCCGCAAAAATCTTTTCCCGCACACAAAAATGCGGATTGCCCCATTTCACGGATTCCAACGCTTCCGGCAAAGCCAAACAAACACCCCGCAATTTCTTCAGCAATGCAACCTTTCCGGCCATTTTCAAACTCACTACAAAAGGTCGTATATTTCTAACCGGCGGCGCCGCTTCCCTGTTTAACCGGCGAAGCCGCTCCTCTGTTTGACCGGCGAAGCCGCTATGGAGTCGTCAGTGTTTCAAATTAGGCTCCGCCGCTCAAGCCTACCGGTCGCGATCCGACCCGCGCGTTGCGGTGCGAACGATAGGGTGGGCGATCGCAACAACCGCTAATCCCACAAAAGCGATTGCGCCGAAAATCAAAACCACCATATAACCAAGACCAAACATTTTGTAAGTCCTTCGAGAAACCTGATTTGGGTTCCCGAGAAAACTTACCATTGAGGCTCTTGTCTTGAGCCATAGCACATTCGCTGACCGCGTTGGTTCAGCGACCCGGAAATAGACGGATGGACGAAGCGGGCTTGACACGAAACCTTGGCATTGTATTATAAATCAACATCGCAGGTGCTAGAGATGCCTTATTACGAGGTTATTTGGAACGACGAGCCCGGGGGAAACGTCCAACACATCGCCGAACATGGTCTGACGCCCGAAGACGTTGAAGAGGTGTTATTCAATCCGGTCGGCCACGATCTTAGTCGAACTACGGGACTGCCGATTGTTTTTGGCTTCACGGCTAATCGGCGTTGCATACTTGTCGTATACGAGCAAGTCGATGGAATCACGATTTACCCAATCACGGCCTATGACGTGGAGGAATGACGATGGCAAACGAGCGTGGGAAGCGGATTTACCGAAAGGCGACCGATGGAGAACGATCGCGACATGCGAACGCCCGCAAACAGATTGCCATTGAGCTTCCAGAGATCAGGCAACGCGCTCGCGAAAAACTTGTTTTGTTGAAAAAAGAAGGCATTCCAATTCGACAGATACTTGCGGCATTGCGTGCAGAGAGAGAGCGGCAAGGGTTGAGTCTGGCGGATATCAATGTGCGCACGGGAATTGATCGAGCTGCGTTATCGCGATTGGAGAATAACGAAGAGGCGAATCCAACGCTCGCGACTTTAGAGCGCTACGCCGCCGCCGTCGGCAAGCAAATGGTTGTGTTGCTGTCGGAGCAAGCGAATTAGGCTTCATGCAATTCCTTTGGCTGAACGTAACACTGCAAAAAATCGGATGACAACTACAGCTTTGTTTGGGGCACGGCGTGGTCGGGGAGGACGACGCCTTTGAGCAATCCGTCAGTCACGATTTCATTTCCAACGAATCCTTGAAAACGGACTTCGATTAAGATATTGGCGCGAGCGCGCACTTGTTCGATCATCATGATCAGCCGATCACCTGGCAAAACCGGCTGTCGAAAACGAACTTCATCGAGTCCTCCCAAACCGATCGTCTTCGATTGTAAAAAGCCGCTGCGGATCGCGACAAATGCCAAAAGCTGCGCGGCGACTTCGCAGATCAGAACACCGGGCATCAGTGGGCGGCCTGGAAAATGACCGCGCGTCCAGAAGTCCGTGGGCTTGGCGTCGCAAAAACCGACGTAACGCCGTGACGCATGATCTTCGAACAAAATACCATCCAGCAACGAAAGTTCGTGCCGATGCGGATTGACCCGTTCGATTGCAGCGCGATCGTAGAGGACTTCGTTCCGATCGAACTCGGAAAAATCAACTATCAGGTCTTTATTCACGCTTTTCCAACCAAATTTAAAACGGACCCGCAAAGAACGAATGGGCGTTACTGGACTCGGACCAGTGGCCTCCACGGTGTGAGCATGGCGCTCTAACCAACTGAGCTAAACGCCCGACAATCTAAGCCACGAATTGTTGAGTCCTTAAGATAAGTATGCCCGCCGGAATACGCAAGTCACTGGAATTTTGCCTCCGCATTGCTATTCAAATGCATCGGGATCGCTGAAAATACACTGAGGGATCGCCGCGAAATTTACATTCACTCCAAAGTCACGTTGCGACGTGTTACCCAATGATTGCTCAATCCAATTTGACATGGGGGTTTGAGTATCCGCAGTGGCTGTGGCTACTGCTTGGTTTGCCGGTGATTTGGTGGTTTGGTTTTGACGTATTACGGCGATTGGGTCAGTGGCGGCGATGGCTGGCGCTCGGTCTACGGACATTGGTTTTTCTGTTGCTGGTCTTGTCGCTTGCTCGTTTTCAAACGAAACAAGCGACTGATCGCATGACGGTCTTCTTTCTGTTGGACCAATCGGAAAGCATTCCGGTCGAATCGCGCCGCTTCATGCTGGATTACGCGGCGAGTGCGGTTGCTCGCCATCGCCATGCAGACCAAGGCGACCTTGCCGGCGTCATCGTGTTTGGACAAGATGCCCGAATCGAAGTCGCGCCTTATGACGGTGACCTGCCGCTTATCGGGCGGCTAGAGTCGGCGAACTCGCTCCGATTCGATGCGACGAATTTGGAAGCCGCGCTCAAAATCGCCAAAGCATCTTTCCTGGAAGGGACCTCGCGGCGCGTCGTGATCATCTCCGATGGAAATGAAAATCTTGGCAATGCTCGCCGGTTGGCCCGATCATTGGGACGCGAAGGAATTGGGATCGACGTCATCCCCGTGAAGCTGCTGGCTCGTTCAGAAATTTCAGTCCTCCAAGTCGATTTGCCGTCCGACGTTCGCCTACGACAAGAATTCGATGCTCGCGTCGTTTTGAATTACGAGACTGGGACAACTCCTGTGGATCCCACTGCCACGACGACCGGAAAGTTGCGTTTGATTCAGCGGGTTGGCGTCCTCGACCCCAATTCCGTTTCCGACCAGGAGCAAGAGATCACTTTGCGGCCCGGCAAAAACGTGTTTTCGTTTCGGCAGAATTTAGTTCAGCCCGGCTTGCACTCGCTCCGCGCGGTATTTACGCCCAACGCGAATGACCTTAACCCGAAAAACAACGAATCCACGGCGTTTACTCACCTACGGGGTAAGGCCTCCGTACTCTTCATCGAAGATCGCGATGACGCCGGTTCTTTCGGCACGCTAATCGACCGCCTGCGCAAAAACGAAATCGAAGTCGATATCACCACGACCGACAAACTTTTTTCGTCGTTGGCCGAATTGGTTACTTACGACTGCATCGTCTTGGCGAATGTTTCACGCACGAGCGACTCGCTGTCCGGCAGTATCGACGAATTCACTGACGAGCAAATTAAGCAGTTGGTCCGCAACACGGAGGAACTGGGGTGCGGCCTGCTGATGTTGGGAGGCGATCGGTCGTTCGGCGTTGGCGGATGGACCGGAACCGAATTGGAAAAGGCACTGCCGGTCGACTTGCAAATCGACAACGACAAAGTCCGCGCGACGGGCGCGATCGTGCTGGTGATGCACGCTTCGGAAATTGCTCGTGCAAATTTCTGGCAACAGATGGTCGTGCTGGAAACCATCAAGTTGCTTGGAGGGTCGGATTATTGTGGCGTAGTCGATTGGCAGCCGCAGGGTTGTGCTTGGCTGTGGCGAATCCCAAATGGTGTGGATCGCGTCGGCCCGAATCGACCGTTTATGCTAACGCAAGTCCGCAAATTACAGCCCGGCGACATGCCGGATTTCGAGCCGTCGATGAAAATGGCTTTGAACGGATTGACCAGCGGAAGAATCGCTCCGTCGGTTCGGCACATGGTAATCGTGAGCGACGGCGATCCGACCCCTCCTGGTGCACAGATCGTTCAAGCCTTCATCGACAACAAGATTCCCATTTCGACCGTCGCGATCGGTGCGCATACGATGCCTATGACCATGCAAGATGTAGCCGCTAAGACCGGCGGCAAGTTCTACAACGTGCCGGATGCCGATGGTGCCGCGCTTCCCAAGATCATTCAGCGCGAGACCCGCCGAGTCGCCAAGCCTCTGATCCGCGAAAATCCGAACGGTATCGGCGTTGGGATTCCTTCGACCAGTGCGATCCATCCCGTTTTGGCAGGAATTGAATCGTCCGAATTGGCTCCGATCACTGGCTATGTTCTGACGACCAAGAAAAAACATCCGCTCGTCGAAACGCTTCTGGAGGCAGCCGTTTCCGAAGCCGAACGCGAGCATGGCACGATCGCCGCAGTGTGGCAATACGGCGCTGGCCGCACCGCAGCGATCACGACCGACGCCGGCCAAAAATGGGCAAGTGCTTGGGTCGAAGCCGCTTATTTCGATAAACTTTATACGCAGTTGATTCAATATCTGATGCGGCCCGTGGGCAGCTCCGGCGATTTTCTCGTCAGCACCGAAGTCGATCAAGGACGCACCCGGGCTGTCGTTACAGCAATGAACTCCGAAGGCGAATCGCTGGACTTTCTAGATCTGAAAGCTCGCGGAGTAAACCCGGATAATAATGGTTTTGATATCCGGTTCAAGCAAATCGCGCCGGGGCGATACGCGGCTGACTTTCCATCGGAACGAGCGGGCAATTACCTTTTCTCCATTTTTCCAGGCAAAGATTATTCGCCCGTGCTGGCAGGCGTTACGATTCCGACGGCCGCTGAATATTCCGATCGCCAAACGAATGTCTCCCTGCTGACCGAACTGTCAGCGTTGGAACCCGCGGGCGGACAAGCAGGGCAATTGGTGGCGAGCGAGTTCGGCCCGGCGACGCTTCAGGATTTGTTGAAATTCGATCCGTATCGCCGTTCGCTGCAAACAAATTTTTTGATATCGGATCTTTGGCCGCTCCTGCTACTTTGTTTCGGATTACTGTTCGCGACCGATGTGGCAGTTCGCCGGATCGTTTTGTCGTGGGCCTGGGTTGGGGTCCTCGCATCTCAAGTTGCAGCACGATTAAGCGGTCGAACAGCCGCTGGTGTCGCCGCTCAAAAGAGCCTCGCGCGTTTGCAAGCACGCAAAGCAGAAGTCCGCAAACAGTTCGCGCCGGAGTCGTCCGCCACATCGACCGGCGACATTTCGCAAAGCTCCGCTAAAGAAAGTTCTTCCGGCTCGGGCGCGGAACAGCTCGATTCCGTCATGCAGCAACATGCTCCGACGATTCGCGAACCCCGCGTTCCACGAACCGTCGAGTCAGCCGACGTCGATGACAAAACATTTACTTCGAAGTTGCTGGACGCCAAGCGAAAATCGCAACGGCATCAATCGGGAACTTCGGACGATTCGCCATAGAATTCTCAACAAACATTCCTCAGCTTTTAGTACTAAAACGAACATGAACGACACAAGTGACTTTGCCACGCAGGCCGCAACTTTTCGCGATCGTTACGACGCCATTCGCCAGGAAGTCGCCAAAGTAATAGTTGGCCACGACGAAATCGTACACGGCGTGCTTTCGGCTCTGATGATCGGTGGGCACTGTTTGCTGGAGGGCGCACCGGGACTTGGAAAGACGCTGCTCGTTCGCACTTTGGCCCGCGTTCTGAATTTAGGCTTCAATCGAGTGCAGTTTACGCCGGACTTGATGCCCGCAGATATTTTGGGCACGAACATGATCGTCGATTCGCCTGGCGGCGGCCGCGAGTTTAAGTTTCAGCGCGGTCCGATTTTCACGCAGTTGTGCTTGGCTGATGAAATCAACCGAGCCACACCGAAAACCCAATCCGCTCTGCTGGAGACCATGCAAGAGGGAACCGTGACGGTGGGCGGCGTCTCGTATGCAATGACGCAACCGTTTTTTGTTTTGGCGACGCAAAATCCGATCGAGCAAGAAGGGACGTATCCCCTCCCCGAAGCCCAGTTGGATCGATTCCTCTTCAAACTCAACGTCGGTTATTCCAACCGCGAAGAACTGACCACGATTTTGAATCGAACAACGAGCACGGCGGTCGACGACGTTCAGCAGATTATGGACGGCGCGGAAATCCAGCGCTGGCAGAAATTTGTTCGCCAAGTCATCATCGCGCCTCATGTCCAGGATTACGTCGTGCGATTAATTTTGGCGACACACGCTGGCGAAAGCCATGCGAGCGAAATGGCCCAAAAATTCTTGCGGTGGGGAAGTAGCCCGCGCGGCGCTCAGACTATGGTGATGGCCGCCAAAGTCCGCGCACTGATTTCTGGGCAGTTCAACGTAAGCTTCGAGGATGTACGGCGCGTCATGCTACCCGCTTTGCGGCATCGTGTCATCTTGAATTTCGAAGCACAAGCCGAGGGTATTTCAACGGACGATGTATTGCTGAATGTTTTGGATCACGTTCCGCAGGCGGCGAATGATTTTACGACGGGCAAGGAATAGAGTGTTCAGTGTTCAGTGTTCAGTTTGGCGAGCGGGGGGTGTCAGCCCCCTGATTCGAGTGTTCAGTGTTCAGTGTTCAGTAAAACAAAATGCCAACTTCAATCGAATCTGAGCGATTGTTGAGCCCTGAGTTGATCGGGCAGCTTGAACGTATGGAATTGGTAAGTCGGAAAATATTTCGAGGACAAGTTCGCGGCGAGCGAAGGAGCAAGCGCAAAGGGCAGAGCGTCGAGCTGGCAGACTTTCGCAACTACGTTCCGGGGGACGATCCGCGTTTCATTGATTGGAATTCGTTTGCACGGCTAGATCGCCTGTATCTAAAACTGTTTCAGGAAGAAGAGGATTTGCACTTTTATTGTCTGGTCGACAGCAGCCCGTCCATGCTATTTGGCGAGCCGACGAAATATTTTTATGCGCGGCAGTTGGCGGCGGCGCTAGGTTACATCGGCTTGATCCGCTCCGACCGCGTAAAGATTGAACCGATTTGCGCCGAGATCGCGATTCCCTCGCCCGTACTTCGCGGCCGCAGCTCGCTATGGCGATTGCTTCAACAGTTGCAGTCGTGGCAACCTGGCCCGCCGATTTCGCTTGAACAAAGCTTGCGACAATTCGTGTTGCGAAACACCAGCAAAGGAGTCGTTGTCCTGATCAGCGATTTGATGGATCGCGCAGGGTATGAATCGGCTATCAAGTATCTCGTGACGCGGAATTTTGACATTTACGTGATCCAAATTCTGGCGCGGGCGGAAATCGATCCCGACGTCACCGGCGACATTCGTCTGGTCGATTGCGAGGACAGCTCGGTGATGGATGTTTCGGTTTCGCCATGGCTCATCGACCGCTACAAGCAAACGCTGGCCCGATTCCTGCGCAAAGCTAGCGAATATTTTAGCAAGCGCGGCATTACGTATTTCATGACGACGACCGATCGACCGCCCGAGCAGTTGATCGGCGGCTACTTGCGGCAGCGAGGATTAGTGCGATGAGCTGGCTGCCGTCATTGGGTTGGGGTTCGTTGATCGCTTTGGCGATTCCGCCGCTGGCTATTCTGCTGTTTTACTTTTTGAAAATCCGGCGGCCAGCGGTCCAAGTTCCCAGCACGCTGCTATGGACGCGAACGATCGAGGATTTCAACGCGAACTCGCCTTGGCAGCGATTCCGCCACCAGATTTTGTTGTACTTGCAGCTCTTGGCGGTCGGACTGATTATTCTGGCGGCGTTGCGTCCGGGTTGTCGCGGGACGGATTTGGGTGGCGACCGCTTTGTGCTGCTGATCGACAACTCCGCAAGCATGTCGGCGACAGACGTGAAGCCGACGCGGCTTGATCGGGCCAAGCAAGAAGCCGAGCGAATCGTGGACAACATGAAACCGCGCGACGTCGCGATGGTCATTAGCTTCTCGGACATCGCAGCAGTCGAACAGTCTTACACGGCCAACAAATCCCGATTGAAAGGCGTGGTGCGATCAATTCAACAAGCTGATCGCTATACGGATCTGACCGAAGCGTTAAAGCTGGCTACGGGACTGTCGAATGTGGGACAAACGAGCGACCGTGAAAGCAAAATTGACATCCAAGTGGCCGAGTCGTTGGACGCGACCGCGTTTGTGTTAAGCGATGGCTGTTTTGCAAAACTGCCGGACGTGCTTTTGGGAAAACTGAGGCTTGACTATCGACCTATCGGCGAAGCTCTGGCGTTTCGCAACGTGGGAATTGTGGCTTGTCAGCTAACTTCCTCGCCGGAATTGAATGGCCCAATACAACTGTTCGTCCGTTTGGAAAATTTTTCGACGACCACCGAGGTCATCGACGTCGCCGTTGAAATCAACGGCCAATTGTGTGACGCCAAACAGGGCGTATCGCTGGCGACGGAGAAGTCGACATCCATTATTCTGGATTTGGTACCGTTCATAGATCCAACAAAGTTACCCGCAATCGTCCGCGTCAGTATCAGCCCCGACGATGACCTAATGAAGGATAACGAAGCACAACTCCTGCTCGCGCCAGTCGACAAAGTGAAAATGGTTGTCGTGTCGGCTTTGCCAAGCATCCTGAGCAAAGTACTAACCACCGCTAAAGTGCTTGAGGCTGCGGACGTTGAGTTCCATGAACCGAGTTGGCTCGATTCGCCTGAATACCAACAACAAGTCGCCGCGCGACAGTTCGATGCCATCATCTACGACCAGTGCTCGCCGAAAGAACTTCCGAATTGCAACACGATTTTCTTCGATCGAGTTCCGCCGATGAGCGAATGGTCGGCGACCGAATTGCAATTTCCGGCCCCAATTGTTTTTTCGTCGCGTTATCATCCACTCGTTTCCAATTTGGCTTTGGCCGACGTTTTGTTTTTGGAGGCGCGTAAGATTACTGGTCCAGTTGGTAGCGTTTCGCTAATCGAATCGACGTTTGGACCGATGATTGCCATTGGTCCGCGAGGTGAGTTCGAAGACCTGGTGATCGGTTTCCCGCTGCAAAAACTCGCCACGGACGGAACGACTGAAATGGTCACGAACTGGCCGACGCGCCCAAGCTTTCCGACTTTTTTTTACAACGTGTTGGCTTATCAGTTGCGGCATGGCCCGCAGCGGTCGAATGACCCAATTCCACCGGGGCAGCCGATCTCTTTGGCAACTTCGTCGGTTGTTACGAGCGAACTTGTGATCGAGCGACCTGATGGGAGCCGCGTTTCGACGCCCGTTGGAAATTCCGGTCAGGTTTCGTTTGAAGACACGGACAAGCTTGGCGTTTATCAAGAGGTGGAAGGTTCAACAAAGCTTCCATCGTTTGTAGTAAACCTCGCGCGCTCGGACGAATCGAACATTCGGCCGCGCGATTCGATCGATGTGAGTTATCAATCGATCGTCGGCAAGGCCGTCGACCGCGAGGTTCAACGGGAATTGTGGCCGTGGCTTGTCGCTCTGACGCTCATCGTTCTCGTGATCGAGTGGTTCGTCTATATCCGCCGATTAATCGCATAAATTTCCTAGCGTTTTCGGATTTACCGATTTCGGAAACCGTGTCGATGCGGGCGAGATTCCAAAGGTCGATTGGGGATATTCGCTAGCAGGGCCATATTCTATGCAATTTCGCTTTGCGACCTATTCTGACAATGCCGATGATGACGATAGCAGATGTTGTGCCGACTGCGCGGGACGTAGTTGTACGAATTTTTAGCTCTGAAGGGGATAACGATGGTGATTAGGGGGTTGGCGCGAATAGCAATAATCAGTTTGTTCCTTTTCGGAGCCATGTCGAACAGCGTACAGGCTCAGACTTTTGGAATTGAATTACACAACAACTTGATGCCGGCTTCTGGCGGCATGGCGGGCGCGAGTTTAAGTCAGCCGCAAGATTTGCAATCGGCCATGAACGGAAACCCGTCCACGCTGAGACAATTCAAAGGCACTCAGTTTTCCTTTAGCGGCGCTTGGGCGGATGCAAACTACAACCTGACGCAAGCCGCTCCACTGCCGCTGTTGGGCGTTGCGCCTTTCAGTGCGAGCTCAGGAACTCCAGGCTCGTTGCTGGGCAACATCGGAGTGACTCAAGATTTGGATGCATTTGGGATCCCGGCAACGATGGGGCTGGGGTTCATATCCAATGCGGGTACCGGTAGCGAATTCAAGCAAGTTCTCGCCTCCAATGGAACGTCGACACAATATTTAGCTTTGGACATGGATGCGAGCCTCGGATTTAATGTGACGGAGCGATTGGCATTTGGGGTAACGGGGACCGTTGGTACTTCATTTCTTGACTCGCCGTTTGTCGATGTGGGTGGGATGACGGGCGCATACGCTTTCCGCGGAACTGTCGGTGCTAATTATTGCTTGAATTCGGATACCTCTTTGGGCGCTTATTGGCAATCCAAGAAGAGATTCGAGTTCGAAGACGCCGCGATTATCGGAGGCGTCCCTCTGAACGTCGCTTTAGATCATCCAGCCAACATTGGGATCGGTCTCGCCAATAGCAGCCTGATGTGCGGCCGACTCTTGCTGGCCGCAGATGTGATCTACAAAATGTACAGTGATGCGGCAGCGTTGACGGCGATTTACGAGGACCAGATGTGTTTTCAAATCGGCAGCCAATACATACTGAACGAACGGATGCGGCTGCGAACAGGCTACGCCTATAATGAAAACCCGATGAAGGACGCGCAACTGGAGTCGATCGGTGGAGTTACACTTCCCGATGGAGTCCCAGCGGTGCGTTATGTCCAGGGACAATTTGCGGCGATCGGCCAACAACGAGTCACGATGGGCTTGGGAATTCGCGATTTCAAGCCGGGCATCGACCTGGATCTATTCTGCGGATTCGCATTCGGGGAGACCGATCAGTTCGCGGCAACTACTGTCAATATCGACGACAACTATTGGGTTGGCTTTGGTCAGACCTGGCGATTTGGCAGTGTTTCAAACAACTGCAGCAACGACAACTCGGACGGAATAGACATGTCGTCCAATATCTCAGCGCCGCATCCAGCCCAGCTTGGCCAGCAATAATCCTCTGTGATCCGCCAGCCGTCAGACTGACAATTGCTGTGAGCCGAAGTTCATAGCTTTATTCCGCATCTCTCACAACGAGAGTCTGTGGGATTGGTTTTTGAGGCCGGATGAAGTTGGTGAGTCGTTTCAAGCAAAGTTGGTGCCGCCGCTCAAAAGAGTCTCGCGCGTTTACAAGCACGCAAAGCAGAAGTCCGCAAACAATTCGCGCCGGTGTCGCCCGCCGCAGTCCAGCGTCTCGTCGACTAACGACGGCGGGCTCTGAACTGTGGATAACTATTTGAGTTCGACAACGACCTTTTCGATCTTGCCGTCGAATTTAAATGGCACGTCGTAGGTCAGATTCACTGGCGTGCCACAGTCCTCGCCAATGTCTAGTGTCTCATCGAGAGCGACGCGGATCGGGATCGTTCTTTCCACGCGCCCCTCGGCAACTTCCTTGCCATCGACCAGCAGAGTCGCCGTTCCACCTTTGCCGATTCCACCGCCGTCGTAGGCGAATTCCATCTTGATGGTGTGCTTGCCCGGGGTGAGTGCGTTCTTCCCGCCGACGTTGTAGTGGGCCACGTCCACGAAGTTGTAATGGAATACTGGTTTGCCCTTGTCCAAATACAGGCCCCAGCCGCCGAACAGTCCACCCGCCGTGATGATCATTCCCGATGTATCAGCCTTTACGTCAACGTCGGCAGTGATCGACCAAGACTTGTTCTTGATGTCCGGGCTGGCTCCTTCCGGGATGCGAGTCATTCCTTCCTTAAACGTAAACGAATTTCGACCGCGGGTCAAACTCGGACGGATGGCCGGGTCAAGTCGGGCTGTCTTGCTGTTATCGATCGGCAACACGTTGTAACGGGCAGCCTCGGTATAAAAGAGCAATTGCAAGTCCTTGAGCTTGTCGGGCATTTTTGCCGCGAGATTGTCGGCCTGGGAGAAATCCTTGTTCGTGTCGTACAACTCCCACTTGTAACCGGTGATTTCGTCCACGGTGGCACCGGCCGAATCCCACGGCGCGCCCACGGGCGTAGTGCAGGCAACCCAACCGTCGGAGTAGATTGCCCGATTGGAAAGTAGTTCAAAATACTGTTTCGTTCGCCGACTCGTCGCGTTTGCGTCGGCGAACGTGTAAGCCATACTGACCCCTTCGATAGGTTTCTGCGTTACGCCGTTCACCGACGACGGCGCTGTCACACCTGTCACTTCGAAAATGGTAGGTACAATGTCGATGCAGTGGTGGAACTGGCTTCGCAATTCGCCCTTGGCTGCAATCCCCTTCGGCCACGAAATGACCATGCCGTTGCGGGTGCCGCCGAAGTGGCTCGCAATCTGCTTCGTCCACTGGAAGGGGGTACACATCGCGTGCGCCCAACCGACGGGAAAGTGGTTGTAGGTCTTCCACGTTCCGATCTCGTCAACCCGTGCCAGAACCTGTTTGAGATCTTCCTTCACACCGTTGAAGAAGGTCATCTCGTTGAGCAGGCCTTGCAAGCTGCCTTCGGCGCTAGCCCCGTTGTCTCCTGCGATGAAGATGACGAGCGTGTTATCAAGTTGACCAAGGTCGTCGATCGTTTTGATCACGCGACCGACGTTAAAGTCGGTCTGTTCAAGATAGCCGGCGTACACTTCCATGAACCGCGCGTAAACCAATTTTTCTTCCGGCGAGCAGGCATCCCATGCTTGAATCCCCGGTGCAAGTGGGTTGAGTTTGGTATTAGCAGGGATGACGCCGAGTTTCTTTTGTCTTGCAAAGGTCTCGTCGCGGACCTTGTCCCAACCCTGGTCGAACTTGCCTTTGTATTTGTCTACCCATTCCTGTTTAGGGTGGTGCGGAGCATGAGTCGCGCCAGGGGCGTAGTAGCAGAAAAATGGCTTGTCGGGGGCGACGGCCTTTTGCATCCCGATCCATTTGATCGCCTGGTCGGCCATGTCGTAGTCGAAGTTGTAATCGGGATTGCCGAGATAAGGCTCGATCGGCTTGGTACCTTCCGTCACGGCCGGACGCCACTGGCTTGTATCGCCGCCGATAAATCCATAGAAGTGATCGAATCCGAGGCCAGTCGGCCACAAGTCGAATGGCCCAGCCTGGCTCGTTTGCCAATCGGGCACGTTATGATTTTTGCCGAACCACGCGGTCCCGTACCCGTTTTGCTTGAGCACTTCGGCGACCGTGGCGGTATCTTTCAGCATCAACGAGTCGTAGCCGGGAAAACCGGTGGCAGCTTCGGTGATCACACCCGTATGTACCGAGTGGTGATTTCGCCCTGTAATGAGCGCTGCCCGCGTGGGGCTGCACAGGGCGGTCGTGTGGAACTGGTTGTACTTCAGCCCTTTGTCGGCCAGCTTGGTAAACGTCGGCGTGTTGCATGGCCCGCCATAGGTGCTGGTTGCACCGAACCCGACATCGTCCAGCAGCACCAGCAGGATATTTGGCGCGCCTTGTGGCGCTTGCACCGGCTGCGGGAAGTCCGAAATGGATTCTTTCGCCCGCAGGTTGATGGTTCCCTTGAACGGCGACGGAGGGACAGGCAGGACGTTGCCGGTCGTCGGTGTTTCAGTTGCCTTCTGGTCCTGGGCAAGCGATTCGCCAACGGCCAGCCAACTGATTATCCCGCTAACGGCAAGAATCGTGGCGGTCCATATTACTGATCGTCGCATGATTTTCTTTCCTTCATCATTTGGAGTTCCTTGTTCGATATTCGTAATTCGATCTCTGCCTGATTTAACACTGAACACCGAACACCGAACAAGGAATGTCGAATATCGAAGTGGTTTTGTCATTCCTTCATCATTCGGAGTTCCTTGTTCGACATTCGCTATTCTCAGCCTCAAGGAAATGGTTTGTTTGCTCCGTATGATATTCAACCTGTTCTTCCCTGGCGCAATTGCGTGCCGCCGTCTCAATGGACTTCACGAAAATCGAGATCAATTCATCACATTCAAGCGTTATGCCTCTCAGTCGGTCCGGGCCGCACAATGGTTTCCGCTCGATTATCTTTAGCCAAACACTTGTCTCACGAAGCTCTTTAAGTGCGATCTTCATCTTGTGAATAAAATCGCGTCGAGACTCGGCGCTCTGCGCTTCACCATAATTTGGAGCCGGCGATGTTCCTGCACGCACCAATTGTCCGGCGACATGACGTCCTGCTTTTGAATCAGGTAATGCCTCGACAACGTTGATAATGCGAACCGCAAAATCGACCAATCGATCTTCACGGTCAAATTTCGGATTGGCTGTCATGCTATGTTCTTCCCTTCATCATTCGGAGTTCCTTGTTCGAAATTCATTATTCCTCAACACTCGGAAAAAATATCGAACACCGAACAAGGAATGTCGAATTTCGAAGTACTGGGTGTCACTTTGCTAACTCGAACGTAATCTTTTCGATAGTACCGGTGAATGCGAACGGAGTCTTGTAGTCCGGCGAGATCGGCGTAATCGAATCGCGGCCGACCTCGAAGGGTTCCAGACCGTGACGAAAGATGGAACGCTTCACCTTGCCCTCGCCGGCGGGTTTTCCGTTCACGAACAGTTTGAGCGTGCCGCCGCCTTCCTTCGAGCCGTTCGGGGTGAACTCCGACTTCAACGTCACTTTCCCTTCGGGTAGCGATTCCGTGCCATTGATAGTCACGTCCGCTATCTCGAAGAACGTGTACCGGAATACCGGTTTGCCACCCTTTACATAGAGCGACCAGCCAGCCGAGAAGGACCCGACGCAGGTCACGACGCCTTCTGCGCCCCCTTTGGGAATGTTCAACTCGGCAGAAATGGTGTGCCCCCGCGGAAAGAGTTGAGGGCCAATCGGTTCCGGTAGCCAGACGTCGTTGCCGAAGTACGTCCAACTCGTCTTCGGCTCGCCGGATTCGCGCAGCTTCGGGTCGAACCGTTCAGAGAAGCGCGGGTCGAGCGGGAAGACGTCGTACTTCTTCGCCTCGTCAAGGAATTTGGCTTGCAGCTCCTTGAGTTTCGCGGGGTTCTTCGCGGCCAGGTCATTGGCCTGGCTGAAGTCTTCGTTGATGTTGTAAAGCTCCCACGGGGCGTTCTGGAAATCCATGTTGCGGCCGAGCGTTACCCACGGGAATCCGTATTTGCTGCATGCCACCCAGCCGTCGTGGTAAATCGCGCGGTTGGTTGCCAACTCGAAGTACTGCGTCGTCCGCTGGTCCTTGGCTTTTGTGTCGTCGAACGAATAGACCATCGACACGCCCTCGATTGGCTTTTGAGGAATGCCGTTGACGACCTTCGGCTCGGGGATTTTGCAGGCCTCGAGAATCGTTGGCACCACGTCGATGACGTGATGGAACTGGGTCCGCATCTCGCCCTTTGCTTTGATGCCTTTTGGCCAGTGAACGATCATCGGGTTGCGCGTGCCGCCGAAGTGGCTGGCGACTTGTTTGGTCCACTGGAATGGAGCGTTCATCGCCCAGGCCCAACCAACAGGTACGTGCGGCTCGCTGGTCGGATCGCCAATCTCGTCGATTCGCTTGAGAGTGCTCTCCAACCCGAGTTGAATGCCGAGCAAACTGGCAATCTCACTGAAAGTTCCTTCCAACCCACCTTCGGCGCTGGCGCCATTGTCGCCAACGATGTACATGACAAGTGTGTTGTCCAGTTCGCCCGATGCTTGCAAGCTATCGATCAACCGGCCAACTTCGAAATCCGTGTATGCCATGTAGGCAGCGTAGTTTTCCATCAGTCGGGTGTAGACTTTCTTCGCGTCGGCGTTCTGGTCGTCCCACGCGGGTATTTCTTTGGGCCGCGGAGTTAGTCTGGTTCCCTTGGGGATGATTCCCATATCGAGTTGTTTCGCGTGGGTCAGTTCGCGTTGTTTGTCCCAACCGTAGTCGAACTTGCCGGCGAATTTATCTCGCCATTCTTTCGTGGCATGGTGCGGCGCATGGACTCCCGACGTGCTGAAGTAGTTGAACCACGGCTTGTCCGGGTTGGCGGCCCGGATGTTGCGAGTCCAGGCGATTGCTTCGTCAGTCATGTCGGCGGTGAAGTGATAACCTTGTTCAGGTGACTTCGGCTGTGGCACCCATGTGGTATTGCGATAGATAACGGGATAGTACTGGTGCGTCTCCCCCTGATTGAAACCATAGAAGTACTCGAACCCGAGTCCGGTCGGCCAGCGGTCGAACGGGCCGGCCGGGCTGATGTCCGGCTCGGGCGTGTTGTGCCACTTTCCAAACATGCCAGTGGCGTAGCCGTTGTCCCGCAGCGTTTGCGAAACCAGTGCAGTGCTCCTCGGGATGATGCCCGTGTAGCCTGGAAAACCCGTGCCCATTTCGATGATCACGCCAGTGCTGATGCTGTGATGGTTTCGTCCAGCAAGCAATGCTCCGCGCGTCGGACTGCATAGGGCGGTAGTGTGGAACCGGGTGTACTTCAGCCCGTTGTTCGCGAGCTTGTCCATGTGCGGTGTCGGCACCGGCCCGCCATACGTCGAGCACATGCCGAAGCCGACATCATCCAGCAGGATTAGCAGAACATTGGGACTCCCTTTCGCAGCCGTAACCGGCATCGGGAAGTTTGGGGTCGAGTCCTTGTAGGTTTCACCGATCTTTCCTTTGAACTCGGGATCAGGCTTGGGAAGGGACTCCTGCGCATAAGCGGAGAATGCGAATGCAATCCCGAGCGCGAAGCTGAATGCAGCAAAAATGGTTCTTGGTTTCATGGTTTTTCCATTTTGGGCTAATCTGAAAGTGTTTGTGGTTTCAAGTGTATTCAATCGCAGTCTCGTTGAACACCGAACAAGGAATTTCGAAATGTTTTATTCTTCCCTTCATCATTCGGAGTTCCTTGTTCGAGATTCGTTATTCAATTCGAGCATCTTCAAATATCGAACACCGAACAAGGAATGTCGAATTTCGAAGTAATCAGCTCTTCCCTTTTTCATTCGAAGTTCATTATTCGAGATTCGTTATTCAATTCGAGCATCTTCAAATATCGAACACCGAACAAGGAATGTCGAATGTCGAAGTATTCAGCTCTTCCCTTTTTCATTCGAAGTTCATTATTCGAAATTCGTTATTCCATCCGAGCAGTTTCAAATATCGAACACCGAACAAGGAATGTCGAATGTCGAAGTACTTTGCTCTTCCCTTCATCATTCGGAGTTCCTTGTTGGAAATTCGTTATTCCATCCGAGCAGTTTCAAATATTGAACACCGAACAAGGAATGTCGAATGTCGAAGTAATCAGCTCTTCCCTTCATCATTCGAGCGTGCCTGGGAGCCTACAAAACCAGCACAAACATTACAACCCACCGACGGCAATCGATACTTTCGGATTGACCGTTGAAACTGGCTAATTTCTTCCGCGCGAGCTGCCCGAATCAATCAAAGGCAATTGGTTTTGGCATTCGTTTGAACTTGAGATGGAGCTCGTTCGATGTTGTTGCAATCCCGTTTTGGCTGTCTAGCCATTCGCACCGTGTTGGCAATAGCTGTGAGTACGGCTGTCAATACGGCGATTGCCCAAGAGCCGACCAATTTCACGGTACCGCCGACTCAGTCCACGTCCCCGCCAACGAACGAATTTTCTGAGTTCAACGCGCCGGCCGTCGTCCAGCCGATCGCGGATCAGGAGGCACCGACCGCACCGCCCCCGTCGCCGTTTAGTGGGCCGCTGTTCGAACGCTCGAAGCTGACCGGTGATTGGTTTGGAACACGATCGGAACTCGCGGGCAACGGGATCACACTTGATATCAGCAACACTCAATACTATCAGGGTGTGACCGGAGGTGGACTTGAGCAAGAGTTTCGCTACGGCGGGCGCAACGACTACTTCTTGAACGTGGATGGGGAAAAGGTCGGACTCTCGAAGGGGTTATTCATCACTTTGCACGGAGAAACCCGATACGGCGAGTCGGCCAATTCGCTCACCGGAGCACTTATGCCGGTCAACCTCATGTTGTCGGTGCCTCAGCCGAACGGATCGATCACCGCTTTGACCGGCGTGAAATTTACACAGTTCTTGTCGGAGAGCACGCTGGTCTACGCCGGGAAGATCAACACGCTTGACGACTTCAAACAACCACTCACAGGTGCTGGTGGTCTGAACGGATTTCAAAATACTGCCTTGCTTTTCAACCCGGTGACTGCACGTACGGTACCGTACTCAACATTCGGAGCCGGCTTCGCCTACCTTAAGAACATGGAGCCAATGTTTGCGGCGGCGGTGTTCGACACCAACAATACGCCGACCGTAAGCGGGTTCGACACGTTCTTCGACAACGGGGCCACGGTCTTCGCGCAGTTGAATCTGCAAACCAGTTTCTTCGACCAGCCCGGGCATCAGGGCATTTCGGGAACCTACAGCAGCGGAACTTACACGAACCTTTCGCCCTCGGCTTATTTCGACCCGATTGACGGGCTAGTGATTCTGTCCACACCGAAAACCGGTTCGTGGAGTCTGGCTTACAACTTCGACCATGCCTTCTACGTTTCACCTTTCGACCCGAAGCGGAAATGGGGTGTGTTCGGCAACCTCGGAATCGCAGACAACAACCCCAGCCCGATCAACTGGTTTGCCAGCGCCGGAATCAGCGGAGCGAGCCCCATCACGGGACGCAAAGCGGACTCGTTCGGCGTCGGGTATTTCTATCTTGGTGTGAGCGAACCACTAAAAGACCTAGCTCCCGTTCTGCTGCCGCTGCAGAACGAAAATGGGGTTGAACTGTACTATAACGTAGCGGTTACTCCCTGGTGCCAGATTACTCCAGACATTCAGATCATTGATCCGTTTCGCGAGCGCGTAGATTCGTCTCTCCTATTCGGCCTCCGGGCGAAGATCGATTTCTGACCTATCCACGACATTAAATCGTCGGCGCTATTCGGAAGTTGCAACTGACTGCGCATGCCTTATTTTGGCGGCGTGTATGGATCAGGCGTGCCGGGTGCAATGAGCGGGTTCTTCCGCGTGCTCAGCTCGAACGCCGCAATCATCTTGGTCATCGGTTCGACGGCCCAGGTGTTTTGGACAGTTACTGGGAATTCTTCCTTGGGATCGAGAATGAGGTTGAAGAGCTTCGGCGTGCCGAGCTTCAACGGGGGCGTGAACCAGTTGTGCATCTCGTCATAGAAGTGCAGTTTCCAGTTTCGCCACTTCACCGCCTGCAGACGATCTGCAAGGAACAGCAGGATGCCTTCGCGGTTCGACTTCTCCGACTTGCCTAGCAGGAAATCGGTCTGATCCACGCCGTCAATCGGGCGGTCCTGCGGCACGGGAGCGCCGGCCAGTTTTGCGAAGGTCGTGTAGGTGTCCATCTCGTGAACGATCTCATTGCTCACACGGCCGGCAGGAATTTTTCCCGGCCAGCGGATGATGAACGGCGTCCGAGACGAGCCTTCCATGTGCGTGAAATAGTAGCCGCGCCACGGGCCGGAAGTGCCTTGATGCGGAAACGTCGGGTCAGGGCCATTGTCGGAGGTGAAGACGAAGATTGTGTCGTCGCGTACGCCCAGTTCGTCCACGGCATCAAGGAGTTGGCCGACGCGGAAATCCATCTCAGCCAGCGCATCCGGGAAATCGCCGAAGCCGGTCTTCCCGGCAAAATCCGGGTGCGGCAGTGTGGGCAGATGGACGAGCGTGAAAGGAACATAGGCGTAGAACGGCTTTCCAGCCTTCTCGCTGCGCTTCATGAAATCGATCGAGCGGCGCGTGACTTCAGCGTCAATGAGGCGGCGCTGTTTGAGGTCATAAACTTCAAGCTTGCGGCTCTGCTCGCCTTTCTTACCTTCCATGATGTGTTCCGGCTCGACGCCCGATTCTTTGAACCCGACCGCCGAAGGATAGAGGGCTTCATCAGTCGTGCGCGGGATGCCGAACCACTCGTCGAACCCCTGACTGGTGGGCAACCGGCTCTGGTCGCTGCCGAGATGCCACTTGCCGAAGTGGCCGGTGGCGTAACCCTGGCCGGAGAGCAGTTCGGCAAGGGTGACTTCCCATTGCGTCAAACCGTCAAGCTGGCCGGGGAACGGCACGGAGTGCGTGCCGCTGCGAATGGCGTGGCGTCCGGTCAGGATGGCTGAGCGGCTCGGCGTGCATTGCGCCTCGACGTTGAAGTTGAGCAGCCGCGTGCCTTCGCTGGCGAGCTTGTCAATGCGCGGCGTCGCCGCGCCTCGAAGAATGCCGCCGCCATAACAGCCGACTTCGCCATAGCCGAGGTTGTCCATCAGGATGAAGACAATGTTGGGCTTGTCGCCGACCTCCCGCTGCTTGGCCTGCGCTGACGTGGTGGCAATTGTCAACAGTGTGATAAACACGATAGTCATTGGTGTTCTGGCAAATTTCATAAAGCGTTTCTTTCAGGTTGAATCCCAATTTCTGTCGTTGCCGACGCTGCCAGCGTCGGTTCGGGTAAGTGGCCGACGCTGCCAGCGTCGGATTGTTTTGTAGTCGGTGAAGTTCGACGGATGCTGGCAGCATCCGCGACAAAATTGCGACAGCCACTGTGTTTGCTTGTTTCGGTCCGCGATCTCGATCACTAACCTTGTACGATCACGGCGAATCGCGAAGCATCATTTGTTGTACGTCGGCGATCGGTTGCTGACTCACTCGAATCAGGCCCTCGCCGGGACGGTCGATGTCGGCAATCATCAGTATCACCAGCGAAAACGCCGCTGCCAAGACGGGTGTGCCGTAAGCTCGTCGCGACCCCGACATGCCGACTTGATAACCCACAGCCAGCATCGAAAGCAACGACAATAAATAAACGGCCAACCACACCGTTCCTGGAATCCGATACTGTAATCCGACTGTCACGCGGCTTTGATGCAGGTCAATCAATTCGTTCAATGTGGCGATGAACAAACTGCGAATCTCGGAGTCCATGTCTTCCTGAACCAGCAATTTTGTTTGAGACCATAGTTGAGCATGAATTACTTCTGACTTTTTCAATGTCTCGTCAACGTTCTCCGGTGTGCCATTCAATCGTAGATCAACGTAATCGCGTAACAACCGACGGCTCTCCAAACCTTGAGTCGGCGGAAGCAAACCTGCGCGCAAATAAGTAGTTCCAATGGCGTTCGCTTCTTCCAGTACCAATTGCTTGCGGGAGTCAAGACGATTCGCAGTTATTCCGAAAGTGAACGCCAAAATGAAAGCGAGCAGCCCGAGCAACGAGCCGACAAATGATCCTAGCGGACCCTCCGGCTCTTTTTCCTTTCGATGCCGCAGAGCAATTCGGGCCAAAACTGTTCCGGCTTCCACGGCCCCGACACAAATCACCAACGTGAGCACAAACACGGCCCACAGCGGCAACATATTGATCCACTCTCCAAAATCCATACTTGTCTCCACATTTATTGTGTGTTCATCGTTGTCGACGCCGCCGCGGCGAACCAGCGTCGCCATTGTCCGTGTTCGTGGCCGACGCTGCCAGCGTCGGCGTTGTCCGCCGTGGATCACAATGCGATTGGATGCAATTTTGGCGAGTTTCCGCCTGATCGTATATGCCTCATGCATGGCCGTCCGGCAACCGGAACCGGGAATACTCCACAACAACGATGCTAGATCCAAACCGTAGCGTGAGCGAGAGAAATTGCGCCTCCCTGGCTCACGGCGTCGGGTTACGACGCAAGACAGTTTCAACGTCGTTCGGGATAGAAGTCACGCCGCCTATGCTCGACAAGCCACGGCGATCAGCGCCAGAATTCCCAGCCCCGAAACCAAGGTTTAGGCCAAGGTCGCCAGTGAAAAGGGAGCTTCGGGATACTGCACGGGCAGCCGCTTCAGGCTCTGCCGATGCTGCCACGTCGCCAGAGCGAGTGTGACAACGCCGATGACGATCAAGCACATGCCAAAGGTGCGAGATCCCAAAACGTGCTGCGCCTGCCGGCCTGGCTCGACCAGGTACTCGAAAAACTTGTACAGCGTGAAGCCAGCAGTAATCAGTGCGGCCGATGTCCTGATCCAGGCCATCAGCGTCCGCTCATAGGCAAGGTGCGTCCGCTCCAATGCCATTTGCGTTTGATCGGGCGGGGCCACGGTGTTTTCTGATTTCTCGCTGGGCAACGTGTTCGACTCCGCTAATTGTTGTTGGGTGACTTCGGAACTTCGCGATGGAATGTGGACACGGCCGATGTCACGTCGGCTTGAATGTTTTCCTCATTGAGCTTTTTATCGGTACCGGCGCGACGAAACAATTCTCGGACTTGTGAGTTCAGTTCGACAGCCATCAGGCGCACGCCGCGCTTGCGCAATTCGTCGTGTAGTTCCTCAATGGCGGTGAGTGCCGTCAGGTCGATGGTGCTGCTCATCCCCAGGTCGAGAATGAGTGCGCGGACATCTACAACAGACGTTTTGATCAACTCCGTCACGCGGCTTTTCATCTGACCGCAATTGGCGAACATCAGGATTCCGTTCATCCGGTACACGGCCAGGCCCGGCTCGATTTGCGCGAGCAGGCCGTCACCGAGAGGGCGGAACACGAGTGCTTCGCCGTTTCGCACCAAATGCGAGTCGCTCGGGCGTGAGATGTGCGCGATGACCAGAAACAGCGACATCGTCACCGCCACGAGGATACCTGGAACGATGCCCACGAAGACTACGCCCAGCAGCGTGATCATCGCGACTGCAAACGTCTCCCACCGGAAATGATACATAC
The DNA here is from genome assembly GCA_031409895.1 of Planctomycetota bacterium. Classification (GTDB taxonomy): domain Bacteria; phylum Planctomycetota; class Planctomycetia; order Pirellulales; family Pirellulaceae; genus JANMEB01. The sequence continues at coordinate 30,600 of JANNYC010000006.1, forward strand.
GGATCAGTTCGCCGATCTCGATCATCCCAAGCGTGGACACGATGATGATCGCTCCGAGCACGACAAGCGGCAGGGAGGCCAGCACCGGCGTGAAGAACAGCAGGAATACGATCATCATTACGGCTGCGATGGCCCCGGAGAGTTTGCTCTTCGCACCGGTGCTGTCATTGACCGCGGTGCGTGAACCGCTGGCCGCCACGGGGAATGCGCCCGCGACCGCAGTTCCGAGATTGGCCGCACCCAGTGCGAACAATTCGCGGTTGGCGTTGATGGTATAGCCGTGCCGCGCCGCGAAGGAGCGGCCGGTCAGAACGGCATCGGAAAACGCCAACAAAGCCATCGAGGCTGCTCCGGGCAACAGGGCGTACAAGTCAGCGAGGCTGACACGCGGCACGCCCAGACCAGGCAGTCCGGCGGTGACCGCGCCGACGACATTAATTCCATGCTCCTGCCAGCCAAAGATAGAGGACAAAGCTATGCTCGCAGCCAGCACGACCAATGAGGATGGCACCTTGGGCACGAATCGCCGCAGAGCCAGCAACGCCACAATCGTCACGACACCGAGCAGCAGCGTGGGCACATGCGTCTCGCCCAACCGCGTAATGAGTTCCCAGAGCGATCGGAAGAAACCGTCCGATTCGAATTTGATGCGAAACAGCTTGCCCACTTGACTCTGGATCACCAGCAGTGCCGCGCCGGTGATGTAGCCCGTTAGTACGGCGCGAGACAGGAAGTCCGCCAGAAATCCGACGCGAGCCAGCGCGCCAGCAATCAGAATCACGCCGACTATCGCAGCTAACGCAGCGACGAGAAATGCGAATCGTTCCGGGTCCGCTCCTGCCCCGGCAATCGGGCCGACGATCATAGCGGCCAACAGCGCGGAGGTCGCCTCCGGCCCAACGATCAGGTGCCTCGAACTGCCGAGGATCGCATACACGATCAGCGCGACCAGCCCCGCATACATTCCGGCCTCCGGCGTCACACCCGCAAGTTGCCCATAGGCCATCGCTGACGGAACGAGCACGGTGAAGACCGTGGTGCCGGCAATCAAATCCGCTCGCAGCGTGGCTTTGTCAATTCGCATTTGCAGTCTCCGCGAGGCCGATCCGCCGCAGCGGGCCAGCGTCCGTGTTCAAGTTCTCTCAGAAGGTTGTCGGGGCTAGCGTGTAGGCCTCTGTTTGGCGCGCCTGCTCGTTGCTCATTCGCGCGAATGCCACGTCCACTTTCATCAACGATCCGGTCGGGCGCGGATCGGCCTGCGCATCGGCTTGGGGCTTCTTGTCCGCAGGCTGGCCGAGCACCGGCACTAGGGTGCAAAACATCGCGCCAACGAGCGCGGCGGCGATGAAGTTTTGT
>JANNYC010000007.1:0-71938 GCA_031409895.1 Planctomycetota bacterium
AAAAACTTCTCGAATATTACGATCGAACGGAAATTCGAGCATGCAAGGTTCCTCGCCCAAGAAGAGGACCGCATAATTGTATTCCATCCGTGTCACTTCGTAGACCGCAAAACAGCCGACGGAAGTTCAACAACGCGAAACGCTTTGATTTGCTTAGCGACGATGTTTACTAAGCTACTTCTAAAACGTCAACGATTTGTCGCGCGGCGGTGCCGTCGCCGTAGGGGTTGCGGATGAGGGACATGGCTTGGCACTCGGCGGGGTTGGAGAGGAGGCGCAAGAGGTTTTCGGAAATGGTGGCGTGGTCGGTGCCAACTAGCAGCGAGTTGCCCGCAGCGATTCCTTCGGGGCGCTCGGTTGTCTGACGCATGACGAGAACGGGTTTGCCAAGGGCAGGGGCTTCTTCTTGAACGCCCCCGGAATCCGTCAACACGATCGTCGCGCGATCCATTAGCCAAACGAACGGTCGATACGAAAGGGGTTCGATTAGCTTCACTCGTGGATGATTTCCCAAGATTCGAAAGACGGGATCGCGGACGTTGGGATTGAGGTGAACCGGATAGACAAAAGTCGCTTCAGGTCGAGCGTCGGCTACGTCTCGAATCGCACGGCAGATGTTTTCAAATCCGTCGCCAAAGCTTTCGCGACGATGGCCGGTGACTAAGACCATTGGACCGTTGGCGGTGAGTTGTTCGACTTCGGGCGGCAGAACGGGTTTGTCGGCTCGAACTTGATCGCGAGTCCAAAGCAAAGCGTCGATGACCGTGTTTCCTGTGACGCGGATTCGCGCGGGATCGATACCTTCGCGACGAAGCACTTCGGCAGAGTGTTCTGTCGGGGGAAAATGCCAATCAGCCAACTTGGTGATCAAGGTTCGATTGATTTCTTCCGGGAACGGATGCCTCTTGTCGCCGGTGCGCAAGCCAGCTTCGACGTGTCCCACCGTGATCTGATGATAGGCAGCCGCAAGTGCACCGCAAAAAGCGGTCGTCGTGTCGCCTTGGACCAAGACGATATTCGGTTTCGCCGTTCGCAAGACGCCGTCCAGGCCGCTAACGGCGCGAGCTGTTACTTCGGACAACGTTTGTCCCGGCGACATGATATTCAAATCAAAATCGGCTTTCAGATCAAACGCGTGAAGGGCTTGATCGACCATTTCCCGATGCTGGCCCGTCAAGCAAATCACGCATTCAAACTGTTTTGCACGGCGATAAAGTTCGTGGGCGATCGGTGCCATTTTGATGGCTTCCGGGCGCGTGCCAATGACGAGAAGGACTTTGATGCGCATGAGTCGAACTATGATTGGGTGATGCGAATAATGGGATCGAAGAGCGTTGGATTCAACCATTATAGTTGACAAGTCGGGAACTAAGAGCCTTACTGAAAGGCGAAACGCCCTAACCCTCTCCCCGAAATGGGGCGAGGGAACCGGACTACGCGATAACACTCTTCCCGAAACGGGGCGAGGGAACCAGGTTATGCGATCACCGTCTTGGCCGGTTGGCCTGGCGTTTCGATAACGTAGCGTGGGACCAAGTAACCCGGCAAACGCTGACGCATTTCTTCAATCAAAGCCCGCCCGCGCTCGATGGTTACTTCAAAATGGCTGGAGCCGATTACGCGATCGAGTTGGTGCAAGTAATACGGCAAGACTGAACATTCGATCAGTCGCTCGCTTAACTGAACAAGTTCATTCGCGCTGTCGTTGACACCAGCCAAAAGTACTGACTGGTTGAGTAGCGTAAAACTTTGCGCGGCCATTCGTTCCATTGCTTGCTGAACAAGCGGGCTCAGCTCGCGATGATGATTCGCATGGACGACCACGACCGTTCGCAGGCGACTGGAAGAAAGCGCCGAAAGCAATTCAGGGGTCACGCGCTGCGGAAGCACGACCGGCATGCGCGTGTGAATCCGCAATCGCGAGACGTGCGGCATTCGCTCGATCCGTTCGACCAATCGCGCGAGCTTGTCGTCGTCCCACATTAAAGGATCGCCGCCGCTGAGGATGACTTCGTGGATGGAATGATCCGCTTCGATTGCCGCCAGCGACGGTTCCCACTGCCCAAGCGAACCGGGCGACTCGTCATACGACCAATTGCGGCGAAAACAATAGCGGCAATGAACGGCACAAGCTCCCGTGAGAACCAACAGCGCGCGACCGAAATATTTTTGCAGCACTCCGGGCAAGACATTGGCTTGAGCGTCGCCGACGGGGTCACTTTTTTCGTTCGGGTGGGATAGCAACTCAGCAGGGGCTGGCCAAATTTGCAATAGTAGTGGGTCATTGGCCCGACCGCGTTCCAGCAGATCGACAAACGGCTGTGGCGCGAACAAGCGGAATTGATCGTTGGCCCCACTTGCTGCGATCGCCATGGACTGTGGCAATTGCAACTCGGCAGCCAAATCCTCCGGGCGTCGAAACGCTGCTTTCAAGATCGTTCGCCAATTCTGGGTAGAGGCGCGGACAGAACTGGTTTCAGACGCTAAAATGTTCATCTTCAATTTGGGCTGAATGGTCTTTGCGAAGCTCGGGCGGGTCGTCGGTTCGGGGTTCGAATTGGCTCATACCTCGTGCGGTCACCAATGAGACGATTTGTTTAACCCGGAGCCAACGGCGACGGCAACTTCGCAATGTTTGCAGCGCCGTCGCCGTTGGCTCCAGGTTATACGAAGCATCGCAGTCCGTGCGACGAATAACAACATTAAAACAACGATTCTAGTTTAGAGGTAGGTCGGTGGCTGTTTATAAAACGAATGATTTTCGCAAAGGGCTCAAAGTTACGATTAACAATGAGCCGTGGGTGATGGTTGAAATGAACTTTCGCAAGCCGGGCAAAGGGAACGCACTGTACGAATGTCGGCTGAAAAACTTGATTCGCGGAAACACATTGGATCGCGTTTACAAAGGTGGCGACGAACTGGAAGCCGCCGATGTGGAGGAAACGGACTGCCAGTTCCTCTATCGCCAAGGGGAGACATTCGTCTTCATGAACAGTGCGAACTTCGAACAGTATGAGCTTTCGAAGTCTCAGATTGACGAGGCCTGGAAATACCTCAAAGACAGCATGGTTTGCTCGATGCTTTTGTATAACGACAATCCGATTTCGATTACGCCCCCGAATCATGTCGAACTCAAAGTCGAATATTGCGAGCCGGGCGTCAAGGGCGACACGGCTACCAACGTGACGAAGATCATCAAAGTGGAAACGGGTGCCGAATTTACCGTGCCGTCGTTCGTCAGCATGAATGACATCGTTCGCATCGACACGCGGACCGGCGAATATGTCGGTCGCGTTTGATTTTCGAGCATCTGTCGTTTCCGTTTTTTATTGTCTGTTTTGCCGGGCGATCCGATGAAAGTTGAATTTTGGGGCGCCGCGCAAACAGTTACTGGCTCAATGCACTTGGTGCATTGGCAAGGGAAACGATTGCTGCTGGACTGCGGATTGTACCAAGGCCGCCGCAAACTGGCGTTTGAGATCAACCGCAAAATCCCGTTCGACGCCAAGTCCGTTGACGCTGTGGTCCTCTCGCACGCACACATCGATCACAGCGGAAATTTGCCGTCGCTGGTGCGCAACGGTTTTCTCGGATCGATTTTCGCTACAGAGCCGACGCGCGACTTGGCTGCCGTGATGCTGCTTGATTCAGCAAAGATTCAAGAGAGCGATGTGGCTTACGTCAATCGCAAAAGGGCGCGTGAAAACCAAACTTTGTTCGAACCGTTGTATGTTGAAGCAGACGCAGTGGCCACTAGCAAGCGTTTTCGCGCGGTCGAATTCATGGCCGAGTTCAGTCCGATCCCCGGCGTTCGATGCCGCATCCACGAAGCGGGTCACATGTTGGGAGCGGGTTCGGTTGAGCTTGTTTTGGAGAACGCCAACACAAAGCCGATTCGGCTCGTCTTTAGCGGCGACATTGGCCGACCCAACATGCCGATTCTGAAAGACCCAAAAACGATCGACGGTGCGGATTATCTGATCATGGAAGCAACTTACGGCGACCGGCTTCATCCCGCCGACCAAGACGCCACGGCGATGCTTCGTCAGGCTGCCGAGGAGACGTTGCGCAATCGAGGCAAACTCATCATTCCGGCTTTCTCTGTTGGGCGAACTCAAGAAATCGTCTACCGCCTCAATCAACTTTTCGAGTCTGGCCGATTGCCGCGCATTCCAGTTTACGTCGACAGCCCGCTCGCCGTCGATGTGACCGCCGTCTTTCGCCGCCATCAATCCGCCTTCGACGACGAGACTGCCGAACAAACCCGCAGCGACGCCGACCACGATCCACTTAACTTCAAGATGCTCCGCTTTGTACGCGATGTCGAAGAATCAAAACGGCTGAATACTTCTGACGATCCGGCCGTAATCATTAGTGCGTCGGGCATGTGCGAAGCGGGGCGAGTTTTGCACCATCTGAAGAATCACATTGGCAAGCCAAACACGACCGTAATGTTCGCCGGATACCAAGCCCCCAATACGCTTGGGCGCAAGATTCTGGATGGTGCGAAACGAGTCGGTATCTACGGCGAAGAGTACGACGTAAAAGCAAAAATTCTCCGCCTCGAAGCAACCAGCGGCCATGCCGATCAAAATGAATTGCTTGAATGGACCCGAGCGACCGCGCAACACGGACGTCTCAAACAGATTGCACTGGTTCATTGCGAAATCGAGCCTGCCAAAACATTTGCCGACCTGTTGCGCCAAAACAAAATGGGCCCTGTGTTCATCCCTGCCAAGGGAGAATCGATGCCGCTCGTTTAATCGGATGTCACAATCCCATGCGTCGATTCGCACTATTCCTAACAGTGGCATTTCAGTTCGCATCTTTTGCGTGGAGTCAGCCGACGATTGTTCTGCGCGACTTCACGCTTCCGAATTCGCCCGTTACAGGATTTGACGAAGATGGTGTTCGATTGCACGACGGCACGATCATCTCTTGGGACATGATCGCACAAGCAACCGTTGAGCCCGCTGATCAAGCTCGCGCTGATCAACTTCTCGAAACGATCGGACAACCGCTTTTTCAAATGCGATGGCGATTGGAAATCGGTGATTTTGCTGGTGCTCAACAGGCGGCAGCGTCTGTTCGCGGAACTTTGCAAAATCGGCGAAGCCCTGCGGCTCTCGTACTTTATTTGACCGATATGGCCAGCGAAATAGAGCAGGGGGATTTGATTATTGCCGCCATGAATTGGGTTCGAGCGGTGGACTTGCTCCAGGAAAATCCTAAATGGGGACATCAGCTTCCCGACAAGCTTTCGCTGCCAGCCGATCCAGCAAGCACGTTGCATCCAAAAATTTTTCCCGTTTGGGATGCCGCCGACAAAGCGAAAGAACTTTGGCCACAAGTGGAGCGATTTGCAGCCGATCAAAAGTTCGAGATGCTGCCGCCGACCGCGCAAGTTTACTTAATTGCAATAGCTATCGACGCGCGGCAGTTCGAAAAGGCCAAACAATGGATAAAACGCGTCCACGAAAAATCTTCCGCCTGGTCGGCTGCGCTTAGCCAAAGGCTTCAACGAAAATCAGGCCAACAACCGAATGATGGAAAGCCGTTTTCGATTGGCACGACTGATTGGCCCGACGATGTAAAAGCCGTCGCCACTTATTGGCAGGCGTCGGAAAAGTTGGCTTCGTCCGTAATTCCCACCACCGACCTCGCCGCCGTTGATATGTTATCGATCCCGGCTCACTACCAACGGCAATTTCCGGAGCTTGCGGCGGCCGCGTTGGCGGCGGCGGCCCAGCAACAACGGGGCTTGGGCGATGAAGTTTCCGCAGAAAGACTGTATAAAGAGATTCAATTGAATTATTCCGAAACCAACGTCGCTCGCCGCCTGACTCTTGGCGACCAACGCCCCAACGAGCAACCGAATGAAAGCCTTCGATCACCGATCAAATAAGCGGTACGATGCTTGGTTCGTGGCACGCTGGATTTTATTCGTCGCTGCAACAGTGTATGTGTCGACGTCGAACTCACTCCACGCCGCCCAGCAGTCTGGCGAACCGAGTGCGGCCACTACCGATGCGCCTGACGCCGTCGCAAAACCAAAATCGACATCTTTGTACATCAAGATGTTCGAAGGCAATCCGGTTGGAGTCGCCGACGTCATCTTGATCCTCGTGTTGTCGCTGGTCAGCGTGTTTTTTATGATCGAGCATTCGCTGTCGATCAATCGTCGCAAGCTGATGCCGGCCGCGGTGATCGAGCGACTTGAGCAACATATTTCGCGCGGTGAGATTCATCACGCACTCCATTTTTGTGACTTGCCGGAAAATTATTGCCTCATCAGTGAAGTCGTCGCGGCGGGCTTGGAGCGATTTCAGAGCAGCGAGTTTGGCTTTGCCGAATATCGTTCGGCTGTCGAAGAAGCTGGCGAACATTTCACCGGACGGCTGTATCGTAAAACCGAGGTGCTGAATGTGATCGGCTCCATCGCTCCGATGCTCGGCTTGCTCGGAACGGTCATCGGCATGATCGACGCTTTCAATACGATCGCGGCTCGCGAAGGGATGGCCCGCCCGGAAGAACTCGCCTCCGCAATCGGCCAAGCACTCATCACGACTTTGTTAGGCTTGTTCGTCGCGATCCCCTCGATGGTCGCGTTCAGTTTCTTTCGAAACAAAATCGATTCGATTGTTTCCGAAGCCGGCAATCGGATCGAACGGTTGATGTTGCCGCTTGGACGAAAACATTAATTGAGACAATCGATTGGGTGCCTTATGCGACTGGCTCGGATGCATCGCCATACGACAATTGGCTTTAACATGACGCCGATGATTGATATTGTGTTTCTGTTGATCATTTTCTTTATCACCGCGTCGCAGATCACCCCTCTGGTCAATTTCCCGGTCCAGTTGCCGGTAGTCGCTTCGCGGGCCGAAGCACCTCGATTGATTCCTGCGACGGTAAACATCGATCGGGACGGAACGTATATCGTCGCTCGCCAACGTTGGGAACTCGATCAAGTCGTTCGCTGGCTGGAAAAGTTGGTCCAGGAGAACAACTCGCCTCAAACGCAGCTTCAAATTCTGATTCGTGCCGATCGAAACGCGCGCAGCGAGCAAGTCAACCGTTTGCTACCCAAGCTCACTGAGTTGGGCATTCGCGAAATAAAATTTAGCGTGAGTGGCACGGGGAGTGTGGCAGAGTCAGCAGGCGATTGATCGCGGTCGGAAGTTCGCCCGCAGCAGCCTATAATGTCGGTGGGTCCATTTTCGTTAGCCAAACAATCGTATGCTCCTGAACAATCGTCGTCATTCCGCTGGTACTTCGCGATTCGAGCTGTCGATGGTCAGCATGATCGACGTCGTTTTTTTGCTTTTGATATTCTTTCTCGTGACGACTTCGTTCATTCGTCCGGAACTTCGATTGGCCTCGACGATTCGCGTGAAGCAAATCGACTCGGCGGCGGCTATCAATAGCGATTTGGAACCTGCGACCATTGATATCATTCCAGTCGGCGATCGCATTGTATTTCGCATCGGCCAAGTCGAATCCGAAAAGCTTTCGGCTATCGAGGACGTCTTGAAATCGTTTCGCAACAAGGACGGCGGTGCGTTTGTTCGCGCGGCCGATAGCGCTCCGTTTGATATGCCGGCGCGCGCCATTGATTTGTGCCATAAACTTGGGTTTCGACCGGTCACTTATATTCCATTGAAATAAGATGTGGCGAGTTCACGCGATTTTTCTGGCGATTTCGGGGCTTTTGCTCGGGCCAAATGGATCGGCATTGAGCCAACCAACAAGCGACGCCATCTACTCGCTGCTTCAGCGGCTCGAACTCGATCACTTGCAAATCGCTTATCTTGAACGCGAATTGGCTGAGGGAGCGGATCCGGCTCGCGTCACACATTATGCTGCGGACTTGGCCGCGTTGTTAGTTCGGCAAATGAGCGCGGCGGAATCACAGGAAAAATCGAATGCCGTTGAGAAGCGTTTGCAAGCTTTGCTCGATTCGCACCCGCAAATCAACCAACCCGCTTTGCAAACCACAATCTTACAGGCGGAATTTTTCCGCGTCGAACGATTGTGTCAGCAAGCCTTCGGCAAATCGTCGGATGAGTCAATTGCTGGTGCCTTGCGGCACGTGGGCGATCTGTTGCAACGCTTGGAGAATGCGCAGAGTCAATGGACCAATGAACCACGCGTTCCTTCGGACGCAAACAATTCTCGACCGTCCGACTACGACGCGAAGGAATCGAAATTGCGCGACGAGCGCGTTCGCGAAGGGCACCTCAAACAAGTCCAGTTCTTGGCGGCATGGTTACATTACTATGAGGGAGTTTTGTCGAGCGGAAAAGAGTTGCAAATCGCGTCTTGGCGAGAATCGAATGCGGGTTTTCGCAAATTGATTCAACTGCCACCAGAGAAACTGCTAACGGAACTTGACTCCGATTGGTTTGAATTGAGTGAGGGACCGATGGCCCGAATCGTGTTGGGACTTGGCATGACAGAACAAGCACTTGGAAATTCGGCTACAGCCAATTATTGCTTTTCGTTGCTAAGCACTGAAACCGTTCCCGCCTCCATTCGGACGCGTCGCGCATCCTGGCGCATTAATAGTTTTGTGTTCGCCGATCAGTTTGCTCAGGCGGCCCAATGGCTGCAATCCACGCGAGTCGCTGATTCGGAGCCCAGGCCGCCGGCTGCCGAACTCGCATACATCGCACAACAGTTTGCGGGCAAGCGAGAATCTTCCCCAACCTCGTCCCCCGACCAAATGTTGTTCCTCAACGAAACGCTGTTGCATTTGGTGGACGCAGGAGAACTGGACCTTGCGGATGGATTGCTGAATTCGTGCGCCGAATTGCTGCCGACAGTTACGGATCCGTTTTATCAACATTGGCTTGCGAGTCGACAAGCGTTTCAGCGTGGTGAAAAGAGTGGTCGTGCCGCCGACTTTGAACGAGCGATCGCCGAGGCAAGCGCTGCGCTACAATACTCGACCAAGCAAACGCGGCCCGCGCAATCGGCGCAAGTCCGCTTTCTGTTGGCTTGGAGCTTGTTGCGAGCAGACAATCACGTTTCCGCCGCGCGCGAATTTCGTCAAATCGCATGGATGACTCGAACGCTGGACCCAGAGCAATCCGCCGGAGCGGCTTGGGCCGGAATCCAGGCTTTGATCCAATCGAAGGATGCCGAAGAAAACTCGCGTCAAATATTCAGCGCGTTCGATGAATTTGAGCAAATGCATCGCAATAGGCCGCAAATTTCTCAAGCCAAACTGGAGCGGCTGCGACTGCGGGCCAGTTGGCATAACGACGCGCAAGCCGCCGAGCAATTGGCTGCGATCCCACCGACGAATCCGCTCTTCGCCGATGCGCAGTTCGCCGTCTGTCGGGTATACCGCGATCGACTGATTGCAGCCGGTGACAACATATCGGAAGCCGAGATGCAATTTTCGGCGATGCAAAAAATAGTCGACCCCCTTTCCGACGAGCGAGGCACCGTCGACGATCGCTCGTACATCAAACTGTTGTTGCTAGTTGCCGATGTGGCGCTACGGTTCCAACCGCCAAAGCTTGATTATGCACATACTCGAATCTCGCAGGCCCGCGATATCGTCGAAAAAAATGGTTGGAGCGATCCAATTCTCGCCGACGTCCAAGCGATTCGCTTTCGTTGGGCGACGCTGTCCGAGAACACGGCCGAGGCCAACGAACTTGCCCAGTGGTTGGGCGAAAAAGCGCCAACTACCGATTTGAAAACGATCGGCGCGATTTACTTAGCGGAACAAATCGAACGGGAACTTGCGTCCGCGCCGACGGATAGTGAACTACACGAACGAGCATTTCAATTTTATCGTCGATTGACCGAACAGCTTGGCGATTCGCCGACCGATTTGCGACAATCCAAGAATGCGTTTCTCGCGATGGCTCGTATGGCCGAGCTTGAAATGGCGACTAATCGAACCGAGGAAGCAGACAAGCACTTTGAGCAACTGCTGTCTGCGGCTCCGAATGATCTGTCTCTTTTGCAAAAAGCGGCCCGCTGCAAGACTCAGATGGCCAGCTACGCCGCTGCGCTAGAATTGTGGCGACGCATTGCGCGTGGAACCCAAGGTGAAGATTGGCTGGAGGCAAAATATAATGTGATCGTTTGCCTTGGACACACAACGCCGGAAACTGCGGAAGAGGTCTTGAACCAAACATTGACCTTGGCGAACGAAGTGCCCGAACATTGGCGTGGCCGATTTGAAGAATTGCGAAAACAACTTGCATCGGGTCGGCGACCATGAGCACCAACGAATCGCCCACCCCTGAAGAAAGCAGCCAGCGGCCCACATCGGCCCGCGACTCGCGCATGGATTCGTTTCTCCGTCAGGCCGCACCAATTTTGGCTGCCGAACGCGGCTTGAACGAAACGAGCCGACTCAAACTGCAAGCACTAGCCGAGGAACTTCACTTGCCGCAAGCATTGTACGAGCGGGCCGTTTCCGAGTTGAGCCGCAGCGGTCAATTGAGCCAGCTCACTCGCATGGAACAGCACTTCGCGCAGTTTCTCGATCAGGAAATGGGAAAATTGTTTGGCGGAATTCTCTCGGCCCAAACTGAATCCAAAGCAATTCAAATCGCCGAAAGCAAATACCAGTTAGCTCCCAAGAGAGCTCGCGACATCATCCGCCAACAAGCCGTTAACTTAGGTATTCAACGCGTCTCCCAGTCGGAAGCGGAGCGTTATCTCGAAAACTTGTGCCGCGACATGCTGCGTGGAACTGCAATTCCTGAAGACGATCAGAAAATGCGAATTGGCGATTTCGGAAAGCAGTGGGGGCTCGATGCTGACCAATGTGACGCGATTTTGCAGCGAGTTGTTGCGACCAACGCGAATCTGCGACGGCCTTGGCGTGTTGGTCGTCTAATTTCGTTCGCAGCGGTTGCGACCGTGCTGGTTGGCGCAACGATCGTGTCTGGAATATTTTTCGTTCGTCACGCTGAGCAACTCAATCCGGCGTCGAAAACCGCTGCACCTTCGAACAGTATAGTCACTAAGCCGCAGATAAAGCATCCAGATTGGTGGCCGGGCGAATTGTATCAAAGCGTTGTTAGAACTTGCGAAACGCAGCCGAACTATCGCGACGTCTTTCTGGCGGCGGCGGCGAATAATCCTGAGACACGGCAACTAGCCTATTCACAGTTGTCCGCGCTTTCGGGTGATCATTCGCCGGATCTTGACGTTCCTTCGCCGAGCATCGTTGCCGCGCTGATAACCTGCGAACCGAACAAAACTATTTCCCAAACGACTATCGAACAGTGGAGTCGACAACTTGCGCCCGGCGGTTCATTGGACCTTGCGCGGCCCGCGACAGCGAAAGCTGCAAAACGCGCTTCTGATTTAATGTTTGAATTGTGGAAAGCAAACGCGACAACGCAGCTACGCGACCAAGCGCAAAGTCTGCTTGCCGATGCTTACGGCATATACATCGATGCCGACGAAGAACTGTCCCAACTCGAAACGAAACTCGTTGCCGCGAGGTGCAGTTTGTTCTGGAATCACTTGATTGATAAAGCTTGGTCGAATCCACTCGATGCGGTCGCGCTTTTCAAACATTTGCACGAGACAGATCCATCGAATCGAACGCAAGCTCGCCAAGCCTTGCTGGCCATTCTTGACGCAAACGCCAGCCAATGGACCGTGCTTCAAGCGGACATTGACGAATTTATTAGGTCGGACAACAACGATGACCTCCTCATTTGGCTTGAATGGGTCGACGGCGAAAAGGATCCCGCGCTAGCCCAATGGCTTGTCGATGCGATCGCCAAGCGATTGCAATTGCCGCAATCCAATCGTGATTTGGCAACTCAGGTTAGTCTCGTTCGGGCTACCTTGACGCCGGAACCGGTCGGGGCGAACGAACTGAAGAAACGCTGGGACCTCGTGCGACGAACGAAGGCCGTGTTGATTGATCACGCCGCAAATGAGTCACTGCCGATAGCTCAAAAAATAGCCAACGCGACATACATTGCAACTCTTGCGATCATCTTGCAAAGCTGTGAGCGGACGACTGTCGCCAACTTTTCGACATTTGATGAACTCATTGCTGCGGATGTTAGAAAGTTGTCGATGGAAAACTCCCCCGCTGCGAATGAAACGATTATCGCCTATCGACAAGTTAGCAAACCGGCCACCGCAATCGAACGCCAGCAACTCGATCGGGCAATCGAACGGTTGGCGGATACCGAGGCGAGCAAGGACGCTCGTCGTCAAGCGTTGACGTCAATGGCTAATGTCGGCGATCGATTCGGCGACGTGTCTTATTATGACGCCATGATCATCGCTCAGTTCATACTTGCTATCGATGATGCAGCGGACTTGGTCGAGGTTGAACAGGCCCTAAGACAAATTCGACATTGGCCCAACTTAAGTCTGGCTTGGCTCGATTGTCTGGAATCGAACCGCGTTTCTGCTGATCATGCGTTTCAAATTTTTGCGAGCCTATTTGGCGAGCCCGCACAACTGGAAAATCAATCGTCGTGGCGAATCGAGTTACGAATGCTCACACTGCGTAGAATGTCTGAAGCGATCGACGCAACGCTAAAGGAATCCAGCGATAGCCCGTGGCGACAATGGTACAAATTGGAACAGTACATCGGTGAACTGCTTGAGATTCGGGTCAGGACACAGGATTCACATGTATCGTCGAACATAGTATCCGACCCGTATCGTCGCAGCGCGTTATTGATTAAAAGTCGCTTCGAGAAAGGTTTGGCGCGAGTTGTGTTTTTGGAGGAACTATTGGCCGATGCGCTTGCGGTCGATCCAATGTCACACGAAAAATCAATCGACCGCGCTCTTGGGCAACGCTTGTTGGACGCGGAACTTCAAATCACGGAACAACTTATGTTGTCCCATCGCGAGGAGCCGCAATGATCGCGCTATGGAACTGTAAGTGCTTGGCAGCATTGCTGGTGGCGCTGGCGCTGATTTTTGACGCGTCGGTCGCCACCGACGTGTTGCGACAGGCGGATGGATCAGTTTTATATGGCCGACTGTCGAGCGAATCTGAGTCGGAGTTCTTTTTTCAAGAGCGTGTCGATGCGAGCAATTACATCGAGCGGAGAATTCTACGTGACCAAGTCGTCTTTCTCGTTCGGACGGTCGACGAACGGCGACTCGGGGGTTTGGATCCAACGCGACCTGACGAGTACCGCCGACTTGCAGAAGAACTGGCTGGTTGGCGAGTTGATCCCGAAGCCCAATCGCTGGCGATTCGCCTCTATTTGATCGCGGCGCGTGCGACGAAAGGACGGGAACGCCGACATTGCTTGCTCGCTCTGGTCGAGTTAGCGCGAAGCCCCGATGAGCGGCAAAGACTCGGCGAATTGGCGTTCTTGCTGGATGAATCGATTTCACGATCGATCATGGACCCGAGACCGACGCCGAACGAGCCGGAGATTTCTATGGCGGAAATTCAAGAGTTGATTCGCGCGGTTCAAACGGTAAGGCGAGGCGATGGTTCAAGCGTTGAGGATATCTTCCAACGACCTTCGTCGCGGCTCATACTCGAACGCATGCGTGAAATTTGCACGCTAGAACAACTGCAACAAGCCGCCGCTGCGCGACTGCATTCGTTGGACGAACTGAATTTGCTAATCAAACTTGAACTTGGCCTGCAGCGCCTATTACTCGCAAGGCCAACAGTTGTCGCGGGCCAAACTTGGTATCGACAGTCCCAAGACGAACGCCTGGCTCAATGGAAAATGCCCGATTGGGATAACGTGACGGAATTCGATCCAACCGAATGCGTCTATCGCGAAGGCCTTTGGCAAGCGCCAGGTCCACGGAAATAAACAAAGACTTTAGGAGTTCTTGGCCTCGAATTGTGGGCGTTCAGATTTTTTCTTGAGGCGGTCGTGGACGCCGACGAACTCGAGGACGGCCCGGTCGCCTGCGTCGCCCAAGCGAGGTTTAGATAACTTGAGGATTCGCGTGTAGCCACCTTTGCGATCGGCGAATCGGGGCGCGATTTCGTTAAAGAGTAATTGTACGGCGTCTTTGCTGCGCAACATTTGGAACGCACGTCGCTTTGCAATAACGACGGGCGCCATCGCAGCGGCCCATTTTTGCCACTGATCGCTTTTGCGCCATTTGAGCCATTGTTCGGAGTTGCGCTCGGCAGTAGTTGCGAATTCCGCAGCGGTTTGCTCATGTGGCAAAGCACGTTTGGCGACCGTGATGCAATTTTCGATGACCGGCCGCAATTCCTTTGCTTTGGAAAGCGTAGTGATGATCCGGCCCTTGATTGCGGGCGGTTTCACCTTGGTCTTGCCGTCTGCCTGAAAAAGTCCTTCGTAAAAATCGTCGTCGCGTTCAGTCAAAATCAAAGCGGCGGCCATGTTTTGAAACAGGGCTTTGCGATGGCTGGAACTCCGACCCAATCGTCGACCAATTTTTCTGTGACGCATAGCAATGACTCGTGTCTAGATTTTTAATCGCTTGTCGTGTTTTGGAATAAAGGAACTTTAGTGCGTGCTTGTCGAACTAACCCATAATGGACGCTGGCGGAACACGCATTCCCAGATGCAACCCAAGCTCGCGGAGCTTATCATTGACTTCGGAAAGCGTCGTTTCGCCAAAATTCCGGACTTCCAATAACTGGTCTTCCGTGCGTTGGACTAGGTCGCGGACCGTGTTGATTTGTTCATGTTCCAAGCAGTTGCTGGCTCGGACCGACAATCGCAACTCGGAAACCGGCATGCTGAGCTTGGTTTCCAAATGCGCGTTCAGGCCGCTGCCAGTACGTGGCTGTGAATGAACGCGATCACCCAAGTCGGTAACTTGAACGAAGGGGTTCAAATGCTTGCGAAGGATCTTGGCCGATTCGACCAAAGCCATTTCGGGTCGGACTGAGCCGTCGGTCCAAATCTCCATAGTCAGTTTGTCAAAGTTCGTTTTTTGACCAACGCGAGTTTCCTCGACTTGGTAGCGAACGCGAGTGACGGGGCTGAACACGGCGTCGATCGGAATAATACCGATTTCGTGTTCGACCGTGCTGTGTTCGGAAGCCGGGACGTATCCGCGACCGTTTTCGACAACCATTTCCATCATGAAGGGAACATTTTGGGTTAGCGTCGCCAAAATGTGGTCTCGGTTAATAACGTCGACTTCGCCGCTGGTCGTTACGTCGGCACCCGTGATTGGTCCAGCCGTGGTTTTTTCGACCGTGATAACTTTCATTTGTTCGGAATTGTTTTTTACGACTAGTGATTTGACGTTCAAAACGATTTCCGTGACGTCCTCGATGACGCCGGGGATCGAGGAAAATTCGTGATTCGCACCACGAATTTTGATTTGAGTCACCGCGCTACCTTCCAAGCTAGAAAGGAGTACGCGGCGTAAGCTATTGCCGACGGAATTACCAAAGCCGCGTTCAAACGGCTCAGCAATGAATTTTCCGTAAGTCGACGTCAACGATTCGCGATCGCAAACCAATGAGTTGGGCAATTCGAGTCCGCGCCAGCGAATATGCATAATTTGACTCCGTGTTTGGATGGAAAATGAACTGAGGGACCGTATTAACGATCCGCAATTTTACAATTGCGAACTAAACTCGCCGCTTTTTTCGCGGCCGGCAACCGTTATGTGGAATCGGCGTGCAATCTTCGATGGATTTGATATTCAAGCCGCCGGTCTGCAAGCCCGTAATAGCACTTTCGCGACCGCTCCCCGGACCGCGCACTTGAACGTCGACTTCCTTCATACCGAATTTCAACGCCTTTTCGGCGACTTGCTGTGCCGCGCATTGTCCGGCGAAAGGAGTGCTCTTGCGACTTCCTTTGAAACCGCAAGTACCGGCGCTGGCCCAGCAAAGCGTTTCGCCCTTGTTGTCCGTGATCGTCACGGTTGTGTTGTTGAAGCTGGCGTTGATATGAGCAACCCCAAACGTCACGCTGCGCCGAACTCGTCGTTTTTTCGTTGTTGCTGCTGGTGTTGTTGGTGCCGTCGTCACTGAATCGAAACTCCTGAATTGAATAAAATACTTGGCGGACTACTTCAAGTCCTTCACACCCTTTTTACCTGCCACGGTCTTCTTCGGACCTTTTCGTGTCCGAGCGTTGGTCCGCGTGCGCTGACCTCGCACCGGCAACCCGAGTCGATGGCGAATGCCGCGATAACATTTGATGTCGCGAAGGCGGCTGATGTTCTGCTGCACGTTGCGGCGCAGCGGACCTTCCACAACATGATCTCGCTCGAGGATCGTCGCCAAGCGACTAAGTTCCTCGTCCGAAAGCTCGCGGGCCTTTTTATCTTTGTTGACGTTGGCTTTGTCGCACAAGTCACGCGCAATCTGCGGTCCCACACCATATAGATAGGTGAGCGAGATTATCGCCTTCTTATCATTGGGAATATCCACACCGAGCAAACGCGGCATGCAAAATCTCCTCAAGTACTTAACGAAACATGCGCCCAATGGCCGGTTCGCGCCAAACGACCGACTAGCTTTTCCGAAGAAACCCAAACCCCAACCAACCACGACCCAATCGGCAGTGACAATGTCGCTATCGCAAAGCCGCTAGCCCTGACGTTGCTTGTGACGCCGGTTGGTGCAAACGATGTATACACGGCCTTTGCGCCGAACGACTTTACAGTTCTCGCAAACTTTGCGAACGCTAGCGCGGACTTTCATCGGCGGCAACTTTACCGGTTAAAGGTTTGATTGGAAAGCGTCCCAGTATAAAGCTGACGCCCCCAATGCGACAAGGGCCAACCGACAGAATTAAAGCCAGTTTTACCCGAAAATCCAGCCCGCGGCCAAATCACCCTGCGTTTATCTTTGCCTCAACATTCGGCCAATTCCCACACGAAAATAGGGAGTCTGGCAAAGTTGATCCCGTCGAAGCGGAAATCGTGGCTCTAACGGAATTGCAGGTCGAATAAAAACTCCGTGCGCAGCGGCGTGTATCCGCGCGAAAAGTCCAGCTCTCCGTTCGCCATTCATCCCGAAACTCAAGACGCCCGCAATCGCCGCGAAGCTTCTTGGCCGTGTGATCGAACCATGCTCCGCCCGCAATTTATCGTGCTCGCAATTGCACTGCTTGCCGGACTGATCGTCGGGTCGGCCAATTTTTCCAAATCCCAAATCGCTCAACAGCAAGTTCGTCAGCGCAAAACCAGCGGCGTGAATGACGTGTCTTCAATCACGGAATCACAATCCGCCAACTCACCGCCGCAGTTCGCGTCAACCAGTCTCGGAACGACCGCCGATGCACTCGCACCCGCACTGGAATCGCTTTCCGCGCAGGACATCGAATTGCTGAAGCAACTTCCGCCGGCATGCACGGCAGAGATACCGGGAATAACTGACTCGCAGACTATTCCCGATCACAGCAAGTTCGAACCGCCCACCGAAAATACTTGGAACTCACAAGTCTCCGCCGAAGAATCGTCGTCGACTTTCGAAACGGCTGCTATAAGCAACGCCGTCAACGAGCCAGCGGCTTTACCAATTGCGTTTGAACATGCCAGTGTTTCATCTCTGCAACCCATTGAAACGCCAGTCGCCCACGCCGACGTGAATTCCACGGCCGCCACTGCCGACCCGCACGCGGAAGTTTACGCACAGTCGCAATTCCCATCCGCCGCCGAATGTGCCAAGTGCCACCAGCAAATTTACGACGAATGGTCCACATCGAGCCATGCTTACGCAAGCATCTCGCCAATGTTTCACCGATTCGAAGACACGATCAACAAACTCACCAGCGGCACGATCGGTTACTTTTGCATGCGATGCCACGCGCCGGTCGCAACCACGATGGAACATCCGCGCGACCAAGCCATCTACGACGGCCCACGTGTCTTTCGCGAAGGCGTAACTTGCGTTGCATGCCATCGCGTCAACGAGGCTTACACAAAATCCAACGGCGAGCGACGGATCGAGCCTGGCGATATCTTCGAGCCAGTTTACGGCGGCGGCGATGGCGCGGGGAACGAAACTGCCGTCACGTACAAAGACTTTTTCAAAGTCAAAACGAACGCCGCTGACACCAACACCGCCCAATCCATTCACGCCAGTGCTTTTCATTTTGAGCAACTCACGCAAAGCGACTTTTGTATGAGCTGCCACCAAGTCTCCGTGCCGCCCGGCGTCAAACTCGAAGTCGTATGGGACCAATACCGCGCATCGCCTGCTTATCGCGCAGGCGTTACTTGCCAAGACTGTCACATGGGACGAGTCCCCGGCATCAACGCCGGCTACAGCGAAGGCCCTGCGGCGGTGATCGTCGACCGAGTGGTCAATCCGAAACGCAAACATTCGAACCACGCGTTCTATGGTCCGGGAAGTTCCATCGCTCACCCTGGAATTTTCCCACTAACATCGCCAAACGAACGATGGACGCCCGAACAATGGCTGCAATTCGATTGGCGCAGCGGTTGGGGAACTGAGGAATACGAACGCCAAATCACCGAAGGAAAAATTCAGATTTCGTTTCCAGAAACTTGGGGCAACGTCGACGACCGCTTCGACGCGCGGGAAATCATCACCGCGAATTTGAAGAAGTTGGATTACAAAAAAGACTTGCGGCGACAAGTCATGGAAAACGGTTCTAAGATCGACGGACCAACTTTCACGCGTACTCCCGAAGTCGGCTCGCCGCTCGAATTCGAATACTGCGTTACCAATTTGAATCCTGGACACAACTTGCCAAGTGGCTCGCTCGGTGCCCAACCGCAACTCTGGCTCAACGTCGTTTTGATTGGCCCCGATGGCCAGCGGATTTGGGAAACAGGCTATTTGGATTCGACAGGCGACCTTGCAGATATCCATTCCAAAGACGTCGCGTGCGGTCGTGTTCCGTTCGATCGTCAACTTTTCAACTTGCAAACCAAGTTCCTTACGACCAACGTCAAAGGAACCGATCGCGAAATGTACTTGCCGCTCAATTTTGATATCGATCAGCTTCCATTCATTCGGCCTGCCGGGCAGCCGATTACTGTCCTCAATCATCCACCGCTTGCCCGAATGGAAGCCCATTCGCTGCCTCCTCTAGGTTCGCGCCTCGCCAAGTACAAAATTCCGGCGGACCTCATTTCGGCACCGGGCACCTATCGACTTTCCGTTCGCATGCGCAGCCGAATGGAACCTGTTTACTTCATGGAATTTTGCGGCTCGACACCCGAAATGATTCGGGCCATGACCGAGTCGATCCTTGACATACATCCATACTCAGTCGCTTTCCATGTCCAATAGCCCAAATCGGATACAAAGGTGTCAGGAACCGTTTTTCGATTCGTTTTTCGATTCGAAACGGTTCCTGACACCTTTATTTCTCGCCGGAATCATTACACTGCTTTTGCAAAGTTCGACCGATCAATCTGCAATCGCTCAAACTCAAGCCGGCCGATACCCGCTTCAACAAATTCTGCAACAGAGTCAACCCCGACCAGCACCCGATCCCGCCAATATTGCAACGACCGGCGAAACGAATTCTCCTAATCCCAATTCTGAGATTGGTTCAACACAATTCACATTGGCCGAGCAACCGAAAATCGGCGAAAACTATTTCGAACAATCTCCCCGGACCGACGGCAATTCAGTTCAAGTCGAATTTGGTCAAGCTGATTTCAGGTCTGATCCAATCGACTCAACAGCCCGTTTCGACAGCGAGTCGTCGATTTGGGTTTACCGCGGCAAGGCCTGCAATACGACGCAGCTACCGCTAGTCGAAATCGGCCGGCCTTGGCTTGATTTCGGGCAGCTTTGTCCATCAAGCACCGTCTTCGGTGCAGCGAACTTAGCGTCGCCGCAGTTCACTGTGTTCGGCGACTTTCGAGTTGCTGCCGCGTCGAATTCCGCTTCCGATGACAGCTCAACTCTCGTCGCCGTCGCGTCGAATTTGAATTTCGATTTCAAAATCACTTCCACCGAACGAGTTCACTTCTTCATAAGCCCGCTCGATCGTCGCGGTCGCAATTCGCGCTGGCTCCTGGACGAAGACGAACTGATTAGCGAGTTTGATCCCAACGTCGAATTTGGCTTTTTCGAAGGAGATCTAGGTGCAATGGTCGGCGGACGACGTGGCCAAACGATGCCGTTCGACCTGCCAATCGCCGCGGGATTCATGCCGCTGATCCTGCAAAACGGAATCTGGTTCGAAGACGCGATCGTCGGGCTTGCTGCGACCGTTCCCGCTCGCAGCAGTGCCCGATTGGACATTCCCAATATGGACACGACGTTTTTTTTCGGCTTTGACGAACTGGACAGCCGCGCGTTCGAACGCGACGAAGGTGCCGCCAAGATCTACGGCGTAGCGAGCTTTATCGAAGCTTACGGCGGGTATTGGGAAATGGATTACGCATTTCTCGAAGACCGCGACGAGATTCGCGACCGAAGTTATCACAACGCGGCGATCGCCTACACGCGTCGATACGGCAGATTCTTGTCGAACTCAGTTCGCGTCGTCAGCAACGCCGGCCAGTCGACCGACGGCGGAGCCAACACGGCGGATGGCTATGTCTTGCTGCTGGAAAATTCGCTAATCACTTCTGCCCCGTCGACTTTTGTACCGTATTGCAATTTGTTTTTCGGTTCCGATCGCCCGCAATCAGTCGCTCGAGATCCTGGCGCAGGGGACATCCTAAAGAACACAGGTATCCTGTTCGAAAGCGACGGAATGACCGGCTATCCGACGCTCGACGCCACGGCCAATGACACTTTTGGCGGCGCGCTCGGCATCAACTTGCTCTCGGCCGATTTCGGTCAGCAGCTCGTTGTTGAAGGAGCCTTTCTCCAGGCCCACGGTTCGGACGCCACTCGCCTCGCCAACGGCGATCAATACGGCTTAGGTTTCCGCTACCAGCGCCCGCTTAATCACGCCGTCATCCTTCGCTTCGACGCCATGTACGGTTTTCTTGACGACGCCGAAGACCTAAACGGCGTCCGCGTTGAATTGCGCCGCAAGTTCTAGCTCGTGCCCACTGCCGCTCATCGCATTCGGCCCGACTAGCTCGTTTTCTATTTGTTATTGTCCAGCGATTGCCACAGATACCAACTGGCGATGGAGCAGTAGGGACGCCAAGCGGATGCGAACTGGTCGATGCGTTTGGGCTTGGGATTGACGCGCAAGCCGTAGCTTTTGCGAATGGCGGTTTGAATGCCCAGATCGCCGTGCGGCATAATGTTGAGTCGCCCTAGCCCAAAGATCAAAAACATTTGCGCGGTCCAGCGACCGATCCCTTTGACTTGAATCAAGTGCTCGATCACGGCTTCGTCGTCCATGCGACTAGTTTTTACAAGCTGCAGATCGCCGGCGAGTGCTTTTTGCGTCAAGTCGACGAGGTAGCCAGCTTTCTGCGGCGAAACTCCCAGCGGTCGGAGCGTCGAGGGTTCGAAGGCTATGAGGGCTTCGGCGGAAATCTTGGTGGGGGCAATGGCGTTTTCCAATCGTGCCATGATGGACTTGGCCGCGCCGACGGAAATCTGTTGCGAGATGATTGAGCGGACGAGCAACAAAAACCGATCGGAATGCGTCTTGAGCGTAAACGGGCCGATGCGACGAATGATGTCCTTCATTGTCGGATCGGATCGGCGGAGATGTTGAATCGCGGCTCGAACGTCTTGTGCGTTGTACGGCATTGGCAATGGACCGAGTCACCGGCCGGAAAGATTTTGGTAGAATTGGGTCGAGACGAAATCGTAAGCGTTCACGGATCGGGGTCTGACGCATTTTTCGGCCAATATTGCTTGACTTGGAATCAACTGGAATCCGAAAAATGGGTCTGACCCCCTCCGAACAAGCGGCGAGTTCTCCAACTCGTGAACGGTTACAACGAAATCTTATGGTGTCCCCGATCGTTTGAAAATCTGGCGTATCCGTTCCATGAAGCTTGACGAGTCCAACCGGCAACGGCTCATGTCGCTTTCGCGCGACGCTTTGCGCGAGCTTCAGTTGAACAAGCTCAATGCACTTTTGCAAAGCGTGTTGCCCGCGAATCAGTTTTATGCCGCCAAGTTTGCCGGTTTACCGCGGCGTTTGATAAGTCTGGAGCAACTTGAGCAATTGCCGTTTACGACGAAAGAGGAACTGGTTAGTGACGATCCGGCAGGACTGGTGCGGAATTTGACTTTTGGGCCGGAAAGCTATTCACGCTTTCACCGGACTAGCGGCACGCACGGACGACCGATGGCGATTCTCGACACGGCCGACGATTGGCAATGGTGGGTCGAGACGTGGCAGTTTGTCTTGGACGCGGCGGGCATTCGAGCGGATGATCGAGTGGCGATGGCTTTTTCGTTCGGCCCGTTTATCGGATTCTGGAGTGCGCACGATGCGGTCATCGCGCGCGGGGCATTGGTTGTCCCGACGGGCGGGATGGGGAGTCTTGCCCGATTGGAAGTCATTCAATCGTTGAATTGCACGGCGGTGTTTTGTACGCCAAGCTATGCGCTGCACTTGGCCGAAGTCGCGCGGCGAGAGCGGATCGAACTGCGCAAAAACGCCGTCCGTGCTTTGGTCGTGGCGGGCGAACCTGGCGGATCGATTCCCTCAGTCCGGCAGCAGATCGAAGAAGCTTGGAATGCGACGGTGTTCGATCACTGTGGTGCGACGGAAGTCGGGCCATGGGGCTTTGCGGATAAGGATCGCCGCGGAATCGTCGTCAACGAAGCCGAGTTCATCGCAGAGTTCGTACCAATTCAGAACCGCCAAGTTCTGTCGCCGATTAACGAAGTCATCGAAGGTAATCGGGAACTGCCCCCTTCTCTTGGCGGTTCATTTAGTGAACTTGTGCTGACGACATTAGGACGAATCGGCGCGCCGGTGATTCGCTATCGGACAGGTGATTTGGTGCGCCCGGTTCAACGCGAGGATTCTAATTCGTGCCGCTGGGTGCTATTGGATGGCGGCGTGTTGGGTCGGGTTGATGACATGATCCTGGTACGCGGCGTCAACGTCTATCCAAGTTCCGTCGAGCAGATCGTGCGTGAGTTTCCCGACGTCGACGAATATCGGCTCGTGGTTCGCAAACGCGGTTCGCTTGACCATCTCAGCGTCGAAGTCGAGGACCGTTGCGACGATTCGACTCGCATTGCCGAGCGATTGAATTTGCGGCTTGGATTGAATGTCGACGTTGTCCGCGTTCCGCTTGGCAGCCTTCCGCGATCGGAATTCAAAGTGCGACGGTTTGTGGATTTGCGAGTCAATCCGGAAGGCGCCGCATGAGCGAATCGTTTCCAACCGACTTAAAGCTGACGGATTCCGGTACGCTGGTGATCGTCTGGAACGATGACGTCGCTCATGAGATTGCACCGCGCGTTTTGCGAAAAGCTTGTCCGTGCGCTCGGTGTAGGGCGGAGAAATTGCAACCACCCAAGCCGACGGGGCTTCTACCCATTCTCACCCCGATCCAAGCTCGTCCATTGGCAATCGACCGCATGACGCCCGTGGGAAACTACGCTTACTCGATTGAGTTCAGCGACGGTCACCACACGGGGATTTTTACATTCGAATTTCTGCGCCGGCTGGGTGAAGCGAGCGCGGAACACAACAAGACGAATTGAACTCGTATTGAACACGGTTGCGCACGGAACCACGCCCTTCGAGGACTAAGGACGTGCCACGTAGCGTTAGACAGGAATGTCCACCCCAACTTACGGGCCCAAGCCGGTTACTTCGGCAACCGTAGAAATCACTACGTACTGCGTCGAGGTGGGACGTGCGTTTACACGAGCATTCACGGATGCAACCGTAGATGTTGCAGCTGTGGTTAACGTGAGTTGCGTGTCGGAAACTACCGCAGCGACGACAAATGTTTGCGTGCCAATTTGTATCAGGTTGTCAGTAGGAATCTGCGTGGTAAAAGTTGTTCCTGTGCCGGTAACCGTGGTCGAAGCTGCAGTTGTTGCTACGGTTCCAGCCAAAGTTGTCGAAAATGGTGTGAAGACTTTCAGCGGAACCTCGGCCAACGCCGAGACGCCGGTCAGGCTAGCCATGTCAAATTCCGTCAACGCGGCAATTGAGTCGACAAACTGCAAGCTACTTGGAATAACGTGACCAAAGACGGTGAATTGTTGCGTATCGAGAGTGGCGTTGTTGGTCGTGTTGATAAACCACTGGCTCGTTGCGGTATTCAAGTTAACTCCACCAGGTCGCGCCATCGAAATAGATCCGCGAATATTTAAATTGGCGGGATCGAAATCGTTGTCGATATCCGGGTCCGGCGCGATCGCAGTTACCGTGCTGCCGCTGACCACAAAGCCACCACCTTGAATCACGCCCAATCCGTCGGAGGCCACGCGAGTCAATCGGTGAATGATCGAGTTCGTATAGTCGGTGAAATAACTTTCGAAGTTGGTGACAAACGTCGGTGCGTCCACATCCAACAATTCGATATCGATATTTTCAAGTTCAGGATCGGCGTCGATGTTGGTCGACATGCGAACGACGGTGCCCACGACAAAGTGAACATTTCTACTTTGCGTTGCAGTTCTGTTGAAATTATCCGTTGCCCGAACCACGATTGGATTTTCGCCTCGGTTTAGATTCGTGTGGGTCAAAGTCACGTCAATCGAAAAATTTCCTGATGCGTCGGCTATCACGCTGCCATCGTTGAAGACCGAATCGCCATCGCGAGCAATTTCAACTCTCGCGCCCGCCAGAGTGTTTCCCGTAAAGGTGAAACTAGAATCCTTGGTTAAGAGCGTATTGTTGGAATTTACCGTGGTATTTCCAGTTGTCGAGATCGTCAGTTGCAGCGGTGTTGGTGGTGGGAAGCCGACTGCGGTGCGGGCTTGAAGCGCGCGAGTGTTAGCGCCGAATTGTGGATCGTCAAGTCGTTGGGTGATAAGGCTTTGTGGGACCGTGTTGGCTTCAACATTGGACCGCACGCCATTGCCGTTGCCGATCGTAACGGTCGACGCGGTTTGAAATCCATCGCTGCCGCTACCAGCCAAATAAACTAGCTTTTTTCCAATCGATGTTGTTCCGCGAAGGACCACGGAGTCATCGTCGCGCGAACCGACGACTATGAGCTTGCCTGCGATGGTGCTCGAATCAATCGAGATAAAGTCGTCACTCAAACCAGAAATTGCAAGAACGTGGCCGCGAATGGTGGACCCGACGATCGACACTGTGTCGTTGCCTGTCCCAGTGTTCAATACGAGCGGACCATCGATTGTCGTTTGTTCCAAGACAATCGCTTCGGCACCGCGGCCCCCCAAAACGAAGAGCCGATCGACGCCCGTGATCGATTGAAGCGAAAACGTATCGTCGCCATCGCCCAGGTCCACATGAAAGTTTCCTTGCACGGTTGAGTTTCGCATTGCGATTTGATCGTTGCCGTCCGACGCAAACACGAAGACGTCGTCTTGAACCGTAACATTTTCCATGCCCAAGGTATCGTTGCCCGCGCCGGCGAAAATTCTCAGGTTGTCACCGATTTGAATTTGGCCTTTGATAACAAACGTGTCGTTGCCATCCAGCAAATACACTAGCAACGATCCATCGATTTGCGTCGAACCAGTTCGCAAAGTGAATGGCGACGCCGATCCATTAATCGTCGTGCCATCTTTGCCCGTGAGGACAATGTTCCCGCCAACGACGGAGATTTCGGCGTTGTTCGCCAACGAATCACCCGACAATTTGAATCCGTCGCCAATCGAATTGACGTCGACATTGCCCGCGAGTAAATAACGCGCTTCCAACGTCTCTAGCGACAAAGATTTTTCGGAAGCGCATCCAATCGCTGACGATTCAAATCGTCGCGAAAAGGTTTTCCCAGTCCAACGGCGAAGCAACGGGTTTTTGAAGTTCTTTTTCATGGCAAATCGAGATTCCAATTCAAACGTCTATGATGTGGAAAACTGTCCCATCCAAGTTAGTTGCAAAGCACGGCCAACGCAACGATTAATGGCTAAATTCAAACTTGAATTTGTGCTTGATTGAAAGCACTTTTCGACAGATCTTTGCCATCGGCGACGCCCGCATTCCGATTTCGCCGAGTGACGACAAAAGATTGCTTTTCCCAGCGAATTCGTGCACTTGTTCAAAAAATAGGATACGTGGCGAGGGATTCGGGAAATCATTGGCACGAAACCAAAAGAACTAATGGCTGTCGGAGGCCAAGACGATTCTGAAACTGCTGGGGTCGGCCAACCGAGTGAAGTTGTAACGGTTATCCGCGTTGGCGAACCTTTGCCGTTTGTGTCGAATTTCCGGAATTCCGACAAAGCAAATTTCATGGATTTGATGACGCCCGTGATCGGTGTCGCCATTGGCGTCATCGTGTTGTTGCAGTTCGCAATGTGGACGGCGGTCGCGATTCGCCGTTTGTATTTCGACCGCCAACAATTCGAACTGAGCCAAAGGATGCTGCGCCGTCAGCTTGAACAACCGTTTGATTCTCAATCGGAGTTGGAAAATCTGCGCTGGCACGGCTATCGCAAATTTCTGATTCAAAGCGTACAGAACGAAGCTTCGAATTGCGTCACGATCGATCTGATGCCCGAAGATGGGCGAACGCTTCCATTTCATTTGCCGGGGCAGCATATCACGGTCCGCTTGCCGGTGCCCGGTCAAAGCCGTCCCATCGTCCGCTGTTACTCGCTGTCGGACGCACCTTCGGCGGAACGATTTCGCGTCACCGTGCGTGCCTTGGGGCCGCCAAACGAAAATCCCAACGCACCTCCTGGCATCGCGAGCACGTATCTCAATCAGCACATGAGCATCGGGGATCGCGTCGACGTTAAAACTCCCGCCGGTTCGTTTTATCTGGACTTGAATGATCGGCGTCCCGTGGTCTTGTTGGCGGGCGGCATCGGCATCACTCCGATCATGTCGATGATCAATACGATGGTCTTGCACAAGATCAAACGCGAAGTCCTGTTGCTTTATGGCGTGCAAAATAGCGAACATCACGCTTTCAAAAATCAACTTGCTAAGATTTCCGCGAGCTGCCCGCATATTAATATCGTGACATGCTATTCCAATCCGCTGGCAACGGACAAAGACGGCGCGGACTTCAAAGTATCCGGCCGCATGTCCATCGATTTGATCCGAAAGCTTGTCCCCAGCAACCAGGTCCCGTTTTACATGTGCGGTCCGCCGACGTTTATGCACGATATGTTCGCCGCACTGCGCGATTGGGGTGTGCCTGAATCGTTGATTAACTTCGAAGCGTTCGGCCCGGCCTCCGTTCGCAAAACAAAAACCATAAACAAAACTGCGACCAACGGAAACGCTGGACTTGAATTCGGCGTCACGTTTGGCAAATCTGCGGTGGACACTCGCTGGCGCAGCGAATCGCAGTCCATTCTGGATTTGGCGGAACAAAGCGGCGTCAACATCCAGTCCGGTTGCCGCGCCGGAAACTGCGGAACTTGCCAAACCCGTTTGGTTTCCGGCCAAGTCTGTTACATCAACGACGCCGCACACGCCGAATGCGAACCGGGACACGTGCTAACGTGCGTCGCCCGCCCCACAAGTGATGTGATCGTCGACGCATGACCCTGTTGGTTTCGAGGGGGTCAGACCCATTTTACGGATTCAAGTTTTTTTCCACGCCAATCAATATGGACCGCAAAATGCTTCAGACCCCGACCAGTGATCGCTTACCATGAATCGTCAATTGATTAAATTTTGTCTCGCCTTGAGTGGGCTGATTGGACTCAGCTTATTAGCGAACGACCGCGCGCTGGCTCAACCGCAGCACTGCGATCCGACCAAGGTCATGTCTTCCGCCGCGTGCGGCAAATGCCATGTCGGCGAAGTCAACGTCTGGAAGCAAACGCCACACGCGCAAACTTTTGAGTCGCTGCACCGAAATCCGCAAGCCACCGAAATCGCCCGCAAGCTTGGACAATCGAGCATCAAGCGAAACGATATCTGCGTCGACTGCCACTATACGTCTCAAGCTGAAAGCGATCTGCCGCGTGTCGTCGAAGGCGTTTCGTGCGAGTCTTGTCACGGTGCGGCTCGCGATTGGATCGCGATCCATTCCGACTACGGTGGCCCGACGGCCAACAAGCATTCCGAAAACGATCAACATCGATTGCAGCGGCTTACGCAAAGCGTCGCCAGCGGAATGCGCAACCCTAAAAACTTGTATTCGGTAGCGAGAAGTTGCTTTCAATGCCATACGGTTCCCAACGAAAAACTTGTCAACGTCGGCGGTCACACGGCGGGTAGCCAGAACTTCGAAATGGTGAGTTGGTCGCAGGGGATCGTGAGGCACAACTTTTTGCGCGGCGGAAACACGGTTAACGAACCGAGCTCCCTAGAGCGGCTGCGGGTCATGTTCGTCGCCGGCTTGATCGCCGATTTGGAATTTAGCAGTCGGGCCACGGGCTTGGCGACGCAAAAATCGACTTTTGGATTGACGGTCGCCGCGAGAGCCGCCGCCGCTGCCGTTCGTTTGTACCAAGTCCAACAGCTCATCAACGATCCGCACGTGCAGCAGGCGTTGGAAACTTTTGCACAAGCCGAATTGAAGATCAACAACGCCGCACAGCTTAATTTAATTGCGGACCGCATCAGTCAAGCCGGAATGCAATTCGCCGACGCCGTCGATGGGAATCGGCTCGCTGCGCTCGATCCACTGCTGCCTCCCCAAGTGCAATACAAATGACGGTCTAACAATGAATCCTAACTTTATTGATCGCCCCAAACGCTGGGATGCACCGTTTGGACCGGACCAGTCGGACGCCCTTGTCAATCGATTGTTGAGCGGCGAGCCGTTCGCGCTGATGTCCGCAGCCGCTTTCCCTAAGACGCTGCCACTGCGGGGGATTCTGAAAAACGACTGCCGCATCGTCGAGTTCGCCGACGGTGAACTTATCATTCGCCAAGGCGATTACGGAAACAGCGCATTCCTGCTGCTCAATGGCCAAGCCCTCGTCACACTGAAGTCGATCCCGGCGAGTCTTTTGGGCCGCAGCGAACCTCGTCGACGAAGCATCATCTCCAGCATCTCGCAACTCTGGCGCAGTTCACAGGTCACCGAACGGCGCAACTACGGATCGACCGGGAGTCTGTCGACTGCGGAGTCGGCCACTGATCCGACGCGCGGCTCGCGACGCGCGTTTCTCCAAGACATCCCGCGCATCATTGATTTAGATCAGACCGAAGCCTTGGTGCCGGGCGAATTGTTCGGCGAACTGTCCGCGATGACGCGTACTCCACGCAGCGCGACCGTATTCGCCAAGGGGCCGACCAAGTTATTGGAAATACGTTGGCAAGGCTTGCGCGATCTGATGCATTACGACAATGGGCTGCGAAATCACGTCGAAATGCAATATCGCGCGCATAGTCTGACAAGTCACTTGCGCGAGATGCCGCTGCTGCGCGACTTGCCCGACGCGGCGATGCGGGCCGTCGTCGAAGGGACGGAGTTCGAAACTTACGGGAATTTCGAATGGCAAAACAAATTCAAAAGCGACACGCGTGAAGACATCGCCGATCGAATTTTGGGCGAGCCAGAAATCGCCGAGCGTGGCGACTACGTCAACGGATTGGTTCTCATTCGCAACGGCTTTGCCCGCGTTTGCCGCAAAGAAGAGAGTGGATATCGGACGGTAGCGTACCTCGGCAAAGGCCAATGGTTTGGCTGGCGCGAGATCGCCCACGCTTGGCAAACGAAGCGAGCCGTTTCGTGGCAGCTTTCGCTGCGGGCCGTCGGTTATTTGGACGTGCTTCGCATCCCGACGCGAATTGTCGAAGAGCATATTTTGCCAAACGTCCCTCGCAAGCAACTGCCGGCACCATTGCCGACCGAGGCAACCGAATCGTCACCTGGCCACGATCGCCGAATGGAAAATCGTCCCGAGGCCATCGAGACTGGCTTGCTCGAATTTTTGGTCGAACAGCGATTCATCAACGGCACCCAAGCGATGTTGATCGACTTGGATCGCTGCACTCGTTGCGACGATTGCGTTAGAGCTTGCGCCGCGACGCACGACGGAAACCCGCGCTTCGTCCGCGAAGGAACTCGGCACGAACAGTACCTAATCGCCAACGCCTGTATGCAATGCGCGGACCCAGTTTGCATGATCGGCTGCCCGACCGGCGCAATTAGCCGCGACATGGCGGGCGGCGTTGTAACGATTAACGATAACACTTGCATCGGTTGTTCGACGTGCGCCAATAGCTGTCCGTATACCAACATTCGGATGGTTGAAGTTCGCGACGCCAACGGTCGTCCGTTCGTGGACCGAGAACGTAATTTGCCAATCGTGAAAGCGACCAAATGCGACTTATGCATCGAACATTTAGGCGGTCCGGCCTGTCAGCGAGCTTGTCCGCACGACGCGCTGGTTCGCATTGACTTAACAACCGCCGACCAAATCAAAACCTTTATTCAAAGCTAATCGACTTAACACTTATCATGGCCTTTCAACCGAAAATTCGATCCCGCTCCTCGCTTAACAAGCGGCGTTGGCGCAATGTCGGAATCTTGGCGTTAGTCGTGAGCGCGCTGTGGGCATGGCTGTATCATCAACAACAAAACTTGCAGCGCGATTCGTTCACGTCGGGTTACATTCTGATTGGGACCGTCCTGTTTCTCGCCGCGTACAACATCCGCAAATTCCTCCCGTTCATCCCCTGGTTGGGATCGAGCGCGAGTTGGATGCAATTTCATATTTACGTCGGTTTAGGCTCGTTTTTCGTGTTTCTATGGCACGTCGGACTCAAGCTGCCCAACGGGATTTTCGAAAGTTGTTTGGCCGCGCTGTACGTGATTGTGTTCGGCAGCGGATTGCTCGGCTTGTTTTGGACGCGAACGATTCCCCGCCGCCTCACGGCCATCGGTGAACAAGTCATCTTCGAGCAGATTCCGCTATTGCGCCGGAAGCTCGTCCGCCAAGTTCAAAAATTATTGTTTCAGTCGCCGGCAAGGTCAGTCGTCTTATGTCGATTCTACGTTCAACGATTGGCTGGCTTTTTCGAACAAGCTCGACCAGTTTCGTACTTAGTTCGGCCAAGCGGTCATGCCTGTCGCGCGCTGTTGAGCGAGATCGAGGACTTGGACCGGTACTTGTCGCCGCCGCATCGCGATGCCGGACGCAAGCTGGCCGAAATGGTGCGGCGCAAAGATGACTTGGACTATCATCTTGCACTTCAAGGGCGGTTGAAGATTTGGTTATTCGCACACATTGGACTAACGTATAGCCTCGTGATCGTCGCAATCGTCCACGGTGTCATGGTCCACGCGTTTCATGGAGGGCTGCCATGAACAATCCGCGCGATCCGTATTTGAGACCAAACACTAACTGGACTTGCGGTGGTTCGGGAAATGAATGTGATCATTGTCCTGGACCGGTCGCGGGACGCTGCTCTGCACGTCCGCGCTGCCAACCGATCAAGATGGGCGAGTCGTGGGTCTCGACGCTGGACCCGAAGCTTGGAACGTGCCTCATTGGCCCACTTCCAGACGGTCAATGCTGCCAAGGCCCCGGCGTTTGCTCGCCACGATTGAGCTTGCGCGGTTATCGACGCGCGTTTACTTGGAGTTGTATCGCTCTGACGATCGCGGTCGCGTTCTGCGGTTTTTCTTCGCGCTGGCGCGGCGAGTTTTTAGCACCGGGACCGCTGACTTCGCATCACGCTCAAGTTCTCAAAGGGGAGGGGATCGACCGATGTGCGGCTTGCCATCAGTCCGCGACCCAGCCCGTCACGCAATGGCTCGCAAGCACTTTTACTGGAAATCATCACGGCTCGACGACTCAATCACAATTGTGTTTGAAGTGTCATGGCGAAATGCTTCCACAACCAACCGCGCTTTCACCGCATAACCTCGACCCGGCAACTCTCGCGCAGTACACCGCCAAGCTCACGGGTTTGTCGACCGCAGTTTCGGGCAGCCACACCGAGTCACTCGCTTGCTCGACGTGTCACCGCGAACATCACGGCGCGGAGCACAATCTGAGCACGATGACCGATCGCCAATGCCAGACGTGTCACTCGACTAATTTTCATAGCTTTGAATCGAATCATTTGGAGTTTGCGGCGACTTTTCCCGCTCGACGCCGCGCGCGAATCGCGTTCGACCATGTGACGCACAAGTCGACGCACTTCGCTGGCAAGAACCGCGAATTCGACTGTCGCGCATGTCATGTTGGCGATGCGATGCAAAATGTTGAGCTGCTCGCGTCGTTCGAGACGACTTGCATGGAATGTCATCAGCAGCAAATTGAGAAAAACGAAAGCTTGGCGATACTGACGTTGCCGCTCATTGACTTGGATTCGATTCGCAAAAGTGGCGCGACGGTTTCGGCGTGGCCAATTTCCGCGACAGGCCAATTTGATGGCAGCATTCCGCCTCTGATGAAAGTGCTGCTTTCTGCGGACCCTCAAGTTCGCGAGGCACTCGATCAGCTTGGCCCACGATTTCAATTTTCCGACGTCGACAGTACGAAAGTTAATCAAGTCCGCTTGGCAGCCGGAATCGCCAACGGAATCAAATCGCTTGTCGACGAACTGGCGATCGACGCCCAATCCACTCTTCGGCGGCGCATGGCTCAATCGCTGGGCATAAGCTCCGACTCGCCACCGCTCAACGATTGGCTAGCCTCCGTTCCAAGCGACAAATTGCAGACTCTCAAGGCGACTTGGTTCGGGCGTGTGACCGTTCCGGGAGACGATGCATCAAAGCAATCCATTTCTTCGATGTGGCTCCCGTCGGAACACGATGTCTTGGCGCGATACAATCCGGCGAGAGCTTCGCCAGCCAATACTTTCGACGATCAAGACCTTGTTCCGAACCCTCTCAAAGACAAAATGCGCCCGCCGTCTAATCTTGCCGACTCGCAGAGACCGGCCGGCGCCGAAGTAACCTTACAACAGAGTCAAGGCTCGATTCCCGACGATGAGCTGTTGGCGGCCAATCCATTGCGCGACGGTAGCCTGGCCAACTTGAAAGCTCCCGTCGACACGGCTTCCGCACCTGTTGCGCAACTTGAGCCGGCGGACTTGGTCGCGGGCAACCAAGCCGAAAACGAATCCATCGCGGCAAAACCACCGACCCCGTCTCGTCAGCCGCAGGTCAATGACCTTTGGCAAATCGATGACACGACATTGAACATCGCCTATAAACCAACGCATCACCTGGACTCGTCGCTCAAGTCGCTGTTCGATTTGATCGCGCTGTCCGAGAACAAAGACTCCAACCCGTCCGTCCATCAACTGTTTCAGCAGCTTACGAGCGACGTTAGCGTCGGGGCTTGCGGAAAGTGCCACACTGCTGATCGGGCAAACTCTGCGCATATCGTCAACTGGAAAGCCGTGTATCGCAACGCATCAGCACGCAGCTTCACAAGTTTTTCGCATCAGCCGCATTTGATCGACTCGTCCGGCAAGTCATGTACGAATTGTCACCGCCTTGATGTCGACCGCGTTCAAACCTCGCAGTTTCACGGCGACGACCCGCACAAGTTCGCCAGCAATTTCCAGCCGATTCGGAAATCCGAATGCGCCTCGTGCCACCAGCGCGGCATGGCCAGCAATTCTTGCACGCAATGCCACAATTACCACGTTGGCACTCATGTTGGCCTAAACGAGAAATAGCATTTATTCGCCGATCGGTCCCATCCGCCGATTTCTATTTCCAATTCGGGCTGCGCTTTTCCAGAAAGGCCGAGACGCCTTCTTTGGCGGCGTCGGTGGTGCGGGCGGCGGCCATGTTGGCGGCACCGATGCTCAACTGTGTAAAGACGGACTCGCCGATGGTTTCGTTTAAGAGTTGCTTCGTCAGTTGAACGGATTGCGGAGCAGAGAGCGGGCAAGTCCAAACTTTGCCTGTCTTTTTCTCTTCTTCTCTACTTCTCTTCTTTTTTTCCTTCCGCGGATTCCATGATCCCGGCCGGTCATCAACGATCGCGCGGTTCAGTGCATCCTCAAACCAAT
The DNA here is from genome assembly GCA_031409895.1 of Planctomycetota bacterium. GTDB lineage: Bacteria > Planctomycetota > Planctomycetia > Pirellulales > Pirellulaceae > JANMEB01. The sequence continues at coordinate 33,840 of JANNYC010000007.1, forward strand.
AGAGTAGCCAAAACTATGTCGGTCCGTTTATTTGGGAACTGAATCCGAAACGGTTTCTAACAATTTATGGTGTGTTTGAGCATGGCGCACAATGCTGCTAGATTTTCTCGACGAGCTGAAGGATGCGAGAAAGTGTTTGGTTCTTTTCGAGATAATCGGCATAGCTTTCACGGGTCTGCGTGATGAGCTGGTCGTACGTGATATAACGTGCATTGATCGCTTCCAGCATCTTTCGGTTCTCCTCATCCGAAGCCTCGGGTTGAGGGCGACTCCCGACTATACAAATCGTTTCAATGATGTGTTTCTTTACGTTGGGATACGCCTTTGTGAGGCACTTCTCCAAGGCAGACCTGTATTTCCGAATTTGCACGGTCAGTTCCTCAGTCTGCACTTTTCGATCGTACTTCTTGAGTTCGATGATGATGTGTTTCCCCGCGGCTGTCCTGTATCGAATGTCAATTCTCCCACGCTTCTCCTCGCGTGTGAGGCCAGCGTCTAGTTTCTTCCATTCTTTGGTAACCGACTGCTCCATCCGTGTGTCAGTCGAAGCGCGCTCCCAAGAAGGGTCCAAGAGCCAGAGATGGTCGAAAATAAAATTCTGAATCACCGTTTCACGAGCCTTAGGCGCGATTTTCTCGAATTTCTGTAAAACAGCTACTCGAGTGCGAGTGATCTGCCAGTAGTGGGCGGCCTCCAAGTCGTCGAAATCCTTGAACAACTCAAGCAATCGCTCTAACTGCTCGTCAGTTTGAACCGTCTCCAGAGCTTGTAGGTTTTCCTTGGCAGCGAGAGTCTCGAATGCGAGAATGCCGTGCCGATACAGGGTCCGCCGAAACTCAGGATCTTGAACTGGGAATGATGCGATCTTTCCCAACAAAGACTTTGCGAACTTACGGTGTTGAGGTCGAAGCTCTTTGTACCATTGCTCGATCACCGGATTTTTAAGTGCTTCGTTACCTTTGTCTTCGTTTCGCCATTCGGTCCAGACGTTGCCAATTCGATTGAGAACATGATCCTTGACGAACGCCTTTAGCTTTTGAAATCGCGGGTCCGATTCCTTCACGCTCTGGCGGTCGCTCGTGGCAATGTCTTCGCTTTCGTCGAGGTCGAGAAAGTTCGCGCTCAATTCGCCTATTACATATTTGCTGAAAACGCGACCTTCCTTGAGATCCGGCAAAATGTTCTCGTGGATGACCTTGCCGCGGGCCAGAACAACGATCCCGTTGTTGCCCTCCTCGACACCTTTGTGCTCCGCCATTGTGCCAACCCAGCCTGTCAACGAATAATCATTTTCCTCATCGACAATGCCGGGGATCACCTCGTGTCGCAGGAGCGACTTACAATCGTTCGCAATCACTTCGCTTGCTTTCCCGACGCACCACATGTATTCAAGCCGATCGAAGTAGTCGCGGTCCTTGACAGTGATGGGCTTTTTGTTGATTCGAACCACGAAACCTGTGCCCGTGCCAATGACGCTGAACCGCCGTGCCAGCCGCTTACGCAGGAACGGCTCAGTAAGCTGTGCACCGGTCTTGAGTTCCCGTAGGGTCAGCTTTGTGCCTTCTTGGATCTTAATATCGCGCTCCGGCACCACATCCGGTTTGTAGTGAGCGTGGCCCGCCCTAATTGACTGTTCAATCGCGCTAGCACGCATCACAAAGCCGTTGCGCTCGATGATTCGTTTCTGCTTGTCGAGTTTGACGCTGTGAACTTCGATACTGCTGGCGATGGAGAATAGCGCAAGCTTCCCTATTCCCTTGCGACCCATCGGCAGACGCCCTTTTGGAATCTTTGCGGTTTTGTCCACGCGCTTCCGATATCCGACTTTCAGAAAGCGATCATTGATTTCTCTTTCGGTCATACCCCAACCGTCGTCTTTCACTGTGATCAAACCATTGGCAGAATCAATGTCGATGTCAACGAGCTTCGCGTTTGCATCCCACGCATTTGCGACAACCTCGGAAAGTACCGCGGGAATATTGCTGTAGAGCCCGATGCCGAGGTGGTTAAGGGTCGAGAGATCAATCGTAAGTGTGTAGCTTTTCATATTTCGACGGCTAATTGTTCCAAATGCCGTTTGATTGTCTCGCCAACGACAGCACCGAGCCGCACGGGAACAGCGTTGCCAATCAATCGACCGATGGTCTTGAAGTAATACTCACCACCCGCTTCCACGAATTGGTAATCTGGCGGAAACGATTGAAGTATTGCACCTTCGCGGAGCGAGATGCCTCGGTTCTGCTCCGGGTGCCCGAACCGCCCGTTGCCGAAGCCGTAGAATTGTGTCGTTATCGTCGGAGAAGGTTTGTCCCATTTCATTCGGCCATAGACGCTTGGGTAGGTCTTTCCTTTTTTCTTGCGGTGGCATTTGGCAACCAACTCCTTCGGCCAATCCCGCCATGTTCCGCCTGGCTTGGAATTCTTTATGCGACGAAGGTTGGTCTTGGAAAGTCCGCTGCTGCGATGAAGCGGGTCAGCACTGCTAACTTCGCCTGCTTTTAGTTTTGGCAGCTTGCGAAGAGCCGATTGCACGGTGAGATATTCTTCTAGTTGGTGAGTGGGGGGAATTATTTTGATTGGGCCGAGACGCGACGCGAAAAGCACAAGTCGGGTTCGGCGTTGCGGAACACCGTAGTCCAAGCAATTCACTTGGTGTACCGAAACCTCGTATTCGTGTTTCTTAAGTGTTGCCAGAAAGTCGAGATAGACTTTGTGACGCTGAAGCTGAGGCACGTTTTCCATGCTGACCACGTCCGGCTTTAACTCCGCAATAATGCGACCGAAGTGGTGCAACAGACCCCATTTGTCGTTCGCGGTGCAATCCAAGCCTTGCGTGTACTTGGAGAATGGCGTGCATGGCGCACAACCTACCAGAATTCGCCAACTGTTGACGGGGTAAAGTGTGGCCAGTTCAAGGCCTGAAACATCCGCGACGCTCTTCTCTTTGAACACCGCTGGCTTGTTGTTGTATTCATACGGATATCGACATTCTTCCGCGATGTCGTAGCCCGCAATCACTTCGACGCCGACGTCGAGCAGCCCCCGGGTCAGTCCACCGGCGCCAGAAAACAAGTCAACGGCAACGACGCGTTTCAATCTTGATCGTTTTGATTTCGTCCTATGCGGATTGGCATTCGTGTTCATCATCATGGTCCCACCGGCACCACATGCGTTACGTGGGTAACCGTTCACGCCGTGGTGCGTTTTTCTTGGAAAACTGGTCTGGTCACGGGAGACGAGTTCAGCGACTCGATAAGTATGTCGCACATGTTCATGGAAGTACAGTTGGCCAGCTTTCCGCCTGAGGCGCAGGTTATCATTCGCGAGCTGCTGGGCGACGTGATGCGGCTTGCCGCGCGAGTGGCCGAGTCGAAAAGAAAAAAAGAAAAAAAGGACGGGCACTATTTCACATACACGGCTAGCTGCATTCTAATGAAAGTTTGGCGGGGTAGGATTCGGTCCTGGCGAGGCGGCCGTCGGCGCAGAGAGACGCAGCGACACAAGTGCCGGATGATGCGCGATTCGCGGATTACGGCGCTGATTTAGGCGCGTTCCAATTCGGGCTTCGCTTTTCCAAGAAGGCCGATACTCCTTCTTTGGCGGCGTCGGTGGTGCGGGCGGCGGCCATATTGGCGGCACCGATGCTCAACTGGGTAAAGACGGACTCGCCGATGGTTTCGTTTAAGAGTTGCTTCGTCAGTTGAACGGATTGCGGTGACGATTGGGCAATTTCCTTGGCCCATTCTTGTGAGCGGAACCATACCAACCGATCCTCGACGACTTGATGAACTAGGCCCATGTTTAAGGCTTGAGTCGCGTCGAGGCTCTGGTTGAGAAACAACAACCCCGCCGCGCGAGCCGCGCCAACGCGCAAGCAGATTAGGGGCGCGGCCAATCCCGCAATTAACCCACGACGCGTTTCAGGAAGTGCGATTCTCGCTCGATCACTGGCGATCACAATGTCGCTGGCAAGCATAAGGGCAACCGCGCTGCCCACCGCCCATCCGTTGACCGCGCAGATAATTGGCTTGGGGAATCGGAGCATCTCTTCGATCAAAGAAAGCAAATCCGCGACGTAATCTTGCCACAGATCGGCCGACTTTTCGTCGGAGAAGCCTTCGTTCAATTCATGCAAATCGGTCCCCGCCGAAAATACGTGCGTGGTCCCGGTCAAGATGACGGCCCGCACAGAGCGTTCCTGATGCAAGTCGTCAAAGGCTTGGCGGAGCTGGCGAATGATGTCTTGCGAAATGGCGTTCCGGCGATCGGGACGATTGAGAATGATCGATCCGCTGGGGACATCTTTACGGACTTGAACGATTTCCGAGGGTGCCACCATTTTACTTCTCGAAGGCTGCGTCGAAGGCACGTTTGCTTGGTGCAAAATCCAATTGCTTAGTAAACTCGCAAGCTTCTTTAGCGCCGAATTCACGGTCCATGCCGCAATCTTCCCATTCAATTGACAGCGGTCCTTCGTAGCGAATATCGTTCAGGGCTCGAATGATCTCCTCAAAGTTAATGGCGCCGCGACCCGGCGAACGAAAGTCCCATCCGCGCCGCGCATCGCCGAAATTGAGATGACTCGACAGAATTCCGCTCCGACCATTCAAGGTCGTGATTGCGTCTTTGATATGGACGTGAAATATGCGCGTTGGAAACGCCCGAATGAACTCGACCGGATCGACCCCTTGCCAGTGCAAATGGCTTGGGTCGAAGTTAAACCCGAACTCTTCGCGATGATCGAGGGCTTCCAGTGCCCGTTGGGCGGTGTGCAAGTCAAACGCGATCTCGGTCGGATGGACTTCCAGCGCGAACCGGACGCCGCATTCTCCAAAAACGTCCAAAATCGGATTCCACCGCTCGGCCAACAAAGCAAACCCGTCGTCGATCATCGTCGGCGGGACCGGCGGAAACGAATAATTCAAATGCCAAATGCTAGAACCCGTAAACCCGTTGACGACTTCGACGCCAAGTTTCTTTGCGACTCGCGCCGTGGCCATCATCTCGTCGGCCGCGCGTTTGTTCACACCGGCAGGCTTCCCGTCGCCCCAAACATACTTTGGCAGAATCGCTTGATGCCGCGCGTCGATGTTGTCCAAGACGGCTTGGCCGACCAAGTGAGTGCTTATGGCGTAGCAGCGGAGGCCGTACTTTTCCAACAGCTTCTTTCGCTCGTCGCAGTAATTTTTTTGCGAAGTGGCTTTGTCGACTTCAAAATGGTCACCCCAGCAAGCCAATTCAATTCCGTCGTAGCCGAACGACTGCGTCTTTCGCGCCATTTCCTCGATCGGTAAGTCGGCCCATTGGCCAGTAAACAAAGTCACAGGTCGAGGCATCTTGGGCTCCGCGCGAATTACAAGTGGTGACAAAGACAACAGGCGAATTGACGTCGTATTTTCATCGGACAGCAATCAGTTTGCAAGCACGCCCCGGCGAAGTTCCACTCGCGGCAGCGCCCAGATGATCCATCAATTGCGAACTTCCCGCAACATGCGCAACTGCGCAGGCGGGCGAACGGCGACGATAGCGCAGCCCGTAACCGATCACGAGTTGGGAAACTCGCTGCTTGTTCGGAAGGGGTCAGACCCATTTTTCGGATTCAAGTTGTTTCCAAGTGAATCAATATTGACCGAAAAATGCGTCAGACCCCGATTAGCGTTCGTGGTTCGCGTTTGGAATTTTGGAAGCAATTCATCGGGGCAACGAAAACTGTCCGATGCACGCCCAGACGGTGCAAAAAATTACAACGATGAGAGAATTCATCCATTCAGAAGGCATGGACCCGACTCCAAGAAGGTTGAAATAGAGTTCCTCCTTGATGGCGCAAGACGTCCGTGCTCGACATTGTATCGGGCTCTGTTGAAAAGCAATCGCAAAAATAATTCTCGCGCCGCAGCGCTTGCGTGACACGAAACATCTTTCTATTCGGAAGACTTTTGCCGTTCGCGCAACTCGCATGTCGCGGAGCAAATAATCGGAAGACTTTGACAAGAGTTTGTCGAATGAAGCGATGACAAGGCCGAGTTCGATTGACGTTGAAGTGTTTCTTCGCCTCGCCAAGCGGAGAATAAAGTCGCGCTGAGGGAAATTTTTTTTCGATCTGCGTCCGCTCGTTCCCTGGCTCCCGCCTGGGAACGCACTGCGGCCGAGGCTCTGGCTCGAATTCGGCTGGCGGAGCCAGCAATCCAGTCGGTTCCCAGGCAGGAGCCTGGGAACCAGACGCCAAAGCAAATGTTCGAATCGTGTCGACTAGGATTTGGTCAACGGAAAGAATAGCGGGATCAACGCCAAAGCCACGATGGCGACCAAGACGTCCAGTGGCAAACCAACTTTGGTGTAATCGCGAAACCGATAACCGCCGGGGCCGTACACCATCAGATTGGTTTGATAGCCAATCGGCGTCGCAAAGCTCGATGAACCGGCGATCATCACGGCAATCACAAACGGCATATAGTCGACGCCCAGCGATTTCGAAACACTCATGGCAAATGGAAACATCAGCGCCACGGCAGCGTTGTTGCTGACGATTTCGGTCACGATGACGGTCCCAACATAGACGAGCACCAACGACCACCAAACATTCCCGTCGGCCATGTTCGTGATCGACTCCGCAATCATCCGGGCCGCACGGGATTTCTCTAATGCGGTCCCGAGCGCCAAAGACGCGGCGATCGCGACCAGGACGTCCCAGCTCACGCATCGTCGCGCCCGTTCCAGCGAAATGCAGCGAGAAAGCAGCAATATTCCGGCGGTGATCAAGCCAGCCATCATCATCGGCATCAACTCAATCGCAACGACTATCACCATCGCCAGCAATAATCCAATCGCTAAAAGAGCCCGATCATGTCGTGGCGGCGACGACTCGCTCACCGCGCTGACCAAGAAAAAATCTCGCGAGTTGCGATGTTGTTCGGCGAATGAAGGATGCGCTTCGACGAGCAGTACATCCCCCGCCTTCAATTCGATATCGCCCAGCTTTTGTCGCAATCGCTCGCCGTTTCGCGCCACGGCCACGACGACCGCGTTGTACTGTGAGCGAAAGCGAGATTCGCGAATAGTCTTGCCCAAAAGCGGACACGTGTTGGATACGACCGCTTCGATCAAGCAGCGCTGCGGTCGCGGCGAATTAAGTTGAAACACATCGTCCGTCGCGGGGATCAATCCACGAATCCGATGCAATTCTTTCACCGAGTCCATGGCACCGACAAAAAGAAGCCGGTCGCCAGAGAGCAAAATTTCTTGCGGCGACACTGCCGGAATCGAAACTCCGTCACGATGAATCTCGGCCAAAAAAAGTCCGGGCAAATGCCGCAGCCCGGCAGCTTCAATCGACTTGCCCGGCAAATGACTGTCGCCCATGATTTGCATTTCGACGGTGTATTCGCGCGGATCGTCCAGAGTACTGAGTGCCGCTTTGCGATTGGGGAGCAACCACGGGGCGATGAAAATCAAATACGACACGCCAACGATTGCTACGGGAACTCCGACCCAACTGATGTCGAACATCCGCATACCTCGGCCGGTCGATTCAATCAGCATCCCTTGCACGACCAGGTTCGTGCTCGTGCCTATGAGTGTCATCACGCCGCCCAACGACGCCGCGAAGGCGAGCGGCATCATCAACTTGGAAGCGGGAATTTGGCTTTTGCGAGAGTAATCGGTCACGGCAGGAATCATCATCGCCACCAGCGGCGTGTTGTTCAAAAACGCACTTAGGGCGGCGACTGGAACGACCATTCTAGCCAAGCCAGCCCGAAGTGTTTTTGGCCGCCCCAACACGTTGCGAGCAATCCAATCGACGCCGCCAGTTTCTTGAACGGCCGCCGCGATGATAAACAAGATCGCGATTGTGACGACTCCTTCGTTGGCAAATCCGGCCAGCGCTTCAGGCGTCGTCAACACGCCGGTCGCTAACAGCACTACGACCGAGCCGACGAGAATCACATCCGGCGTAAGTGTCGTGAAGGCCAGCAGCCCAAAACAAACCACGACACACAGCAACGTGAAGATGGCCGGCGCGTTTTCCGGCAAGCGATCCCAAGGGATTTGCGCGGCAAGTAGCGGAGTCAAAGACATTCAGCGACACTTTGGGTTGACTGGAACCATTCAGGCGAAGACAGCGAGGCTTCCATAATGAAAGACAACGCCGTGCCGTGTCAATCCTGAAAACGAGCAAATCAATTCCGATGGAACGCCGCGACGATGGCTTATTCGATGCCGTATTTTTCCAGAAGTCGATAAAGGGAACGCCGACCGATGCCCAGGACGCGAGCCGTACGCGACTTGTTACGCTGGTTCTTTTCATAGACGCCTTGAACGTGAATCCGGTTGATCGTCTCCAAATCGGGCTTGAGATTCGAGTCCAAGGCGGCGACTTCTTGGCTGGCGTGAATGATTTCCGCAGGCAAATTTTCTTTGGTAATCCAATCGTTGTCTGCCAAGATTTTTGCGCGCTCGATCGCATTCTGAAGTTGGCGAACATTGCCCGGCCAACTGTAATTCGACAACAGCTTGAGCAAGTCATCCGAAATGTGCCATTGGTCGCCGACGAAATGGCGGATCAGCAGTTCGACATCGCCTTCTCGCTGGCGCAGCGGCGGCAGTTGGATTGTCAGCACGTTGATTCGATAGTACAAGTCCTCGCGAAATCGCCCGGCGGCGACTTCGCGGGCCAAGTCCCGATTAGTGGCGGCGAGCAAACGCACGCTGACGCGATGCTCTTTGACGGAGCCGATGCGCCGGAAGGTTCCATCCTCCAACACTCGCAACAATTTGGCTTGCAATCCACCGGCCAACTCTCCGCATTCGTCGATGAACAGCGTCGCGCCGTCGGCGATTTCAAATAAACCTGGTTTGGCCGCCGTCGCGCCGGTGAACGCGCCTTTTTCGTGACCAAACAACTCACTTTCCAAAAGCGCATCGGGCAAAGCAGCGCAGTTGATCACGACCAGTGGTTTGTCGGCGAGAGCCGACCGTTCGTGAATCGCTCGGGCCACGAGTTCTTTGCCGGTTCCGCTTTCGCCTTGGATCAAAACCGGTTTTTCGGTTCCCGCCGTCTTATCTATAAAGCGAAATGTTTCTTGCATCGCGGTCGATTTGCCGATAATGCTGGAAGGTGACGAGAATTGCTTGACGACGTGGCGCAACTGCCGATTTTCCTTTTCGAGTTGGCGAGAGAGAAAGGCTTTTTGGATCAGCAAGTCCAATTCGGTGAGCTTGGCGGGCTTGGTCAAAAAGTCGAATGCACCTTTTTTCATCGACTCAACCGCGTTTTCAATTGTGCCGCCTCCCGTCAGCATGATGATTTTCATTTCGCTGTCGTCTTGCCGAATTTGTTCCAACAGTTCAATTCCCGACATGCGAGGCATGTGAATATCAATAACGGCCACATCGAAACCGCGATTTTGCAAGGCAGCCAGGGCGCTTTCGCCGTCTTCGGCTGCGGCAGTAACGTAGCCAAGCCGCGAGAAATAAGCGGTGGCCGCTTCGCGAAAGTCCTCTTCGTCGTCGACCAATAAGAGTTTAATTTTGCTCCGAGCTACGAAATTCAACAGGCCGGACGATTCTGCTTTCGTTGTTCGTGAGTTCATGTTGGACGGATAGTTATTCTGTTGGAAGGAATCGCCATCGAGACAATTTGGTATTGGGCTCATTGGGCACGCCTTTCTAGGAAACGGTCGCGACCGTTGCGCTGCGTAGCGTCAACACCGGGCAAGGAGCTTTGCGAATCACATGCTCGGCCACGCTCCCCATGAGCAACCGAGAAATCCCCGAACGCCCATGCGTTGTTAGGACAATCATGTCGACGCGATGTTCTTTCGCGAATTTAATGATTTCCGACGCAGGTTCTCCGCGACGAACTTCGTGGTGAAAAACAACGGAAGGATCCGACGGGCGTATCTGTTCTAACTCTACTTGCGCCGCCCGCGTCGCTGCCGCCATCTCGATTGCGGCATAGCCAGATTCAGTCGGCAAATCAGGAATGGACGTGTACAAAAAAGTGATCTGGCCATTTTCGGCTTTGGCTAACGACGTGGCAACGTCAATCGCTTCCAAGCTGTTGGTCGATAAGTCCAACGGAACCAAAATGTGTTTAGTATGCATTCTCAATTCTCCTGTGCAATTCGCTTCAACAACGGAGCCGCTCATTCTCTCGCAACAAACGTGCCAGGACCGAGCATGGTTCGATTCGGCAAACGTAATGGTTGTTTATGTCAGTTTGACACTTCCAATCGGGTCATTCCAGCACACTTTCGAAAAGCGTCGTGCTAAAATGACACAACTCGGACCTATTCGACGGTGATTGGAAGCACAACAAAAATTTCGGCCCCGCCCATCTCGCTTTTGCCGACCGAAATTGAGCCACCGTGTGCTTCGACGATTCGCCGCGTGATCGCCATTCCCAAGCCTGTTCCGTGCGACTTGGTCGTGAAAAACGGTTCGAAGACCCGAGTTGAAATATCAGTGGCAATACCCGGGCCGTTATCGGCGATGGATATCTTCCAGAATCTGTCGTCAGCCAGGGGGGCGATTTTGCAAATAATGCGCGGAGCATTGCCACTGGCATCGATTGCATTCTGAAACAGATTTGTGAAGACTTGATCTAATCTGTGCGAATCGGCTCGCGAGCGACACGGATTGTTATGCGCACAGCGAATTTCAAAGTGTGTTTCACGGTTCACCCACTTGGATTCCAAGTGCTGCCACGATTGTTGAATCAGTTTGAGCAAGTCAACGTCGCCCAATTCGAGTTTGATCGGCGCGGCATAGTTACGAACTTCCTCGTACAACCGATGCAGTTGATCCAACGCGATCTGGATGCGCCCCGCTTGCTTGAGCGCGTCGGGACGATCGCCAATATCCAACAGCAGCGCCTCCAAACAGGCGTGGCTGCGCTGGAGCAAGTTCCGACTTTCGTGTGCTAAACCCGTGACCATTTGCCCGATCGCAGCGAGTCGTTCGGTCTGCTGACTTTGTTGCCGAGTGTGCTCCTGGAGTTTCCAAATAAAATGTTGCTGGTAAGCCATTTCAATTATGGCTACGTCCAGGTCGAGCAACTTATTTAGTGCTTGATCGATTTGGATAAGGATTGCATTGGAACCCGTCCACGAGCGACGAAGATGATCAATAATTCCGCTTCGGAGTCGCGACAAGGCCGCTGTGACATACGCTTGTTCCAAACCGATCTCGACGTGTCGCCGACCGACATGCCAGCGTGTTCGAACATATTCCTCGTCGTATTTCCCACAAAAAAGTCCGTCAAGCCAACGGCGAAGTGTCTGTTTAAGCCGTTCAATCTGCGACGGTCCGCCAGTGATCACGGCCGACGTGTTGTTATGCCGCTGAATCTCAGCATAAAAGTCATCGATCAAACTTGGGATTGCCGGCACGATGATTTCGTAGGCTTGGCGGACGATCGCGCCATCGGCTTGATTCCAGCGAACATACCGTTGCAACTCTTGGTACATTTGAAAAAGCTGCCCAACATTTTCGACATTCATGCAAAGTCTCTCGATTTTCCCGCCAGCCGTTGCTACCATTAGAATCTATTGGGGCCGCTGTCGCCCGTTGAAATACCCGCATGAAGCGCAAGCTAGTGTCGAGCGATATGAAAATCGCGCGGGATTCTATCACTGGCTTCGTGCTGGTAATGGTTCGTTTTTCAACGGGCTCCTTGGGCCAATTGCGTGGAGCCGTTCATGCCTATGCCGATTGCGATGATTCCGCTTGCCAAGGGCGCGAAGCTCACGATGTCCGATATCCTGCATCATTTTGTTTCGACTTGGCCGCGGCTTCCTCGCCCAGTCGATGCGAAAAAGTCCGACCACACGCTGTCGTTCAGCGTCGGCGGCTCGACGGTTTTTTTTGCTTTGATGCCTGGCCCGATTCCGTCGCGTGAGCTTAACAAAATCTGCACCGAAAGTTGGTTGTGGCCCGACGCCAAGAAAGTTTTCGCCGACCATCACGGACACGTGGTCATCACGATCAAATCCAAAGAGACGCCATTGAATCAGGTGAAGTTTCTTTCGCTGGCAACCGCTGCTTTGCTAATGTCATGTCACGAGGCGCTCGGCGTTTACTGGTGCGGCGGTCAAATAGTCATCTCTTCCGAAATGTTTCGCGAGTTCTGTGTGAAAATGCTCCCCGACAGCTTGCCCCTGTACATCTGGGTCGATTTTCGCGTTTCAAAACCTAAGTCCGGGCGAACATTTGGCTATACCACAGGCTTAATGCAGTTCGGCCTGATGGAAATCGAAACACTGACCTCGCATGAAGAGCCAGCGGACTTGCGCGAACGTATTTTTCGCTTGGCGGTGTACGTAATCGAAAACGGGATGATCTTTAAAAATGGCGAATTCATAGATGAGGGCGCGACCGTCCCAATCAAAGCCGTCTATAGCGATTCCGCCTTTGGCAATCCGAAAAAGGTCTTGCGTCTCGACTATACATCGGCCGCAAAACCCTCGCGCTCGCATTAATCAGCCACAGCCTTTTTTCGCAGCCCGACCACGAACGCCGTCAAATCATTGGGAAGCGGCGAATCGAAATGAAGGCCTTCGTTGGTGATGGGATGCGTAAAGCTCAACTCGCAGGCGTGTAAGGCTAAACGGGGCGCGCCACCGTCGTCGCTCTTGGACTTGGCAAATTTTTTTCCGGCGTAGACTTTGTCGCCACACACCGTGTGTCCCTTTTCCGACAAGTGAATTCGGATCTGATGCGTGCGCCCAGTTTCCAACTTGCACTCGACCAAAGTGAAACGCCCCAAATCCTCGACCGGTCGAACGTGAGTTACAGCACGCTTGCCCTGAGTTTCGATGTCGTCGTCGGAGCTGCCGCGCCGGCCGTCGCCGCGATCGCGGACTAAAACGGTGTCGATCGTCATCGCGCTGATTCGCCCGACAGCAACCGCGAGATAACGCCGCGTGATCGTATGTTTGGTGAACTGATGAACGAGCACTCGTTCGGCTTTGACCGTTCGGGCAAAGACCATTACTCCACTGGTGTCTCGATCCAAGCGATGAACGGGCCGAACTTTAGGTGAAGCTGTCTGTCGCGTGTTGCGGCTCCTTTCACGTTTTGCGATGACTCGATTCAGGCACTCTTCCAACGTCGGTTGCTGTTGGCGGCGTGCGGCCGGCCAAAACCGTTCTTCCGCATGGCGCAACGTGGTCATTCCCGAAGGCTTTTCGACGACGACGATGTGTTCGTCGATAAAACGAATTTTCACGTCGTCTTCTTTTGGGGGTGGAGCCAGTGAATGGGAAAACACATGGACGACTTCGGTTGCCGTCAATCGCCGACCAGCGTCGACGCAGAGATTTCCGTTCACGTGAATGTGGCGAGTATCGATCAAGCGGCGGGCTTCGCCCCACGAGACATCAAGCCATTTGTGAATCGCCGTAACCAAAGTCTGCTTGGCCGCAACGTCGTCGACGTGAAAGACACGCGGCTGATTTGGACCGGGCGAGGACTTCTTTCGAGGACGATTTGGCTTACTCACAAGATGGATTCCGGTAACACAAACGCGACGCCTAAAAAGCACGTCGCGTTAACTTTCGCGAAAGGGTCACACCCCAATTTTCTCCGAAGACCGCGCAAATTGGCGTCAGACCCTAGCGAAGCCCTACTTGATGTTAGTTTCTCTTACGATTACAAGACCGCCGTTTGCACCCGGAATCGCGCCGTGGACCAAGAGCAAATTATTTTCGGTATCGACTCGCACGACTTTCAAATTGCGAACTGTCACGCGAACGGCGCCGTATTGGCCCGGCAGTTTCTTGCCCTTTTTCGGGCGACCGCCACCGCGCCATGCGGCCAAAGCTCCGGTCGATCCGCCATGACGATGCACTTTTTTGACGCCATGCGAAGCGCGTTGACCTTTGAAATTGTGTCGCTTCATGACACCGGAAAAGCCGCGCCCTTTGGTGATACCGGCGATATCGACCGATTTGACTTCGCTGAATTTTTCGACGGTCACGACTTGGCCGACTTCATATCCATCTGCCTTGCCGCGAAACTCTCGAATGTATCGCTTCGGTTCGCAATCGGCTTTTTTACCAACTGTAATACCGGCGGTTGCGCGCGTTTTCGAACGCTTGCTACTAATGTTCGAGACGTGCCCGCGTTCGCTGCGAGGTGCCTTGCGGCGCGGCCTATCAATAAAGCCCAATTGGATAGCCGAGTAGCCATCGAGTTCTTCGGAACGAACCTGCAAAACATTGCACGGGCCAGCTTCGATGACTGTGACTGGAAAGCACTTCCCGGTTTCGTCAAATACTTGCGTCATGCCGACTTTGCGGCCCAAGATGCCTTTAATCATGGCAAAGAGTCCTGTCTTCAAGTTATGTGTTTGGCCGACAACAAGCGGTAGGCGTTTCAGGAACCTACATTGTGTCAATCTGTTTAAGCCGCACTATGTAAGCGGCAGCCAAGGCGAATCATCGTATCGAATCAAGCCACCTGCGGTCAATGGCTGCGATTTCGCCGTTTAACCGCCCGGCTTCCGGGCGCTGGCGGGGTCACGCGGTCCGAAGCGGCCCGGTTAAACGAAGATCGCGAAACTTGATCGTGAAACACTTGATGATACGCTAACGGCCTATGGGTCCATCGAACCGGCGCGACGGGCGGTCTGACTAGAAAACGTGCTTTCGAAAATCTTGTCGGCGTTGGTGGTTTCGAATCCATCGCGCCGATGCTCGCGACGGATCGCAGTGGTCGGCAACTTCTGAAATGTCGGAAGCACGCGCCGCTCGGCGAATTCAACATACGAACCAGAAATCTGATGTTGCTCGATTCCGTGCTGGCCGTTGTCGAACTCGGCCAAGACCATTTGCGCAACCGTTGAACTTTGAATCAACAATCCGTCGCCGCTGGTTTTTGTTTTTCCGCCCGAATCGTTGAGTTGAATTCCGTTTCGTTCAAGGTAGCGATTGAATCCCTCAATCGTGTTGTAGCTTGAAGGCAAATCATGCACGCTAACCGTGAAGTGATTGAGGTAGTAGCGATTGTAGATCACCCACGCCGCATATTCGCTTTCCGACGCGAGCCGTTGGTAATCTGTCCAAGTCGGCGTGCGCCACAGCGGGCGATGCAAAAATTCGTCCACGGCCAGCCCGTCGTCCAAATCGAGTGCCGCAACGGGATCGGACGAGACTTCATTCGTGTAGGACATTATTATTCGTTGTGCTTCGCTGGATAAGTCGTGCACTCGCAACTCGGAAACGAAAATTCGCGGGTAGCTGGGTTGCGGCGGCGAGTACCAAAACGCATTGAGCTTTTTACCTTCAAACGAATACGAGTCGCGACGCTGATAGTCGTAATGCAAAAAAATCTTTTCAAGCGACTGGATTCCTAACTGTGGAACGCCCATTGTGCGAAACGCGATGTGGTCGTTTTCAATATCCGCTTCTGAGCGAATCACGCCATCCCGCACCAAGCAATCGATCACGACGCGCACGTCAGGCACTCGCTGACTGTACCGCTGCATGAGTCCGTTTAGGACCACGTCAAGCGTTTTCGTGGCGGCTTGTTTCTTCGTCATGGGCTTTTTCTGTGAGTACAGGGGGTCAGACCCATTATTCGGATTTGGGTTTTTTGCGGATCGTGTCGAACTTTGGCCGAATAGTGCGTCAGACCCCAGAGTGTGATCGATTACGCCTTTGTTCAGAGCAGGTCTTGCGGAAGTTGCAGGATTTCAGTCAATTCCATCATCGCCGAATCGACTTCTTCGACAAGCCGAGGATCGCGCAGGTCGTCCGGCAATAATCGCTGGCGATAATGCGCATTTACCCATTGGACCAAGCGTTGGTACAAGTCTTCGCTGAATAAAATGCCGTCGTGAACCGCTTGTTGCTGGGAGTCCGTCAACACGACGCGCAACCGCAAACAAGCAGGTCCGCCGCCGTTAAGCATGCTTTGTCGCAAGTCGAAATATTCGACTTGATCGATCGGGTTATCGCCATCAAGCGTCGTTTCAATGCAGAACCGCGCCGAATCAAGCTCTTTGCATTCGATGGGGCAAATCAAAGTCATGTGCCCATCGGCTCGCGACAGGAGTTGGCTATTGAAAAAGTAACTCTTGACGGCGTCGTCTAGCGAAAAACTTTTGGTGGCGATTTGAATGACGCACAACGTCCCGCCGCACTCGTCCGCGAATTGTTGCTTTAGTTGATCTAGTGTCTGCGCCTGATCGACGAAGGCTTGCTCGTGACAAAGCAACGTGTTTTGGTTGCCGACGGCGATTACGTCGTTGTGAAACACGCCCCCGTCGATGGCTATCGGATTTTGCTGAACAAAAACGGTCCGAGCTGGTGCTAGTTGATGCAAGCGCGCGATGGCTTGGGACGCTTCGAGCGTTTGCCGTGCCGGAAAACGGTGCGGCAGTTGTGCCCCAGCGCGCATCGCACTTCGCCCGTACACAAAGCACTCTAGTCCTGGGCCGTCAATCCGATTTGCCAATCGTGTGTGATTGGCCGCGCCTTCATCCGAAAAAGCTTGCGCGGCGGGCAGGGGAGGGTGGACCACAAAATGCCGCTCGTCCGCAAAAACGAACTGCATTATTCGAAATGTTGAAGCGGATTCGAGCGAACGATGCAAATTGCTGGTGAGGTTTGCCACCGTCAAATGCAATCGGCCGTCGTCGCAATCGGCGCTTGGCGAAACGGTTGCCACATTGGCCGTCCACATGTTCGAAGCGCTAAAAGCGGCCGCAAGCAATACTGGATCGGTCGCCGCAGCCCGCTCGATGATTTGCCGATCGTTGCCTTCCATTCCAACGCGGCGCAGAAAAGTCAAGCAAGGCCGTCGCAAGGGTGGTAGGACGGCTTGGCCAATCCCGAGCGTTGACACACGCCGCATTTTCTCCAAGCCTTGCAGCGCGGCAGCACGCGGATTCGACGGAGCATTTTTTTGTAAAGTCGAGGCGACATTGCCATACGACAAGCCAGAATAGTTGTGCGTTGGCCCGACGATCCCATCAAAATTGAATTCTCGCGTTGTCATGCCGAAAGCTTGCCCAGCGAAAATCTATTGGAGCAGAAACTCAGCCATCAGCGGATAGTGATCGCTCACGTCGCGTTCCTTGGCGTCAATTTTATAATACTGCTCGCGGTGATCCGTGTCTTTGTCTCCGCGAATCACCAGCTCGCGATAATTCTTGATCGACTTGAAAACGAAATCGCGGCGATTCGGTTCGTCGTCCATAAGTGATTTATTGACCAAGATTCGGTCGAAAGCCTTGCCGATCATGTGCGTCATTCGGTCATCGGGCTTAAGCGTTCCAGTTAAGTCGACCAGTTCTGGACTTGCGTCAGTAGGTTTGCGCAACTCAAACATTTCACTTCCGGGCTTCTCGTCATCGAAACTAGTGTCCGGATTGAAATCCCCAAGCGCGATTACATTGATTTTGCCACCCAAGCTCGGTTCGAGCCATGTCCGCAGCAATCGCGATTGTTTTCTGCGTAAATCAACCGATTCCGGCGTGGCTTTAAAGTGTACCCCGACGACGAGCAAAGATTCTTTTTCATCGCCTTGGCCCCATTCAAACCGCGCGAAAATATGTTTCGACAGGTTGTAAAATTGACCCGATTCGAACATTTCAGTGGTCTGTTCGCGGCGGCTGTATTCGACCAACCCATAGCGATACAAAAATACGACTTGCTGTTCGGTGCCGAAATCGTAGCCGGGGATAAAGGCGATGCGATATTTGATGTTGTGCTTTTCTTCGAGAACTCGGCAGAGCCGATAGAGCACATCGCGGTTCTCGACTTCTTGCAAGGTCAAGATCGTCGGCTTCATTTCGGCGATGACGCGCGCGACTTGTTCCAAACGCCATTGCCATTCTTGATACGACGGTGCGGCCATTTTTTTGGCAAGCTCACCTTGGTTATCGCCGGAATAGTTGTCGAAGAACCATTCGACATTCCAGGTGGCAACGGTTAGTTTTTCGGGCAATTCATCACAAGCACTCAGCCGCGATTCGAAAGTCGCCGCCGCGACAACAAGAAACAATAAAGTTGTTTTCATTGAAAAATTCGACATCGTTGAGCGAATGGTCAAAATGATTGCGTGGCTGGGTGTTCGCGGCTATTGCGTGAATTTACTTTGGTCGGGCCGCAGTGCTTGCATCACGTCTTCACTGATCAAGTACAGCCAAGGCGCGTGGCGTTCATTGTATTGCTTTGCCAATGTCTTAACTCCCGTCAAACTGTCGTCGCGGCGTTTGAGAGCGCGTTCATAGTCCTTTTTCTGATTTTCGTCTGCCGGGTCGGATGGTTCGGGCGGCATTGGAAAAGCCGAATCGTTTGCAGCCGCTGTGATGATCATGTAATAGTTAATTTGAACGTCCGAGACGTTTGCGTTTGCCGCGACCGAACCAAGATAAAGTGTCCAATCCACGCCGGTTGCTGTCGAAACGACGAGCTGCCCATTTTTCGATTCAATCCATGCTCCTGGTTCCTTTCCGATTCGAAAGCCGAAATTTGCAAGCGATTTCAAGTTCGTATTCTCGTCGAGTCCCGTTAACAAAGCTTCGCTGGCAGCCGACGGCTTTTTGCCGACTGCGGAAAATTGGACTTGCGATAAATTGCTTGCCACAAGACCCAAGGTCTGCGGATCGACCTTTTGCCCTGTTTCGGGCTCACCCAATTTTCCATCTTTCCCGGCCTTGGCAACCGACAGCGGCAGAGATTTGTCTTTTAGATCCAAGGTCGCGCGGTAATTGTATTTTTTAGCGCTTGCGGCTGTGACCGATTCTCCCTCCAGGACATAGTGGTCGAGTCGCAAGCCGGTAACCTCGAGTCCAGCGCCTTGTTCGGACAGTTTTAGATCAAGCAAATTGTGGTCGACCCAATCTGAAAGTTTCGTTGATAACAATGAACTCGCAAGCTGAATCACGTAGACATTGGGTTGGCCGGCGACTCGCACGAAATGCTGATCCGTGTTGCCGCCTACGGCTTCGCCGATAATCATTTCGGCCATGGAACGGTTGTTGTTATCGGCCAAGCTGACTTTGGTACCGATGCCGGTTTGGCTCGTCGTGTCACCGGATTGTTCGGGATCGATCACGCCATAAAGCTGATGCGTGCTTTCGTCGGATGACTTAACTTCTAATATCAGTGATTCGCTGAGCACGTTGAAAACATCTGCGATACGTTTGGCATTTCCCGCCGGAAAATCGCCGGACGCGGTAAGCACCCACGAATCACGAACACGTTTCAATTGGATACTCTCGAAGCGACGATTTTCTTTTTCAAACGAAGTTATTGTCAGCAATCGGGCTTGGCCCAAGTCCATTTCCGTGAACAGTTTTTGGTTCACTTGAGCATTGGAATCGACTGGCTGGGGCCACGGATAAAGTGCCGCCGCACCGATCGACAACGCCGCCGCGACGAGCCCCATCAATCCCGTTAATCCCCACGCGCTTTTCACTTTCGTTCACCTTTTCGGTTGTTGTTCGATGTTGGGCCGGCTCAACGCAAGCGGCGGGCCTTGGAAATGCCTTCGCGTTCGCGCAACCGCCGGCGAGTAAATACGTAAAGCCCGAGCAACAGCGGTGGGATGACAGGCAGTATGACTGCGAATAATTTGTAGCGGCGCTGAATTTCTTGGATTTCGATTTCGGCATCCAATCGAATGCGTCGTTTGTCTTCGTTGAGACCATTCTCCAACTCTTGTCCCAAGCGTTGGAGTTTGGCTTGCACGACGCTTTTTGTTTGCTGGAGTTGTTGCTGTTTTACTTGCAAAGTTTGCAAGTCGATGTTCTCGCCTTTTTTTTGTTTGGCCTCAAGTTCGCCGACCTTTTTTGCTAGAGGCTCGATGTCGGCAATCAGGTCTTGCTGGATTTTGTGGAGCTGATTTCTGAATTCTTTCTCGAACTCTTGTTCCTGAATCGAAACTTTTTCCAAAGCCTCCTCCGTCGTTGCCTCAACATATCGCAACGTTGCGTGTCGAATGCGCCGACTGCGGGTGAGGAGGAAATCCGTCTCACCAGTCAGCGAGTCGACGATATTGCTGAAAAACGCAACGTTATCAAAGTTGAATTGAACGCCGCCTGCTCGCGGATCGTTGCGGAGTAAAACGAATCCGTCAGCCAAACAATCAATGTCGGCGACGTAGACGACATTCAGCGCGCTCGGTTTTCCGATGCCCGATTCACCCGATGGCGTGGGCTTGGTGATCCGTGCTGCAAACACGTACTCCGCGTCCGCATTCCCTCGGTTGACTTGCAAATCTTGAGGCGATTGGGATCCAAAAATGGCTTGCAAACTGATTTTCCCGGCGGTTCCGCTGGTGACGAGCGGTGCAAACTCAGTGCCGCCACCTGGCTTTTTGTCGATCTGCCCGGGATACGGAAAGTAGATTTCGATGATCCCTTTGGTCGCCAGATCGACATCGGAAATGGTACGAGTCGAATCGATATCATCGCGCACAATAAATAATTCAGGCACATCCAATTGTCGGCTGCGTTTGTACGGGTTGTCGGTCTTCCAAACAATTGAGGGATACAGATTGCCTTGAAATTTACTAGCCAAGATAAAAATTCCCAAGGCATCCCAGAGTTTTTGTATTTCGCCCGACTCTCGACCCAAACGATCCATACCGCGTGGAAGCGCTGTGCCAGGGAAGAGGCAAGGCGTGTTCCTTTCGATATCGTAGGGAGGATGTCGTCCATTAAAAATGGTCATCGGATTCGTTTCGCGGAAGCAAAAAGTAAACGGGTCTTCAAAAATCGCCGTCGGTTGCCCCGCGTTAATGGCCGTCAAAAGATGTTCAAGCTCGACGGGTGCCATCTTCGATGGTTGAATCACGACCAGCGCATCAAAGCGCCGCGCGATAGGCTTGCCCGCGTCATCTTCCAACCAAAGCGGAATTTCATTTTCGGCTTGGACAAGTTCCACGTTGTACTGTTTGGAAAGCTCGCCGATGACTTGAAGTTGCGGGATTTGCACGTACTGGTCGTTCGCAACGATGACATCTCCCATGGGCAAGGCGTCCGTCTGCACGATGCCGATGGTCTTGCGCTGCGGCCTCGTCACACCGTTGACCGCCCGAATCAATTCGTACTCGACTGGATTGCCGGCGGTGAAGAACTTAATCACGTTCCGTTCCAAGCCGCACGAAATGGCCGCACCCAAGATGACGTCTTCCTCGCGTCGCGCGCCTCGCGATTCGCTCAAGATGCGCTGCGGTCGAATGCCGAATCGCTTTTCCGCTTGAATTGCTTCTTTGGAAAATGGCTCTAGTCCCGTCGTCAAATTCAGCTTGAGGCGGCTTCCGCCAAGCACGTCGAATTCGTGCAACAAGTTTTCCAAATCGACTTTTGTTTGAACGTATTCGGGCGGAATCGTTGTGCTAATAAACGCGTCGATCACGATCGGATTGGAGTTCGAGTCGCCCGAATTGGCAAGCTTCTCCAAAATTTTGCGAGTGGAATCGCTCAGTGTGCTGACTTGCTCGCGCGAGACGTCCAGACGCAGACGATTCAGCGGACTGTACTGCACTATCATCACGCAGGCGATTACGCTGGCGGCCAAAAACAATCCGCGCAAAATGAAGTGCCCAAACAACGAAGTGCCATCTTTTCCACCCATCCAATGCCGGCGACCAATCAATATCAAACTGAGGTACACGCCGATAACAATGAGGCCCAAGTAATACACGATCGACGATGAACTGATCAAACCACGACCGAACGGTTCGAATCGGAACAGCAGCGACCAATCATGCATCACGTTTACCGTTCTTGCATTTGAGGCGATTACGTCGGCGTTGGAAAAGAAAGCCAGCGGTGCGTTGAGCGCGACGCCAATGATAAATCCGACCGTCAAGTTATTCGTGAGAAACGACGCAACCATGCCGATAGCCAGCATCGCCACACCGACAAACCAATATCCCAGATACGTAGAGAACAAAATTCCGCTATCGAGAAAGCCGCCGGTCATCGCCAGCAAAACAGCGTAATTGGAAAGCTGTGAAAAAACCAAGCTCAGCGTAAAGACTAGAACCGCCGCAAAGTACTTTCCGATCACGATGTCGATATCTCGCGCGGGTAACGTGAGCAGCAGTTCGTCCGTACCTTGGCGGCGCTCCTCGGCCCAGATGCTCATGGTGATGGCCGGGATGAAGACTAGCATGATGTAGGGCAAGAACCGATTGAGTTGCCCGAAATTCGCAAGGTTGGTCGTGAAAAATTCGTGCGGCCAAAAGGCGGCGAACGAAGTCAGCAACACGAATAAGCACAAAAATACATAGCCGGTTGGGTTGCTGAAATAGCCAGTGAAATTCCGCTTCATTACGGCAAATGTTGCTTGTCGATAGATGCCCATCGGCAGCATGATCAAAACGAGCACTGCCAAGAACATGAAATCGACGCCTAGCATCGTGACGAATTCAGCTAATCCCAACGAAATGACGCTTCCGGTTTGTTCCGGTGCGGCTTGCTGCGCGAGGATATTCGTTAAATCCAGCATTATGTTTTACCGATTATGAAACAACAAAAGCTCATTCGAGAACCGCAAATGCAGGGGGTCAGTCCCCATTTTGCCCGAAGACTACGCAAAATGGGGACAGACCCCGGCGGTTTATACATTTCTTATTCCTCGACAGGTTGGGTTCCGTCGTGTCCTGTCAGCTTGGCAAAAACTTTTTCCAAACCGATGCGATCTGGATCCAGTTCGGAAATCGTTCCGTCGAAGACTTTATATCCTTCGTTGATCAAGATAACTCGATCAGCCGTCGCGGCGACTTCTTGTAAGATGTGTGTCGACAGCAAGATCGTTTTGTCGCGGCCCAAGCGGCGCATCGTTTCTCGCATGCCTTGAATCTGGTTTGGATCAAGCCCCGAGGTTGGCTCGTCCAAGATCAGCACTTCGGGTTCGTGGATCAGGGCATGAGCCAAACCGACTCGTTGGCGATAGCCTTTGGAAAGTTTGTTGATCGGTTTGTGAATCACACTGCTCAAGCTGCACAAGTCAACGACCGATTCGATCCGATCGCGCTTTAGAGTTTTGTTCATGCCGCGTGCTTCGGCGAAAAAATTTAACAGGCTATAGGGCGTCATGTCCGGATACAGCGGTCCGGATTCTGGCAAGTATCCCAAATGCCGCGAACCCTCAAGTCGATCACTCGACATATCATGGCCAGCAATCCGCGCCACGCCTTCCGATGGCGACAAATAACCGCTAAGCATTTTCATTGTGGTGCTCTTGCCGGCACCGTTGGGTCCGAGAAAGGCGACGATCTCGCCTTTGTAGACTTTGAAAGAGACGTCACGGGAGGCCGCGAATATCCCGTAGAACTTCGAAAGCCGATCGGCTTCGATCATGGGACGTTCGATCGGGTCGCGAAGAATCGCCGCCGATGTTGTTGGCGATGGCGAATTTTCGGTTGTTGTCATGGATGCCTACAAGCCATGAGAGTCGTCAATGGCTCGCCGCAACCGAACGAGCTGTCGATGGTGTGAATGTAAATGTGAATCAACGTTGGCCGACGTTGGAGTAATCAATATGACCGAGGCGACAGGTTTTCTCAAGCCGGTTCGCTATTGGTTTCCGCTCTTGGCACGGCCTTTGGAAAAGTCCCGGAAGGCTTCGGCGAATTTTTCAGGCGGTCTGGAAATAGCACTATCTTCGTTCAAGTCGCGGATTTGGTCACGTTGCATCCGGGCTCGACGCGCCTGTTCGGATTGGGTCGGCAAGCCCAGACTGCGGAGGGCTTCGGCGTAGCGAATCTGGGCGTTGGCGTCGCCTTGGGCTGCGTCTAATTTCATCTTTTCCCAACGCTGCACAAAGTCCCGCAACTCCGCCTCCGTCCAATTCATTTCGTTCAGAAGTTCAGTGTTCGGCCGATGCTGCTGATCTTTCAAATAGTCGAGCACCAAGTCAGTGACCTTTCGCGATTGTTCCAAATGCTCGCGCTCTTCCGGAGTTTCCGGCGGCGGCTGAAAGTTATTCCCGGCATCTTTGGACGAATCTGGAAACTGGGTTTGATTTGTTTTGTTTCGGCGCGGATCACCGCCGGTTGGTTTCGATTTGGAGTCGCCGCTGGAATCGGAAACGGCTTTCGAATCGGACGGAGTTTCGGATTCGTTAGCGTCATTTTGCGATTCTGAGGATTTCGATTCTTTGCTGGATGCGTCATTGGATTTTGATCCGTCGCCAGGTTGATCGCTCGATGGCTGGACGGTCGATTGGTCGGGGTTTTGGTTGTCGGATGCTTTTGAATCAGTTTTCGAGTCGCTCGGCTGATCTGTTTTGCTTTGCGAATTCGAGTCGCTTGAATCAGGTTTCTCGCCAGCGCCCTTGCTGTCCGACATTTCATCTGGTTTTGCGGCTTCAGCTCCGTCAGGCTTTTTCGAATCGCCGGTATCTGGGGACTTGTCAGACGCACCGGAATCTTTTTGAGGATCGGTACCTGAAGGCTGCTGCGCGTCGTCGCCTTGTTTCGATTCGGAGGACGACTGCTGCTTTTCGGAATCGCTGTTGTTATTTTTTTCCGCTCCCGAATTTTGATTCCCGGACTTCTGATCAGATTTATTTTTTTCTTTCCCAAGCCGTTCGAGCAATTTTTCCATTCGCTCGCCTTCGGTTGAAGACTCATCAAGCGGTCGATCCATCTCGCGGCTTTGCCGAGTGTCGGATGGTTCGTTGGGATTGTCGCTTTTCGCGGACGGTTCGCCCGGAGAAGGTTGGGAATTATTTGATGGTTTACGGTTTGTGGAGTCGTTGGCAGATCGCTGTTGATTTGCTGAAGGCTCGTTGCCGGGCTCTTTCTTGTCCTGGTAATCATTCTGCGCGGTCGAACCGTCGGCCGATTGCGGTTCACTCGAATTGGGCGCCGAGTCGCCGGGCATGGGCTCACCGTTTTCGTCTTTACCAGCCGGTTCCTCGTTTTCCGATGGTTCGGCGTCGCTCTGCTTATCGCCGGATTGTCCTGGATTGCTACTTTCGTTCCCGGTTTTGTCAGGTTGCGAGTTTTTTGGTTGGCTGTTCGTCGATTCACCGCTGTCAGAAGGTTGTGCGTTGGGCGCAGCATCGCTCGGCTGATCATTCATCCCGCCCTGCGAGGACTTCTGGTCATTCGACGACTGCGATTTTGGTTTTGAGCTCCTGCTACTTTGGGAACCGGACGACGACTGTTCCTCGTCGTCTTTCGACTCCTTGTCACTTTCGCCACCGCCACTTGATTTGCCGCCACCATTTTTCGGTTCTTTGTCGCCTGACGAGTTGGACTTGTCAGTTTGTTCGTCCGAGGATGAATTTGAGTCTTTTTGTTGTTTTTCCTGGGACGACTGTTCGCCGGAACTAGAATCTTGATTTTCGTTTGGAGTTTCAGAATCGTCGCCTTCGCCACTCTGGTTCGAATCAAGCGGCGGCGTAATCGTCAGCTCGAAGTTTGCGGAACGCGCTTCGTTGGGATCGGGCTGATCGCTGAGCGGCGAACGTCGATTGTCTTTGGCCACCAAGTGAAAGACGATCTCGTCTCCGGGCTGCAATGAAAGTGCATTGGGCCGCAAGCGAAATTGTCCGTGGACGTTTCCGACGCCAGCCGGATGATCCAGCGGCAAATTCTGCTCCAAGATGACTTTGCCTTTTTGCATCGCGACAAGTCGAATCGCACTGATCTTAAAATCGGGATCGAGCGCGCGAGCTTTGATCGACAGCTTGCCGTTTACCGGGACTTGCAATTTGTTTTCGGTTGGTTCGAGGACTTCGATTTCAGGCGCGATATCGGGCTGAATACGCACGGAATAGACTTGCTCGTGTCGATTGCGTTGACCATCTGAGGTCGCGAATTTCAGCCTATAGTGAGTAAATTTTTGTTCGTCGCCACTGCGCAACAGCTTGAATTCGGCGCTGGCCGTTCGATCGTTGGCCGCCATCGACAATCGTTCAACCAAATCGAATTCCGTCGGAGTCGGCGTTACAATCGGCGAGTTGAGAGTTGGTTTGGCAGGATCGACAATCGTCGGCGGAATCGGCGGCAGTTTGGCTTTGAGTAACTCGAGCGCTGCCGAAGCGATCGGCATGTTTGCAAGTGCTTCGAGGTGGACGGCGGTTCCTTCGACCGCGTCGATGTCGGCTTGGCCAAGCAATCGTTGCGCGGGAAGTTCCGTGTATGCCGGCGGACGCAAATCGATCGACGACACCGTGATCGTCGGGCTTGGTCGAACGGCGACGGAATAAGTCGGCGATCGACCGTCACCAGCGACAACCCAATACGTAAGGTTTTGTTGAATGCCCGATTCGGAAGTTGTCAGCGTGCCAGTGAATTTATTTTTCGATTCGCTCGGACTCAGCGGAATTGTTGCATTCACGCGCTGTCCGTCTTCCGTTGAATACACCAAGACGACAGGAATGCTTGTTCCGGAACCGCGAATATCAGCCGTGATGGGGAGACTATCGCCGAAAAAAATTTCAACCGATCCAGGATCGACTTTCAACACCCTAACGCGGGAGGGCGATTGAATGTCGGCCAGCGGAGCAACGACGCGCGCAATTGTCGCAAACGGATCCTTTGGCGAAAGCAATTTGTACATTCCTCCGGCCAAAGTCACGCTCACGAGGGCAAACCCAATTTGAATCAACTGTGTTCGATCGATCGCGTTTTCGATTGAAACCCCCGATAGGTCCTGAGCAGCTTTTTCGCCAACGGCTGCGAAAACCCGTTGCGATTCGCGATGGGGTCGCGTCCGCAAATAGACGTAATTGAGCAAGCTATTTTTGAATTTGGGTTCGCCCAGTTCGATCATTCGTGCGGCATATGCCGGGTTGATCCGGCGAATCAACAGCGGAGCCATGGACCGCACGAGCACCGCCACAGAAAATGCAAACAAGCCAATCAACACGGCGACTCGCATCGACGGACCAAGCGAAACAACCCAAGCGTCGACGATGCACACCGCCAACAATACTCCCAACAAAACGGTCGCGATCAACAGCATGCCGGTTGCCAAATCGACGATCTTGACTTGGCTGGCGGCGCGCTGGAGCCGGCGCGTAACAAATTCGTCGAACGTATTGCTCGCTGGTGTTACGTCAGGATTGGGTTGCGTTGTCGAGGATGTTGACATGCGGCCCTGTTGGCAAGATTCGGCATAAGTTGAAGGTCGACCAGAACTGAAGCTTGGACGACGCCAAGCCTGATTTTAGTTCCCAACTTGAATCCAGCACCATTATAACTCATGCGGCAAGCAAAATCGTGCGACGGAGTTATTTCGGCGGGATCGGGGGATCATTGGTGGCGGCATTTTCGCCGGGGGGCCGCCTTTGGAATTCCGGCGGTTGGCGTTGACGTTCGCCTGTCGGCAACAATGACTCGCCGTCATTCGGACGCAGTTGCCCTCGGCCCGAGCGCGACTGACGAAATAGCTGCAGCAATCTTTGGCGGCCCTCGATCGGTCCGAGCCGATTAATTTCGTCGCGGTCGTCTTGGCTCAAAACTTCGTTGAAGATTCGTTCCTTTTCGGCGTCGGAAATGCGCGGCACGACGGAAGCGTTTATCCAGCCAGCGATTAACCGCACTTTGTCTGGCTTCAATTTTTGATTATCCAAAATCTCCGCAGCTTTAGTTGAAAGCGACTTCGACAGTTGAGCAAGATCTTCTTCGCTCAATAACTCGTCAAGCTTGTCCTCTTGTGTTCCGCGAATAACCATCACCAATCGCGTCATAGGTGATCGAAGACCAGCCCGCGTCCCCATCGACGACCGCTGAAGCTGTGAGAAAAGCTTCGCGATTTCATCCTTTTTGCGATCTCCAAGTTCCTTTGCCCATATGCTGAGCGCCTCGAAATCCTCGCGCGGAAGTCGCGTCGCGTCGGTCAAGCCAACATCGCGCAAATGATTTTGCGAGATCAAGCTCTTCATTTCCGCGATTCGCTTTTCGATTGGCATGTCTTGGAGATTAGCTTGTTCCACGGACCGAAACGACGAAAGCCATTCTTGATAGTCGCGCAAAGTCTGGATCAAATGCTCCGCGTTGGGCTCCGCGTGAATCGCCCGATCGAGGCGACGCAATCGGTCTTGCTCCAGTGGAGAAAGCAGATCAAAAGACGATTTCTTTCGCCACAACTGTTCCAATTGCTCGGCAGACATGGCCGACAAGCGAGCTTGATTTTCAGAATAAGTTCCGCCGTCAATCGCCAGCAGCATCGGCAATAGACCGAGCCCGATGACAAGTCCCCATTTGGGATTTAGCTTACTCACTGTCGCTCTCCTCGCTGACAAACAAGCCCGCTTGTTCCAACTGTTTGAGGAATTCCAAACTATCAATCGAGCGATAGAGGTCCATGTTTTCGATGACGCGCAAGTCGCGAGCCAACTGCCGCTGCGATGCGGTCTGAAAGGTGCGAACCGTTTGAAAGCCGCCCCACGCCGCCCCAATCGCCAACACGGCCAATGCGCCGCGTCGCAACCAGGTCGATTGCTTGTGGCGGCGAGTGCGCTGCAATTCGCGAGTCGCTTCGCGAGTGACTAGTTCGATCGTGCTCTTGGTAAATGTTTCCGCAGTTAGCGTTTGCGGCAAGCAATCGAGCACGTCCCACGAAGCCTGCAATTCATGCAAGCGGCGGCGCAACACGACGTCGTCCGCCAGCTTTCGTTCGACGTCGACCGTCTGCTGCGGATCCAATTCGCCGTCCAAGTACGCGACGAGCAAATCATCGTGACCGCAGTTGGCGGCTTCGATTTCGTCGGCAGGATTTGGTTCGTTGATCATTTCATTCTTCGACTAAGTTTCAGCGGATGCGCTTGCAAACCGCTTTTTCAATCTGCCTCCGAAACTGCAACATCGGAATCCGACTGGGGTCCGCCATCGACGCCTTCCACGAGTCCAAACGGCAAAGCTCCGCCGTGCACATACGGTTCGAGCATTTCGCGCAAATTATTCCGGGCCCGCGACATCAAGGACTTCACCGCTTTGGTAGTCAAGTTCATTGCGGCCGCGACGTCTTCGTAACTCATGTGCTCGAACTTGCATAATAACAAAGCCATTCGCTGCCGATCGTTGAGCGACTGAACCGCTTTACGCACCATCTCGCTCAGTTCGGCTTGGGCAATTCGCCGAGTCGGCATGAACCGGCTGGGTTCCTTGGCCAAGTTCTCCATTGCCGGCATTGCCGCAGAGTCATTCGGAGCCGCGTTGAATTGAACTTCTTTTCGTTTGATGACGCTGCGCAAAGCATTCTTCGCAACATTGTCGGCGATCGTGAACAACCAAGTCGAAAATTTCGCGTCCGGTCGATAAGTCTTCCGGGCACGATAGACGCGCATGAAAACTTCTTGAACCATGTCCTCGGCCAACCCGCGTCGCGGAACCAAATGTTCAAGCACACTCAACAATCGATTCCGATAACGCTCAACAAGCTGCTCGTAGGCTGCGGCGTTGCCCTCGCGCACTTGTAGCATCAGCCTGACATCGGGATCGATCAGGTCGTATCGTTTGGGAGTGGTTGAATCTGCCGGTTGGTCGCTCAATCGTTGCTCCGCGACGGTTCTGTTCCGCACGCAATAACAATTAAGTGTACCGAACTGGCCAACCGCCGGTCGACGGCTCGTTCACGCACTCTGAGCGATGACGACCCAATTTCTAACGCGTCCCAGACGGAAAAGTTCCTCTAAAAGTCGCCAAAAACCTTTTGAACTCGCAAGCTTTGCTGGATCAATAAAGCTATCGCCGGTACGATGGCCGCCAATACGATCGCAAAAACCCAAGCTAGAAAATAGTTCCAACCAAGCGTCCCCAGCGAACCCGTGAATACTACAAGCATCGCTGCAAAAATGACGGGCAGAAAGAATCGAACAATTAACGATTCACCTTAGCAACCGACGCAAGGACATCGTTGGGGAGTTCCTTCTGGTGTCCGCGACGAAATGTTCATGGTTCGAGCCCCATTGTTCTCCGGCTAAGCAATGGTCGCAATGTTCATCGTCCGGCGCAATTGCCCGCAGGCGGCGTCGATTTGATCGCCTTTGCGTTCGCGGAATTGCACGTTGACTTGACCATCGACCAGAATTTTTCGAAACGCTCGGACCGCTTCTGGCAAAGGCGTCTTGTAAGGCAATCCGGCAACTGGATTATACGGGATCACGTTGAGCATCGCGCCGCGCCGACCTAACAACTCAACTAATTCCTCCGCGTGTTGCGGCTGATCGTTGATTTCAGCGAGCAAGACATATTCAAACGTCAATCTGCGGCCGGTCGAACGAAAATATTCCTCCGCCGCTTCCATGATCGCCGCGATTCCAATTTTTTTGTTCACTGGCACAAGTTCATTTCGCATTGCGTCGTTTGCGGCATGCAATGAAATCGCCAAGTTGTACGGATGACTGACCTCAGCCAATTTCAAGATCCCCGGCGGCAATCCAACCGTCGAAATCGTAATCCGGCGCGGACTAATCCCCAGCCCATCAGGCGACGAAGCCAACTCAAGCCCCGACAAAACATTCGGCAAGTTCGCCAGTGGCTCTCCCATTCCCATCATGACGATATGGCTCAGTCGCTCGCCGACCGGCAAAAGCCTTTGCAAACGCAGCATCTGCTCGACGATCTCGTAATCAGTCAAATTTCGATCGACACCATCGAGGCCGCTTGCGCAAAACACGCAGCCCATCGCGCAACCGACTTGGCTGCTTACACAGATCGTTCTGCGAATTCCATCGCGCAGCAAAACGCATTCGACCGAGCCGCCGGTGGCAAGTTGCACTAATAACTTTTCCGTTCCATCGGGACTTTTTTGGTGCCGGACGATGCGGGTCGACCAGAACTCAAACGATTCGGCTAACTGTCGCCGAAGCGGCTTGGGCAAGTCAGTCATTTCGTCGATCGACTGGATTTGAGTCTGGCAAAGCCATCGTTGAATTTGCTTGAGCCGATACGCGGGAAGCTCGACCGCCAGCGCCCATTGCTGAACGGCGGCCAAATCGCACAAGTATTTTTTTGCAGTTTCTGACATGGACTCCATCATAGCAAATAGCTTTTGCGAGGACTTCGCGGCATAATTGCAACGGGAGACCAACATGGAATCGGACGACGAACTTTGCTTGTGCTTTCACGTATCCAAGAGCAAAGTCCAGCAATTTTTGCGCGTCGAGCAGCCAAAACGTGCGTCGCAACTAAGCGAATGCGGCGGCGCGGGAACTGGTTGCGGGTGGTGCCGCCCGTTTCTGAAACGGATGTTTGATCAAGCGGTGGACGCGGGCAAATCCGACTCACTCCCGTCAGCCGACGATTACGCGCGGATGCGCCAAAAATACATTCAAGACGGCAAGGGGACTCCTCCGCCGGGCGCAACTTGAAAGCTATCTAGCAACAAAATCGTTCCCTCTCCTCGGCTTCCGGGGAGAGGGTAGGGTGAGGGGCTTTTGGATTTTCGGATTGGCACTTTGACACTGTCGACGGACTCCCGCGCTAGTCGTCGCGTGCTGGTTGAATCTTGCAAAAAACGCTATGATGACGTCTGTTTCCGGCAATTTGTGACTTCACGCTGTGATTGTTTGCCGGTTTAGTTTCACTTCCTGAATTGATCCCACAAACCAAATATGGCAAAAAAAGTCGTCAATCGAAAAAAACTTCGTGCAGAATCCGATGCGGCCGAAGCGTCTGAGTCCAAAAAGAAAACCAAAGCGCCTGCTAAGAAAAAAGCCCCCGGCAAGCGTCGTGCCGCCAAGTCTAAGGACCCAGACGATGTTCGCGTGCGCATCTTTTGGGGTGTCTACAACCAATCGATGAAGCGTATCGCCAAATACGATTTTAATTTAAAGAAAGCCGCTCAAAAGCGCGCTGAAGAACTTACCGCCGAAGGCAAACTACACTTTGTTCAAAAAGACAAAGAACCGATCGAAGAAGTCTAAAGTTTGTCACATCCGATATGGCCGAGCCCAAAAACAAAAATCAGTTGCTCGACGCTCTCGCCTCTTCCGAAGATGCCGAATTCATTCCAATCTGGCGCGAGTGTAGCCCATTCACGATGACTTCGATCGAGCGCGGATTGGCTTTGTATCGAGCGACTCGGTATATCGTCGAGCGACGAATTCCCGGCGTGTTCGTCGAATGCGGCGTCTGGAAAGGTGGCTCGGTCATGATCGCCATGCGGACGCTACAGCTGCTGGGTGCGGCGACTCGGCGATTCATCTTGTTCGACACCTTCGACGGAATGACGGCTCCCAGTCCCGTTGACGAAGACTTTCGCGGACGACATGCGGGCGACTTGATGCAGGAAAGCAGCGGCCTACAAGCTGCCACGTTGGTCCGCGCCCGTGCGTCCCTGGACGAAGTCCAAACGAACTTGGCGACCATCGGCTACAACCCCCAAAAAATTCGCATGGTCAAAGGTGATGTCTGCGCGTCGATCCCCAAGACCGACGTTGCACCAATCGGCTTGCTCCGTTTGGATACCGATTTCTACGACAGCACGTATATCGAGCTGACTTACCTTTATCCGCGACTTAACTACCAAGGCGTCCTAATCGTCGACGACTACGGACATTGGAAAGGTGCTCGCAAAGCAGTCGAGGATTATTTCAGCGACGCTGGTCCCGCACCGCTGCCGCGTGCTCCTCGACCGTTTTTTCATTGGATCGATTACACCGGTCGAATCGCGGTGCGATCCGATCCGCCCGAGGAGTTGCCGCCGGAACTTGTCAAAGACCCCAGCACATCTTGGGCCAGTCCGACCCGCGATGGCGTTCCGATCGCAGCGCCCCAGCAACGCTACGACTTCGAACCGCCGGGTTTGGCGAATCCCGGTTTGCTGAAATATTTTCCTTCGCTCGTCGCAAGCGATCCGCGGCGCAATCGCTGGCCCTATCTGCGTTCGACCGCGCCGCACAATTGGCGCACCGATTCGCGCAGTCGCAATCAAAACATTGGCGTGCTGTCGATGGAAGAAGCGATCTTGCTGCACCATTTGGCTTTGCCGTACGCGGGGATGCGAGGCTTGGCGATCGGCTGCCATTTTGCTTGGTCAACGGCGCACTTGTTAACCGCCGGACTGCATCTAGACGTCGTCGATCCGAAGCTCAGCGTCCGCGAGCAATTCGAAGCCGTCGATCAAAGCCTCGGCCAAATTCCAACCCAAGGCTCCTACGGACTGTGGGCCGCTTTTTCTCCGTCCATCATTCCCGCTATCCGGCAGGCCAAGCCAGAACCTTGGTCGTTCGTATTCATTGACGGCGATCACGATGGCGAAGCGCCGGCGCTGGACGCTCAAGCCGTCTTGCCACATTGTGCGTCGACCGCGACCGTCGTCCTGCACGATCTAACATCCCCCCACGTAACCGCTGGCCTCGCCGTCTTCCGCGCAGCCGGCTGGAGCACACGCATCTACAACACCATGCAAATCATCGGCGTCGCCTGGCGGGGCGCACCTTCGCCCGTCGACTACGCTCCCGACCCTCGCGTTCCCAAAATCACCGACACCCACTTGCTGCCATTCCAGAATGTCCCCTAATTCCTCAGTCCAATCGATTGATTCAAGATCAATCCAATCAGGTTTTTCACCGTTGCCCCGGTTCGGCAATGTTCTGTCATCGGATCGAATCACGAGATTGTTTCCCAACATCATGTCGGGGGTTTACTTCGTGAAGCCTCCGTCGAGCTGGACAAACGCCTCTCGACTTATCCAGCTCTACGCGGAAGAGCATGACGGAAAGCAACTCCGCCACCCTTTCATCGGTCGATGTGACCGACGAAAAAGGGACGCATCAATAGGGAGTTTCTCAGGGAACTGGTCGAGGTTATTCCATGCAAATTCCTCCCGGGGATTAATGCACCTGCTCGACTTCAAGCCCTCGCCTGCGCCAATTGAGCGAAATGCTGGAACAAGCGTGTCAGCAACAAAGCATCAAGCGATTGTGCGGCACCGTGACATATTCCATTAAAATTGTCGTCGCAAAGCCTTTTTAATAAGTAGTTTTGCGTTTTGCACTTGCCCGGCTCCCTCGAAGAGGGAGAATTAAATTAAGCGCAGTGTGACATTTATCGAAGCCGAGGTGATTGGGGCTGAAAACAATGACAAGTGAACAGGAGCTTGAAGCGATTGTCGCCCAAGGAGTGCATACATCATCCGAACTGATCGGCCGGTTGGTACGGGCCGGCTACAGTTCCCAGAACGCTCGCCAAATCCTAAGCCGCCAGTCCAACAAGAATGGCATTTGGCGATCGCAAGATCTTCGGTTACCTCGCGACGAAAGATTGTTCGCTGATCGTCGCGCGGTCGGCACGCAGGAGTTCTTCTCGCAAGTCGGGGCTAAACTGACGTCCACTGGACGCCACGGGCTCGCCAGGTGCGTCGGAGCTCTTGGAGCCCACGGGCTACTCCATCGCATCGATTTGTTCCGGTTACTTGCGGTTGCACCAGCGTCGGACAATCTACCAAAACAATCGCGACGGGGCCCTTCGTATGAAAGTGAGCTCCGCTCCCTCGAAGAGCTTGGTGCGCGGGTTATCCAACGCGGGACCGCACTCGAGTCGCTAATTGCGCCTGGCGCTACCCTACCCGACGAAGACTTGTACGCACTCGCGTCGGACGCCATCGAGCACATTCGCTACGAGGCGCTACTCGCCCGTATCCTAACCGAACGGCTCCGGTGTCAGAACCTACTCTCGTGGAACCGCATCGAGGTCTCAGGGCTTGAAAAGCCCTACGTGCCATTCAACGACCAAATGTTTTCTGCATACGGCTTCTCCTACCTTGGGCCGCTGAAGCGTTGGAAAGTAGGTGCGAAAACGCCGACGCCGTGCCCCGTCGTCATAGACTGCTACCACGGCGTCTGTTCTTTACCCCAGGTCGAATCATTTCTCCAAAGAATCGAACGCGCTACGATTCGTCGTCGCAAGCAGCAACCAGTGATTGGAGTAATCGCTGCGCGAGATTTCCATCGCAACGCCTGGGACAAAGCGCGCCGCGAGTCCCTTATGACGGTCAGCTTCCGCCAGATGTTCGGTGATGAAGCGCTCGACGCCATGGTCGAAGTCGAGCGACTCCTGGGAGGCTTCGGGCAATCCAAGCCGGAAGACTCGCAGAAGCAGTTCGCGGAAATCGCGAAGCTCATGGAGGAGCTGAAAACTAACCCCGTGATCGCGGACCTGCGCGCCATCGGCCTGGAAGCGATGTGCGCGTTGATCGTGCAGTCCCAGGGATTCGAATCGCCCGAGCTCGGCCGCATCGTCCCCTGGCAGAACTCGACCCGCGACGTGGACGTGTTCGCTATCCGGGGCGATGACGAACTCCGCGTCGTCGAATGTAAGGCGTATCACCGCCGAAAGTCGCTCCTCGATTCCGACGTCAGCAAGTTTTTCACGGAAACCCTCCCGGCGCTTAAAAAGTGGCTGAGGGAGAAGGATCGGCACTTCAAGAAGTGTGTCGCCGAGATATGGACGACGGGTCCCAAAGGTAAGAATGCCGAACTGGCGCTCAAGGAATTGACCCCGCCGCGCGGTGACACATGGAAGCTCCGTCGGATGGACGATATGCACGACGAGATTCCACAGCGAATCCGCGGCCGGGGAGTGAAACTTCTCAAGACTATCGCCCAAGTCGAGATGGAAATCGGGGACTTGGAGGCCGGCGTGAAGTAGACGGTACCGACCTCCCGGAAAGTCGCAAATAATAGCGGCTTGCTTCGGTCCGACACGCCGTGGGATGGCAGCTGACGGCGGATTTCGGGCCAAGGTTCGATGTAGCGGCCGCGACTTCGCCCAGTTATGCTCGACTGGTACCGCGATCTATCGTGCGTCGCGGATTCCTTCAATCGTCCCACCACCGCCAGCGGCACAAAACCGTCTCCTACCGTTGGTTCGCCCGCCAGCTTTCGTCGCCAAAGATAAAACGAGTTCTGCGACAACTGCTTGCGCCGACAAAACTCGGCAATGCTCAACCCGCTCCCCGCCTGCTCCCGCAACAACTGACTCCACCGCTCACCAGAAATTCGTCTCATCGCCCGCTCCTGAAAACACAAACAAAGTTCGTGCTCTCAGGATAAACCTGGCGTCAACCTGCACTTCGCCGTACGCTCACATGCCATCGACGCCGATTGGGCCCCTGTCATTCAAGATCTGGCAGGTGCTCGAAACCCAACTATAGGAACGCCACTAATCTTCTCCGGTCCGAAACGCCGTGGGCATGACAACGTTGATCACGAGAAGTTCCTGCAGGTCTTCGATTTCGCCGTTTCGGATCTTACGAACGATCACTTTTCGATTTCGACATTGGGCGATAATCTCATCATCGACGGGCAGAACATCTTGGGGACCGATCTCCAGCAATTCGAGCTGATCATCAAACGACAGCGTCGGATCGTTCGCAATCGGCCGAAATCTGTATTCAACGATGTTAAGCACTGAGGGAATGCCCGCACGGTGTTCCCTCCTGTAGTCACGGAGTAGCTCAGACGAGTAGCTTTCGTGCGGGAGCGGGCCAAGAGCCTGACACAGGTTGAATTTCTCGGCCAAGCCGTTGTGGAATCGCGTGAAGATCTCGTTCGCGATCGCCGGCGTGTCAGCGTCGATCCGGAGCGGAAGCCAGTAAAGCGTGTGATTTGTGGTTTCGAACTGAAAGTCTGCGGTGTAAAGGGCCATGTTCAACCTCGAACGGGAAACGGACTTGTCCATGCTCGATTTTACGCGTTCGGCGAACTCGTCACGGTCGAATTGTTCGCGGTTAATCAGTCGTTGCCGAATTGTTCCTCGATTGTTGCCGAATCCTGCGATCTCGTAGAACAGGCGCTTGGCCTTACCTAAGCGGCTGGGAACCGAAGCAAGTCGGCCCAACGGGCAATTCGAATCTGCTTCGGTCCGACACACCGAAGCAGATTCCGACCGGGTTGGACATCGAACAAGAACCATGCTACGTAGTCGGAAACGGTCCATTACGGGATTCATGCAAAAGGAACGACTAGCCTTTGTCGATATCGAAACCGCTGGTCTGGAAACTTGGCGGCCGATCATTCAATTTGCGGCAATTGCGGTCGATTCTCAACTGAATGAACTTGAACAATTTAATGAGCGAATCAAGTTTAGATTCAAGGATGCGGATCGAAAATCACTTCGAAAAAACTCGTATGATGCGCGGGTCTGGAGGGAATTGGCTCGGTCCGAACGAGACGTTGCCGAACGATTCGACAGGTTCCTGAGAACGCATGCGACGGTTGATTTGGTTTCTGCAAAAGGCACGACCTACCAAGTTGCTCAACTTGTCGCACGCAATGCAAACTTTGACGGCCAATTCCTAAAGGCTTGGTTTGACAAACTCGATCTTTATTCACGAGCTTGTCCACGGGTCCTTTAAACATTGCAGAAGGCAATGTGGCTGTTCGAGCGCTTGATGCAATGTTCCACGCGGATCATTTACCCACTAAGGCAACGGCGATGATTTCCGGCTATGGTTTCAGGTCGCAGTTTAGCCGATAACAAACGCTGGGCTCATTTGATCCTGTTCGCGTTTAGGAATGGCCAATTGGTCGGCAATGGCTCGCCAAGCCGCAACGGAATCCCGGACCTTAGTTATGATTTTGTTTGCCGCGATCTGCGAAAGCCGAAAGTGAGCCTTGACCGCGAAAGCTAGGTCGAGGCTTAACGAGTTGTCCGTTTCAGAAATGTTCAAACTCAAGCCAGTTCCTTGCGGTGATGGGTTCAGATCATAGGCCGGTGCGAGCCTCCAGCCGCGATTCTCAAGCAGAAAACCATGATTCCTCAAATGATCGTCGACATTGCAAACACAAATCGAGAAGACAATTCGCCTCCACAACTCGTGGAGGTCATTTTCAACGTTGGCACCATGCTGTGTTAAAAACTCCACGATCTCCAAGTAACTCGCGCCGTCTCTGACGTCCGCGCCATCGCTATATCCCAACATGGTCATCGCCGAGGCAAAATGTCGTCGGGTTCGTCGGCCATCTCGCTGTCCTCGATCAAATCGCTTGGTCATAAACGTACGATGCTTTCGCCCAAAGCGCTCAATCTGCGCATCTGCGACCTCCAGTCCGGCGGCACCCGCCAACCGATGAACGACCATCTCCCAGGCTGCGACATCCCATTCGTCGTTTCGACCGGGAAATTTTGCGATCCAAAGATTGCCTTTCTCGTCACAAACACCTGCTTTAGGG
>JANNYC010000008.1:0-2068 GCA_031409895.1 Planctomycetota bacterium
GAATTTATCTGAAGTCAGGCGGGACGATCATCGAAGTCGCTTGCTGGACTCATTGCCGCCGCTACTGGTGGAAGGCGCGCGAGCAAGACCCCGAACGCGCACACCACGTGCTGGCCGTGATCAGGCGAATGTATGAGATCGAGCGCGCCGCTCCAGATGCCGACGCGGCTTCGCTCTACGCGCTGCGTGTTGCGCACGCGACTCCGCTGCTGGCCGACTTGAAAACCTGGCTGGACGAGCAAGAGTTCTTGCCCAAAAGCTTGATCGGCCAAGCCGCCA
The DNA here is from genome assembly GCA_031409895.1 of Planctomycetota bacterium. GTDB lineage: Bacteria > Planctomycetota > Planctomycetia > Pirellulales > Pirellulaceae > JANMEB01. The sequence goes on from JANNYC010000008.1 coordinate 280, forward strand.
CCTACACGCGCAATCAATGGACCGCGCTGAATCGTTACCTGGAAGATGGCGACTTGTCGATCGATAACAATGTTTCCGAACGGGCCGTGAAGCCCGTCGCGATTGGACGCAAGAACTGGCTCTTCGTCGGCAGTCCCCAAGCCGGTCGCCGCGCCGCCGTGTTGATGTCGCTGATTGCCAGTTGCAAAGACAATCGTGTCGAACCTTGGGCCTACCTGCGCGACGTCTTCACCCGTCGCCCACTCCTCGGCCCAAATCCATCAAACGCCGAGCCGAAGAACGCACCGCGAAATCCGCCGACTAACAAAATCCCGCACGTAACCACCGCCCTCACCGACCGCAGTTGGCCGTGCGCTCACATCTAATGGGGCGCGGCCATCGAGGGGGCTATCCCGTCTTCACCTCAGTGGGTTCCGATGGCCGCTGAAGGGCGTTCATCAGTGTTCCCGAATCGTTGTGGCCCGCGATTCGCCGGAAGCCCTTCTCCACTTCCAGGAGCGAGAACGCCATCCAGCGCGACGCCTGATCCGTATCGGCCCGAAAGCGTGTCACGCGACCCAGCTTGCGACGCGTATTGCGAAACGAATTTTCAATCGCATTGGTACTCAGCAAACTTCGATGCAGCGTGCTGGGAACATTCAACTGATGTAGCGCCGTCAGGTCGTCGCCCGCCTCCTGCAGGCTGTTGTACGCCGTGTGGACCAGGCAACGCTGGAGCACGGCGTCGGGGAAAAACTCCAGCAACGCGCTTTTCAAAGCGTCACTTCCATCCAACACCGCAAACAAGCGCCGCTTGCACGCAAAGCCGCGAACCGTCACGCGACGCAGCAAATCAAGGCAGACTTCTTTGTTCTCGCTGCTGCCAAGCTCAAAGTCCAGAACCTGTTTGTGACCCGCGCTGTCGATCCCGATCGCGACGACCGCAGTCTGGTCTTTCGACAAAACAAGCCCGTCCAGCATCAGCACCAACCAGTCCGTTTGCGAAAGCTTGCGGCCACGCAGTTCATCAACAAACTGATGGCCAACTTCCTGCCACAGACGCGAAACATTCGAACGACTCGTGCCGTGCGTTTCACCAGTAACCCCCGCAACCTCGCGAGTCCTCACACCCGCTTTCAAAGCCGCCAATATCGAGGCCTCAAGCTCACACGGATCCCTGGCCGACTGGTAACTCCGAAGCAACACTTCATCGCTGCCGCCATCGGACCTGCGACGACGAACCCGCGGACGAATGATCTCTTCCCGTTTGCCATCGATCTGAATCCGACCGGAACTGCTCCCCGAACGAAAATCGTCACCGCCGATAGGCTGATGTTTCGGACCGCAAAGCAGGTTGACTTCTTCGGCCATCACCTGGCAAACAAGCTCGCGAACATGTCCCCGAACAAAACCCCGAAAAACTTCTCCGGCTTCGCTCCCAGAAACTTGTCCGAGCATCCCAAACAACTAAACTCACTCATGGTGGTCTCCCCAACGGCTGCTAACCGTTGTCTAAAACTTGAAAATTTCCGACTGCGCGAATTCTCGCACAGCGGGAGACCACTTTTCAAGTTTCAACAACCATTGGGACGCTTCCATCGCGGACCAAGAATTCAAACTAGCCGAGATCATCGATATGGTGGTCCAATCGTGCGAGCGGCCGGGTTTACCCCATTGGTATCTACACAATTTGGTTTTTCGGTCATGATGCTTGTTTTGTATGTATATCAAGCTCAAGGACGAGCGTCTGGGAAAGCGGTGGCTGGTTTTGGTGCGTTCGCAGACGAAAGCGGCATCTCCGTTGGCGGCG
>JANNYC010000009.1:0-37265 GCA_031409895.1 Planctomycetota bacterium
ATTCACATTCGTTCCAGCGACACCAGCCATCCCAACCTTGTCCTGCGCGGTGTTTCCGATGTGAAACGCGTTGCCGACTTGATCGATAATGCGCGGCGCACCGAACGAACCAAACGCGGTCTGTACGTCGAGTCGATTTGATCGTCGCGGGAATCCAGTTCCAGAAGTACGCGATGTGGCAATTCATCCAGGCGGCCGAGGGGTTGTTGGATCCGCAGAAAGCTTTCGCCAAGAGATCGGTGACCTGACGTGAAGTGGAAAATTCGAAATCCGAATGTCGAAATCCGAAACAAATTCAAAATATGAAATTCCAATGTCTCAGACGCATCGCTCGGGCTCTGCTAAACTAGCCTTGAGTGTCTGTCATGATATTTCCATCAAACGTTTTTTGTGATTTGGAAATTTGAATTTGTTTCGGAATTCGAGTTTCGGATTTTCCCCACCTGTTACCTCGCGAACCCCTAGCCCCTCATACCACAACGCCAACCGAAAGCCTGCCTCTCATGCCACTACTCCCATTTCAACAGACGTTTGAACCGCATGACTTGGCCTTGGTCGGGCTGCTCGTCGTCCTGGAGGGGGTGCTCTCAATCGATAACGCCTTGGTCTTGGGTCTGTTGGCCAAACGCTTGCCGAAGCATCAACAGCGCCGTGCCTTGATGTATGGCCTGGTGGGGGCTTTCGTCTTTCGCATCATCGCGATCGCTGTGGCGCAACAACTATTGGAATGGCGGATCGTCAAGTTACTAGGCGGCGGTTACCTGGTGTTCGTGGCCCTGAAGTTCTTTTTCTTTGAAGCGCATGACAAGGAAGCGGATCATATTGCCCTCGACCGAGAGGGCGAACCGATCCTGGTGGACGATGCGACGGGGCTGCCATTGACCGACGAACAGGCCGACGACGAATTGGATGCGCGCATGCCGCTTCCAGGGATCGCCTCTTTGACCGAACCGAGTGCGGCGACGGCAAACGCGGCGCCGGTTGCCAAGACCGTGTGGGATGCTAAATTCTGGACAACCATCGGTGTGATTGAGCTGACCGACATCGCGTTCGCCGTCGACTCGATCCTGGCGGCAATTGCACTGGTCGGTACGGCACCCGTTGGCCATGAAGGGTTGCATCCCAAGTTGTGGGTAGTGGTCACGGGGGGGATCATCGGGTTGATTCTCATGCGCGTCGCGGCAAGCTTGTTCATAAAGCTCCTGGATCGTTTTCCAAGATTCGAATTGGCGGCCTATTTGCTCGTGGCTGTAATCGGCCTAAAGCTAACGGCCGATTGGCTCGTCAATTCGGCGGAACATCCGCATCGATTGGACTTTCATAGTCCTTCGAGTCCGGCATTTTGGGCATTTTGGACCACAATGCTGGTGTGTCTGGCCGTGGGCTTCATCCCCAAAGGTCGCTCTCGTCCAACCTCCCCTTGAACGATGCGAAGTGCTCTGAAAGCTTGTCGGTACTGCCAGGCCTGGAGTGAGCGATGAAGTACGCCTTGGGTTTTCAGTCCGGCAAGCACGGCGTTTCGTGGAATCCAGCTCGTTTTTCCCTGACCCCCATGACCTTGCGTCGTGTGGTGAATCAGATTCACTTGGCTAGTCGCTGCCGGTGATCGGTCCAGCCGCAAATCTTATTCACCAACGAGACAAGCTCCGCTGGGGTCTTCGAATGCAGCGAGTTCCGGTGTTAGCCTACGAATCTTTTGCTCCAACGAGCCAAGCTCGCTGGGGGCAATCGCACTCCGGCCGATGATTCGGGGAAACCGGACGCTAGTGCGTTCCGGCTGATAATTGATAAGCCAGCTAAGGACTTAGGTTTGTAAGTGCCTTTGTTACCGATACGAGTTGGTCGGTTAACTGCTGCAAAGCTTCGCGCTCGCGCTGGACGACGTCGGGAGGCGCTCGATCGACGAAGCTCGCGTTGGAGAGTTTTTGCTGTTTCAATTTGATTTGCGTTTCGATGTTGGCTTTTTCTTTTTGCAGGCGAGCATCCTCGACCGCAACGTCTAGCAAACCATCGAGATCGACAAAGACTTCGAGTTGGGAGACGGCCATGGTCGAATTGATGCGCGGAATCGGTGCCTGCGGGCCGATCTGGGTCGCTTCGGCGTTTGCCATTTTCTTGAAATACGGCGAAAGTGGCGCGAGGTAGGTCGCGATTTCTTGGCTACACCGAATTGCGAACGACATCGGCGTCTTGGTGGCAATGTTTTGTCGCGCGCGGATTTCGCGCAACGCGGCGAGGACCTGCTGAAAGTGCGCGAATTGAGATTCGATCTGCGGAGCAAAAAGCCTTGAGTCAGATTTCGGCCACGCAGCTCGAATCAAGAAGGGCTCTGGTCCGTCGGCCTCAAACAAGCCTCGTTGTGGTGCGGCAATATTCAGATACTGCCAAATTTCTTCCGTGATGAAAGGCAGCACCGGATGCAACAATCGGAGCAATCGATCCAGCGTAAACGCCAACATCGTTTGCGCGGTTTGGCGCTGCTGGTCATTCATACGGCTCTTGAGAATCTCCAAATAGAAACTGCAAAATTCGTCCCAAGCAAAATCGTACATCGCGCGGGCCGCTTCGGAAAATCGAAATTGCTCCAATTCGCTGGTGACCTGCTGCGTGACCGTATTCAGCCGACTCAGAATCCAGCGGTCCTCCAAGCAGAGTTCCGATCCGTCGATCGATGCGAACTTATACCCCTCCAGGTTCATCAGCGAAAACCGCGAGGCATTCCATAACTTGTTAACAAAGTTTCGCGCGACTTCGAATCGTTCGCTCAAGCACAGCCCGCGCGGCAGCGCAAGATCCTCTTCTTCGCGAGCCCATTGCGTGCCGAAAGTCTTTTTGCACGTCGGGCAATCGACTCGCGGCAACACGCGATTCTTGTGCGTTTGCTCGATCGAAATTTGGCAATGCGGACATTCGAACTGCACCGGCATACGGACGTCTTGCGTTTCCGTTGTCAAATGCACCATGCCAAAACGAAGCGCATCCGCACCGAATTTTTCGATAACGTCAAGCGGATCGACGCCGTTCCCTTTTGATTTCGACATCGTCTCGCCGTAACCGTCCAAGATCTTCGGATGCACGAAGACTTGCCGAAAGGGAACTTGGCCCAAATTGTTCAAGCCCATCAAGACCATTCGCGCGACCCACAGCGTGATGATGTCGCGGCTCGTCACAAGCGTACTGGTCGGATAGTAATAGGCCAAATCCGCCGTCTTCTCAGGCCAGCCCAACGTCGAATGCGTCCAGAGCGCGGAACTGAACCAAGTATCGAGAACGTCTGGGTCGCGAACAAACCCAAGCTTTTCCAAGCTCGCCGAAAGTGTGTCGGTTTCATCGCGCAAGCAAACGTGGACCGTCCCTTCTTGTCCGCACTTGGATTCGATCTGAATCGCCGCAGAATCCGCGGCCGATTCAATAATTGACCAAGCTTGTTGGTTCGCTTCTTGCAGTTCAAGCTCGGCGGCGCATTTCTTTGACCAAACCGGAATTTGATGGCCCCACCAAAGCTGCCGCGAAACAGGCCAATCTCGCTTCTCCGCCAGCCAATCCATATAGCCGTAGGCGTATCGCTGAGGCACGATTTGGACATCGCCATTTCCAACCGCATCCATCGCCGATTGAGCAAGCGAGTCCATTCGCACAAACCACTGGTCCGCCAAATACGGTTCGATCGGCGTTTTACTTCGATCGGAAATCGGCAATTCAATTTCGCGTTCGTCGATGCGATCGATCAAGCCTTCGCTTTCGAGTCGGTCGACGATCTGCTGCCGAGCTTTTTTCAGCGTAAGACCCGTAAATGGACCGGCGACCGCGTTGAGCGTGCCGTCGGGATTCATCACGTTGATCTGCGGCAAGCCATGTCGCAAGCCGACTTCGTAGTCGTTGGGATCGTGCGCCGGCGTGATTTTAACGCAACCTGAACCCAATTCGGGCTTGGGCCATTGATCGACGATGAGCGGAATGACTCGATCCAAAATCGGCAAACACAAAGTGCGCCCTTCGGTTGCCATTTGCGCCAATTTCAATAATTGCGGCAACATCGCGGCTCGCCGTTCAAGCAATTCTTGAAGCGCGGTCTCGAGCGCGACTCGTTCCGACGACGCAGCATAAGCCAATCGTTCACGCAGCTCCGCTTCGACTTTGTCCAAAGCACCTGCCGGATCGGGGTGTACTGCGACAGCGGTATCGCCCAGCATCGTTTCCGGCCGAGTGGTCGCGACAACAACGTGCGTTGGTTCGTCCGGAAGCGGGTCGATGACAGGATACTTCAAGTGCCAAAACAAACCGGCGACTTTTTCGTTGATGACTTCGTCGTCGCTGACCGCGGTTTGCAAAAACGTGTCCCAATTAACGAGCCGCTTGCCACGATAAATCAATTGCTTGTTAAACAAATCGAAAAACGTGTGTCGGACCGCTTTGGCACAAGTCTCGTCCAATGTAAAGCGGGTTCGATCCCAATCGCAACTGCAGCCGAGCTGCTTCAACTGGCTCAAGATGCGTGCTTCGTATTGGTCTTTCCATTCCCAAATTCGGCGGACAAGTTGCTCGCGGCCCAGATCGTGGCGAGTCTTCTTTTCCTCGTCGCGGATTCTTTTTTCGACGACGGCTTGAGTTGCGATTCCCGCGTGGTCTGTTCCGGGCAACCACATTGCGTTGTAACCTTGCATCCGCCGCCAGCGGATCAAGACGTCCTGTAATGTGGTGTTCAATGCATGACCCAAATGCAGCGCGCCAGTAACATTCGGCGGAGGGATCACGATCGTATACGGCTTCCGATTTGAGTCCGGCTCGGAATGAAACAGTCCTTGATCTTGCCACATCTGATAGAGGCGTTGCTGGATCGGGCCAAACTCAAATCGAGTCGGCAGTTGTTCGGCAATCGTTGTCATATCGCTTTCCGTAAATCATTGCATTGTCCAGAAGGCCTTCATTTATAAGTCAAAGAGTCGTGTAACCCAAGCTCGGTTCACGTGATAGCCGAGCGGCGGCATTCTCGCCAAAGTGACTTGTGGCCGTCGGGCAATTTAATGTGCGTCGCCGGTTGTATTCGTTCGCGAAATCGTCGAAGATTGTGGCTCAATTCTCAATAATTCAAGTTTGGGTGAAGACATGGCTTTGCACTGGTGCCAAGGCACAATCGAGGAAAAGCGCATTTGGGGAGAGGGCTTATTCACTTTGAAAATCGCGGTCCCGGGCGTCAAGCCCTTTGAGTCTGGGCAGTTTCTGCAAATCGGGTTTGCCGACGGAGAGTCGCACACCCATCGACCCTATAGCGTTGCGTCGCCGCACGGGCCCAGCATTGAATTCTATATCGTAATGGTCGAAGGTGGCGCGTTGACGCCTCGATTGTGGGGACTAAACCCCGGCGATGCGATCGAAGTCAGTGAGCGAGCTGCGGGTAGCTTCACGTTGTCACACGCGCCCAAAAATGAAAATCTCTGGCTTATCGGAACGGGAACAGGGCTTGCTCCGTATATCGCGATGCTGCGAACGGAAGAACCGTGGACGCAATTTCGCCGGATCATTTTGATTCACGGCACTCGATTGTGCACCGACTTGAGCTACGCCGACGAGCTGCGTCAGTTTGCCAAGGAGCATCCAGCGCAATTTACCTACCTACCGATGACGACTCGTGAGACTTGTGCCGAAGGGCTTTCCGGACGAATTCCGCCACGGCTGATCGATGGATCAATTGAAGCTCACACGCAATGTCCAATTCGCGCGGACAATGCGACCGTGATGTTGTGCGGCAACCCGGCAATGCTTGACGATGTTGAAAACTTGTTGGTTGAGCGCGGATTGAAAAAGCATCGCGGTAAATCGCCCGGGAACATCGTCGTCGAGCGCTATTGGTAAGGCGATTCGTCAAAACACCTGGCGAATGGCTGTTGGCTTGGAGCCTATTTGAATACTAGGATCGTTCCCTCTCCCCAGCTTCCGGGGAGAGGGCAGGGTGAAGGACGTTTGAATCGAGAAAGGGAATCCGAATGGGGCTGATAGACGGCTTGGAACACATTGTTATCGAGAACGAGCCGCTGGGGCATTTTACGCGCCTGCGATTGGGCGGCGTTGCGGAATATTTCGCGCAGCCGACGAGCGTAGATGAACTGCAAGAGATTATCCGACGATGTGCTGACGACAATGTTCCGGTTCGGCTGCTCGGCGGCGGTAGCAATGTCTTGGTCAGTGATGAAGGCGTGGCCGGAATGGCAGTTCATCTTTCCGCGCCGAGTTTTTCGCAAATTTCTGTACTCGACGGAGGATTGCGTGTTGGCGGCGGAGCATTGCTTTCGCATTTTGTTTCGACCGCCGTTCGCGAAGGTTTTTCGGGTCCGGAACAGCTTGTCGGAATTCCGGGGACGATGGGCGGAGCGTTGCACGAGAACACTGGCAGCGTCAACGCTGATATCGGAACATGGGCCGATTCGGTGACCGTCATGACGCGCGCGGGCGAAATCAACGAGCGATCTCGCGAGGAATTAAATTTTTCATACCGGCAAAGCAACCTCAATGAACTGGCCATTCTAGAATCGACTTTCAAGTTCGATTCGGAAGACCCGGCACGGTTGACCAAGCGTTTGCAGAAGCTCTGGATCGTCCGGCGCGCACACCAGCCCATGGCCCAAGAAAACTCCGCCTACGTTTTCAAAGACCATGGCGGAGAATCAGCCGGAAAACTTGTCGACTTGGCAGGCCTAAAAGCAACGCGAGTTGGCCAAGTCGAAATATCGTCGCGCGATTCCAATTTCATCGTCGCAAACCACGGCGCGACCAGCGACGATGTCAAACGCTTGATCGAGCTGATTCGATCGCGCGTGAAGGATCGATTGGCCATCGACCTCGAACTCAGTCTGCGCATTTGGTAAATCCGCACTAAGCGGTAACCGTTTATTTCGCTTGAAGCGGAAAAACCGAGTCGAGCCAAGTTTTCGCTTCCGCCGTTCGATGATTCTTCTACCCCGTTCATCGACTGGGTTGCACGCTCTGATTCCTCGAAAGGCGCAAGCGCCCGGATCAATACTCCCAGGGTTTCCACTCCGATCATCTATGGCTGAAAAGAAACGTCGGTCGACTTGGTCCAAATTCGCGCCGCAGATTTCCGTGGCTGATTGGCGATTGCACCCGTTGACGTTGTTCGTCTTGGCAACGGTTGCGACTATTGTTGCCGGGATTTGGTTGTGGCGAAGCAACGAGTCGGAGCTGTTGGACCGGTCGACATTTCAACTGACCTTCGAAAAATTGGTCGTGACTCCACAGCCTGATTTTCTGAAAATAGACTTGAAGAAAGCCGCCTTTGACGGAAGCGGCTTGGCGGAAACCAACTTGCTCGATCATGATTTGGTCAGCAAAGTCCACGCCGCATTCGCGGTTCAGTCTTGGGTTGAGCAAGCGATCGTTCGCAAAAATCGTTCCGCCGTCGATGTCGATTTAATTTTTCGCAAACCGGTGGCACTGGTTGAGTTCGGCGACAATCTGCTGTTGCCAATCGATCGAAGCGGAATCGTGCTTGATGGCGAAGATTTTAACTCAGCGCTCGCCGATCAGTTCGTTCGGATCACAGTGGAATCGCCCCAAGTCGGCTCGTTGGTTCACGGTGATGCTTGGCCAGACGAGCGAATCGTGGCCGCCGCGATGATCGCCGAACTGATTTTGCCGAAGGCCAAAGATTGGGGAATCGTTCGGATCGCGCACGTTCCATTGACTTCCGGCTCCAATGCCCCGGAAGGCGATTTTGAATTTCTGACGTCGCAAAATACTGCAGGGATTCGCGTATTATGGGGCAGCCCGCCTGGCTTCGAGCGAACGGACGAAGTTTCACCGGCGCAAAAGCTTGAGACGCTCTCCCAATGGATCTCGGAGCGAGGTTCCCTTACAGACTTTGGATCGTCGCAAACAATCGACTTACGAAGCGGGCAAATAAAGTTAGTCAGCAAAAGATAGCCGCTACAAATTTGAGATCCACAGCGTTCAATCGTCCGAACGATGAATCCGCAGCGCTAGGTCCGTCGTGGCGTGGCTTCCCTCCATGCCTTTTTTTAGTTCTTCGCGAACGACTGGCATTTCGGGAGGTGCTTCGATTCCAATCCGAACTCCGCCGCCGGATATTCGAACGACCGTGATCGAAATTTTCTCGCCGATCCAAATTCGTTCGCCGACTTTTCGACTCAACACCAACATCGGATAATCCTTTAAAACGCTCTCGTCCACTGACGCTGTCGTTGGTTGGCATGCGGACAATTCCGAACGCCGTCGGTCACTACCGACCGTAAAACTTGTCAACAGCCTAGCCCCGAAAAAACTCAATTGCAAGCAATTACAAAGCCGTAAAACCCAAGTTCGTTGGGTTTTTGTTTACCCATGCTTCGCAGTTAGCCGTTTTTTCCGTCAAAAAAATCTTTGAGGGGGTTAGCTAAAGGCGTTTTTAGGTGCGCTTCACAATCATCGTTCGCGGTTTTGGCATCGTGGTTGTCGCTGATGAAGTCGCAATCCGAAGAATGGCGGTTCGTATCCGCCCGCCCGTCAAGCGTCGCTACGCGACGCGTCTTTTTGGACGTTGAAACCCGTGGGTTGAAACCCACGTCTACCATCGCACCGTCGCTCCGCGACGAAGATGGGATCGTTTGTACAACGCAAACGATTACGTCGACGACTGCGATTGGCCATTACGCCGATGTGTCTTCGTCGCGTAGCGACGGTTGATTGTAGCCAAGCGTTTCAACGCCCGGATGTCGTAGCGCGCATCCAACCGTGTTCGTCGCGTAGCGACGACTGCGTCTGCGTCGGATTTCGGGCGATTTAACGGAATTCAATCGGATTGCGACGCTTTCAAAATGGGACGAACAACGCGGGCATTTAATAACGCGAAAAAAGCCGTGGGTTAAGAATCACGGCTAATTTCGTACCGTCACATTACGACGAAGAATGTCTTTGGAGATCACCGGTTAATTTTTTCCGTCGGGGCGTTGAGGTCGGCGTCGTTGGCCTTGACCTTGTGCGGGTTCGCCATCGGGATTTTCGGCACCACGGCGACCACCACCGAATTGTTCCGCCATCTTGCCAAGTTCGTCACGTGTGAGATTTCCGTCTCCATTGGCGTCCAACTCGAACAATCGGTCGACAAATCCTTCGGGTGACCCAAAACCACCACCACCAGCGCCGCCGCCACCACCTGCACCAAATCCGCCTCCGCCGCCACCACCGGGGCCGGATGGACTATCTGGGGTAGCGCCGCGACGTCCGCCTCGTCCGCCGGCTCGCTCAGCCATCTTGCGAATTTCGTCTTCGCCGATGAACCCATCAGAGTTTTCGTCGATGCGGTCAAAGTTGGCTTGCAATCGTTCGGGAGCTTCCTCTTTCGAAATTTTCCCATCGCCGTCTGAATCGGCTTGCTTTAAGCGCTCCATGAGCTGTGCAGGATCACCGCCGCTGGGACCACGTCCTTGTGGACCGCCGGGACCAGGGCCTTCGCCTTCGGGACCGCCGGGTCCGGGGCCTTCGCCGCGTGGACCGGGTCCGCGTGGTCGAATTTCTTGTTCGTTCAATTTTCCGTCTTCGTTGCGATCAAGCGATTTTAACGAAGCAATTGCGTTGTCGATTTCCGACGCCGAAATTTCTCCATCGGCATTTTCGTCTAACGCGGCGACTAACGGCGACGGCCCTGGCATCGGTCCGCCCCCTTGCCCGCCAGGACTGCCTCGAAATCCTTCGCCTGGCTGACCGTCTTGGCCGGCTTGACCACCGCGACCACCTTGGCCACCACTACCTCCAGCACCGCCTCCCCTTCCGCCAGCGCCGCCTTGACCACCTCGATTTTGCGCGTTCGCCAATTCAAAATTTGCCAAAGTCGCCAACGTGGCGACGAAGAGCGTCAGCAATATTCGGTTCATTCTTAAGCCTTTGAAATTGAACTGCCTGTAAGTCACAGAGATTGTAACGTGTCGTTCGGTATAGAGTTTCGCCGTATTTCGAACGTAGACCGAATTCGGTTACAATTCCTCTAGAATTCGGCAATTAACCGACGAATCCCCTCGAAGTCAACGCATGAAGCTATCGGCAATCCTAATTCTGTTGCTTTGCTCAAGTGCGGTCGCTCAAGTCGACGAACCGAGCGAGCCCGTTGTAGCTGCCGCATCGGACGAAGCTCACCAAGCACTCACGACCTTTCGACTCAATTCCAAATTAACTGCGGAACTTGTCGCGGCAGAGCCAATGGTCGCAAACCCCGTCGCCTTTACGATCGACAACGTCGGTCGCATTTACGTCTGCGAAACATTTCGCCAAGAACTCGGCGTGACCGACAATCGCAGCCACGACGAGGTTTGGATCGACCACGATTTGGCCGCGCAGACTATTCAAGATCGCATTGACTATCACAAGAAGCTTTTGCCATTCGGCGGCGCAGATTACACCCAACAAGACGATCGCGTTCGCTTGTTGCGCGACTCGAACGGCGATGGACAGATCGATCAAGCGACCGTCTTTGCGAATCGATTCAACGCACTCGAAGACGGGACGGCAGCGGGTGTTCTTGCATTGGACGATGGCGTTTTGATGACTTGCATCCCGCACTTGTGGCTACTGCGGGATCGCGACAACGACGGCAAGGCCGACGAACGAATTAAACTTCACAGCGGCTTTGGAGTTCGCGTCGCCTTTCGCGGGCACGACATGCACGGGTTGATTCGCGGGCCGGACGGAAGAATTTACTTTAGCGTTGGCGACCGCGGATACAACGTAACGACGCGCGAAGGCCAGAAATTCGCCAACCCAGAAAGCGGCGCTGTGTTTCGCTGCGAAGTCGACGGAAGCAATTTTGAAGTCTTCGCTACGGGTTTGCGCAACCCGCAGGAACTTGCCTTCGATCAATACGGTAACTTATTCACCGGCGACAATAACTCCGATAGCGGCGACAAAGCCCGCTGGGTCTATGTCGTCGAAGGAGCGGACAGCGGCTGGCGGATGGCGTATCAGTATTTGAGTGATCGCGGGCCTTTTAATCGCGAAAAGATTTGGCATCCGTTTCATTGCGAGCAACCCGCATACATCGTTCCGCCAATCGCGAACATCGGCGACGGTCCGAGTGGGCTGGCCTATTATCCGGGGACCGGTTTCGCGGACGAATTCAAGAATTGTTTTTTCCTGTGTGATTTTCGCGGCACCCCCAACAACAGCGGCATTCGAACTATCAACGTCAAACCCAACGGCGCTTTTTTTGAAGTCGTCGCGACAAAGGAACCAGTTTGGCAAATCCTCGCCACGGACTTGGCGTTCGGCCCCGACGGATACTTATACGCGAGCGATTGGGTTTCGGGATGGGTCGGCGAAGGCAAAGGACGCATCTATCGGTTCGCCGATCCAGCAATCGTGAACTCGCCACAAGTCGCCGAAGTCCGTCGAATGTTGGCTGAAGGTTTTCGCAATAGTGGGTTGAAAGCACTTGGTGAATTACTCGGACACGCCGATCAACGCATTCGTCTCGCCGCCCAGTTTGAGCTTGCTCGGCGCGGCGCGGTCGAAGTTTTCACGACTGCTTTGGAAGCCAATAATTCTCTGCTCTCGCGTTTGCATGCGATGTGGGGTTTGGAGCAAATAGCCCGAACGCAAAGTCAGCCTGATGTTGTTCAGCCCATCGTTGGACTGCTGACCGACGAACAAGAAGAAATTCGAACGCACGCCGCGCGAATTTTGGGCGACCGAGAAATTGCCGCCGCAGAGCATGCGTTAATCGATCGATTAGGCGATTCATCGTCGCGCGTCCGCGCCGCCACCGCACTTAGCCTCGGCAAACTTAAGTCACTTGCGTCACTTGCGTCTCTTGTGTCTTTACTCGCCGAAAACGACGACCGCGATCCAGTTTTACGGCACGCGGGGATTATGGGATTGTGTGGAGTCGCGCCGGAAGCAATCGTCGAGGCGACATTGAATCACCAGTCGGTCGCTGTCCGTCGTGCCGCCGCAGTTGCATTGCGCCGATTGCAAAGTCCATTGGCGGCAAAATTTCTGGACGATGAAAACGTGCTTGTCGCAGAGGAAGCTGCTCGAGCGATTCACGACGTGCCGATTCCTGAGGCGGCGCGCGAACTTGCGAGTCAATACGATCGGTTTCCTCAATCAATCGCGTTTACACACAGGGCGATGAACGCGAATTACCGAATCGGCGACGAAGCAGCATCGCAGCGATTGGTTGCAATTGCAATTGATGATCGTTTTGATTCATTGTTGCGTGGCGAAGCGCTCGAAATGCTATCCCACTGGTCGGCACCATCCTCGCGCGATCGCGTGCTTGGCATGTGGCGGCCGATCTCACCGCGAGGGGGCGAGTCAGCGGCTAAAGCTCTCGCGGATCAACTGGCGAAGATACTTGCCACAGGCGATGAGCGACTAATCGATGTCGCACTTCAATCTGTAGGTTCATTGCGGATTGTCGATGCTGCCAAGGTTGTCGAAGAGCTGCTGGTCGACAACTCGAAATCAAACAAGCTTCGGGCGCGGGCCATGTCGACGCTTGGATCTCTAAACCCGTCCGATTTGGCCCAAATCGCGAAGCAAGCTTTGGGTGATGATGCTTGCGAAGTTCGTATCGCCGCTCGAAAGGCTTACGTTGCGGCGGTTCCGATATTGGCGGGTGAGTCGGTGTTCGATGCGCTTACCGCAACTGACTTACGCGAGAGGCAATCGGCAAACGGACTGATTGTCGATCTGCCAAAGCCCATAGCGGAACTCATGGCAATCGCGCAATTGGACCGCTTGTTGCAAGGCGAGATTCCGAGCGACACACGCTTGGACGTCGTCGAATGCGCAAAACATTTTGTGACGAATAATTCTGAGGTTGCCGCGAAACTGGCCGAGTACGAGCGCGGGGCGGGCACAGATCCCCCAGCCGCGTTTCGCGATTGCTTGGAAGGCGGCGATGCAGAGAATGGAAAGTCGATTTTTTTCCAGCGACTGCAGGTCTCGTGTTTGCGTTGTCATCGCATCGGCGACCAAGGGGGCGCGGTTGGCCCGGAATTGAGCGAGATCGGGGCGAAAAAGGACCGGCAATATTTGCTCGACGCAATCGTAGACCCGAACAAGGCGATTGCCGAGAAGTTCGAGACTGTCGTCATATTAAACGACCTCGGCAAAACTCTATCGGGTATTTTACAAGCGGAAACTAACGATTTTTTACGCTTGACGACGGCAGAAGGGAACCTCATCACGATCAACAAGAGTTCCATAGACGAACGCCGAAACGGAAAATCCGCGATGCCCGACGACGTGTCAAAACACTTGACCCCCAAGGAAGTTCGCGATCTGGTAGAATTCCTCGCCAGTCAAGCCCCGCCGAACGGTACTAACAATACCGAAACCGCTCCTTTGAAAAGCGCCGACGCAAATGGCGCGAATGACAAATAATATCCAGCCGCATCCTCTTTTACAGCGAGTAAGCAATGGGCGAAAACGTGAAGGAAGTCAGTGTGCATGAGCCATATATTCCCGCGTCGGATAACGAGACGGCCGAGTTTACGCTTCGCGCGATCTTGTTAGGTTCATTCTTTGGGCTCTTGTTCGGTGCATCGACCGTCTACCTCGCGCTCAAGGCGGGTTTGACGGTGTCCGCATCCATTCCAATCGCCGTGCTTGCGATTTCGATTGGCAAGAAATTCTTCAAAACGACGATTCTGGAAAACAACATCATCCAAACATGCGGCTCCGCCGGCGAAAGCGTCGCGGCGGGAGTTGTCTTTACTCTGCCCGCATTCTTATTCCTCTCAAACGGAATTGGCCTAACTCATTTCAATTACGTAACGATTACTTTGATCGCGATTATTGGCGGTGTTCTTGGCACCTTGATGATGATTCCCCTGCGTCGATCGTTGATCGTAAATGAGCATGCGACGCTTCCATATCCTGAAGGCACGGCATGCGCTCAAGTCCTCATCGCGGGCGAAAAAGGTGGCAGCATTGCACGAGTCGCGTATTTTGGTTTGGGCTTTGCGGTTATTTACGCCATTCTACAAAAAGTCTTTCATGTCATCGCCGAAGTGCCACAGTATGGATTGGCGGTGACTAATAAATTTTTGCCGGCGGCGAAAGTCAGCGGCGAGATAACGCCCGAGTATTTAGGCGTTGGTTACATCATCGGTCCAAAGATCTCCGGAATTCTGGTCGGAGGTGGCGTTTTGGCGTGGTTTGGACTCATCCCGTTGTTGTCGACGGTTGTTCCAGCCGAAACGGTTGCCGCACAATTGGCCAAAGTAAACCCTGCGAAATTGGCCGCGAGCGGATGGAATGCCACGGACGGAACCTTTACGAATTGGTCGACCGCAATCTATTTTGCATTCGTCCGCCAGATTGGTGCCGGTGCCGTAGCCGCCGCCGGCTTTATCACATTACTTAAGACAATGCCGACGATTCTATCGGCTTTCACCAGTAGTTTTGCCTCCTTGAGAGACCGGTCGGGCGCGAGCCTAAGTCGCACGGAACGAGACTTGTCGATCCTTGTTGTGATTGCAGGAAGTATCGCGTTAATCGCGGTGCTTATCTTCTTACCCCAAATTCCTGGCGACACGTTTGCCAACAAGTTTTGGATAGGACTCCTTGTCATAGTTTTCGGATTCTTTTTTGTCACGGTCGCAAGTCGGATTGTAGGATTGATCGGCTCAAGTAATAGTCCGATTTCCGGCATGACAATCGCGACGATCATGGGAACTGCATTGGTCTTTATCTCGGCGGGCTGGACGGGAGAGATCTTCCAGCCAATGGCATTAGTCGTCGGAAGTTTGGTTTGCATAGCGGCTGCGAATGCCGGTGCGACGAGCCAAGACCTGAAGACTGGTTTCTTGATCGGAGCAACACCTAAATATCAACAGCTTGCATTGTTCATCGGCGTCATTGTTTCGGCATTTGTAATCGGCTTTACGGTTTTATATCTCGACAATCCGACATCGGCAGCCAAAGAGGCCGGCATTACGCACATGATTGGGACCGAGACCTACAACGCGCCGCAAGCGACATTGATGGCGACACTTATTAAAGGTCTTTTCTCAGGTGATCTCGATTGGCAATTCGTGCTTGTGGGCGCATTCATCGCCATCACAATGGAACTTTGCGGTGTCAAGGCTCTGTCATTCGCAGTCGGCTTGTACCTGCCGTTGTCGACGACGCTTCCAATCTTCGTCGGTGGAGTTATTCGCGGGGTATCGGACTGGATGACGAAACGACGCACTGGCAAACTTGAGCATTCCGAACTTGGAAAAGGAAGCCTCTTTGCTACTGGGTTGGTCGCCGGTGGCGCGCTTGCCGGTGTGATTATCGCCATGCTGACCGTGGCCATTATGCGTTTTGACAAGAAAGTCCCAGTCAACGACGGCCAAGTCGCAGTTGCCGCCGATACATTTGCCTTGCCTATTGAGGCAAGTGATGCCAAGCAACAGGCTACTGAGCCCAAAGTAGAAACCAAGACCGTAAATCGTATAAATGATTGGCTAGAAGCAAAGAGTTTCGAAAAATGGTGGGAATCCAGTTCCGTGGAGAGCCAAGAGAAAAACTATCCGCAACGGACTGTGGCGGAACGAAATGAACACGCGAAGCACAGCTATGACTTGCTGGGAGTTGGATTCTTCGCATTCATGGGACTGGTCTTGTTCTTGTATTCCAGACGGGAATGATGTTTGGAACCGCAGGAGAAATGCGTTGTAAAGAAGTATTACGCAACGATATCTATGACCGCGTTCGAAGTTGTTGAGTCTGCCGTTACAGTCCCGATTGCGGTTGCTTGAGAAAATCCTCCGGCACGAAGTTCGCGGAGAATGTTTTCGACGTCGCGTGGGTTGACGCCGAGCAACATGCCGCCGCTGGTTTGAGGGTCGAACAGAAGTTGAAATCGGGCGCGGTCCCAGGTTGGGGCCGAAATTCCGACGCGCGATTCAGCAACGCGATTGTCGGGCGCGAGCGTCGACTCGATTCCTTCGGCGATCAACTCCAAACTACCCGCAAGCGCGGGGACCGCTGTCAGCTCGAGCGTGGCGCGCATTTGACTGGCGTCAAGCATTTCCAATAAATGTCCCGCCAAACCGAATCCGGTGACGTCCGTCATCGCTCGGATCGAATACCGTTTGACAAGTTCCAAACAAATCTCGTTGCCTCGTTGCATCTGTTCGCAAAGCTCGACGAACCAAGGACCTCGGCAGCGATTGCGCATGTGAGCCGCCAACAAGACGCCCGTTCCGAGCGGCTTGGTCAGGATCAACTGATCGCCGGGCTTCAATCCAGATTTCAAAATTGGCTTGACGACTTGGCGAGCGAGCACGGTAAAACCCATCAACGTGGACGGGCCTTCTATCGTGTGCCCGCCGACAATGCTCGCGCCCAAACGCCGAAACTCGTCGTTCGCGCCACTGAGCAGCTCGCGCAAAACGCGCTGCTGCCCGCGCGGATGTCCGACAGGAATTTGGACCATCGCCAAAGCCGACGTCGGTGCTGCACCCATCGCAAAACAATCGCTGGCGGCGTGAACCGCAGTGATTTTGCCCATCAAGTACGGATCGTCGAACGGGGCTGCAAAGAAGTCGACTGTCGCCGTGATTTGTTTTTCGGGACAAGCAATCACTGCTGCGTCATCCGCGACGTCCAAACCAACGACGACATCTGACGAAGTACCTGTATCCAATTCAGAGAGGACCGCGCGCAAACTCGCCGAAGATACTTTTCCGCCACAACCAAGGCATCGCATGGCGTCCGATGTTGAAGCGTCCGAAAACCAGCGTTGCATCGGACGGTAGTCTTGGTACTTCTTCATGAACTTGACGTCGATCTCGTTTTTGATCCGCCACATAAGTGTTCGATAGCTTGCGCGGAGCCAATATTCACCGATGGCCTTTCCATTGCCAGTGTTCATCAACTTCAAAAAATTCTTTTGCGGCTTGTACGAAATCAACGGTCGTCTGGTCAAGTATCGTCCGATGTTCTCCCACAAAACCGGGCCTTGCCGGACGGCGAACACGCCAGCTTTGGCGGTAGGGTTATCGACCAGTGTTCCTGAGTCGCCGACCGCGAAAATCGAATCATCCGAGACCGATTGCAAGGTCGGGCGAATCGCCAGAAATCCGCGCGAGTCCTTTTCAACATCCAAGCTTTCAAGCAATTTCGGCGCAGTTGCCGCCGTCGCCCAAAGGACAATATCCGCTGGAATTTCGGTAGAGTTATCAAGCTGTACGAAATTCGAGCCGACGCGGCGTACGTTATTTTTCTCGACCAATACAATTTGCCGTTCACGAAGTGCTTGACGAATCCGCCTCTGCGTGGCCTGGGCGGTCCCGCCCGCAAAAGTGCCGCCAGCAACTAGCGTCACTCGCGTTTCAGTCCCTGGAAATAGCTTCTTAAGCCGCGTCAAAAGGCAGAAGCTAATTTCGATGCCCCCCACGCCGCCACCGACCACGACTGCCTCAATTTTTCGGTCTGAACGCGCGGACAACTTCTCGAGTCGCAGGGTAAGTCTTTGCAAAAATGTTGGCATTGGCTTGATCAACTCAAGTGGTGCATCGGCAGCGAATTCAACATTGCTTGTCGCGGGACGGGAGCCGACACCGATCGACATCACGTCATAGGGAAGCGGAGAACGTCGCTCGAACCGAATCAGCTTTTTCGCCCGATCAATCGATTGAACGTCGTCGACAATCAGTCGGCAACCGGCAGAGCGGCACAGCCGAACCAAATCAATTTCCATCTGCTCGGGCGGATATTGACCAGACAACACACCGGGTAACATTCCGGAATACGTGGCGATAGGAAAATTCGAAACGCAAACCAACTCAGCGTCCGAGCGCGGTCTCATTTTCCACATGCGGACAAGGTGCGCGTTAGTGTGCCCAACGCCCAGCAATGCGATGACCGATTTCTTCAAACTTTGTTGCATACCGATTCCGCGATTCGTGTTGGAGAGGTTTCGTCTCGCACCGCATCCGTTATCATGGCCAATACTTTTGGATTCGGCAATCGACCAGCTTTTCTATAGCGCGAATTGTTTTGGCAATCGAAACGACAAACGAAACGCCTGCTCAAGTTACGACGCGATTCGCCCGCGCGATTGATTGCTTGCTTGTGGCACTGGTATTCGCCGCTTTTGCCGCTGGCCCACCGCCGGATGTGAATGAGGCACACTACTTAATTAAGGCTCGACAATATTGGGAGCCCGAGTGGTTGCCGCACGATTTATTTGCCTCGTCAAGTTTTGCACATTGGCTGTTTTATGTGACGTTTGGTTGGCTTACGGTCGCTTTTAACTTGGATGCTGCGGCGTGGATTGGTCGCGTGATCGGATGGCTGCTGTTGGCCATTGGATGGGAGTCGTTGACGTCAGCGCTCGGCATTCGTCGAATTGACAAGATTAGTTCGGCGATTTGTTTTTTAGCCCTGGCCCATGTTTGCAATTTGTCCGGCGAATGGATCGTCGGCGGCATTGAAGCCAAGGTTCCGGCGTACGCATTGGTCTTGTTTGCGTTGAGCCGCGCGGTCAAAGAAAACTGGCGTTGGGTTTGGCCGGTGCTTGGTTTGGCAAGCGGCTTTCATGTGCTCGTCGGCGGCTGGAGTTTTCTCGCGTGCTTGACGGTCCGGTGCGTCCACCGCCAGCAGACCCTAATTACCGGAAAAGAAATCGGTTCATTTGTCATTGGAATAATTTTGGCGACGGTTCTTGGGATCGCGCCATCGATCATCGCGGACATTGGCATTGACCAAGCCACCCGATCCATTGCGGCGACGGTGTATGTTCGCGAAAGAATATCGCATCATTTGTACTTTTGGGATTTTTCGCGCGGCAGCTTGCTAGGTTTTGGATTGCTTGTGTTTGTGTGGCGCGAGACGGCGCGTATCGAGGCGCGCCACCGGTTGGCGATACTTCATACTTTCGCGGCTGCGTCGCTGCTGTGGACGGCAGGTGGCTTCGCGCTCAGTTGCTTGGCGAATTGGAGTTGGTCACAAGCATTCGCAGAATTTCTGCTTCGATTTTATTGGTTTCGGCTGTCGGATTTCGCGCTGCCGATGGCGGCAGTGTTGGGAGCTAGTCGGCTGCTACGTTTGCGAAAGGGACTTGGAATTGGGCTGTCGATTGCGGCCTTGGCGGTCTGCGTCTTCACCGTAGCGGAGCGTTGGCGGGATGGTCGCCCAGGGGCGGATCGCCAGTCGCTTCCAAGTTATCCCGAGAGTATTATCCGGACGCGAGAAACGCACGAAAATTGGGTTCGCCTCTGTCACTGGATCGCGGAGCAAACTCCATCTGATGCGATTTTCTTGACCCCGCGCCAACAACAGACGTTCACTTGGTACTCGGGTCGAAGCGAAGTTGTGAATTGGAAAAACATCCCGCAAGACGCTAGGTTCATCGTGGCTTGGCGCGCTCGAATGACTGCGGCGTACGGACCAAACTGGAGCGAACTTCAATTATCGATTATTCCGCGCGACCAGTGGCGGATGTGGCTAAGTTCGTTCGGCGTTCATTACGTCGTTATCGAACAAGGTCTGTGGCGTGACCTATTTGCTACGGGACCAACCGCACCGCTGAAGCTCGTTTATCCGACCGATCCGAATTCCCAAACGACGTACGTGGTTCTGGAAGTCGATCAGTTGGCCGAATGAAGCGTTGCTGGCAACAGTTGCAAATCGGAATGATTCGAGTGTTTGTCCGTTGCGATATTGCCAGTCCGCATGTTGAGCAACTCGTTTGTGGCTTCGAATCGAGAAAGCAAAAATGATTGCGGTGCCAAGCCCAAGATCAACATCATCGCAGCCAGCATAATTATGGCGACCCGTTCGGACCATCGCGGTGCCAACGAGATCGAAGCAACATGCCGCTTTCCGGTAAACAATCGAAAATAAATCTTGAGCACGGAGATTCCGTTGAGCGCCGTCGCCAATACCACCGCCGCGCCGACATATCGATAAATTTGATTGACTCCATCAAACAACAAATCGATCGCAACGAACC
This sequence comes from Planctomycetota bacterium, assembly GCA_031409895.1. Lineage (GTDB taxonomy): Bacteria > Planctomycetota > Planctomycetia > Pirellulales > Pirellulaceae > JANMEB01. The sequence continues at coordinate 19,961 of JANNYC010000009.1, forward strand.
CAATGGTCCCCGGAAAACCCGCGCTGGCCAAACCAGCAAGCAAGAAAAAAACCGCGAGCAGAGGCATGTGTTCATAGAGTCCGTGATAGTCACGTAGCGACAATCGTCCCATACGTGATTCAATGGCGCGCAAAGTCATTCCAATCCCAGAAAGCGAGAGAATTGCCGCTAGCCAAATCGCCAAACCCCCGGTCAAGCCGATCGGAGTCATCGTGGCCAGTCCGACCCAAACCAACGACGAGTTACTCAAAAATAAATAGCAAAAATATCTTCGCGTGTCCGCCTGAACCATCGCCATGCCCGCCGCATAAACGGCCGTAATCAATGACAACAAGGCAAACCATTGCAATTCCCAGATCGGCGCGCTTGGCAAGATCAATCGCATCGCCGCATAGGCACTTACCATCGGCGTTAGAAACAAAATCGCAGTGCCAAAGGTTACATTCTCAACGAGATCCGTAACCCAGCAGTGCAGCGGAAAAACTCCATGCCGAATCAAAATGGCCGCAAGCAACAAGCCGATTGGAACGAAGCGTAGCGTCGATTGCGCATCGCTCAACGATAGCCCAATCGATCCGGAAACTAACAATCCACCGAATAACGCCATGTGAAAAACGTAGGTTCCTACGCGCTTGCTTCGTTGCCGATACTCCAAAAAAGGGGGCAAGGAGCCCAGTAGTAGTAGTGCGACGAGCTGCCAATGATTCTTGGACGCAAATGTCGCCAAAACGATCGCTTCGGAAAACAAACGGCGGCTGTAGGATACTTGAATTAATTTCGTTCGCACTGTGGCGAGTACGAATAGGACAAATAAGAGCGACGCTAGGGGAAACAACGGCGAGCTTAGCTCATCGATGATCAGAAAATCCCAGCCGAGTCGCGGCATGGAATTTCCCCGACATTTGAACTCTTGCCAAGCGAAACAAGATGCGATCAGCGACAGTGAGGTCGCAACCAACTTGTGCAGCCGCGCTTGATCTCGGCGATCGATCCGCCGGACCCAAACCGATGCCACCAAAGGAATGATTATGGCCGTCTCAAGCCAAGGCAGATTTGGGACGAACATTACAGCTCCTCGATTCCCTCGAAAGGTAGCTGCGCCTGATCGGACTCACCTTGAGTTTGACCGGACAAGAACTCGATCCACGACCTCTCGACAATGTCACAGCGCTGAAAAAACCCAATGAACGGACGGACGATCCCGCTGTCGATCAATCGATCCAAATACCCACGTTCGATTGCCCAGCGGTAGACGGCTGTGGAAACACTGCTCGGAAGAAACGCCTCAAGCCGTTGCGCGGAGTTGGAGATTCGCGTTCCGATCGCGTGTTCCCAGCCGTGAAAGTCTCGTAACAAGCTCGGCGCGCGAAGCAATTGCAACGTTCGCAGAAACGCATGCCCGACAATGTGAGCGAGTGCGAGATATCGAAATCCGAACCCGATTTCTGTGGCAATCAAGCCGACTTGCGTGAGCGAAGCCAGCGCCAATGCGCTCTTGATGTCGGATTGAACTCGTCCGGCAATCGTGGCAAACACAGTTGTGCCTAAACCAAGCATGACCAGCAAAGCCGACAACCACCAGACTTGATCCAAAACCGATTCGATCCGCAGCAATAAATAAGCGCCCAAGTGTACAGATAGGGCGCCGTAGAAAACCGCGCTGGATGGCGTTGGCCCTTCCATCGCCCGCGGCAACCAACCCGAAAATGGAATCAGCGCCGATTTACCGGCAGCGGCGATAATTAACATAAGTCCAACAAAGGATGCTTGTCCGAGCGTCAAACCGCTTTCGCCACTCGGCCAACTTTCGCTTCCAGTCAAATTAACAAACTCGCCTTGGGTACTCGCACCGTGCAGCGCGACCGCAGCGACCAAAAACGCGGCGTCCGAGATACGATACACCGACCAAACTCGCAAACCATTTTCGACCGGTGCGACTCTTTCGTGAAAAAAAGCAACCAACAACGCGGACGATAATCCGACTAATTCCCAACCTAAAAACAGCGATTCAATCGTGGCCGCAAATGTCGCCACGATCATTCCCATCAGAAACATTGCAAACAGCAAAAAAAACCGATGGAACCCCGGTTCGCGATGCAAATAGTTGGCCGCAAACGTACCGATCACTCCACACAGCACTAGCGTCAACAATCCAAAAGTAATCGACAAGACGTCGAACACAAATTCCAGCCGGAACTGGAAATGGCTTTGTGATGGCTGCAAGTCGACCCAATTACCGAAACTCAAAATCAGCGGCAACGAGGCACGGCTCGAGCCAACGACGATAATCGCGATAAGCGAAATCAGTCCAATCGATATCGCGATCTTGGTAAATTTGGTAACCCACACTTCGCTGACGCGCAGACTAAAGAGCAGTGGCACTGCGATGGCGATGAACAATACCACCGGTGCGAGTAGAACGATTGAACCGAGCGAGAATGTAGTAGATTCCATTTAGCTGCCATACCGCCTTAACGCGCCGTTGGATCAGCAGAAATGCCTTGCGAAATATGCGCCAAGCCCAAATTGCCGCGCCAACCTCGGTACCATTTCCGCGAAGTTGCGACTTGCGGAAGCTCGCGACTTTCAACTTGATGTCGTACAAATTGTTTATTTCGCAAAACATGGATTTCCGCCGATTCAGGGTCCAACGTCGCCAATTGCACCCAACCATTTTCCGTCAGTCTTTGAATCGCCGGGTTGCGCTTCATGATTCCCAAAAAGGCCAAAGGCGTCGTCTCCACAATCACAAGAAGCCGCAGCGGGTCGTGAATTTCGGTCATTTGGGCCGCCAGTCCCGTGCGCAAATCGCTTGCCGCACCGTCCATGACGCCGATCAACGATGTAACGTTGTGAGGTAATTTAGTTCCGCAGCCAAATCCCGCAACGTCCACTCGGGAGAAGTAATACTCCAAGTTAATACCGGCGCAGACTGGAATGACCGCTTGGAGGATTCTTGTAACGATGGCCGACTCCTCGTCGTCGTAACGCGGGTCATACGACACCAGGAAGCATCGGCGATCCAAAAACAAGCCACGCGTTCTTGATCGGCGTCCGACGAAGCATACTGCATTAGTTGCGTGATTATATTCAGGCCGAGTTTGTGCAAGATCCTCGGCCCGCTCATCGACATGCTTGATGGCGTCGCCCGGCGCGATCGACAACTCGGCAGACTCGAACCTGCGGCAACGCTCTTGTGCATTAAACGCTAGTGCTTCTCGCATCGTTGGCATGAAGGTACTTAATTCGTTAGCATGGGACTGTGGGATGCTTGGCTCATCCATAATCTCGATCCGGTCATTGCAAGTGTTATGGTATGCGGCGACGAAAACCGTATCGGCTGGTATTCGCATTCCGTGAGACTCGAGCGCGACTCGGACTCGCGGGTCGTTTGCCATTTGAGTAATCGCTCGGGCGTTCGGACCACCGCGCCCGCCGCCACACGCGCCGCAATTATATGCCGACTCATGAGGATTATTTAAGCTTGACGAACCGTGACCGCAGACGACGACCAATCGCGCGAACGTATGAGTCAAGCCGATGTCGCGCAAAAGTCTTTCCACATTGTCGACCATTTCAACCAAGCTAAATCCAAGTTGCTCGGAACTCGGTCCGGGCGCGTCGGCAATTCGCAACAACGTCAATTCGGTCGCGCCGGGTGGCAGGAGCAAGCTGCCGAAACGTCGGCGAATCCAGGCTGTGGGGCGGGGGAAAAGCACGCGAGCCACGAGCGGCACCGACGCGAATGGTCCCAGAAATGCGCTGACTATTCCGCCCAATGTTGTCCGGCTGATTCGATGAAGCGAGTGCGAGCGGCGTCCCAATTGCCGACGAGCGTTGGCGCGAAGCTCATGTTGTTCCTTCCATTGGGCCGTAACTTCCTCGCGCACAAAATTCGTCGGCGTTACGACGATGGGGCAAAGCGGCACGAAGTATGCATCGCCGGCTCCTTGGTAATACATTGGAACCGCAAAAAAACCAGCGACGCCAAATGTTTCGCAGGCCGGATCGACTTCCTCCAAGTGCCGCCGCAGCGATTCGCATCGATCGTCGATACAAGTAACGATCTGAAAACTTGGGTGCGAAAGCTTGGCATCCGGCTGTGGTCGAGTCGCCTTGGAGCGCGGCAGCCAAGATAAATTCGTGTGCGCGACTAATCCGTCAAGAACTTGCTGTCGATAGTTCCGCTCCAGGGCGAGTTGAAAAACTTTTCGCCGTTCAAATCCGGAAAACGATTCCATTTCAAACAGCAACTTGGACCATTGCGACTTGTTCAGTCGAAACATCGATTCGGGGGTCCAACCCCGGAGCTGCGCCAACTGGAAAACGAGAAACGCGCGCGAGGTGACGCTTGCGTCATCACGCCTTCGCCCGACCGAGCGTAACATCCTGCGCAATTCAGCAAGCGGCCCAGTGTAGCCGATCGAGTCGCGCGCCATGTTGGTCAGCGCCACTCGTTCCAAGATCAAACGGATCGCCAGGAATTCGACCAAGCTTCCGAGCGGTGCTGCTCGCGCGACTCGATCGCCGCGAGTTTCCATTTGATGGATCATTCCGGCCCAACCGCGCAACGCCAACAAAGTTGCGGCGAGAAAAGGTTCTTGCTCCTTTTCGTGGACGCCAAGACAATCCAATGACTCAGCAATCGACTGTAACGGATCCATCTGCTGCTGTTGAAGCTGGCGCAAGGCGGAGCCCAATCCACGTAAACTTTGGTTGGGGGAAATACGTGCGACCGAATAATTCTGAATAAACGACTGAAAGAATCCTTCATCGCGGAAAGGGAGTGGCCAATGGGCCAAACCTTGGTCCAAAAACGCGGCGCAATAACGGCCGAGGACATCGTGAATCGGCCGGTCTATGTCTTGTCCCGTGGCAGCGTGCAACCAATCTCGATGTCGAATCGCGGTCGTGGCACCGTCTTGAAACCGAGGTAGTGCGTGAACGCCTTGGTTACAGGCACGCCAGATCAATTGCAATGTAAACGACTCCCACCGCGACTTGGGCCACGCCTCGGGACTCCCGTCACCGATTCGCTTGAGAAGTTCCTCGACGGCCGCGATACGTCTGCTTTGATCGTGAGGTGGATTCGATATTTCTCCCAAAATCCAACGCCGCGTCAGATAAATCGACTGCGCTTTGATTTCGGCCGCGACCTCCGGACGAAACTTGCTAAGTGCATCCGTTTCACTAATCAGCCAGCGCAACTCGGCAAGCGGCGCGCTTCGAATCGGATTTTCCAGCATTGCATAGCGCAAGCCAAACCGAGTTCCCAGGAACTCGATCAGTTCGTCATCGCGCTCTCCCAGGTCCTCGATGAGCGCATGCTCGATGTCTAGTTTCGCAATTCTGCCCGCGGCCATCTCACTTCGATACTCGTCTTCCGAAAGAAGCGGCTGGCAACCGTAGATTTGACTCGCGGCCCGGAGCGCATCAAAAAAATTCTGCGACTCGAAAGCATGGAGCGTATTGTGATGCACGAAAACCGAAATCGGGCCTTGCGCGGGCAAGTAATCCGCAGCACGATTGATGCGTTCACGCAGCGCCACCAAGTTTCGTCTGTTGTCCGGTTCGGAGTGCATCGGTCGAAAGTCCACTTCGAGACAACACCTAAAACCAGCGCTAGTTCTCCATAACGTCGTTTTCGCGACTTCTGGCCAAATCGCCGGCGTGGTCTTCGTATTTTTTTGTCATCTCTTGAATCTCTTCCTTGACTTGTTTGCAATCGTCCTCGCTGAGAATTTTTTCTTTCTCCTCGTGATCGGCTGCCTTGTTTGCGTCGCGACGGATGCTGCGTATGGCGACTTTGGATTCCTCTGTGAGTTCCTTGATGCGTGAGACCATTTTCTTGCGAATGTCCGTGGAAAGCGGTGGAATATTAATCCGGATGACGCGCCCATCGCTCTGCGGATTGAAGCCCAAGTCACTGGCGACGATAGCTTTCTCGATGTCCTTGATGGTGCTCGTATCATAAGGGCGAATCAAGATTTGTGTTGGCTCGGGCGCGCCCACGGAAGCGACTTGTTTGATGGGCGTCGGCGAACCGTACACGTCGACTCGCAAGGAATCGACCAAGCCTGGATTCGCACGCCCCGTGCGAATGCCGCTGAGATTTTTCTTTAGAACTTCAATTGCTTTGTCCATCCGTTCCGTGGCGTCAAACAGAATATCTTCTTGGCTCATATTGGCCTCTCGTCAAGCAAGTGAGTTGTAGTTTGGTGGTGGTTTGAAAAATTTATTTCTAATTTGAACGCTTTAAATCATCTTTCGGCGAATAATCGTGCCAATTTTCTCACCGCTAATCGCGCGTTCGATATTCCCGTTCTTTTTGTAATTGAAAACCATGATCGGCATGTTGTGCTCTTTGCAATGCGTGATGGCGGTCGAGTCCATGACGCGCAAGTTTTTCTCGATGACCAAATTGTAATCCAATTCGTCGTACATGACGGCGTGAGGGTTTTTCTCTGGATCCTCGCTGTAGACGCCATCGACGCGCGTGGCTTTCATCAAAATATCGGCTTCCAATTCCAAAGCCCGCAGCGCGGCGGCAGTGTCCGTGGTCACGAATGGGCCACCCGTCCCGGCCGCCAAGATGATAATCCGTCCTTCGGCCAAATGGTGCGATGCGCGACGGCGAATATATGGCTCGCAAACTACGTCCATTCGAATCGCGCTCATCAATCGCGTGACGCAACCTACCGACTCCAGCGCGTCTTGCAAGGCAAGCCCATTGATCACGGTCGCGATCATTCCCATGTAATGCGCGGTCCCTTGGTGAACGCCCGTGTTCTTGGTTGTGAATTGGGCACCGCGCAGAATATTGCCGCCGCCGATCACGATTGCCATCTGGCAACCATGACTGTGGGCCTGTTGAATCTGCCGAGAAATCTCGATGACTTCGTCCATCACGATGCCACGTTCACCCGCACGGCTGAAGCTTTCGCCGGAGAGTTTTAGGACGACACGATTGTATCTAGCGCGAGCTGGCGGTTGATTCATGCTTAATCGAAGAAATGAATTTTTCGCAATTCGAACAACATACCGTGCTGGCGGGTGCGAGACTTATGCCGAAGGGATTTCGCCCAATTCCCAGTGCACAAATTCCTTGATTTCCATTTTGTTTTGAGCGGCGATCGATCCTACGGTTTGCTTTTCGTCTTTCACGAACGGCTGTTCGAGCAGCACACGCTCGGCAAAAAAGTTCTTCAAGCGACCTTCGACCATCTTGTCGACGATGTTCGCCGGCTTGCCCTCGCGCAAAGCGGCTTCGCGGAGGATTTCGCGTTCTTTATCGATCAAGTTCGCGGGGACTTCCTCCTTGCGCAAAGCGGCAGGTCTCATCGCCGCGACGTGCATGCAGAAGTCCTTGGCTAGTACATCATTGCCGCCATGCACGGCCATCAGCACGCCGGCAACGGTGCCGGAGTTGTGCGAATAGCCACCCGTTGGACCATTCAATCGCTTCATGCGACCGATATTGAAGACTTCGCGGAGTCGGTTAAACAAGTCATCTTTTTGTTGACGCAAAGTCGCCCCTTTTTTGCTTGGCGATGTCTGATCAAGCAATTCATCGGCCGTACTGGCACCTGGACCAAGTGCCAATTGCTGGGCAAGATCGTTCGCGAGCTGAATGAATTCTTCACTGCCGGCAACCGGTGCGCTTTCGCATTTGAGTTCGACGATCGCGCCGGTTTTTTTGTCGCCGCCGCTATAGATGCCGAACCGACCGAACGCGGTCTCGCGACTGGCCCGCCCGCCCATGAGAGCGGCTCCGCGCATTCGCAGAATCTCGATCGCTTTGTTTTCATCGCCACCCGATTCGTTAAGCGCGGCCTTGCAATCCATCATGGGCAAGCCAGTTTTTTCCCGAAGTTTTTTGACCGCAGCAGCAGTAATTTCTGCCATGTGTTTCTCCTGTTTCTATTTTGGTTTTTTTATTTGCCGAAACACGCTAGTGGCCGGTTTTTGTGTGGGATGCTCGTCCGTTGCGGCCGAGAAACCGGGGGCTAGCGCCCTGCGGCTGAGGTATCTAAAAAATGGACGGTATTGTAACTAACCTGCGGCCGCAGCAGCGGCTGCTTCCTCGACGGGTACGTCTTTCTTGGCACTGATTACTTTCGCACCGCCAATGACCGCGTCCGCAATATGCGTCAAGATAATTTCGATGGATCGAATCCCGTCGTCGTTACCTGGAATCGGCAAGTCGATCGTATCCGGATCGCAATCGGTATCGATCAGTGCAACCGTACGAACACCCAGCGAACGGGCCTCATGAACGGCGTTCTTTTCCTTGTTCGGGTCGACGATTACCAAACATTCCGGAATGCGGTTCATCGTTCGCAAACCATTCAAGTTACGAAATATCTTGCGGTATTCGCGAGCGAGTGCTGACTGCATTTTTTTCGAATACGTTTGCAGCTCTTCGCCGCCGCGAATTTTTTCAAGCTCCTCCAACCGACTCAAGCGGCTGCGGATGGTTCGGAAATTCGTCAGTGCACCACCCAACCAACGCTCACTGACAAACGGCATTTTGCAACGAAGAGCTTCGCGCTCGACGGCCGCGGAGGCTTGACGCTTGGTGCCGACAAACAGGACTAAGCTACCCTTGGCTGACACGCCAGCGAGGTACTTCCGGGCTCGGAGCAATCCGCGAACCGTCTCGCGGATATCAATGACGTGAATTTGATTCTTGCGGCCGTAAATATACGGCTTCATTTTCGGATTCCAGCGACTGGCTCTGTGTCCGAAATGGACGCCAGCGTCAACCAATTGCTGGACAAGTTCGCTTGCCATAATAAATCTCCCGCCCGGTCGATCAATCGTCTCTATAAAGAGCAAGACGAGGTAGTCCTTAAGCCAGGACCATCGACGGGTACGACCAAAAAGTAACAATGTGCAATTCCCTCATCCGACGCTCGGAAGGGGTTCAATCCAAGCCAAAATCTTAGCCGGTTTGCCCCGTTTCTTCAATCGGGATCAGAACGAAGTCGGCAATCTACCATTCAAGCCAACAACGGGAGAGGCGTTGCCCTAACGCCCAGTATAAGTTCGCTTGAAACAACTTAAGTTACGCCAATGAAGCCTCCCGTTCATTGATATCGCTTCGAACCCGCGATAAAATCAGAGCTTAAGTCGATTGAACCGAACGATCCCAATACTCCAAATGAATCAAGGAATTGCAAATGGCAACCGTAACAAAACAAGCGATCAATCGTCCAAAAGTTCGTCATACGGAATGTTTTATCGACGGTCGATTCGTGCCCGCCGCCAGCGGCAAGACTTTTGCCACAATCAACCCAGCGACCGAGGAAGTCATCGCCCAAATCGCAGAGGGTGATAAAGAGGACGTCGACCGCGCCGCCAAAGCCGCCCGCCGCGCGTTCGAGACCGGACCTTGGAAAAAAATGGACGCTCGCGATCGTGGACGTTTGATTTACCGGCTCGCCGACTTGATTGAGGAAGAACTCGATGAGCTTGCCGCACTCGAATCGCTGGACAACGGCAAACCCGTGAGCGATGCCAAAGCTGCGGACTTGCCGCTGGTCATCGATTGCTTGAGATATTACGCCGGATTCGCCGACAAGATTCATGGTGAAACGATTCCCGTTCGTGGTAATTACTTCACGTATACGCGTAAAGAACCTGTCGGCGTCGTCGGGCAAATCATTCCTTGGAACTTTCCGATGCTGATGGCTGCATGGAAGTGGGGTCCGGCATTGGCGACAGGCTGCACCATCGTCATGAAGCCAGCCGAGCAAACGCCGCTAACGTGTTTGCGAATGGCTCAGTTGGCCCAGGAAGCCGGTTTTCCGAACGGCGTGATCAACGTCATTCCCGGTTTCGGCCCGACCGCCGGTGGTGCCATAGTCAAGCATCGCGACATCGACAAAGTCGCTTTCACCGGCGAGCACACGACCGCGCAGATTATCATGCGTGAAGCCGCCGAAAGCTTGAAACGCCTCACGTTTGAACTTGGCGGCAAGAGCCCCAACATCGTGTTTGCAGATAGCGACTTGGATGCCGCCGCCAAAGGATCGCACTTGGGTCTGTTCTTCAACCAGGGCCAATGTTGCTGCGCGGGCAGCCGGTTGTTCGTTCAAGAATCCGTTCACGATGAATTGGTTGAACGAATCGTCAGCATGAATACGACGCGAAAACTTGGCGATCCGCTCGATCCAACCACCGAGCAAGGCCCCCAAATCGACAAAGCTCAGTTCGATAAGATCATGGACTACATCCAACGCGGGACAAAACAAGGAGCCACGTGCGTGTCAGGTGGTCAACGCTACGGCGATACAGGTTTCTTCATTGAGCCGACCGTTTTTACTAATGTGAAAGATGAAATGGATATCGCCAAAAACGAAATCTTTGGCCCAGTTCTATCCGTTTTGAAATTCAAGGACGTTGACGACTTGGTGCCGCGTGCCAACAACACGATGTTCGGCTTGGCCGCCGCAGTTTGGACTCGCGACATTGCCAAAGCCCACCGGATCGCGCACGAACTCAAAGCCGGTACCGTCTGGATCAACTGCTACGACGTCTTCGACGCCGCCGCCCCATTCGGCGGCTACAAGATGTCCGGCATGGGCCGCGAACTCGGTGCCGAAGGCCTCAAAGCCTACCTCGAAACCAAAACCGTAACCGTCGCTCTTTAAAGATTCGTCAAACATCAATCAACTGTGCATCCGGGCGTTTCCGCAAACGACCGGATGTTTTTTCGTAGGGTCGACCCCAGGCTGTTTCCGACCTTACCCAATTCCAGCGAGAATATGATGGCGTGAAATTGCTAACGATGGTCGGCACTGATCTGAATTGGCGTTGATGAGTGCGGATTAGTTTTCCGATTTATGCGAGTCAGAGTTGATGCGAAGAAGCAAACTTGCGCCGAGCGTTTACGCTGACTATTCAGACAAAGCGGACTCGAGGCGCGTGGCGATTTCTTTTTCGATGATGCCGCGTAAGGGAATGGCGGCGAACGGCAATTGAACGTGGACTTCTGCGTAAATCGCGTGCACGGCGGTCGTTCCGGAAACTTTAAAGCCAAAAGCGCGGAATGAGAATTCGGCGACTCCGGAGTCCGACCATGTCTCTTCCATGTCGGAAACGTGCTCGCTGAAATTGTCTTTCATTTGGCGCGAATAGTTTTGCAGTCGACTGATTGCGACGTCGCGCTCCAATTGATGCGGGACTTGAACTTTTATTTGTGGCATACGATCAGCACTCGGAACTTTCGTCTTCGTCGAATGAGTGGCGGTCGGACGGATGCCAGAGTGGCAAGCCCTGGCGGGCTCGTTCGGCCAGCACGACTACTTTCTCTTCGGTACCAGGCATGGCCTTGGTACACGAGTCGAACTTGGCAGGGGTCGATTGCGGTTCAAAATCCCATTGGCCCATTTTGATGGCGTCCAAAACTGATTTAACCATTTTCGGTCTCCGGTTCCAACGCTTGATCCAAACTGCCGGAATCGCATTGTACAAGTCGCACAAGCTGTTGGCGACAGTATGAATCGCGGCGGTTCATTGTCGAACACAAGCCCAAACGATAAAGTAACTAAATTCCTACACCTCACCGCGCAACCTGGAAATTGACTTGCCCCCTGTGAATTTCGAATTTATCGACCAGCCCGAGCGGTTCGCGCGATATTGCGATCAACTTTTGCAAGTCAAATTGATCGCGTTCGATACGGAATTCATTTCCGAAGACTGTTATCGGCCGGAGTTATGTTTGCTGCAAATCGTCGCAGACGGCGAATTGGCATTAATTGACGGGACGCGAATCGGCGACTGTCAATTGTTTTGGCAAGCTTTGGCGGATGGTTCGGCGACGATTGTAACTCATGCCGCGCGGGCGGAGTTTCTGTTTGCTTACTATGCGATCGGTCGCCCGCTGGAGCGGCTATTCGATATTCAACTTGCGGCGGGGTTCGTCGGGCTGGAGTACCCGGCGGCTTATTCGACGCTGGTTCAAAAACTCGCGAACGAGTCACTTGATAAGTCGGAAACTCGCAGCGATTGGCGGCGGCGTCCGCTGAGTCAGCAGCAAATCGATTACGCATTGCAAGACGTTATGCATTTGCCAACAATCCACAAGCAGCTTGTCCAAAAGTTAGCTGATTTGGGCCGAACCGCTTGGATGGAGCAGGAGATGCGCGATTGGCAATTGCAGCTTATTGAAAACGAAATCAGCGATCCGTGGCGTCGGTTGTCCGGATTCGCAAGCTTGAGCCATCGCTCAATGACCATCGCAGCGCAATTGTGGGAGTGGCGAGAACGGAACGCCGAAAAGCGAAACATTCCTGCGCGGCGAGTTTTGCGCGACGATTTATTGATCGAGTTGGCTCGTCGCGAGACGTCGAAACCTCAGCAGATCAAGCTATTACGAGGGATGGAGCACCGAAACCACGACCGCGATTTGCCGGCAATTGCCGAGACCATCGCCGCTGCAATCGATTCGCCCAAAAATCAGTGGCCAGAGAAATCGTCGCGTTCGATGTCAGGGCCAGATTTGAATTTGCTTGGACAATTCCTTTATTCGGCATTCAGCATTATTTGCCGCGATCTTGGCTTGGCGACAGGCTTGGTCGGCACTGTCCAAGATGTGCGAAAATTAGCGGCGTGGCATTTGAAGTTGATCAACCCGGATGAACCGCCGCCACGTTTGGCTCGAGGTTGGCGCGCGGAGATCGTCGGCGCAACGATCCACGAAATGTTGCAAGGCAAGTGGGGCATCTGGATTGACCGCCCGCTCGATGACCAACCCCTTAGCCTGCTGGCTGCGGATAAAAACGCGAAAGCCAAATGAGCTGGCGTTATATCATGATGCTCTCGAGAAGGAGTCGCATTTTTCGCAGCTCGCCAATGTGGTCTTGGTCTTCATGCGGCAATATGTGGACGCACAGCGAACGATGATAGCCGACTTTGTTGAGCTGATTGACAATCTTGCCGTACTCGATGATCCCTTGGCCAACGCGAACTTGCATCTTGTCTTTGGTTGAGTCACGCAAATAAACTTGATGGACGTATTTCATTAGCCGTTCCGGGTCGCGCGGCTGATTGTGATGATACACGTATTGGCTTGGGTCAAATGACAACGCAAGTCCTTTCACATGGTCGCAAATGACGCCGACGGTGTCCGGATCTTCCGACAAACACCCATGCTCGCTGCGCATTCCGACGCGCACGCCGTGAGTCTCCGCGATCTTGACGAGCCGCTTGAATCGCTCGACTTCTTCATTAAACGGCGTGCCAAGCGGTGCCGACGGAACCGTTGTGGTTACAATCCGGGTCGCCTTTGCTAGTTGGCAACAAGCGTTGAATTGGTCAAAATAGTCTTCGCCGGTCGCACGAATGTCGAAGCTATACGACACGAGGTTGAGTCGCCGCTTGGAGCCGCATTTGGCAACGGCTGCCGCAACATTGGACGCGACGTCCGATGGTTTGAGTTGGTTCCGATGTTCATGAACGCAGATTTCGATCGAGGTGTATTCCAAATCGGCAAGCTTGTTGATCGTCTCATCAAGCGACAGATCTGGAAAACACTCGGTGGACGCAGATACAAACACTCGTGGCTCCCGAAATCGTGGCGGCGTACCTCGCAACTTGTGCGCTGCGGCATTGGGCCTTGGCGATTTAAAAACAATTGGTCAAATTGGGTCAGAGGCGTAGCTTAGGTTTCTGAACCTGTTTTGACAACACCAGCTTGAGGTAACGCGATGCCGTGGAGCTGGTCGACAGCTTGCTCGATTCATGCAAGCATTAGCGTTGAACATAGTTTACGAGTGAAAGGGATTATCATGCAATACAATTCGGCGATTTCGGCCTTCGTCATTTTCGTTTCATCAGCAGCATTTTCTGCGGCGTTGTTTGGCCAAGAGCCGACGAAAGCAGATTCGGAAGAAGTTCGATTCGAGCGGTTCACCAAGACGATGTCCGGTTCGAAGCTCGTCGGGCACTTTACGATCACCGGTCAAGACAACAAAGACCTCGCGGCCGAGGAATACCACATTCACGAAGTCAAAAAACTGGACGAAGGCGATTACTGGATGATCAAGGCTCGGATCAAATATGGCGGACATGACGTGACCGTGCCAATGCCGCTCGAAGTAAAATGGGCCGCCAACACGCCCGTGATCACTTTGGATGAAGTCGAAATTCCGCTGATGGGAAAATTTAGTTCGCGAGTCCTGTTCGACGGAAACAAGTACGCGGGGACTTGGTCACATGGCGAAGTCGGCGGGCATCTGTTTGGAGAGATAGTGCCGAACAAAGCCGAAGAGAAAAAACCCACTTCGGAAAAAACGGACAAAAAATAGACTTCGCAACGGAATCAAGTATGACGCAGCCAAGCCTGATCCACGACCTTTATGCTCACAATGATTGGGCAAACGAAAAACTCATTACGATGGCCGTCGGCTTAAGCGACGAAAAGCTTGACGCGCAACAGCCGATGGGATTTGGCTCGTTGCGCGCGACGTTACATCACATGGCTTTTGCGGAAAGGCTATGGCTCGACCGTTGGAAGTTGAAGCCTTGGACACCGCTTTCTTTCGATTCGGCCAACTCGACGCTCGAATATCTCTCCGATACACTTCTCACGACGGCGAAGGAGCGAAACGAGTTGCTTGACCGGGAATCGTGCAATCAATTCTCGAGAATGGTTGTTTATCGAAACACTGCCAACGAACCGTATCGACACCGATTGCGAGAACTGTTGGTTCACGTTTCGAATCACGCGATTTATCATCGAGCTCAAGCGTTGAATTTCCTGCGACTTTACGATTGTACAGTCAAAGGCGGATTGGATTATTTGTTTTACAAGATGGCACGCCCCACCGTTGCCCAGGAAGCCGCCTCGATCGACTCGTTGCAAAAGCGCGGCGTGGAATTGGGTGCCACAATGTTTCCGGCACCGATGTTGGACGCAGATGTCATCCGCCGCTATTGCCAGTATGGAAACTGGGCGATGGACGCCATCGTGGCACTTTCGGAATCGCTCTCGGATCAAGAGCTTGATCGCAAATTCGAAATGGGTTTAGGCACGCTGCGGAAATCATTGCACCATGTTTGCGCGGCCGAACAATGGTGGTATCGCAATTGGACTGTCGGCTCGAGCAAGTTTCCTGAACTGCCGCAGGATCTTCCGATCGCGTCGTTCGTTGAGATTTGGAAAAAGACAGTGTCAGAGCGCGATCAGTTTCTAGCGGACAAGTCTTCAGATGATTTAGCTCATCAAGTCACCGCAAATCCGGGCGGAGCTCCAGTGCATTTTCGGCTTGGCGAAAGCGTCATTCAGCTCTGCGGCCACGGAACGCATCATCGCGCTCAATGTGTGAATATGCTTCGACGGTTGGGATTGACTGCCCCACCTTCTGATTACGTCGCGTGGATTCGAGGCGTAGGAGCACTCGTGGATTAGCGCTGACTTATTTTGAAATTCGATCGGCCGCAATTACTGCGGCAAAGATCGCCGCCGTCTCGGTTCGCAAGATTCGCGGCCCCAAATTCACGCATTCCCAGCCGCATTTAGTCGCGGATTCTATCTCGTCGGTTGTGAAGCCCCCTTCGGGACCGATGGCAACGACACACGGGGCTCGCCAAGAAACGTCACGAAGGGACTTGCCGTCTGGATGAGTGATTAATTTCGTCGCGCTAGGATTTTGCGCAAAAAACTCACTGCATTTCTCCGGTGCGGCAATTTGCATTAAGCGATTTCGGCCACATTGCTTGCTGGCTTCAATTACGATTCGTTCGAGGCGAGTTCGGACGCCGTCCGAAAATTGCGCAACGCTGCGGGAAGTCGCCAAAGGAACAATCGCCGTTACACCAAGCTCGACGAGCTTTTCGATTAGGACTCGTTGGCGATCACCTTTTGGAAGCGCGACCGCAACGATTAGCTCGCCGGGTAATTCGCGATCGACTTGTTCCGCTGACTTAATCGTAAGCTCGACTCGATCGCGCCCGACGGAGCAGATTTCGGCGACATATTCGCGACCCGTGCCGTCGAACAATCGCACCGAATCGCCAATCTGCAATCGCATAACGCGAAGCATGTGGTGTGCTTCATCGCCAACAAGCCATACTGGCCCGGCGGCGATTGGCGATTCGACAAAATAACGTTGGGTCATGGGCGAAAGGGCCGTAACTGCTCTAGTGAATCGACATTGAATCGTTAGAATATAGCCGTTTTCACATTGAGAAACTCTGGCGATACGATGCTGTGCAACTGAAAAAGGAATACGTCCCTTATGACGGTCATTGAAATCAAACAAGGAGGAAAGCCGAACCTCAAATTGGATTTGCGAGATCCGTTTTGGGCTGCTTTTCTGGCGTGGTTGTGGCCTGGGGCAGGGCACTTGTACCAACGCCGTTACGCCAAAGGCTTTTTGTTCATGGTTTGTATTCTCGGCACGTTTCTATTTGGCTTCGGGCTAGGTCGTGGTCGAGTAGTTTATGCTTCGACGCGAAAAAATGATTTTCGTTGGCAGTACTTTCCACAACTCGGTACTGGATTGGCCGCTCTACCGGCGCTCTTGCAAGCATACAAAACCAAGAACGGCGGTGACCCGTGGTTTCCAATCGCTTATCGATATCCAAGCGGCTCCAAAGATCGCAGCGGGAATTTTCGCAACTTCGAAATTATCGAGGACGTCGAAGCGTTCAAAAAAGAGACCGACCGCAAACCACTGGTCGATGGGTTATACGCCCCTCCGGCCGGTTCGATCGACGACCAACAAAACGATGTCCTGGGGATGTGGCACCTAGAGGCCAAACAGAAATTCGACATTGGAACTCTTTTCACAATTGTCGCCGGGCTGCTGAACTTGCTCGTTATCTACGATGCGTTCGCGGGCCCAAGTATCTTGCCGCCGCATTCAAAAGTAAAACCCAAGCAACCGGCCTAACCAACATTTTCCCGCGTGATCTATGACGACACTCTTGTTAGCCGTCTCAATTTGGAAAGCCCACATCTGGTACGCCGTTCCGCTTTCAATCGTGATTAGCCTCGTCTACGGAGCAACACGTCACGAAGAAATTCCCGAAATCATGCGCCAATGTTGGCACGCCGGTGTTTGGGTCGGACTATTCATGGCCGGAATCGCCGCAATAGTTTTGCTCGGCGGGTTCGGCGTTGCATAGCCGTTTGGCAAAACGAATCAGCCGTTTAGATTGAGGTAGGGAAGCCGCAATGAATTGCGGCTCCCCTCCCACCGAACCGGACTGGCGGATTTCCCGCATCCGGCTCTCCAGTTGATTGTTACTTGTCACAAGATCGGCTTTCGCAAGCATGGACCATTGCCAGACTAAA
>JANNYC010000010.1:0-2771 GCA_031409895.1 Planctomycetota bacterium
GGAAGTATTAGTGGTCCCACCAATAAGGGCTATTCCGCGTAAGGTTTAGACAACAAGTAGTTCGAGGGCATGACTGTCACGGCGAACGAACCTCGCTCCAGGATCTGGTCGACCGTTTCACGCGGCGAGATTGTTTCCACCGTTGCCCGCGCGGTTGGCGGATCAGTCACCACCGCCGCGTTTGTAGTCGACGGCTGCACGGCGGAAGTCAGAAATTGGGCCAAGGGACGCGGTTCGGATTCGGTAAACAACAGGATCAAACCCAGGCCAATAAAAAATCCAAGCAGGGTCGTCGTTCCGACAAGCGTCCGCTTCGAAAGCCCTTCTGGGCGACTGGCCACTTGGACTTCATTGACGCGCGTGAGCAAGTCGACAGTTTGCGCGGCGACTTTGATCGATTCCGATTGGGAAACGGCGGCTTGGGCATCGCGCAGGACGGTGTCTCGCCGCTTGTATTCTTCGTTTAGCTGATCGTAGATGACTCGTTGTTCGGTCAGTTTTTGTAATCGAGCGGTCGTTTCCGCTTTGACGGCAGCGATGTGCGCGACATTGGCCTCATCGATAAGAATCTGATCAGACAAATTGCGAATTGTCGATTTCAATTCGTCCTTCATCGCTTGTTCGATGCCCGTCAACGACTCGAGCGCAACTACGACTTTGGGATGGCTGTCGGTGTATTCGCCGCGCAGCGTCGCAAGTTTCAGTTGCGCATCGACCAACCCGTCCTTGAGTCGCCGCAACGCTGGCTGCGAACTCACTACGTCATTCGGCATTGTCACGATCGCATTGACTTCGTGCAGCGAGTCTTGGAGCAGCTTGCGCTGCGTGGTGACCGAATCCAGCGAAACTTCTGCCGCTCGCAGTTCGGTCGCGATCTGATTCAAGTTGCGATTCAACAAGTTGTCGCCTGACGTCGGCTCGATCAAGTTCCGCAAATCAACTAAGTCCGGCCCCAGCTTCAATTCGAAGTCTTCGATTTGACCGGCGATCTCCGTAAGTGAATGTTTCGCCGAATCCGCCGCGCGATCGAGCTCCGCCACCATGCTGCACGCCCGATTGAATCGCACGGTCCGCAGTTCGGTTTCCATCTCGCTCGACAACTGTTGGCAAAATTCTCGCGCCCGCTGGGGTGGTCTGTCGACAACGGACAAGCGAATCAACTCGGTCTTGCCAAGTTCCGCGCCGTTGGACGCGCTGATCTGAATCGCGTCTTGACCCTCTTCAACGTCTCGGTCGGACGGCGACTGGCCGCTCAGCGTTTGCAAACAACGGCGAACCACATTTGGATTTCGGGCGATCTCCAAGACTGTTTCTTGGGCCGTCTTCATATCGTCCAGCGAAGCAAAATGACCCGGACGATTCTGTCGGCCAATCATTTCGTCGCGTAAGTGAAAGACTTGGGTTGCTCGCCACTTCTTCGGACCCAGAGTCGCATAAGCCGCAGACAGCGCGAAGAAGGCTATCGTCGGCAGAATCAACAACCAGCGATATTCGCTGAGCGTGTGAAGCCATCGGCCCAATCCACTCGCCATTCCTCCACTGACCGGTGCCGAGAACGCAGACTGGTGACTTGGACTCATAATGCCGCTTTCTGAAAATGGTTTCGCTCTTCATTTTTCGAATCATTTCCCAGCAAGATTGAACTTCCCTCGATCAGCACGCGCAACACGAACCACACAAGCAACCCCCCGCTGCTGAAGAAGGGACGATCGGTTTTGCGCGAAGAACTTGCCCAAATCGGACAACCCACAAGCGCGGAATTCTCGTACCGCGTTGCGTTGAGCGAGATAAACACTCAACGCGGCAGTTTTAAAACGAATACTGCAAGCCGGTGAGCAGATATAGGCCGTGGCGGGTGCGGCCGCCTTGGGCTGCGGGTACAGAGTTTTCCCAATAGGTCGTTGCAAAACTGCTGACGTGCGCGCTCCAGTTCAGTTGCAATTGGCCCATCAAACGCCGTGTCGATGTGTCGTGAATCGAGTCGCCAATCTGCTGCGGAAAAAACTGGCCATAGCCGAGCGTCCAAGTTCGGCCGCAGTCGTGATAGATCAAGCTCGTGTGATAGCCGACGCCTGTGATCGGCTCGTTCCGGCCGATATTCAACTGCCGGTTGTACAAGCTGCGGCCCCAAGTGATCTCGTTCAGATCGAAGCCCGGTCGGCGCAAGCCATACTGATCGTAGATGAATTCGCTCGCGACTGCCCACGGGCCATTTCGCAAGAGCACATCGAATCCGGCATGCCGATTGAATTCTTTTTGCCCTTCGGATCCGGTCCCGTCTTGCCATTTAACGCTCACGCCGCCAACAAAGTTTTCCAATTCAACGCCGCAACGCGACACGACGGCTTTGGATGAGTTCGTATCCCGGCCGTCGCTGCCGTTGGTCATGGCCAAAGCTAACTGCCAAATTTCAGGTTGCCACTCGACAAGCAGACCCGTCTCGCGGAATAAGATCGCTTCGCTGCGAAGGAAGTGTGAATCGTCGCGGTTATTGGAAAAAAGAGGGAGATGATACCGGCCAAACGGCGTCACGAATCGCCCCCAAGTCGTTCGCCAATCGCCGTAACTCCAGTCGATCGTCAATTGCGAAATCTCGAAAGGTTCGATGTCGAAATTGTGCGCAAACGATTCGCGCTCGGCGTAGTCGACCAGCAGGTTTCTGTCGAACGGTTGGGTCAAATAGAATTCGCCCGTGAATCGAACGCTGCCGAATGCAATCGGTTCGGAGACCGCGCCGAATAATTGGGATTCGACGCCGAACGAAGATTCGG
>JANNYC010000011.1:0-19308 GCA_031409895.1 Planctomycetota bacterium
TTGACCATGGACAGCCCGATAGCTGGACAAAGTCGGATCGCAGGATCGACCAGCGGAATTTCATTGGTTCCCCTGCTGTTCTTTAACGTCGCCACGGTAAATGTCGATGCCGGATTTGGTGAGGGAGCTGGCGCGGTCGATGTGATTCTCGTGAACAGCTTGACTGCCGCAGGGTTGTCGGCTGTCAACATCACATCGGGCGGCGCCGCCGACATTTTGACGATCGGCAGTTTGAATCAGCTTCCAGGGCAGTTAACTTTTGACGGCCAGGGAGGTAGCGACTTGATCAACGGACCCAACATGTCCAATGAGTGGGTGATCAACGGATCGAACAACGGCCGGTTGACTTTTAACGCGGTGGAGTTCTTGAATGTCGAAAATATTAACGGCGGTAGCACGACGGACACTTTTATTTTTCTGCCCCTGGGTGGCTTGGCAGGTAGCGTTGACGGAAACGCTGGGATAGACAAGCTGGATTTTGAACCGCTGGGATCGGTGCAAACTACACTAACGGGTTTGGGAAGCGGCGGGGGTGCCAACGGTTTCGATGGGAATACAACCCCGATTGCAGGCGGTTTTAGGGATATCGACAAGTTGGTTGGTAGCGGTGCCGGCGCATTTGACGAACTCAAGGGAATTAATGGACCGGCCCAATGGTTCTACACTTCGGGAATCGGCTCATACATTTTCAGTTCGCGAACATTCTCTTTCCAAAACCTGAAAATCCTGAGCGGCGGTACGCTGATCGACCGATTTACGGTGAAACCGTTAACGAATCATACGTTGTTCATCAATGGGAATTTACCCTCCGTGCTTCCAGGTGACTTGTTGCGAGTCGACTTGGTTGGAGTTTCCAATCCGCAATTGTTCGTCACCAGTCCTGGCAACGGAATCTTTACGTTTGACCCGCCGCACCAACCGATTTTGTATACGAGCATCGAGCGATTAGATGTGTTCGATTACGGCGATGCACCAAATTCATACGGGACCAATGGCGTAACTGGCGCGAAGCATCGTTTGGGTTCGAATTTGAAACTTGGTTCATTCTTGGATCCCGAGCCCAATGGTCAGGCTTCGGCAATGGCAGACCGCGATGACTTGACGGGAACGCCGGATGACGAAGACGGCGTGGTGCTGCCAACCAATCTGGTTGCTGAATTCCGCGGCGCGGTCATTGTGAATGCTTCCGACCCTGGCAAATTGGATGCGTGGATTGATTTCAACGCCAACGGGACGTTTGACTTCAGCGAGCAAATCGCGACTAGCGTGCCAGTGGTTGCTGGAAATAATCGGATCGAGTTCGCCGTTCCGGGCTGGGCGGTAGCGGGCAACCGATTCGCTCGCTTTCGTTTAAGCGTTGCGGGCGGTCTCGGTCCCACCGGCTTGGCGGAAAGTGGCGAAGTCGAGGATTACAAAGTTCCATTGGTCGTCTTGAATCCGGGAACTGTGGTTGTCTTGGACGATCCGCTGGCGCCGGGAGAATCCAAGAAAATGTTGTTCGTAGCTGGAACGAGCAGCAACGATGAAATCATTGTCGAGCCCTACTTCGACGATAACGTGCGAGTCGTACTCACTGGTCGGCCGATTTTTGGACCGGCTCCTTTGGCTCCGATCCAACGATTTGGCGTGCTCGGCGGTTACGGCAACGATCGACTGATCATCAACAACGAGTTGACGATTCCTGCGGAGATCTACGGCAATTCGGGGAACGATTTGATCTTGGCTGGTCTTGGTGATGACTTCCTCGATGGTGGCTACGACGACGATGTGATTTATGGATATAACGGCAAAGACATGATCTACGGCCAGTCGGGCTCTGATGGCCTCTACGGAATGGGAGGGGCGGACGTTCTGCTTGGCGGCGCTGATGACGATTTGATGTACGGCGGTGGCGGTCGTGATCTTTTGATCGGCGGAACCGGACTTGATCGGTTGTTCGGCGAAACCGGCGATGATCTGCTCATCGGCGGCACGACCAGTTATGATTCGAATTGGGTTGCCCTTGGGCGGCTGAGTTCGGAATGGTATTCGGCGCGCAGCTATAACGATCGCGTTTTCAATCTGCGCAACGGCAGCGGTCCAATTCTAGGCGGTAGTTCACTTGGGTTTGTTGCCGGAGTAACCGTGTTTGGAGATGGTACTGAGGATCGGTTGTACGGCGGCAGCGATCGCGATTGGTTTTACGAAATCGACGCGGCAGATATTGTGCCGGACTTGCAGGTAGACGAGTCGGTAAATTAATTGCGCCGAATCGAATTCGGCCCTGATAGTAAAATGCTATGTTTTGGAAATTCGCCAACGGCGAGGATTGAAGCCTCGCCGTTGGCATTGAGTACACTTCATTCGATGCGGGCGGTTCGAACGAACTTGAAGGTTCTACATGTCCAATTCCTGCTACAAGTTCTTTTCAAAGAACTCGGTGACCAATCGCCAGAGATGTAGCTCCTGAGCTGGGTCTTGGACGCCGTGTCGATTGCCGGGATAGAGCATGAGCTGGAACTGTTTGTCGGCGGCTTGGAGCGCGGCGGCCAATTGCAGCGTGTTGCTCAAGTGGACGTTGTCGTCGATCGTTCCGTGAACCAGCAGCAAATCGCCGTGCAAATGTTTCGCGGATTTGAGAACTGACGACGCGTCGTAACCGGACGAGTTATCTTTCGGCAGTTTCATGTATCGCTCGGTGTAAATCGCGTCATAGTTTCGCCAGTCGGTCACGGGTGCACCTGCAAAGCCAGCTTTGAATCGGGTGCTATGCGTCAGTGCGTACGATGTCATGAACCCGCCATAGCTCCAGCCCCAAATGCCGATCCGACTCGCGTCGATCCACGGTTTGTTGCACAAGTAGTCCAAACCATCTTCGATATCCGCCAGCTCATTCGCGCCCAAGTTCCCGTGCGTTTTCCACGCCGCATCAAGCCCGCGGCGGCTGGCCGAACGACTGTCACATAGCCAAATCACGAATCCGCGTTGAGCCATCATCTGATGCCAGAGATATGATGCCCCTCGAAACTGATCGCGAACAAATGGGGATTGCGGGCCATTGTAGACCTGCGCGATGACCGGATATTTTTTGGCTTCATCAAAGTCGCGAGGGACAATCAACATTGCGTCCATAATTCCTCCGTCGCGAGTCGGGACTTGCACGAATTGCGGCCGAACGATGCCGCAATAAGCGATCGCGTCATTGTTGGGATCTTCCCAGATCGAACGAACGAGCTTGCCGTCTGCCGTGCGCAACCGTGTCGTAGGGGGAGTCGAAGCGGAACTTGCGGTGTCAAAGAAATATTCTTTTGTCGCGTTGAAGTCGACGGAGTGATCAAAGGTCGGATCGGTCAGGCATACGATTTCTCCCGTGGCGATTTCGGCACGATAAAGTTGCGTCCTCAGCGGCGAATCTTTCATTCCAGAAAAGTACAAATACTTTTCGTCCTCGGACATGCCATGCATTTGAGTCACTTGCCATTGGCCTTGAGTCACTGCGCCGACGAGTTCTCCGCTCGCCATGAATTGATAAACGTGTTGGTGCCCTCCGCGAGTGCTTAACCAGAAAAAGCGACCGTCGCCGATGAAAATCGGTTGGCCTGGTGTCCGAATCCATGCAATCGATGTTTCGTGCAATAGAACTTGAAGTTTCCCGCTCGCGGGATCCGCAGCGCAAACATCAAGCCAAGTCTGTCCGCGATCCTGCACGGTAAAAATGACGCGCTGTCCCGCTTTGTCCCAGCCCACCGACGAGATCAAGTATTCGGCTTCACTGTATTTGCTCAAGTCGACTTGTTGCACGGTTCGATCGTTCGCACCCGCTACAGCCAACGAGACTCGTGGAAGAGGATCCCCGGCGTTTGGATACGGACCGCGTTCGTCTTTCGATTCGAAATTTCGGTGATCGCTGAGCGTGTATTGCGGCACGCCCGTTTCATCGAATTGCAAAAACGCGATATGGGTTCCGGCTGCATTAAACCAAAATGCAGCAAAAGTCCCGCGACCGAAAAGCTCTTCCTGGTAAACCCAATCGAGTTTTCCATTTAAGTGATTCTCGTCGCCATTGTCGGTGACCTGCCAAATCGAGTTTTGGCCATCAGCGAGGAACAGATTGTTACCAGCGACCACGCCAATTGAAGTTCCTTGTGGTCCAACGTCAAACAGGTCGACATCTGCGTTTAGCTTGCCGACGCGAGTCGCCGATTTCGACGCGACTTCGTAGGAAAAAACGTCCGTGCCTGCGGCAATGATCAATCGCGCTTCATCGGCTGAAATTTTGGGCGTTGCAGCGACAAGCTGATTGATCTGGACGCTAGTTAGGTCGCTGGCTTGCTCCAGAGCTTTTCGAATAGAAACTTTGTCATTCGCGGGATCGCGCGCGAGTGCGCCCGTCGCGGTTTCGACTGAGACTTGGCGTCCATCCCAATCGAGGCTGTAGGAATTACCCAGCGGCATCCAACGCGGCCTCGGCGGCGCCTTGGCCCTTAGTCCGCGCGGGCCATAGATCATCTCCAACGAGATAGCGTTTTGCGGCGCGATATTGGCGACCGATGTTTTTGAAACTTGCGTGGGCTTGGCGACCCGCAAAACTGGGAAATCATCCCCGATGCGGACTTCTTGATCGAAAAAGTTCCACGTCACCAAGCCGTCGTTCGACATGGGCTCAAGCATGTAGGCGACAAACCGACCCAACGGCTGCGCGGTCTCTATCCAATAATCGCCGACCGGAATTGATTTGGCCTCCGTCCGCATCGTGGCGTCGACGCTAATCATGTCGTGCCGTTGGAATGGAGAGGTCGCGCATTTGATATCGTTGATCGAATACACCTCGATCTCTGCCGACGTTGCAACACTAACTTGATGAACTTGAACACCATGCATTCGCAAGCGGTCGACTTGGCGGCTGCAATTTACCGGAATGACATATGCGAAAGGGAGCGACGCCGTGCGAGTCGGCTGGTAGTCGCCGAGAAACGAAACTTCAAAGTCCGAGGGTTTGTCGTCTTGATCAAACGATTTAATGGTGAATTTGTCGGGGAAAGCAACCATTTTGGCATCGAGCGACATTGTGATGGCGGCCGGAGTTTGCGCTGCACGTTGGCAAAATTCCTGTTCAGTGCTTGTGATCAGGTCACGAATCTGCGGTGCCCTCGCGTGCGCAAAATCCAAACAAGCGTCCAGAAATGACTCTGCATCGAGAACGCGATTCTTGTAAGGGTTGTGCGAATAGTCCTCGCACAGGATCGCCAGCCGCCCGCGCAAGCCAACGTATTCGGTGCTATAGCGTGGTTCGTGTCCATAAGTTTCCCAAACCGTTTTGTCTCCGTTGAAGTTGCCGTAATAAAACGTCGACAAGCCCTCCTTTTCCAGCCGTTCTGTGACCGTCGGCATAAACGATTTGCGCATGAAGTCGCGCAACGCTTGCGGCGAAGATGGATTGTGCGGCACGTCATACGTCACTCCGTAGCGATGCCGAGAACCGTTCGTCGTATGGCAATCGACAAAAATATCGGGATCAAGTGTATCGATCAAACCAATCAGCGCGCGAGCTTCGGGCGATTCGAGTTTGCAAAAATCGCGATTCAAGTCCAACTGCTGCGCCGTCTCGCGCAAGCCCATCCCGCGTTCGGGTCCGATTTGACCGGGGCGATGACCCAAACCCATCCGATCGTTTCCGTCTGCGTTGTAATTTGGGGTGAAAACGATGACCATGTTGTCAAGCCAAGCGTTTTTCGGATCGAGAGAGAGCTTTCGCAGCATGATCAGAAGTGCTTCTTTGCCGGAGCATTCTCCCGAGTGAATATTTCCCAGTAAAAGGATTCGCAAACGCGAGTCGCGATCACCAACCTTGAACGGCTGGCGCGAAACGATGGCACCAATCATCTCCCGCCCTTCCACCGTCTTGCCGAACGAGAACTCATTCACGTGTTCGGTTTGGGCGTAATGCCTAACGTAGCTTTCAACTTCGGCCGAAGTCGACGTTTGCCGATATTCGCTACTTTCAGCGACAGTAAGTAGCGGCGCGACGTTGGCTTGCTGTGCGCAAAGCGAACTTCCAGTGGCATAGTACATCAGCGTGAAAAAAAACCGTGCAAAGGACTTTGAGAAAATCATCGGTTGAACTTTCAAAAGCAAAAAGACTTCATCAATCGGCGAATAAGTCGCCATGCCAACGATTTGAGCCAAGCGGCCATTGTAATTCAACCGCCAGTCGAGCTTGGCGAATCCCCTGCGGCGCATTAATCTGATTGGTAACGCACGTTAAACGCGATCCGTCCAGCGAATCTCGGCAAAGTCATGAGCAAACGATGGTTGATTTGGGGAGCGGTGCTTGCGTTGTGCGCGGTCGGAACGGGGACAGGTCCAGTTATTGACAGGCGGGGGAGTTTTGGTAGGTTTTGGGGATGCCCAGAACAGCACGAATAGCGCCCGGCGGAATGGTTTACCATGTCATCAATCGAGGCGTGGGTAGACAGCAATTGTTTTTCGATGACGATGATTACAACGCTTTCGAACGGGTGATCGCCGAGACGCTCAAAAAACGATCCATGCGGATTTTGAGTTATTGCCTAATGCCCAATCATTGGCACTTTGCTCTGTGGCCCGAGAAGCAAGGAGATCTTGGACGATTCATGCAGCAACTGACCATCACGCATGTCACTCGATGGCAAAAGAATTACAATCAGGTTGGGTTCGGACATGCTTATCAAGGTCGATTCAAATCTTTCCCGGTCGAGACGGACGAGCATTTTTATCAAGTCGTACGATACATCGAGCGAAATGCGTTGCGTGCCAATCTTGTCAAGAAAGCGGAAGCATGGCCTTGGTCAAGTTTGTGGATTCACCAAAATGGGACGGTCGAACATCGCGCGTTGCTCAGCGGCTGGCCGGTCCCGCGACGTCGGCAATGGTTGCAGTACGTCAACCAGGCCGAATCCGAAGCAGAGCTTGCCGCCCTTCGCCGCAGTTGCATTCGCGGAGCACCTTTCGGCAGCACCGATTGGGTTGCCGAGACTACAAAGCGACTGGGCCTGGAGTCCACTTTACGTTCACCCGGACGACCCAAAACCCGATAAACTGGACCTGTCCCCGTTTTTCCGTTCCCGTTTTTCCGTTCGCTGACGCTGAACAACCGGCCCGGACACGACTCCGAGGTGATCGTCGGGTTCAATGATTTGGTTTTCCAGCCGTTGATGATTGCGTTCCCGGTGATAATGCGCGAGATACGCGCGGATCGCGTTTCGCAATTGCTGCTCGTTGAAAAAGATCATTCGGTCGAGACACTCGCTTTTAAGGCAGTGGATCGAAACTAGTCTATTGTCGGTTCCAGTTCTATTGCTTACAGGAGCAAACAAAGCCAACGAAGGAATGAAGTTGGGTGGGGATTTGCATCGCGGTTCGCTTAGCCTGCTGTGTAAAAACTACCGACTTGCGTCGAGCTTGCGGGGGAGTTGGGAGGGAGTTGAAAGTTGTGAGCGGGAATTGCAAAATGAAAATTGCAAAGTGGGACAAGTAAGAGAAAAGAGTTGTCGTAGCGGTCGCTTCCAATTCCTCAAGCCTGTCGCCTCAAGCCTTCTTAACCAATTGCGTCAGGACTGGCGACTTGTGGAGGAGCTTGATATCTCGGTCGGCGGACCTTTGATGATTCAATGCGTGGATTACTAAGACGACTGTTTGCGGCGGCGGGCGGCGAAGATCGATCCACATGTACTCGTCAGGCTCGGATCGCTTCGGATAAAATACAAACATGAATAAGAGATGGTTGATTTGGGGAGCGGTGCTTGCGTTGAGCGCGGTGGCGACAGGAGCGCTGGGGGATCATTTGATTCAGCCAAAGCTGCTGGAATGGTTTCCCAACGACGCGGAAAAGCGAATTGCGAACTGGGAAGTCGCGAGTCGGTACCTGTTCTTTCACGCGCTGGCGATTTGCATCGTTGGACTGCTTCCGCGACAAGTTCCACGCAGAGGTGCGAATTTGGTCGGAATGCTGTTTTCGGTCGGTGTTTTCTTGTTTTGCGGATGTCTGTTTGGATATGTCGTCTCGGATCAAAAGTGGCTTGTGCATGTCGTTCCGCTTGGCGGATTGTCGTTCATGTTCGGTTGGCTCGCGCTAATTGTTACGGTGGCCCGCGCGGAAAGATCTGAAGGCAAACTGTGATGGCGATACTGCATGAAGACGATTACCCGCTGGCGTATTGTACTAACGTGCATTCTGGTGCGGGGTTTGAACAGATGTTTGCGAACTTGCGCCAGTACGCGCCGCGAGTTCAACAGTTGCGTAATGCAAAAGGCCCGATGGGGCTGGGGCTGTGGTTTTCGAAACGATCTGTCGTCGAAGCATTAGAGCTTGAGAATTTGAAAATGCTGCATGGATGGTTGGAGGAGCATTCGCTCGTGGCGTTTACCGCGAACGCTTTTCCGCAACACGATTTTCATCAGCCGGTTGTAAAACATGCGGTGTACGAGCCCGATTGGTCAACGGCCGAGCGAGCCGAATACACTTTGGCGGTGTTTCGGCTGATGGATGCGCTTGCGCCGGAGGGCCTTGAACTAAGCGTCTCGACGCTGCCACTGGGTTGGCCGCGATTCGATCTGGGATCGACTGAAGAGGCTGGTTTTTTCCAAGCGTGTGCAGGGCAACTTGTGAGTGTCTGTCGCTGGCTAGAACAGCTTGAGCGATCAGGTGGTCGGCTTGCGTATTTGTGCATCGAGTCGGAACCTGGCTGCGTTTTGGATTCGAGCGACGATGTGGTTCGATTTTTTGACGACTGGTTGACGACGGACACCGCGCAGGGCGAATTGGTGCGCCGATACTTGAGGGTCTGTCATGATATTTGTCATTCGGCAGTGATGTTTGAGTCGCAAGCTTCCGCTATCGAACGATTCCGAAAATCTGGTATCAAGATCGGCAAAGTCCAAGTTTCATCGGCGATCGAAGCTTCGTTTTCTATGTCGGCCGAATCCTGCGTGGAAACTACGCGGGCCTTACAGAAGTTCATCGAGCCCCGATATTTGCATCAGACGAACGTGAAGCGAGGAACCAAAGCCACTTTATACGAAGACCTTCCAAGTGCTTTTGCCGCAGTCGCGAACCTGGCTGGGACTTGTTGGCGGGTCCATTTTCACGTTCCGATTTTTGTGAATAACATTGGACCACTGGCAACAACCAATCAAGAGATTATTTCGTTCATGAATGCCTTGGGGAATGCGGAGATGCCAAGGCACTTCGAAGTCGAAACGTATGCGTGGAATGTGCTGCCCGAATCGCTGGCTTCGAAGGACTTGGCGTCTGGCATTGCCGAGGAAATGGATTGGTTTGAGAAAATGCGCGGCAGCGTCGCGGGTGAGTAGACAGCGAGCCTACCGATCACCAGGACATGCCTGATGGATTTGCGGCTTTCAACTCTCTCGGTAGACAGCGAACCTAACGATCACTAGGTCAAGCCTGGTGGATTTCGGAGGGACGATGAAAATCGCCCCCTCACCGTAGCCCTCTCCCCGAAGCGGGGCGAGGGAACGACCGCTAGCGGTAGGATTGGCCGCGGAGGTTGGGGGTGGTTTGGTTTGCGAGCGGGGGAACGGGAAATGTCTCGCGATTCGCGGCGGTTCGTCGGGAATTAGTATCTGAGGCTCGAAGCGATTCGACCATTCCTAATAGTTGCGACGAAGGCTGCGAAATCGAAATGGTTTCGGCGATTTCAGGATTCGATTTCGAACGGACGACCATAATGATTTCGACTTCGCCCTGTACGGTCGTCGAAGATATCGGCTGTCGCGGTCGAACGTCGAGCTGGCCTTGGAATTGCTGTGTGGCGTTGACGCCGACTTGCGCGATTGCCGCAGTCGGTTGAAAGAGATGAGCCATGTTGGCTTGGCTTATTTGCCAATAGATATTTTCGAGGGACGTGTAGACGCCTTCGTCTTCTTCGACCGCTGCTGCGTTGCAAATTCCGATGAGTTGTCCGCCGGCCGAGAACAAGCCACCGCCGCTTCGACCGTCCACTGGTCGACCGACGATATCGTATTTTGTCGCGCCGTCGTAAACGGCAGTGCGAATGATCTGCGTTAAACGCAACGTGGGATCAGCGCCGTGATCGCATCCTAGTGAGAAGACTTGGTCGCCGGGTTGAACGGGCAAGGCTTGCGGAGCGATCCGCACCGGCTCGATCGAGCGCTGGGTCTTAAAGACAACGAGGCCAACGTCGCGAGCATCGGAATCGTATTTGATGAGCTGGCCGGGTGACGTCAAATGCTGGCCTTCGTTAAATCCGTAGTCGACGGTGATTTTTCCAGTCCCTTGCGAATCGCGGAAGACGTGCCCGCAAGTGATCGCAAGACACTCGTCGCCGTGGCGATGAATGACAGTTCCAGCCGCGTAGGAAGTCCCTTGAGGGTCTTCGACTTTGAGGCGAATGGCTGATCGATGAGCGGCGAGTTGCGGTTGAGTCCAAGCGCTGGCGGCAGTTGGCGCTGACGGTTCGCGTTCCGCAGCGGTCGGCTGAATTGGGGCCGTGACGTTGGCTACGAGTGATGACTTCGTTTCGCTTTGTCTCGGGCGAAATCCGACGGCGTCAAACAGCTTGATTAAATCGGCGTAGTTTTGCGGACCAAGCGAACGAGAGACGACTTGTTGCCCGGAGACCAAAACTGTCGTTGGCGCCTGTGTGATTTGGAAGTGATTTGCCCACGCTTCGTTTGCGACGCAGTCGATTTTGGTGACGGGATAACCGGCTTGGGCGAGCCGATCCACGTCGGGCTCCATTTGTTGGCACGGTCGGCAACCCGGCATCGAAAAAACGTAAAGGTGCGGCTCGTCGGCCCCGCTGCCAACCGTCGCCAGAAGACTTACGACAAGGCAAAAGGTGGCAAATCTCTGACACAAACGATACGATTGTCGAGCAAGCATTTTCCCCTCCTTGGGAATTCGCGGTGAAGCGTACTTGGCGGCGGCAATTGGCGGTCGGTCGATGAAGCCAATTCGGCAGAGATTTAGAATAGAATCAAAGTGCCGTCGATACCCTTTCAAGGTGGTTTGCTGGCGAGTCGCGATAGCAGTCGTTTCGGGTTCCGAAAAACAATGCGTAATTACTTGGGATCAGCATTCGCCGACATGGGTCATCGAAAGTGGCTCGCAGTTGTGCTGCCGATTGTTTGCCTGTTCGGCTTCTTGCAAACGGGCGTTAGCGACGACAAAGTCCCGAACAAGCTCAACACTTTGCCCAAAAAGATCGAGCGGCCGGTTCTCATCAAATTCACAGGCGACATCAACTACCGGCGAACCGCGTACTTGAGAAGCAAACTCGTTCGCGCGAAACATCTTAAGGCAGACTTGATCGTCGTCGAAATCGACAGTCCGGGCGGTTTGAAAGATGAAAGCTTGGAACTGGCCGAGCAACTGCGCGATATTGATTGGGCTTACACGATCGCCTACGTTCCGCGCGAAGCCATTAGCGGCGCGGCGTTAATTGCTTTAGGAACCGATCAGATTATCACGGACCCCGAAGCCCGGATCGGCGACATCGGCGTGATCGGTTTTGATCCTCAAGCATTTGCGTTCCGATTTGCACCGGCCAAAATATACTCTGTCTTGGTTCGCCAAGCTCGCGACATTTCCGAGAGCAAGGGCCGACCGCCGGAATTGGCCGAAGCCATGATCGACAAAGATGTATTGGTCTATCGAAAAGTCGATGATCAAGGCCGTTCGGAATTTCAAACGCGACGAGTCGAGGAAAACAAAGTCCCGGACCAGCAACTTGCCGGCGGCTGGCAGCTAATTCCGGAATCCGGTCCGGAGCGGTTTTTGACGCTGAGCGGAACGCGCGCGAAGGAACTTGGGTTGGCCCAAGCCAACGCGGGATCATTGGAGGAATTGAACAAACAAATCGGAGTCAATGTTCCTTATCGAGTTATCGATTACACCATGACTGACAGTTTTGTGTATTGGCTCAACACGCCTTTGCTCACGGCGTTGCTCATTATCATCGGGCTGGTTGCGCTCTATGTGGAATTGGCCGCGCCGGGAGTCGGAGCTGGAGCGTCCGTTGCAGGGCTTTGTGCAATGTTGTTTTTCGGAAGCCGATTTTTGGGCGGAACATCAGGACTGCTCGAAGTGCTGATATTTCTTGCGGGCATTGGATTTTTGTTGATGGAGATTTTCGTGATTCCTGGTTGGGGAATTTCAGGATTGTTAGGAATCGTATTGATGATGATCAGCGCGATCATGGCCAGCCAAAATTTTGTCGTGCCGTCGACGTCGCGGGAATGGGATACGCTACTGACGTCGCTGGCGGTGCTGTTGGGATCAGCTTTTGTGGTATTGATTTTGGCTGGTTACATTTCTCAGCGGATGGGGACGATCCCACTATTTAGTCGCTTGGTTTTGGCGGTGCCGTCGCCCGACGGCTCAGTTTCGCCAATCGACAAGGATTCGGGCAAACCGCTGAATCCGCCGCATCCCATGGTTTCCGTCGGCGACTGGGGAACTTCCGAATCTCCTCTGCGACCCGCAGGCCGAGCACGATTCGGCCGAAACATCATCTCCGTCGTAAGCGACGGAAGCTTTGTCGAGAAAGGCCAGCAAATTCGTGTTACGGAAATCGAAGGGAATCGGATCGTCGTCACTCAGATCGAACCTTCGCGCGATGAGCAGCGAGCTTGAATCGCAAGCATTGAAAAAGGTGTCTGGAACTCTCCGGCACATTATTGATAGGACTGATTTGCAAGTGCCTCCAAAGTTCCAGACACCTTTTTCAATCCAAAAGCCAACATGAGCCGACCAAAGAATCTGGTGCTTGGAATTACCGGGTCGATCGCTGCGGTGAAAGCGCTCAGTACGGCGCGCGCCCTGCGAGAACGAGGCTTCACAATCCGAGTCGCGATGACACACAGCGCGCGGCAAGTCATTACGCCGCAAGCCATGCGAGCCGTCGCCGAAACCGCACCGTATGTCGACATGTGGTGGCCTGACGACGAAGATGGAGGAGAGCGGCACGTCGAATTGGCGCAATGGGCCGAAGCGATTTTGATTGCGCCGGCAACGGCGTCGTGCATCGGCAGCTTGGCCAATGGACTCTACGACAATTGCGTGACTTTGGTGGCGGGAAATTTTTCGCCGTTGCGCTGGATCATTGCTCCTGCGATGGCAGAACAAATGTGGCAGCAAATCGCCGTACGAGACAACGTACGGCGGTTGGCTTCGTGGGGCGTGACTTTGATTGGACCTATAAAAGGCAAAGTCGCATCAGGTGTCATAGGACAGCGCTTGACCGAGCCAGACGACATCGCACAGCAAGTCGATCATTGGTGGGGTAATTTGTCCTAAAACGTAAGGCAACAGGCATTTCGACCTAAAGCGACAATATTGACCATTAACCAGACGGCAAGTTGGTTTATGTTTGTATAACCGGCAAATTCGGCTTGGCATGGTTGACTCGGCAATGTCGTGCACAATCATAACTGCGATCAAAATTCTCAAGGTCGCCGAAATAGGCACCGATGAAACGAATTGGAGTTTTAGGCAATAGCCGTAACCATTGCCTAACCCCTGCAATTTGGGCTTTCCTCTAACCCGTTTTCGATTATCATTAAGGGCATTCGGCACATCTTTTAAGCAATCACGCTGATTGCGACTCTTTCGTTAGGGGCTCCCAATCCACCCTAAGGCCCGCGCCTTGAACTTGGGACGGAACTGCGTTTTCCGATGGCACGCAGCTCCGAATCGGTGTTCATCCGTCGGAACCAAGTCATCGCCAAACGTGTCCCACATCAGGATCGCGTTGAAAACGGTCAGTCGCTTTTTTCAACACTGGGTCTGCATTGTTGGCAGCAGAACATTTTGGATTCGAAACGGAACTGATATGAACCTCGAAAAACTTCGCAACATTGGAATTTCCGCTCACATCGATTCAGGTAAGACAACCCTGAGCGAGCGAATTCTTTACTACACCGGACGAATCCACAAAATGGAAGAGGTTCACGGTGGTGGTGACGGCGCTACCATGGATTACATGGACCTAGAAAAAGAACGCGGCATTACCATCACCAGCGCGGCGACGCAGGTTCAGTGGAATGACTTTACGATCAATCTGATCGACACCCCTGGCCACGTCGACTTCACGGTAGAGGTCGAGCGCAGCTTGCGCGTGTTGGATGGTGCGATTCTCGTACTTTGCGCTGTTGGTGGCGTGCAAGCCCAATCGCTTACGGTTGATCGCCAGATGAAGCGATACCACGTCCCGCGGTTGGCTTTCATCAACAAGATGGACCGAACGGGCGCTGACCCGTTCAAAGTCGTTCAACAGCTCAAAGATAAACTGGGCGCGACCGCCATCATGATGCAGTTGCCGATGGGAGCCGGCGAACTTTTTGAAGGCATCATCGACCTGGTCACGATGAAGGAATGCTATTTCGATGGAGCCAAAGGCGAGAAAGTCCGCCTCGAACCGATCGCCGAAAGCCGTATGGCCGAAGCCAAAAAATTCCGCCAGGAAATGCTTGAGTCTCTCGCCATGTACAACGACGAACTAATGGAGAAGCTTTTGTCGGAGGAAGCAGTTTCCGAGGAACTCATCCACAAAGTCGCTGAACAAGCGGCCCAAGGTCAAGACGTGACTCTCGTCTTTTTGGGATCTGCGTTTCGAAACAAGGGCGTGCAGTTGCTGCTCGACGCGATTTGCCGCTACCTCCCCTCCCCGCTCGATCGCGAAATCAAAGCCCGAAAATACGACGCGCCCGACGAATTGATGAAATTGGAACCGGATCCGTCCAAGCCGTTTGTGGGCATGGCTTTCAAAATCGTCGAAGACCCTTACGGCCAGTTGACGTTTACTCGCATTTACCAAGGTACGCTCACCAAAGGCGAGCAGTATTACAATCAACGCACGGGCCGCAAGGAACGCTTGAGCCGCATCGTTCGAATGCACTCGGACAAACGGGCGGAAATTGACACCGCGTCGGCGGGCGATATCGTCGCCATCATGGGCATCGATTGCGCTAGCGGCGATACGTACGCTTCACAGCCGAAGATGTGTACTTTGGAAAGCATGTTCATTGCCGAACCGGTGATAAAGGTCGCCGTGAGTCCGCGCGAACGATCCAACGCCGACAAACTCGGCAAGGCTTTGCAACGTTTCCGCAAAGAAGATCCGACATTCCAAGTCTTTACCGACCCGGAAACGAATGAAGTTATCATGGCGGGCATGGGTGAGCTTCACCTCGACATTTACGTCGAGCGAATTCGCCGCGAGTACAAAATCGAATGCGACGTCGGCGCGCCGCGCGTTAGCTATCGCGAAAGGCCGACCATCAAAGTCGAATTTGATTACAAACACAAAAAACAATCCGGTGGCTCCGGTCAGTTTGCCCATATCGTCGGAATCCTCGAGCCGCTTCCGGAAGACGCGGCCGAGCCTTTCGAATTTGAAGATTCCATCGTCAGCGGACGCATTCCGAAACAGTTCATTCCGGCTGTCGAAAAAGGTTTTCGCTCTGTTATCGACAAAGGAACTGTGGCGGAATATCCAGTAACTGGCTTGAAAGTTGAGTTGACCGACGGGTCATATCACGATGTCGACAGTTCGGAATTGGCGTTCCAAATTGCGGCCAAGGATTGCTTCCGTCAGTTCATGCCGAAGACGAAGCCCATTCTGCTCGAACCGATAATGAATGTCGAAATCGAAGCTCCCGAGACTTACCAAGGCGGTATCGTCGGCGACGTGACATCGCGGCGCGGTTTGATCGTGTCCACGGATATGCAGACCACGGGCACGATGATCATTAATTGCGAAGTCCCGTTGAGCGAAACTTTTGGTTACGCCACGGACTTGCGCAGCATGACCCAAGGCCAAGGGACTTTTGCGATGGAACTCAAAGGCTATCGCCGCGTGCCCGGCAACATTCAAGAAGAAGTTATCGCCGAACGCAAAGCCTTAAAAGAGAGCCAACTCGTCGGCTCGCGGTAACTAGCGAATCGGAAAAAATTGTGAATGGGCGGCCACTCTGGTCGCCCTTTTTCGTTCACTGCACGGTATGATGACGATCGGTACGGGCATGCCCACTACTATCAACTGCTTTCGACCCGAGGAGCTATAGATGCACCGGCGATTATTTTTGCAGTCCGCGATCGCGACGTCCGCCGCGATTTCTTTACCGGCCAAAGTCTACTCTCGTGTCATCGGCGCAAACGAAAAACTTCGAGTCGCTATCGTTGGCTTGCGCGGACGCGGCAAGGATCACTTGCAGGGATTCGGCGAACACGTCGTCGCCGTCTGCGATTGCGACAAGTCCGTCTTGGATTCAATCCCGACGGACAAATCGTTCGAAAGGTTTTCTGACTACCGGCAGATGCTCGACCGAGCCGTGATCGACGCAGTTTCGATTGCGACCCCGAACCACACGCACGCGATCATTGCGATCGAGTCCATCAATGCAGGCAAAGATGTATACGTGGAAAAGCCTGTTTCGCACAATGTTTGGGAAGGTCGGCAAATTGTTTCTGCTGCTCGGAAACACAAAGCGATTGTCCAGTGCGGCACGCAATCGCGCTCAAGTCCATCGCTTCAGGAAGCGGTCAAGTTCGTCCGTTCGGGTCAAATGGGTCGCATTCAATATGCGATTGGCACATGTTTTAAGCCGCGCATGAGTATAGGCAAACTAACAATGCCCTTGGCGATTCCCGAGTCGATCGACTACGACTTGTGGTGCGGTCCTGCGGAGAAACTCGAAATCAATCGGCCGAATTTGCATTACGATTGGCATTGGGATTTCAATACGGGCTGCGGCGACATGGGAAATCAAGGCATCCATCAAATGGATATTGCCCGTTGGTTTCTCGGCGAGTCGAAAATTTCGCGCCGTATCTTGAGCGTAGGCGGTCGTCTGGGATACGACGACGCCGCCGATACGCCCAACACACAAACTGTTCTTCATGAATTTGAGAATTCATTTTTGGTGTTCGAGACTCGCGGCTTGCCGAAAGCTAAAACTTTCCACGAGCCTTCGGTTTGGCCAAAAAACATGGACAGTTTTCGCGGCAGCACGGTCGGCGTCGTTGTCCAATGCGATGGTGGCCACATTCTCATTCCGAATTACTCGTCGGCGGTTGCCTTCGATTCGACAGGAAAAGAGATCAAGCGCTGGGATGGCGAAGGGAATCACTACTCTAATTTCATTCAAGCGGTCCAAGCGAACGACCGTTCACTGCTCAACGCCGAGGTCGAACAAGGGCACTTGTCTAGCGCACTTTGCCACACTGGAAACATTTCGCACCGGCTCGGCCATAAAGCGACACTGGCCGAGATTCAATTAGGTATTGGTGACAATCCTGTCTTCGCAGACTCCGTCAAACGAATGGCGCAGCATTTGCGCGATAACGGCATCGACGTAGAGTCGGTTCCGACTTTGACGCTGGGCGTCGACCTGAAAATGGATTCTGTCAACGAGTCTTTTTTGGCAAGCGATGACGCCAATCGCTATCTAACTCGCGAATACCGAAAACCGTTCGAGATAAAAATTGCGGCGCGAGAATCTAAACTTGAAGTCATACAATCTCGATAACGGCAATTCGACGTGCATCACGTCGGCAATCGGAACGGTTTCGCTTTTACCCGTTTGCGAAGGACACCGGTTCGAATGCACTGCACGCAAACTTTCATTCGCTTATTCGAGCCGCTTGGCGTGAGCACTCTGACGTGTTTCAGATTTGGACGGAACTGACGTTTGGTAATCCCTGTAATTTTCGTACCAACGCCGCCGAGGTATTTGGCTTTACCGCGAGTTTCAACGCTATTGCCAATCAGTGCTTTCTTGCCGCAAATTTCACACGCGCGAGACATAACAACTACCCTTGCCAATGATGGGACTTCAACTAAAACCTCGGAATTAGGCGGCTCAGTATACCATTTTGCAGGCCTGCGGCAACCACGGACTTTGCACGTGGCTAGGCGGTTGCCCGCTCGGCCACCGAAGACGCTGTCGACCGCTGAAGCAACGCTTTTTGATCCGCATTCTTTTGAAACCAGCCTGCCACGATCAACATCCACTCGACGGCCAACGAGCCATCGTTTTGCTCTAGCCGCTTTGGTTTTGTCACCGAACTACGGTTGGAAACTCGGTGCGTAAACCCCGCAACGTAGCCTTCGTCCAAGTTGAGCTGACACGGCTTGTGATCAAATGTCGGTATCGGCAATTGTCCGGTCAGCTCATGGCGCTGTCGTCTGCGCTGTTGCAGCCGCCGCGCAAGCCACGAGAGCGACGCGAGTTGTTGGCTTACAACCGCCGCCCGCTCAAACGCCAATCGGGCAACTGCTTTCTCTATCTCCATTTTCAAATTGGCCAGGATTGAATCGTCGTCCCCGCGTAAAAACGCGATTGCCCGTTGAACCGCTTGGCGATATTTGCCAGACGAACATCCGCCAGTGCAAGGGCCCAAGCATGAGTCAAGTTCGAATCGGATACACTGCGCGTGTTTCAAGTCATTGAATAGCGGAAGCTGATTCGACAAGCTCATTCGAGTTCGATCCGAACAATCGCGCAAGCCAAACACATAGTTGAGACTTTCGATCGCAAGTCGCAGATCGCCAAGCCCTACGATGGGGCCAATGCAAATCTCGGCGCTTGAGGTTGCCTCCGATGCCATGAATGCACACGGCGCTGCTCCTCCGCCAATGCATAAGAATCCAGGCTTACGCCGCTCTGGCTGGCCGAGCCGATTGAAGCTCGGACGCCAGCGAAAAATCAACTCCTGCTCGCGGATCAGTGCCAATAACTCGTGCGATATGGGTTCCCAAACGAGTCTCGAACTGAATTGCCGCATCCGATCAATTTTGGGATCGGACTGAGTCTTGCCGAAATAACTCAGCAAACGATGCCGGAGCGATTTGGATTTGCCCACGTAAAGCAATCGTTGGTTCCGATCAACCCAGCCATAAACGCCAGGAGTCGCGGGTGCTGCGTTGCGAATCAGTTGTCGGCAATGACCGCGATCCTCAACCAAACCGACTTGCACTAGCGGACGGCGCACTGCGGGAATCAAAACCGAATCGCCGAAGCCCGTGAATGCCGTTAGCTTGTCGACTGTCGACATGTGACTCCTTGTCGTTATTGCTTCATCGCAATCCAATTTCCCTGCCCGCATCGCAGGCGTCAAGCCGAATTGGGCCGCTTCCGCGATACTCGGATACAAGTACATTGAACCTTGCAATCCCGTCCGGTATCATCATGCAGTTGATTGCTGGCGCCGACTGCAATCACACATCGCGGGGCGTAGCGCAGCCTGGTTAGCGCGTTAGACTGGGGGTCTAAAGGTCGCAGGTTCGAATCCTGTCGCCCCGA
>JANNYC010000012.1:0-16787 GCA_031409895.1 Planctomycetota bacterium
GACTTTGAATCAAACGGCGGCGATCAATATGACCATTCTTGGAATTGGAACCGATATCGTGGAGGTGCCGCGTATCGCGATGATGATTCAGAAGCATGGCGAGCTATTCGTGCAACGTGTTTATACTCAGCACGAAATCGGCTATTGCTCCGCCTCGAAGGCTTCCAACCAACATTTCGCGGGACGATGGGCGGCCAAGGAAGCGATTCTGAAGGCGCTGGGAACTGGCTGGTCGAAAGGGATTCATTGGACCGATATCGAAGTCCGAAACGAGCCTGGCGGACGACCGAAAGTTCGACTTGGCGGGGCGGCTAGGGACTTGTGCGAACAGCAGGGCATCGCGGAAATTCTAATAACCATTTCGCATTGCCGGACGTTCGCCGTGGCCTATGCGGTCGCCCTTCAGCTTACAAACCACGAAGCGTCGTAGACGGTTAACGACGCCGATTGATGTTCTCATTCTCCAGCGAGATTCGATGCAACGTGACGTTGACGAAAAGTGGATGCGACTTGCTTTGGAACTGGCTCAGCGAGGTGAAGGCTTTGTCGAGCCCAACCCGATGGTCGGCTGTGTCGTGGTCCGCGACGAGCGAGCTATCGGGCAAGGCTTTCACCGACGATTCGGAGAAGCTCACGCCGAAGTCAACGCTTTGATACGTGCACCCGATGCAGTTGGCGCGACGGCTTACGTCACGCTCGAACCATGTTGTCACCAAGGCAAAACACCGCCGTGCACGAACGCTTTGCTCGTAGCCCGCGTCGCCCGCGTCGTCGTCGCAACGCTCGATCCTTTTTCGCAAGTCTCCGGCGGTGGCGTCCAGCAACTTCGAGAGGCCGGCGTCCAAGTCGACGTTGGAGTACTTGAGCCGGAAGCCATGCAACTGAACGCGCCTTATTTCAAACGAGTTCAAACGGGCCGACCGTGGGTTATCGCCAAATGGGCCATGACGCTGGACGGAAAAATTGCGACCGCTTCGCTCGATAGTCGCTGGATCAGTAGCGAACCGTCGCGCGAGTTCGTTCATCAAATTCGTGGGCGCGTTGACGCGATCATCGTTGGTTCGCGAACCGCGCAGCATGATGATCCGCTTCTGACGGCTCGGCCGCCTGGGTCGCGGTATGCAACTCGAGTCGTTTTTGATTCTCGACTGGAACTTTCGCCAAGCAGTCAGCTTGTGCGAACGGTGGCTGACGCACCCGTTCTGCTGGTCGCACAAAATCCGGCTCCGGATCGCCAGCAATTATTTGAGAAACTCGGTTGCCAAGTCTTCGACACGGCAGCTTCTCAAAACAGCGGCAGCGTCGATATTGTGTTGGAGGAATTGGGCCGTAGAGGAATGACCAATGTTTTGGTGGAAGGTGGGAGTATGCTATTGGGCTCATTTTTTGATGCCCGGCAGATCGACGAAGTCATCGTGTTCGTCGCTCCGAAGCTGATCGGTGGCGAAGCAGCACTTTCGCCGATCGATGGCCAAGGCATTTCGCAAATGAGCGACGCGATCCAACTCGGCGATTTCAAATCGACGCGATTTGGCAACGATATTTGCTTGCGCGGACGTTTGGCCTGGGAAGCAAAACCATAATGACTCCGCATCGGGTTGTAATTGCGACGGATATTCCGTATTGGCTGAACGCTAACGGTGCGCAGCAGCGCATGTCGGCGTTGTGGCGAATGTTTCAGCGTGAGCCGTTTGAAGCACTCGTTTTCTTTTTGGGATCGAGCAATCAAGCTGCCGTCTACGCAGCCCGCGCCAAGGGCATTCCGATCTTGCCGTTCAAAGCCAAGAGTTCCGCCAATCTAATTGGCGCGGCAATCGCCAAAATACGGAGGCTGGGATCGAAAAATCAAGCGAAAGCCGACGGCAAAACCGATTCGCCGCTGACCTTGCAAGATTACCGTTGGCCAGCAGCCGAACGACAATTCCGCGATCTACTTCGCCAATTCAATCCGCAAACCGTAGTGCTCGAATATGTGACGATGGCCTACTTGGCAGCGGTGACTCGCTCGACCGTACCCGAAGCTCGCATTGTCTTGGACAGCCACGACGTCCTATATCGGCGATGCGCTCAATTCACTGCGGCAGGCTACCGGCATTGGTTGCAGATCAACGAACAAGAGGAAATAGAAGCGGCCCGCCGGTTCGACGTGATTTTGGCAATCCAAGAAGTCGAAGCCGATTGGTTTCGGCGTGCCGCGCCCCAAGCAATCGTGCTGCCGGTCGGCCACAGTTTTGACTTTTCGAAAATCAAACCAAAATGGTACACGTCGCCCGAGCGCAAGTTTGTCGTCGGCTACCTCGGTTCCAACAACGGATCA
Organism: Planctomycetota bacterium; assembly: GCA_031409895.1. Classification (GTDB taxonomy): domain Bacteria; phylum Planctomycetota; class Planctomycetia; order Pirellulales; family Pirellulaceae; genus JANMEB01. The sequence continues at coordinate 2,318 of JANNYC010000012.1, forward strand.
AATATCGATGCGATCACTGCCTTCGTTAAATTGGCTTGGCCCAAAATCGTCGCGGCAAACAAATCGGTCGAGCTATTGATCGGCGGCACGATCGTCGACGCGGAGTCAGTCGGACAGTGCTCAGCCGAGCCACACGTTCGGCTGCAACGAAATTTCGCTTCGCTGGACGCATTCTACGGAGAAGTCGACTTGGTCATCAATCCAGTTCGATTTGGCACCGGGCTGAAAATTAAAACCGTGGAAGCATTGGCGCATGGCCGTCCAGTCATCACGACGAGCGCTGGTCGAATTGGAATTCCGTCGTCGTTCGAAGAGACTTGCGTGGCGGTGGAACAAATCGAAGAGATGTCGGAACCGATCGTCGCTCGACTGTCCGATCCAACGACGTTACTTGATATGTCGCGCAGAACATTCGAAATGGCACGGACGGAGTTTTCCGACGAGCGAATTCTTGGCGAGTTTCGCCGGTTGTTATTGGAAGAAGCGGCCCCATCTTTGACCAATGCGCCTGCAAACGGCTAAGAGTTGCTTGAATTACCAGCTTTCGAACGCTATTTTGAAAGTAGCGGTCAATTGAACTAAAATTCGATACAGAGCCCAAAAGTCAGTCTCGCCGTTTTTTTCGAGTCCGAAATGAGTCGCACAAAGTCACAGCGCCGTTCGCGCATCAAATCGCCGCGCGGGTTTACATTGATCGAATTACTGGTGGTCATTGCGATCATCGGAGTCTTGATGTCGTTGTTGCTACCGGCGGTCCAATCCGTGCGCGAAGCAGCTCGACGGACTCAATGCAAGAACAACTTGCACCAACTTGGAATCGCGACGACGAATTATCACGATGCGCTGGGACGTTTGCCACCGGCCCGACCAGCCGATGGCTTTTTAACTTGGTACGTTTTCATCATGCCGTACATTGAAGAGAACTCGCTCTATTCAAAATTTGATATTGCGGCACCGTATGCCGATCAGGATCCGGAGGTTCTCAAGATCAATGTGGCGACTTTTCACTGTCCCTCGCGCCGACTCGATGGGGTCAGCGTTTTTGAGACGAATGGAGAACCAGTCGGTGCAGTTGGCGATTACGTTGGAAACGCGGGCACGTCCGAGTTTTTCCCGGCCGATGAGTGGGCATTGTTCGATACCGAAGTTGACGGCGTTATCAATTCTGGATTCGCGTCAGACAATCCTGTCGTTGCGGGTCGGCTAGTTCGCCCTGTCAAAGGACGCATCGGCTTTGCCGCAATCAAAGACGGAACCAGTCATACGTTTCTGTTCGGCGAGAAAGCGTTAAACTTGGATCACCAACGCGAACCAGGCGGCTGGGGAGATGGTTCCATTTACAACGGCAACGAGCCGGCGTCCTCGATGCGGCTTGGCGGAATTGGAATGCCAATTGCCTCAAATCAAGACTTTCCCGCACCGGGCCCCGGCGCGATTCCCGTGTTCGGTTCAGCCCATCCCGCAACCGTCAATTTTGCGTTCGTCGACGGGCATGTGGCCAGCATTCCGGAGTCGATCGATGAAAAAGTCCTTCGGCTATTGTGCTCACGACGCGACGGTGAACCGGTAGAAGATTTCTAATTAGAATGGAAACTGAGTCCTGTCTCCGCCAACATTTCGAATTCTGCCGAAAGACCCGCGATGCCGCAGTCGAGAGTTTTCTATGTTGGCACGGCGGCTGAAGTCGCCCATCATACGCAGCCTCTACTTGGGCGGATCGATGTTCAAATCATTGACCCAGGCGAAGCAGTCCGAATCGCCAAGCCCGGCGACATCGCGATTTTCTATAGCGAGCATTTTGATCGCTTTCGAGAATGCAGCAGCAGCTTGCAAAGTAATTCCGTCGCGACGATTTATGCGATCGACGGAATCTTGGAATGGCGCAATGCGTGGGCCAATCGCGCTGATGAACCTGCTTGCCCATGGACGATGCGACCCGCACTGGCTCACAAGGTCGCGTGCATTGGCCTCCACCAAGCGCGGATTCTTCGCGACTGGGGAAATGCCGACCGAGTTGAAGTTGTTGGCTTGCCCCGTTTGGATCGACTCGTCGCTTACGCAAAACATTTAGAAAAGTCCCATGCGAAGAGCGACAGTCCATTTCGCTTGCTCGTGATGACGGCCAAGTGGCCCGGCTTCACTCCGGAACAAGTCGCCCGCACTCTCGATTCGCTGCGGGACTTGCGGGATTGGCTGAACAATCATCCAACGATCGGCGGTCAACCGATCGAAGTGATTTGGCGGTTGACTCGCGGACTCGAAAAAGAGTTGGATGTTAGCAACACTCTTTCTGAGTCCAACGGAAACGAACTGGCCGAGTTGCTGACGCGCGTCGATGCAGTCGTCACAACGCCTTCGACCGCAATGTTGGAAGCGATGCTGTATGGCTTGCCCACGGCGACGCTCGACTACCACAATGTTCCAAGTTACGTGCAGCCGGCTTGGACGATTGGCAATGCTGGAACGATTGGTCCCGTTCTCGCCGAGTTACGAAATCCGTCGGCGAACCGAATGCACTTTCAACAATTGGTGTTGCGCGACGAATTGGAGTGTCCGGGATCGGCCACAGATCGCATGGCAATATTGGTGCAAAAAATGCAAAGCATCGCCGCCGAATGTTTGCGCGATGGTCGGCCACTTTCGTTTCCATCGAGATTAATTCCGTTTGAGCCATCCGACGAAACCTACTTACCCGCCGCCGAGTTGTTTCCGCAGCACGCGGCTTTTCGCGAAACGGATCCCCTTCGCTTGCAAGCCGAATTGGCGCATGCGCGTCGCGAAATCGCTTTGTTACAAGCCGAAATCGAGCAATTACGCGACGAATTAGGCCAAGCCCACACGATCTTCGACCAAATCAATAGCCATCCAATCGCCGGGCCCGTCGTTCGTCTGCGACAAAAACTTATCGATAAGTTCGGCCAATTGTCGCAGCAGAAAGCTAAACTTGAATCGTTAGATAAATCGCAATAGAAAAACTTGAAAACCGTTTTTTCAAATTCGGCAAATGATCCCTTCACTGCACCCCTCGATTTCACCTGATCCGACTGCCGACGCGGCCGATCCAATCGTAATGTGCGCCGCCGACAATGCGTACGTGATTCCATTGGCGGTTACGCTGACCAGCGCCGCCAAGCACTTGCCTGCCGGTTGCCGGATGTTGGTTTATTTGATCGACACGGGCATCGACGAATTGAATTGGATCGGACTCAAGGAATCACTCTCGCTCGCACCGGTCGACATCATTCATGTACCCGTCGATGTCGAGCGATTGCGACATTTGAAAACGTCGCACCATATTTCGCACACAGCGTTCGTTCGCTTGTTGGCGGCGGAATGGCTTCCGTCCAACATTGACCGGGTCATCTATCTCGATTCGGATTTGCTGTTTCGCGATGACTTGAGCAAGATTTGGAATGTTGACCTCGGGAACGAGATTCTCGCAGCGGTGCCCGACATTGCCTGTCCGTTTATCGACGCACGCCACGCACAGTGTAACTTTCGCCGCTCGAGTCCGTTCTTGGCAACCTTGGCTCCAGTACGCAATTGGCGAAAGCTTGGGCTCGACCCGGCGGCTCCGTACTTCAATAGCGGCGTGATGCTGATTGATCTAAAGACTTGGCGACGCGAGCGGCTCGGGGATCAGTTCTTAAGATGCTTGGCAGACAATGAGCGACACGTCTGGTGCTGGGATCAATACGCGCTGAACGTGGTGCTCGCCGAACGCTGGAGGACATTGCCAGTTCGCTGGAACCAAGGGACGCATTTGTTTGAGTATCCGTCGGCCGAACAAAGCCCCGTCGGCTTGGCCGAGTACCGCGAAATGTTCGATGACCCGGCAGTGATTCACTTCACGACGGAGTTCAAGCCGTGGCGGCACGGCTCTCGGCACCCGCAGCGCGATTTGTATTTCCAAGCGCTTCAAGAAACCGCGTGGCGCGACTGGCTGCCGACGAAGACCGACACTTCGTTGCGACAAGCTTGGCAAACCGTTGCATTGGCAATTCATAAACGAACAACCATCGCGATGCGTAAGCTCAACGCCCTTCTGGATCGTTCCTCGCAAGCAACAACGCCGCACCGCGTTTTCGACGCTGTCGAACTGCCCGCAACCGAAGTTCGCAATCCTGTCCCATCGACTCGCTGACGTGAATGAGCATAAGTCATTCTATGATTGAAATTCACGAGGATTCCGCAAGCTGCCAGACATCGACTGCCGACAAACTTTCGGCGCATTGGTCGATCTTCTCCATTCCGAAACCTTTTGTTGGTCGCGATGATATTGCGCAGCGCAACGCCATCGGCAGTTGGCTGCGGCTTGTTCCCAGCGAACAAATTTTGTTGTTGGGAGACGCGGCAGGAACCGCCGAGGTTGCCCAGGAATTCGGGCTTCAACATTTCGCCGCGATCAGTCACAACGAATATGAAACGCCGCTGCTCAACAAAGCTTTTGCTGCGGCCAATAGAATCTCCCTCAGTCCGTTGCTCATGTACGTTAACGCCGACGTCATGTTAGACGCGGACATGGCTACGGCTTTGACTCGCCTGATCGCCGCATCGATCGGTCCGTTTTTGGCAATCGGGCGACGAATCAACATTGACGTCGATCGTGCGATTCAATGGGGCGATGCAAATGAAGTCCGTTGGTTGCGTCAACAAGTTCTTTCGGGTGTTCGCGAGTCGGTGCTTTGCAAAGATTTTTTCGTATTCCCGCGCGGCTGGTTCGCGAACGTGCCGCCATTTGCAGTCGGGCGCGGCAATTGGGATAACTGGATGGTGTTCGCCGCCAAGAAGATGAAAATGAAAGTCATCGACTTAACGCCATGTGCCGTTGCGATCCACCCGAATCACGGGCACGATCACGTGGTAGGTGGCCAACGAGCCGCTTATGTCCACGGCGTCGAAGCCCGCGCCAATCAAAGGCTAGCCGGCGGTCGCCATTGGATTCGAGGGTCGACGGCGAATTGGATGCTTACCCCAACGGCACTTCGGCCTCAACCTTTTTCCCGACTTCAATTCCCTTTCTGGCGCGACCTCCCGCGCATCGCTCGATTGGCTTGGAAGCTTTTTTTCACTTTTGCTTGTTCATTAGGGTATTTTTCGTAGCGTACCAAGCGTCGGCGTCTCTATTCGATTTATTGCAAAAAAAACTTCGCGACCAGATTTCTCTCGTCGCGAAGTTTTTGTTTGTTGCCAACTAACTGTTGCGGTTCTTAAACCAGTCGAGTCGTTCGTTGCATTAACCGTACAATATTGGCGATTGGTCCTCGGAGGTAAAGTCTGAAATCCATTCGATTTCAGAAGCCCAATAATAGGTTGCCCACCAATACTTCGTTGCGTAAAACGTGTCCGCTCCCGCGCCACCGACTAAGTAATCAAGCTGTCCATCAAAGCTCCCGTAAAGAACGTCGTTGCCGTTTCCACCGTACAAGCTGTCTTCACCGGAATCGCCTTGCATGTAGTCGTTGCCATCGCCACCAACCATCGTGTCGTTGCCCAGGCCGCCGTACATGCCGTCGTTTCCGATTCCGCCAACCATCGAGTCGTTGCCAGTCCCACCATCCATGCTATCGCCGTCCGCTCCGCCATTCAGGAAGTCGTTTCCATCTTGTCCGTACAATACGTCAAAGCCTTCGTTGCCGTACATCCAATCGTTTTCCGCTCCGCCGTATAGGTAATCTTGTTCTGTACCGCCGTACATGTAATCGGAACCGGTTTCTCCGTACAAATAGTCGATCCCGGCCTCGCCGTATAGATAATCGCCTTCCGAACCACCTAAGAGGTAGTCACTGTCCAAGCCGCCCTTGAGCGTGTCGATACCGGAGTCACCGTACAGATAATCCAAGCCGGTTTCGCCATAGACGCCGTCGTTTCCGACTCCGCCATACATGTAGTCGTTGTCAAATCCACCAGCCATCGTATCGTCGCCAGCGTCGCCATACATGATGTCATTTCCGGCGCTGCCGTACATCAAGTCATTGCCGTCGCCACCGTACATTACGTCATTGCCAAACACACCGTAAAGTCGGTCGATACCAGCTTGCCCGCTCAGATAATCGCGGCTCGAACCGCCGGTCAAAGTGTCGTCGCCAGCCCCGCCGTAAGCCACCGAATAGGCAGGCGTCGAGTTGGTCATCTTGTCGTTGCCATTGCCAGCTTGGTATTCAACCGTTTCGCCAGTCAAGTTAATCCCTGCGGAAAGAGTTCCCTGCGTGATGTTGAGGGTGTCGTTTCCGTTGAGTCCGTTGAACACGATCTTGTTGACGCTTGCGATCGATTTCGTTCTGTCGGAATGAGAAGTCGACCCGTCGGCCCTGCCAACATACAAGTCAACCTTCACGTTGCTTCCATCGTACTTCACGTTCACTATGTCGGCGTATTGATCGCCGTTGACGGTCAGAATTCCGGTTGAAGAGCTGAAACTAAAGCCAGCCATCAACTCTCGGTTCTCCAAAGATTCCAAGGACAAAGTTTCAAAGCTAAATTCGTTTTCGCGTCGTTCGTTTCTGCGTAACATGGTCAATCTTCCCGTGTAAAGTTGTAAAAAACACTGTTGGACAATTAACCAAGCGGAAGGACCAAACACCTGTTACACGAAAAAACGAAAATTCGGCAAAAACCTGTCCGAAAAAGCTTAAACCCCTACAAAAGCCGCCTTTTCAAGGCACTCGTAGAGGCGTGCAAGAATGTATTGCCGAGAATTTGACAGAGAAATTATTGACAGAAGGATTTGCGACAGTTCATCGACCTTTTTCTGTCCAAAATCTTACTGTCGAAGAATTCGGTTTCGCGCAAGAAAATGAAACTCGCCAGAGGCGGCGCGGTGGACTCCGAATTCCGGTTCCTCAAACGGGAAATCCAGAATTTTCACTTTTGACCGACGGGTTCTTGGCCCGGCTTGAGTGTTTTTAGGAGTTTTAGAAAATCACTGTCCGTGGTGAGAATGAGCCGAGTGTCCGCATCGATGGACTTTTCGTAGGCTTGAAGCGTGCGAATAAAGTTGAAGAAATCTGGTGATTTGTTGATGACTTCGGCGTATTTGCGAATGACTTCGGCATCGGCGCGGCCTTTGGTTTCGCTGGCTTCCTTCTGTCCAAGCCCTTCAATTTTTTCGCATTCGGCTCGGGCTGCGTTTAGAATCTTGGCCTTTTTCTTCTCGCCTTCTTTTACGATCAGCATCGAAATGGCTTCGCGTTCCGAAATCCAACGATCGAATGTTTTCTGGCGAACGCTTTCGACAAACATGAGCTGCGAAATTCCGACGTCGATAATCTCAATGGCGACTTCGGACTTCCCACCCTCGACGGTGTCCGTCAAGCGGCGCTGAGTCTCCTCTCGAATTAGGTCAAGCAATTTCGTGCGCCCCATTTTGATGTTCGTGGGCTGCGCGGGCTTTTCGGCAGGTTTTAGTTCCGCTGGAAGTGCGTCCTTGGGAAGGTCGGTCAATTCGCTAACCAAAGCCAAGCTATCGTCGGCTGACGGAAGTTTGCGATCCGTCGAGCGAACCAACTCTGCCAAGTCGTATCCGCCAATGATGTCGCGAATGGCGCTTCGAGAAATCTGTGCCACGCGCTGCTCGGCCAATTCGATCGTTCGAAGTCGCTGAACAAATGCCTTTGGGTTTTTAATTCGCCACACGGCCCAAGGGATCAAGTCGATTTTCTTGTTGTCGTTCGTATTGACATCGTTAATCGATGTCGCCGAATCTCCCCCCCAGTACTGTTTCGTTTTCGGCAGGCGCTGGACAGTCTCCAACAAGGGAATGCGAAAACAAATGCCGGGCTCGTTATACTCTCGAACTGGTTTTCCGAGTTGTAAAACGACCGCCAGCTCTCGTTCGGAAACAATGAAAACAAAGAACGAAGCCACGAGCAACAAAACAGTCGCTAAAGCAAGGGATCGAATGACGTACTTCATGGTTCTATTCGTCTTGACTAAGAATTTGGATAATTGGCGAGAAAGTAAGCGAAATCAATCGGACTATTATTTAGGCTTAAGGACATCGCCGAGATTCAGCAGCATGCCTTTGAGTTCGGGGTCCAGAATCGTAATCGGCCCGCTCTTATCAAAGACCTTTTCCATTGTCTCGAGGTACAGCCGCTGACGTGTGGCTTCCGGCGCTAGTTGGTATTGTTCGTATTTCTGATTCAATGCTGAGACTTCGCCTTCGGCTTCAGCAAGTCGTCGCGACGAGTAGCCTTCCGATTCGCGAACCAATTGATCGCGTTTCGCTTCGGCCAAAGGAATGATTTGATTTTGTTCCCGACGAGCTACGTTCACCAATTGGTCTCGCTGTTGGATCGACGCGATGACGTCGTCAAAAGCCGGCTTGACGCGGTTCGGCGGTGTGACCTTTTGCATTTGCAATTCAAAGATTTCGATACCGCATTCGTATCGAGCAAGCTGTTCTCGCATGGCTTCAATCGCCGATAAGCCAACTTCGACTCGCTTTGTGGTCAGCAATTCGTCGGCAGCATAATCACCGACGGCCCGATTCATGACGGTGCGAGCGACTTGGCTGATCAGATTTTCGATGTCGCGAGTGTCGACGCTAAACAAGAACTGCTTTGGGTCGCTAACTCGCCACATGACGTTCCATTCGACGACCGCCGCGTATAAATCGGCCGTCACGATCAGCGATTCGTTTTCGTCTCCGCGATCGATATTCAACTTGCCAGTCTGTTCGCGCTCTCCCCAAGGCAAACGAAACGTGTGATCGCTCATGTCCACTAACATGCGGGATTCGACTAACGGAATTTTGAAGTGCAGACCAGGGCCGACAGTGCGACTGTAAGCCCCGAACCGGAGAACGACCGCTTGTTCGTGGGCTGGCACAGTGAAGACGCCGCTGAACACTACGTATGCGACGAAGACCGCCGCCAATAGCAGCGGGGCCCATTTTGCCATTTGCTTTGGATCGATTTCGATATTTTGATTCGACAGTGGACGTACCATTCGTCTCTCCGATTCAGGAGTAATTCGTTGGCGATCGGCACGTATTGGAAACCGTAAAAAGTGGTCGCCCCCACAATCCAGAATTATACCACGCGTATCTCAGAGATCGCCGAACCAAATGCTGCACTACGAAAGCCAACCCATATTGCGGCAAGTCGCAGGAATCATGACGTCTCGGTTGCTAAATGGTGATGCGAATAGAAATGGTCTTACCAGCAATTCCGTCTTTGACGGTCGATCGCCACTGTCACCTGTTCGGAAGTCGGATTCAAGAGCCGCGTTTTCATGGCACTCGTGGCGAGGCGTACGGCTGGGTGCGGGAAACTTGACAGAAGGATTTGCATACTGACAACTTGTTGCGTCGTTCGATTGGGAAAGAGATTTTCCGCACTTGGATCACGGAGCGATTTGATTAAATCGGAATCCGCCGTTGGCCGAAATGATTTGGCCGGAAATGAAACTGGCTTGCGGGGAGGCAAGGAATGTGGCGAGTTGGGCCACGTCGTCCGGCGTGCCCCAGCGCGACATGAGGGATTCGTGAGTCGCGCGGACTTGCCAAGCATCGGAGGCGGACTGGCCCCACGCGGTTCGAATCCAACCGGGGGCGATGCAGTTGACGCGGACTTCGGGTGCAAGCGATTGGGCTAGGCTTTTTGTTGCGGCCATGATCGCGCCTTTGGTCGTGCTGAATAGTTCGCCACTGTCTCCGGCCATGCCTTGGGAGGCTTGATCCCAACCCATGTTGAGAATTGAAAATCGGCCGGGTGTTGCGTTGGCGGATCGCGACAGGGACCGCATTCGCCGCCCGACGTCGCGTGAAAACAGAATTGTTGGAATCACGTCTGTCCGCCATAGCACGTCTAATTTTTCGGCGAACGAAGCATCGTTCAGCTCGCCGGTCAACACATCCGCGCCGGCGTTGTTGATCCATAGATCGACCGATCCGAAAGTCGACCAAGCGCTTTCGACGAATCCGTTAAGCTGACTCGGATTGCAGAAGTCAGCTTGCAAGCAAGCTGCTCGGCGACCCATCCGCGTAATTTCACCAACCATTTCTTCCAAAGCGGCGATTGAATGACAACCATGCAACACCATGTCCGCGCCGGATTCGGCCAGCCGCAACGCAATGGCGCGGCCAATTCCAGTCGACGAACCGGTGACGACGGCGATGGAGTTTTCCAATTTCATTTCCCGCCGCCTTTTTTACCGGACCGAGGGGGTCAGTCCCCAATTTGCTCGAAGACTACGCAAAATGGCGACAGACCCCGACGGTTTTTCCGTTGGAAGCTGAAAACAAGCCGCTTCGATCTCGCTGCGCACAAGGACTCTATCGCCGTAAAACGCGATCGTGTTCCAACAGACGCCCTCGATTGTCTTTATTCGTCCCAATTCACGATATTCGGTCGCGTTCAAGTCGATGAGGACAAGTTGCCCGTCTTCGGTGTGGGCCAAAATGTGTTTTCCGACGATCACAATCTGCCCATGACCGAATCTTTCGGGCGCACGCCAGAGTCGCTCGCCGTCCTTTAGCTCGACGCATTCAAGGACTTCGCTCGATAGTGCATACGCGAGACCATCATGCACGACCGGATTGGAGAGCTTGGTTTTAAGTACGCGCCGGCTCTTCCAAACAGACGTCGCGGCAAAGGTTCGTTCGTCTTTCGGTTCGAGCCGAATCAGTTCGCCACCCAATCCGTAACCTTTGGACACCAAAACTAAATTCTTGCCGACCAAAGTCGCTTGAGAAGTATTCGCGTCGCCGCTTGAGCTGCCCCCGCGTGGGTGATACCACAGCTCTGTGCCGTCATTTGGGTCGTGGCCCGTAACCGAGCTTTCGTTGACGATCACGACTTGCGGTTTGCCGCCAATTTCGCAAATGACTGGCGAGCCGTAACCGGGTGGTTGATCGCCCCCATACCAAACGAGTGCGCCGGTTTGCCGGTCGAGTGCAACCAGAGTGTGTTTCGCGCTCAGCGGAACAATGACGAGCGATTGATAAACCAATGGCGATGCGGCACGGCCCCACGAAACATTGGACTTTTCGACGTTGAACGATTCGCCTCGACCGTTCTTCTGATCGATCACTGCAATATTTGCCAATTTCAACAAGTCGACTTCCCAGATCGGCTTTCCAGTGGCACCGTCCAGGCAGCTAAGATTCCCAACTCCTCCCATCGCGTAGACTCGGCCTTCGTGAATCGTAGGCGTGCTGCGCGGCCCGACGCCGCCAAGTATATTTTCGTGCCGTCGCCGAATTTCATAATTCCAAACAAGCTGTCCGTCGTCGACGCGATAACACGATACACATTCCTGTTCGCCGACTTGCTGCATGGTCACTGCAAAGCCGTTGCGCGTTGCGAACCCGGACCAACCCAGTCCGATCGGCTGCTTCCACAAAAGTTTCGGCGGGTTCTGTTGCCAATCTGCGTTAAGCGAAATCGAACCGAAAATTCCAGACCGATCGGGACCGAGAAATTGTGGGAAGTCGTCTGCGGATTCGGGCACAAGATCGGCGACACCGATGGCCGTGCCAATCGATGCAGCCTTGCCCCAAAATCGGGTCCGTCCGCCGCGCAAGGCCATCCCGCCGTCGAAAATCGGCTCCAACAAGACCATTGGAATAGCGAACGCAAAAATTATCGCCGCTGTCCAGCCGAGCCGCGAGAGCCAGCGCCGACCGGAGAAAAACAAAATCCACAGGATCGCACCGAGCGTTGACAGCGCAATCAATACATAGGTCAACAAGTTTAAGACATCCGACTCCAAATACGGGAGCTGGTCGTTGGCCAAATTCTGCGAATTTACTCGAAGCCAGATCAACGCCACTGTTCCGAGAACGACAAAGGCGATCCATAACCACAACATCACACGACCGAAACGGCTGACTCGCGGTCGCCTGAAGGAATTTGCATTATTATTGACTTCGTTTGTCATTTCTTCTCGCCCTATCAATTAGCGTTAAACCAGCCCCCAGCGTTTGCGCAAGTACCATTCCATTGCAAGCGCCCCGACAAAAGCCAACAAGAACGCCAATCCGTCTTGCCAAGTATCGCCTAATTGCCACTTGCGTGGAATTTCGATTTTCATGTCGAGAGGCTTCGCCAAAATATCGTCAAGCAGTGTGCCAAACTCTTCCGGTTGCAACAAGCGTCCACCCCAAGGAGCCGTGTGCGCGGCGAGCCGGGCCAGTTGATCGGGATCACCGGCGGGATTGGATTTTTCCTTATCGCGATCGTACACCATGAACTGAGCGCGGGTCGTGCCGATTTCGCGCTGCTGGTCTCGGCCAACGACATCGATCGTATATAGACCCGCATCGGCGACACTATCGCGTTCGATCTGTCCGCGCGACCGATCTTCGCCGGATGATACGGGAACGTCGACGACTTCACCGTTGGGACGAGTCAAACGGACTTGGTATTGGGCCGCAGTGATCGGATCGCCGGCGGCTGTCTTGGCCGCCAAAGCAAACTCAACCAAGCTGTGCGGTTCGAATCGCCGTTGCGCCAAATCGATCGAAACATTGTCGTTGGTCAAACCATCGCGATGCGCAAGCCACAAAATGACTTGTCGCCAAAACCGTTTGTGGGGTTCGGAATATCCGCCCAAATACCAACGCCACGTCGAATCGGTCGCCATTGCCATGACCCGCCCGCCAACGGTGTGAGCCACTAAGATCGGATCGCGCTCAACTGACTCCAATAAAATTTGGGCGTTGTCTTTGACGCCGATCCAGCGATTCGCACCGTTAACTGGCGGCAGCGATTGCCACACGTCGTTCGAGTCTTCGTCGTTCAAGCCGGTGACAAAGTGAACGCCCACGGGCTGCAACTTCAGCTCGCGATCGATATGCACATCGGAGCGCACGGGTCCGGTGATATCCTGCGCCTCGGCAAGGTTCATTTTGATCGGCAGCAAGTCAGCCAGCGGCGTTTGGGAATAGAGCCCAGGTCCAAAACTATGTGAACCGCCAAGCATGATGAGGCCTTTGCCGCGCTCGACGGCTTCAGCAATGGCGGCTAATGTCGCTTCGCCCACGGTGGGCTGGAACAACGATCGCGAATCGACGTTCTCCAAAATGAAAACGTCGTAATTGCCGCGCCGAATTCGATCGGACAAATCCAACGGCCAGTTGTTGCTGTTGCGCGTCAGGATCGGTTGCTCGTCAAGTTCAATGTCTCCCGATGCTCCCAACGCCCATGCCAAATATTTGCTTTCGAAACTCACGTCGCCATGCAAATAGAGGACGCGCAGGCCGCCTTCGTAAATCGTCATGAATGCTGAAAGCTCGTTGTTCGCCGCCGTGACTTCGCCGGGCTGCGGATCGACTCGCACGGTCAAGCGAAAATTGCCGGGCTGCTCGGGCGTGAGTGCCAAATTCAGCGTCAGCTCTTGATCGTCTTGAGTCACGCGGACGTCGCGCGTCCCGGCGACTTGCTCCTGATTGTTCTCGTCGATCACGATTAGCTTGAGCGGCAAGTCGCGATTTGTGAAACCACGTGCTCGCAAAGTCACGCGCACGTTTTGCTGATTCTTTACAAACCCGGTGAAGTGATCGGGCATGCTCACGATGGCGACGTCGGCTGATTGTCCAGCGTCGGCAACCGGGCCGAATGCGATCGTGTAAAGCGGCGTTTGAATGGCCGCCAATTGCTCCGCAGCCGCTGGCAACTCAACTTGTGGATCGATTGCGTTCTGCACACCATCGCTGGGCAAGACGACACAAATCACTCGCTGCTGTCGCGCCGTCTTTACTGCCGCCGACAACGACGAACCCAAATCGGTCTCCGAACCGTTCGGCGAATACCCAGGATCGAGCCACGGAAGTTGGTTTTCATCAAGCGAATGCAATTGATTGTCAAACCCAAGCCATTTGATGTCGATCGAATTTTGTTTCAAGCGGGCCAGCCGGTCTGCGTTGACCGCGAACATTTGCGACATCTTTTCCCAGCGCGAAACATCCGTGGCCGCGTGCGGCAACTGCATCGAACGGCTTAAGTCCGCCAAGATAACCAAGATCGCCGACTGTTGCCGCTGAATCGTCGTCACGCAACCGGGCCGCATCATGAGCGTTAGGGCAAGCAAAATAGTCAGCGTTCGCAAGCCGATCAAAGTCAGCCGATGACGAAAGCTCACTTGGGCAAACGATGGCCGAATGATTTGCAATGCCAGCAGCGAAAGGACTGCCAGCGCAATCCAAATCGGGTGAACGACGGGTTGGAGACTCCAACTTTCCATTCGTTATTCCAGCGACTCCCTTCGATGTGCGGCGCGACAAAAACTCGAATGTCGCAAGCCGACTCTATTATCACTATATCGTGCGAGAGCCGCAAACCGCAATAAAGTAACAGGCACATTCCATGTGACGACCGCTTCGAGCCACGGCACATGGAATGTGCCTGCTAGTGCGCCTGTGAAGGCGTCTGACTGGAAGGGTGCAAGTCCCTTCATGGACTGATCTGAGTCCATTAACGGAAAGTAACTGCGTCCTTGCAAGAGGAGGTGGAGAGCAACTGGA
>JANNYC010000013.1:0-1313 GCA_031409895.1 Planctomycetota bacterium
GCCGCCGGGATGGTCAAGCCAACGTCCGAAAGAGCAAGCAGGACGTCATCCACATCACCGAGGATCTGCCCAGTCGCAGAAGTACCGGACTGCTGCACGTACGATCCAATGTTGCTGGAAGCGGGAGAATTTCCCGTTCCAAAAATAATGTCTGCAGATGCAGATTGGCTGCCGATTCCCAACAGCAAAACTAACGACAGAAGTGAGGACGAGGCAAAGCGCATATTAGGTCTCCTTTGGAAGTGATTCAAGGTTGCGGATTTTATGATGATCGAGGGAAATTGATTCCGCAATATGCCGCGCGAGATTTTTTTCGAAAATAATCTTTATTGCGTAGCGACCAATTTTGTAAGGCAAAATACATCTTCAAAATTGAGATTTTGGCTGTAATTTCCATTTGGTTCGGGTGTAGCCCGTCTGAAATCCGCTTTTTTGAGCGTTTTTGTGGGATGAGACGCCGGGCAAAGCAACAACGACGGCCAAATCGCAGCCCATTTTTGCAGCAAATTGAACTCGCGAACCGAAAAGCGCACGTTGCGCGCCTCGCTGACGAAATTCGGGAATCGTACTCGCGCCGGCTAAAAGTGCGATGCGCTCGTGAATGAACAAACCACCGGTTGCGATCGGTTGGCCATTTAGCTCGGCGATAAAACAGAGGCTTCCCTCGCGTGCCGCAACAATGTGCGACATCTCGAAGATGAAGTCTGCGAACTGCGGGTCTTGGCTCCAACCGCGAGCGGCCAACCGCGCCCAAGTCTCTTGTTCGCTAGGTTCAATCAGGCGAACACTGAGATTGGGTGACTGATACTCGGAGAAATCTTCAGACGGATCGAGCGAACGAATCATCACATCGGTCCATTCGACAGGTTGGTAGCCGCGCTGCGAAAGCGAACGCAGAAAATCTTGGTTGACCAAAGGACAGACTTCGTGATCGACCATCGCGCCGCGCGAAAAGAAAAACGATTCAAGTTCGGTTAATTCGTCCGGAGTTGGATCGCGTAACGTGCCCAAGCCAAAGGTCTGCGTCAATGGCGAATCGGGAGCGTCGAACATTGCCAGCGTGCCGGCAATTTCGGTCCATTGGGCACCGCTCTCAGGCTTCACTTTGCAACGCGATTCAACGCAAGCAGCGTTGGCCATTCCTTCGGCGCGTTCGAGACGACGAGCCAATTCAAGGTCGACGATCGGGATCGGGCGAATTTGAGTGTTCATGCCGGTAACGACGGGTCGGAAGGGGGTCAGGCACAATTTGCTCCGAAGACTCCGCAATTTGAGCCAGACCCCGGCGGGGGGAAGGGGGTCAGGCACAATTT
>JANNYC010000014.1:0-2501 GCA_031409895.1 Planctomycetota bacterium
GGGATCGAACTTTGGTCGAGCGACGGGACCAGCGGCGGAACGCTCCAAGTGCTGAATATCAGCGCCGGTGCAGGAAGCTCAAACCCGTCCGCGCTTGTAAACAACAAAGGATTTTTGATGTTCGCCGCCAACAATGGTACCGATGGCAACGAACTTTGGCGAAGCGACGGGACCGCCGGCGGGACGTTCCTGGTGAAAGACATTCGCCCCGGCGCGCTCGGTTCCGATCCCGCCGGATTGACCAATGTGAAAGGGATCGTGTTCTTCAGCGCCAATGATGGTTTGGCGGGGACCGAACTGTGGAAGAGTACCGGAACGACGGCGAATACACTGTTGGTCAAAGACATTCGCGCCGGCATCAACAGCTCGAATCCTACGTCGTTCACCAATATCAAGGGAAACGTATTCTTCGCAGCCAATGATGGAGTCAATGGAACCGAGATATGGAAGAGTAACGGGTCGGCAGGCGGCTCGTTTATGGTGAAAGACATTCGCGTGGGGGCGACCGGTTCCAGTCCGACGCAATTGATGAATCTCAACGGGCTGCTTGTGTTTACGGCTGACGATGGAACCAACGGCAACGAACTGTTCCGGAGCAACGGCCAAGTCGCCGGAACCGTGCGAGTGAAGGACATTCGCGTTGGGGCGTTAGGTTCATCGCCGACCAGCTTGCACAATCTGAACAGCACGCTCTTCTTTTCGGCCGACGATGGAGTCAACGGTCGCGAGTTGTGGAAGAGTACAGCCTTTGGACCCGGAACATTGCTCGCCGCGAATATCAATCCCGGCGGCGGAAGTTCCAATCCCGCATTTCTCGCGTCGACCGCCACCACGCTATTTTTCGCCGCCAGTGACGGGGCAAGCGGCACGGAATTGTGGACGCTTTCAAATCCACTTTCCCCCGGAGCGATTCAAGCACCAAACGGACCAGCGTCCGGTGAAACAACAACCTCAATCGCACCCAGCGCCATGGCCGGACTATTGACCGAGCCAGGCTTCACGTCCTTGCGGGGTCTGGGGACTCGCGTAATGCATTCGATCGATGTCCACAATCCGGCGGTGCCAGCGGCTTCGCCGGTTAAACGGGGCAAGGGCAAAATTGACGTCAGCAATCCGCGGCTGCCAGCGGCTTCGCCGGTTAAACTGGAAATTGGTCAAGAGTCTTTCGCTCAGTACGTGGACTTCAAATTCGCGTATGACGAGCTGGTGTTTTATTATCTTCGAAGTTGAAACGGCACAATGCGAGGAGCTAAACCATGCGATTTCCCAAACTCCCGGTATCCATCCGTTTACGATCTGCTCGTCGGCGAGCGAAAGCCGGCAACAATTTGTCGCGCGAACTCGCGGATCGAGCACAATTCGGATTGGAGCCGCTCGAGCCGCGGATGCTGCTGGCGGGGATGCCGGCGCTGATTGATATCGTGGCCGGTGCGGGCGCTTCGTCGCCGGATAATTTCACCAATGTCAACAACACCGTCTTTTTTCGTGCGACCGATCCAACGAATGGCCAAGAACTGTGGAAAAGCGATGGAACGGGCGCGGGGACCGTCTTGGTCAAAGACATCCGGCCCGGAGCCCTCAGTTCATCTCCTACTTCCTTTACCAACGTGAACGGGACTTTGTTTTTCCGAGCGAACGATGGTACCAATGGCTATGAATTGTGGAAAAGCGATGGAACGGGCGGGGGGACCGTCCTGGTCAAAGACATCCGGCCGGGAGCAGGCGGTTCCATTTCCCTATATTCTAATTTTCCCAACGTGAACGGGACTTTGTTTTTCCGCGCGAACGACGGTACCAGTGGCTCTGAATTGTGGAAAAGCGATGGAACGGACGCGGGGACTGTCCTGGTCAAAGACATCCGGCCCGGAGCGCCCGGTTCATCTCCTGGATACTTGACCAACGTGAACGGGACTTTGTTATTTCGCGCGAACGACGGAAGCAATGGGTATGAACTGTGGAAGAGTGATGGAACGGGCGCGGGGACCGTCTTAGTCAAAGACATCCGGCCCGGAGCCATCAGTTCATCTCCTAATAACTTGACCAACGTGAACGGGACTTTGTTTTTCCGCGCGTTCGACGGAACCAATGGCTATGAACTGTGGAAAAGCGATGGAACGGGCGCGGGGACCGTCTTTGTCAAAGACATCCGGCCCGGAGCCCTCGGTTCATCTCCTCGTTACTTGACCAACGTGAACGGGACTTTGTTTTTTAGCGCGAACGACGGAAGCAATGGCTATGAACTGTGGAAAAGCGATGGAACGGACGCGGGGACCGTCTTGGTCAAAGACATCCAGCCCGGAGCCATCGCTTCACTTGCTGTTAACTTGACGAACGTGAACGGGACTTTGTTTTTTAGCGCGAACGACGGAACCAGTGGCCTTGAACTGTGGACGATGGATGGCGGCGGCGAGCCGACGGTTCAAGGGCCTGGCGTCGCTGGACCGGGTATCCTCCTGCCGATTGTCATCGGATCGGGAGTCCCCGGTGCCGGATTGCCGGGC
>JANNYC010000015.1:0-2724 GCA_031409895.1 Planctomycetota bacterium
CTCACGAACGTCAACGGCACACTGTTTTTCAATGCCAACGACGGGACCAACGGCTATGAGCTGTGGGTGATGGACGGGGGCGGCGAGTCGACGGTCGCGGGTCCGGAAGTGGTGGGTTTAGGCGTAGCCGATCCGGGTGTAGCAGGAGTGGGCGTTCCAGGGGCCGGTCTGCCTGGAGCAGGTGTCGCCGGGGTCGGCGTCAATCCGCCGACAACGCCATCTGAACTTGGACTAATTGATATCGTCGTCGGATCAGGCGCGTCCGATCCGCAGAACTTCACCAACGTCAACGGCACGATCTTCTTCACCGCCAACGACGCGACTAACGGTCGCGAATTGTGGAAAACAGACGGGACGACCGGCGGTACGTCGCTCGTCAAAGATATTCTGGCGGGTGCCGGGAACTCGAATCCGGCGGGACTCACCAACGTTAATGGAACTCTGTTCTTTGCCGCCAGCGATGGAATATCCGGTGTTGAACTATTCAAGAGCGATGGAACAACGGCGGGCACCGTGCTCGTGAAGAACATCAACTTGTTCGCCGCAAGTTCCAGTCCGCAATCGCTACTCAACGTCAATGGCAAATTGTTCTTTACCGCAATCGCGGCGTTCACTGGACGAGAACTCTTTTCCAGTGACGGTACGTCTGCCGGCACTACAATTGTCAAAGACATCCGACTAGGAATAGACCTTGGGGCAAACCCCTCGCAATTGACCAACGTCAAGGGCTTATTGTTATTTACCGCCAACGACGGGACCAGCGGGACCGAGTTGTGGCGCAGCGATGGAAGCGCAGGTGAAACCTTCTTGGTCAAAGACATCAACCCTGGGCCGCTCGGATCCAATCCGACCGGTTTGACCAATGCGAAAGGAGTCGTCTTCTTCAGCGCCAACGACGGAATCAACGGCTTTGAGCTGTGGAAGAGCACCGGGACGACCGCCAACACCCTCTTGGTGAAGAACATTCGACCAGGGATCGACAGCTCGTTTCCCACCGGGATCACCAACATCAAAGGAAATGTGTTCTTCGCCGCGAATGACGGAACGAATGGTACCGAGATCTGGAAGAGCAACGGCAACGGTGCGGCCAGCGGAACTTTTTTGGTCAAGGACATTCGCCCCGGCGCGTTGGGTTCCAACCCAACATCCGTTTCGAACCTCAACGGCTTGCTCGTGTTTGCGGCGGACGATGGAACGAGCGGGATCGAGTTGCACCGCAGCAACGGTCAAGTCGCCGGAACGGTACGAGTGAAGGACATCAATCCGGGTGCCGGAAGTTCCAATCCGGCCAACTTTCATAACCTTAACAGCACGTTGTTCTTTTCGGCGAATAACGGAACAACCGGTGTGGAGCTATGGCAGAGCTCGGCGTTCGGAGCAGGGACTGTGCTGGCGGCTGACATCAACCCCGGCGCTGGAAGCTCGAACCCAGCGTTTCTCGCTTCCGGTGCGACGACGTTGTACTTTGCCGCCGGTGACGGGACCAACGGCAACGAACTGTGGACCCTGGGTAATCCGTTGGCGTCGGCATTGACTGCTGGATTTAGCGCGCTGAGTGTGAGCGCCGTTAGCGAGCTTCAGCCCCTCACCCTAACCCTCTCCCCGAGTACAGGGAGAGGGAACGATTTGGGACTTCTCTCCCCGAGTACAGAGCGAGGGAACAGATTCGGAACCCTCTCGTTACCTCAAGCCTCAGGCCTCACGCCTCATGCCTCCTTCAGCCGGGGTGCTTTGGCCCCCGGAAAAACGACCGATATCTTTGACCCTAGCCGAGGAGCGGCGACACCAATTGGGCACGACGCAAGCACGCGGCTGCGCCGGTTAAACGAAGACAGCGAAGATCGCGCTGCGGCAACTGACAAGGCAAGTTTGCTTTTGACCTTGCGCTCGCTTGGCGACTTGGAGTTTTACGAACTTGAATCGGAGGGGAAGTTGAAAGTTGAAAGTTGAGAGCGAAAAAATTGCGCGTTATACCGAACACGACAAAGATTGGCCCATCGATACAAGCACGACGCGCGTGCGAGTGGATCGGACCATCACTGGCTCACTCGCTTGCGAGTCGTGGTTGTATTTATCTCTTTCCCAACTGCTCACGGTTTAGAAACGAGCCCAACGGCCAATCTTTTGGAATCGTTCCGCTTTCAAATTTCAACTCTCTATTACTATCCAGCGAATTGAAGTCGCTTTGTTTCGATCAGTTGCAGCAGGGCGATTTGGGGCGCGACGAATTTCTCGATGCCTTCGCGCATCAAAGTCGCTTCGAGATGCTCGAAATCAATGACGCGATCGATTTCCGCCGCGAGCGCAGCGGGAACGATATCGGCGATTCGCGACGTAATCGAGGTTTGGCTTTGAAGTAACGCGTCGTTTGTTGCGGGCGGATTCGTTTGAATATCGCTCCCCGCTAAAGCCGCGACATATCGTGTCGGATCGTCGGTTGGCTTTTTGGTTCCGGTGCTTGCAAATACGATCTCCTGGGCAAGCGGACACTGTTTATCGGCCCAAAAGTCGCGATTGTCGGCCCAAATTCGTTTTGCATTGACGATGCCAACCATGCCTTGAGCTGCGGGGGACAACTGCGGACAGTGCTTTTCGGTGTAAGTGTCGATGCGCGATACGAAGATGCTGAAAACGGACTTGAAACAATCCAGCGAAGGCAATCGCTGCACGCCGCGCCAAATCGCATCGCGAGCCGCTTCGTATTGCTCACGCGTGAAAATCAAG
>JANNYC010000016.1:0-31615 GCA_031409895.1 Planctomycetota bacterium
GAGACGGCGGCCCAGACGAATTCGAGGTACTCGCGGAGCGTGGCGGTTTCGCCGTTGGCTTTTTCGACGCGGCGGTAGCGGCTGAAGATCTCCAGCGCCGGCCCGAGACAGGCGAAGATCGCATCCGCCCCGACGACCCCTTCGGCCGCCAGTCGCGGCATCCACTCATGAATCCGCCGAGGCAACTCCCCCAGCACATCCCGCCACTCGCCGACCGACTCCGTCACCGCCCCGCTCGCATCCTCACGCGGTCGGCAGACCAGATGCACCGACGAGGCGAGCCGAGCTTGGCCTTGCGCCGAGACTCTCGTTTCCATTTCTGTGTCGATTGGCCACGAACCAGTGATGACCCATCCCGCATCGACCACCGCCTTGAGAATCGCTTCCCAACTCGACGTTGTCTTGCTGGCAAAGACGATAGTGCCGATCCCATCGGGACGAAGTACACGGCGGCTCTCCGCAAACGCTTTCTGCAATTCGCATTCGTAAAACGCGATTCCCTTCGTCGATTTACTGAGCTGATGCGATCGGTCTACAACGATTTCGGCATCCTTGGGCACACATTCGTCGCGCAACAAGCCCGGATGAACATCGGCAAGCGAGCGACGCATCCAGACGTAAAAGAAATCCGAGAGGTAAGCATACGGCACTGCGTCATAGTACGGGGGATCGGTGACTATCGCTGAAGCCGAGTCATTCGGAAGCGGGTGAGTCGTTGCCGATGCTTGCTCAACATGGCCTGTGGCGTGGAACTCCGTAACAGCGCATTCGAGCGAGTAAGCGGTTCGCTCGAACATGCTTTCCCACGAACCACTCGACTCGGAGAGCACGGCTGCTTCGGCAAAGTCCCATACCATGCCGATTGCCTGCCGCCCAAAAAGGTTGACAGGGCACTCGGCGTCTTGCTTCCATCGCGTCAACGCGCAACCAAGATCGGCCTGTTTGTTCAAAGCGAGTGCAAGGAGCGTCCGGATTGCTCCATCGAAGTCGGAGTCAATCCCTTCGCCGGACCTCGTAACGAGTTTGGCAAGCGTACTGAGTGCCAACAATTGGCGAGGCAAGAACAAGTCGCCCCAGCATTCCATGCCATAAATCGGCACGCTGATGCGGCGCAATTCGTTCGGCGAGATCGGCTCTTCTGGAACAAGGCTTAGACCATCGCCGTCGTGGTTGCGACGGGCGAGTTGGCGGCGACGATCGAGTTCGCTGGCGGCATCGCGAACGGCATTCTCATCTGCAGTTCCGGGCAACCGATAGCTGCGGCCTTGTTCGCCGGAACGTAACAGTACAGCCGCGAGCATTCGCGCATCGTGCGATCCACCTCGCCTCGCCTTTAGCTGCGTCCGCACGGAAGCCACCGGTGTCGTGTAGCCGCAGCACGGACACGTCGCGGAGCCGCGTTTCACCGTGCCGTCGAAGCTGAGATTCAAAATCGGAGATTTCAAATTTGAGATTTGAGATTTCAAATCGGCCTGCGAGACCCAGCCGTCGCGCTGTTTCACGAGGATATCAAAGTCCACCCGCTTCTCCCGCGGGTTCGGAATGAGCCGCAGCGCGACGGAGCGATTGGCCTTCTTCGCCAGCCACAGCGAGCGAATCAGCGGGACTTCTGCGCCGCACGCCGGTCCCTCACAGCGAATCGTCCGCGCCCACAAGTAGGCGATCGGCGTCGCACCGTCCGGGTCTTTGGGATAGAACTCGGCCAGCTCTTTCTCGGCTTCGGCCTTGATCCACGCGCCCCACTTCCGCACTTCCTCGGCCAGCCGCTGGCCATACTTGGGGATGTATTCGAGCACGACCTTGTTGAGCAGCACCGGCACCGGATTGAGATCGCTGGCAAACGCATCCGCCCCCACCCGCAACGCCTCCAACGGAATGCTCCCGCCCCCGCAGAACGGATCAACGACAAGAGGGCGGGGAAGGGTTGAAAGTTGAGAGTCGAGAGTTGAGAGCCAGTCGGGGAAAGTTGAGAGTTGAGAGTTGAAGGTTGAGCGCAGACCCGGAGGGAGCGCATAGCTCGGATCGCTTAGAGAGGCGTGTGCTACGCCGGTCAATCGCCGTGCAGTTTCCAAATAGGCGGGAACCGTCGAATTGTCCCAATTGGCGAAGTCAGCGATAAAATCGAGTAAGCACATCCGGAGAATTGATCCGTCCGCCGGTTGATCTGGATCGAGCGACAGCGTCCCAGACGCCAACGCTTCCCATCGCGCCAAGCCTTCCGGCGATGCGGCATCTCGAATCTGTTTGCCTTCTTCATTCACTCGATCCGGAAACACACGCTTGGCAAAAGCGTTCAAGCAAAGCATTGCCGCAATCTTGAATTGCTGTGGACAAAGTTCGTCGCCCGGATCGGGCCACAGCGCCGCACAGATCACCGCCCGACAAGCTGCCAACGGTCGCCGTGCCCACCAAATATGCAACGTCGAAATATGCCCATGCCGAATCGACTTCTCCCGCCGCGCATGCGCCGATGTGCGTGCAATCGGTAGATCGACCTCGATTAGGCGTTTGGGGTAGATAGTCATGAGTGCCACTAGTGATGTCTGTCAACGGTCAATTCGTTTTGCGCGGGAGCGACCGCTTTTTGATTGGCCGTCGCTGCTTCGGCATTTTGGCTTCGACCTCAGTGGCTGACACCAAGGCGATTTGGCCGTCTTTCCACACCACCAAGGGTTGTCCGGCTTGCTTGTGCTCGCGAACGGCATCTCCCACAGCCGCCTGGAGGGCTTCGTCAATCAGCTCGTCGTCGACGACTGCCGGTGACGTGCCCGGATTCACGCGTACACGCTTAATTCGTTTGCCGTTCATGGGGAGATCGAATTCGATGAGACGTTTGGGAAGGTCAGTCACGTAGCGTTGTTCTCCTAGTCCTTTGCGACAATTGATGCGAATATCGCGTCGTTGATCGCGGCATGACTCGCATTATTTTCTTTGAGTGCGTTAAACTGCCGTTGCCACATTACACCGGCACGTTGAAACAGACTTGTCAAATCGGAGATATGCGGGCTCTCTGAAAGCATGTTCAGCGCAAACTTTAATGTCTGCTTCAAGTAGTATTCAAGATTCGCAGAATACAGGGCGAGGCGAAATCGCACGCGTGACCCATGCACAAGGCAACAACGAATACGGTACAAACGGCTGATTTGCCAATGCAACCTTCGGAGGTGCAATTCCAGTTGGGTGGCCATTTTCGCCGGATCATTCACCCATTGCGTTATCAACCGTCCACGTGAAACGATGTGCGGTCGATCGGTGATCGAATCCCAGAGCATTGGAGCCTGAGTTTTGTGCTGCAACAGATTTACCAAGCCAGGTACATTAAGCTCGGCTAGTGATTCGACGTTTGCAACGGACTTGAAATCGTTTCTCCATTCAACTCTTAGGTATTTCAACGTGATTAAAAGGTCGCGTAGAATTCGGAACATGTATCCACAAAGCATGGCGTGGCTGGCGTTTTCCGTTACAGTGCGACCAATCTTCTGAACGCCAGAACTCGTCAATGCTTCGATTCCCATCCACCAATTCAGAAACTTATCGGAGTAATTGTGACTATCGCGTCCGAAACGATATCGCCGAATCGCTGTCTCGATCCGGTTCTTTGATTCTTGATCTAACGTCGTGGAGTTCAAGGCAACAGACAGCTTTTCGGAAAACGTCTTGAAGTCATCTTGATCCAATGAATCAATTGGATTCGGTACCGGATTATCGATCTGAACCAGCATCTTGCGACTATCACCTGCCCGAACAACGAATGCCTGCTTGTCGATATTCAAAAGGCCAGGCTCAAATTCAAAACGAAGCGCATCGAGCAATGGTTCAATTTCGTCTCGTGCCAAGATCGCAGCCGACAGAAAATCGACCGAACGAAATGAAGCTTTTGCGAACGTCGTATACTCGTCCTCTGCAATAAAACGCTTTTGGAATTCCTTTTCAGCTTCGAGGCCACTATTGGGCGAGAGTATAAAATTCGCAAAAGCTGGAATTTGTCTGACGTTCTCACCGCCGCTGATTCGCAGAGTGACCACATAGCCCTCGGACTGTCGTTTTAGCTGGCGCAACATGAACGTCAAGTTTTGCTCGAACGTGCGATCGTCATTCGCGATGAATTTGTGATGCCACCGAAAAAGTTCACTTAATACCCAGCCTTGTGCGACTAAGTCGCTGAGTATTGCGTTTGTCAGCGACTCGACGCTTAAGATGTCCTTTGAGGCCAGAGATTCCGTGAGGCGGTTGCAGAGCGTCCCGAAATAGCGTGACTCAAGTGAAGCGAGAAGGTCCGTTGCGGCGAACTTCGAATCACGCAAGCGTGTCCGATTATCTGTGTTCTCCTTTTCCTGCTTGGTGCCGCTACCTATCTGAAGCGTTGGCGGCTTTTCCAAAAATGGTTTCAGAGCCGCAACGCCCTTTGCGAAATAAGTGAGGACAACCGGATCGTTCTCCAAGAGAACTAACGCTTCCTGACAGATCGCCTCGAACTCCGGATTATCTAATCGTCCGATCTCTATTTCCTCACAAAGTTCGCGAACGATTGTTCGTGCATTGAGGCATTTGACGCGATACGAATCCAATGACTGGTTGTGCGTGAGTCCGTACCAGCAATCAAGAAACAGCATTTGATGGGTCTCAAATTGCGATTTTTCTCGTATTTCCGCCGGAATAAATCTCATGTTGTTTCCACTTGATTTTTTCTAAACCGTGACCGATACTTGAACTGACAACTTCAAAAGAAACGGGGGTAAAGGGTCCTCGGATGAAACCGCAAGGTTCGCCGAGCCAAACACCCCCTTATTTTTTGCGCTATCCACTTCTTTTGACCATCTCCGCACTCAATTGATAATGCTCCACCGCGCTGACCGGCTGCCAGCCAAGGCGAGCCGGGTTTTGAATCGTGTGTAGCTGCGGCGCGTTGGCGCAGTTGAAAGCGACGTACAGCCAGTAGTCGGTTTTGAGTCTAACGGCGGTCTGATATTCGTTCGAACTCAGGGCCACGACACCTACTCCAGCACGGCCTTTGACTTCGATAAACCGGACCTCGATAAAAGTCTTGGGATCCTCGGGATGCGGGCGACGGGAGATAAGGTCGAAGCCACGATTTTCGGACTCGACGCTTTCAACACCCCAGCCGCGAGCTTCTTCATGTTCGATCGCCAACCGGATTGCGATCTGCTCGACTTCGTCATCACGAACCATCGGCGCAAGCTGGGGACTCGCCCGCTCTGGATGCGGAACAACCCACGCTCGGCCCAAATGCGTAATGTCGGCCACGGCGCAATGCCGTTCGAGTTCCATCTCCTTCCGTCGTGATTCTAATCGGTTGTTCAATTCGTCGAGATGATGCTCCGCCTGTGAGATGATTCCATCAAGGCCTGTAACGGTCTGGCCTTCGACTTGGCGATTCAGATACTCGGCCAATTGATTGTTTTGCCGGTCGATCAGCGAATTGAGACTAATATCAACATGCTTGGCAATACGGGCCACTTCCTGCTCGCGACCTGCGGCCTCGCGCCGACACCACGGTTCGAGCGCCTTTTGGTAAAGGAACATCTCCACTTCGCTACGGGTGGGAATCGGATCATCAGGAACAACTGTACTCGGAGGCGTTGGGTTGATGTCGTGAAGGATCGTTGGCTCGTGAATTTGCATCTGACCGGCAAGAGACGTTTCGACAACGAAAAGCCGACGATGCAAAGCATGATTGCGGCCGTCCTTGATGGAGGCGGCGAAGATATCGATTAGTGCTGGCTCACGGCGATGCAGGTCATAGAAGATTGCTCCGCGCCTGAGGGAGTCTTCGGCTCGGGAGAGTACGTCGAACCGTACGGCCTCAAACAATGGATGCCCCGGCGTCACCCATTCGAGCGTAGCGTCAGCTTTGAGAAATTCCTTATCAAAGACAACTTTTCCGTAGTCGCGGCCGAGGCGACCAAACCTATCCTCCTGGCCGTCACCGATCTGCAATAGATGACGAGGGACTTTACCCACGCGGTAGATCGAACAAGGCGAGCCCAAACGTGGTTTGCCATCGAGCGGCTTAGGATGCAAACCGGCTTCCGGCGCGGCGACGACGAAAAACTGCTCGATGACTTCGGGGACAAGTCGGCGTTCCTTGGCTTCGGCTGATTTGCCGACGATGACGGACAGGTTGAGTTCTTTTTTGGCCAATCCTTCAAGCGTCGATTCCGTTATCGCGCGGAATCGTTCGGGGCTGACATCGCGGACAATGCGATCTTGAATTTGGTGTTCGTCAGTCTGGCGTGCGTACATTTCCCGAAACAGACGTTCGAGTAGATTCGAGGGGAAGATTTCGCCAACGACATCGAAGACCTGATCGCTGCCAAGGTCCTCGCGGATTTCCCTGAGCCGTTCGATGAGCGTTTGCAGCACGCGGCCTTCACGAGTGTTCTGGGCCACGAAGTTGAAGACGAGGCAGTCTTTTTCCTGCCCGTAACGGTGAATGCGTCCGATTCGTTGTTCCAAACGAACGGGGTTCCAAGGGATATCAAAATTTACCATCAGCCAACAGAACTGGAGGTTGATCCCTTCGCCCGCTGCCTCCGTCGCGACGAGAACCTGAGCGGATTCGCGAAACTCTCGTTCGGCGTAAATACGGCTGCCAGGCGTGTCGCGGTCGCCGATCTTCATTCCGCCGTAGATTTGGGTCAGTGTGAGTCCCCACTCTCGCAGCTTGCCGAGCGGACGCCCGTCGCGGCCGTCCGCGGCGAGAAAATCTAGCGTGTCCTTATGCTCGGTGAATATGAGGAGCTTCATCTTCGGGTTATCGAAGATGCCTTCTTCCTTGAGGATCGCTCGCAATTTTTGCAGCTTCGTCTGGATGTTGCGGATTTCGAGTTGCTTACCTTGTTCGATGAGCGTTGTCAGACGGCCGATCTCTTCTCGCAATGCGGCAGGATCGGCAGATAGAACCTCTTCTTCAAGCTGAAGGACAAGCTGTTCGCGCTCTTCCTCGGTAAGATCATCAAAGTCGTCGGGGAGTCGGCCTTCGATCTGTTCCTGCCGGTAAGCTTCGGGGTCATCCAGAATTTTCTGACGCCGTGCGCGCATTCGCTCCAGACTTCTACGCACGGCGTAGATGGAAGAAGCCATGCGGCGCTGCAACAACGCCATCGTAAAGCCAACGGCGCGAGCGCGAGCCGACTGCTCACCTGCGGCGGCCATCGACTGATCTTCTACGTAACGTGTAAGTTCGTCATAGAATTCGAGTTCCTCACCGTCCAAGTCGAAGGCTGCCGTCCGGACTTCTCGCTTGGTGAACAGTTTTCGCACTTCGCCGGTTTCGGGATGCGGAAATGAAACCAAAGCCTCCTTCGTCCGGCGCAGGTAAAACGGGGCCTCGTGCTCCCGGAGCGCTTGTTGCAAACTCTGAATGCTGCCGTAAACGTCCGGATCGAGCAGTGCCAAGAACCGACGGAAGTGCTCGGGATCGCCTTTGTGCGGCGTGGCCGTCATCAGGAGGAAGTGGTCCGTCATCTTGGATAAAGATTCGCCGAGACGATAGGCGTAGGTCTTTCGATCGTCGGCCGAGGCACTCATCTTGTGAGCTTCATCGACGATGATCAGATCCCAGCGAGAGCGAAGAAGGCTTTCGCGAGCATCCTCGACAATCGAAACCCACGAGATCGACGTGATGACTTGGTCGCGTTCCTGCCACGGGTTCTGTCCGTAGTTTGCGCGCAAGACATCCCCACGAATGATTTCAAACTTCTCTCGGAATTTGTCGGAAAGTTCCCGCTGCCATTGAAAGGTGAGATTGGCAGGCGTGACGATGAGGGCACGGCGGACGAGGCCGCGGGCCTTGAGTTCCTTGAGGAGCAAACCCGCCATGATTGTCTTCCCCGCGCCGGGATCGTCCGCAAGAAGAAAACGAATCCGGGGGAGTTTTAGGAAGTACCCGTAGACCGCCTCTAACTGGTGAGGCAGCGGGTCGACGCGCGCAATCGAAAGCGAGAAAAACGGATCGTATTCGTAGGCCAGCCCAAGGCGATGGGCTTCAACTCCAAGACGAAACAAACGCGCATCGCCATCGAACGGCTCGCGCTCGGCAGAGACAGTGAGCTGCGCGAGTTGCGCTGCGCTCAAAATCGGGTCATACGTCAGCCCCGATGTGAGCCCTCGAGCAATCAGCTTGAGCGATTGTCCCATAGGAACTACCGCGATCACCTCGACGCGCTCAGGGAGCGTTGGACCGCTGACGACGCTGCCGGGTTTGATCGCATTGGCTTGCATCGTGGTCATTTTTTAATTTCTGTTTGTGCAGTTCACATTCCGGGGAGTTTGAGGTTAAACGGTGGGTGTCCAATCGATCATTCAAATATTTCGCCTTGCGGTCGTTGCCGTGTCAACCCTGGCGAAAAAACGATTACAACTAGAACATGCTACGATAGCGCCGGGGTGTTACGCAATTACGACATCGACAAATTTGGAAAACGACGAGGAAATGACGTGGACAAAAAAGATAAAAAACACATGGAAGTGTTGCGGCAGCGACAAGCGAAACTTCAACTGCAGTTGTCCGGGTCGCGCAAACAAGCCGACGATCCAGCGGAAATTAAACAATTGGAACTAGAAATGAAGTCGATCGTGGACGAAATCGAAAAGCTAAAAACGAAATCTAATTAAACTCAAATTGAAATTCCAGAACGACGCGCAGGCTAGTATTAGGCATTTCGAACCAGGTACTCTGACCCACCATGTTTGCACTTTTACCTGTCCATAAACCTCGCGGAGTTAATTCCCGCCGAATTGTCGACGCGATCGAAAAGGTCACATGCGAAACCGCTGGACATGCGGGGACTTTGGATCCACTTGCCTCAGGCGTACTTGTTTTGGCGATCGGACTAGCCACGCGCCTCGTCCCTTATGTTCACGTCATGCCCAAACAATACGTCGCTCGATATCAGCTTGGCGTTGAAAGCGATTCAGATGATATGGAACGCGAGTGCCGCGATGTGCCGATGGACGCCAGCCCAACTCTTGAAGCGATGCACACCGCAATCGCGCTATTTGTTGGCCCCATCGAACAAACGCCACCGGACTTTTCGGCCATCAGAGTTAACGGTAAACGTGCTTATCGACTTGCCCATCGCGGAAAAGAATTCACGATCCAGCCCCGCCCGGTGACGATTTATTCCAGTCGATTGATTCGCTACGACTTTCCGTATTTCGAGATTGAATGCTGTTGCAGCAGCGGAACGTACATGCGCAGCCTCGGACGTGATATCGCTGCGATGCTTGGTACTAGATGCGTGATGGTTGAGTTGTCCCGCAGTGCCGTTGGACCATTCAACTTGGGTCGCTGCGCCTCGCTACTCGACGTGAAGGAAGACACGTTTCACGAAAAGCTTGTCGATCCGCTTGAAGCCTTTTCAGGGTTGCCGATTGTTGCACTTGGCGAATACGACATTGAGCGAATTTCACGCGGCGTTAAATACGAATGCTCGCCAAGCACGACCGCCCAAGAAATCCTGTTGACGGACCTTGACGGTCGGCTTCACGCCGTACTGCGTCCAACGCCCGACGGCAAATGGCGACCCGCACTGAACTTTTCGAAATACTGGCGCTCCCCTCCGTTTCAAATCACTCGCTAAGCATTAAACGGAGACATGGGTCGAATAGGTTATGCGACGCCGCGCTGATTGGAGTCGGCGGAGGAATCGGGGCGCTCGGTGGCGGATTCGGCAATTTGGCCGTCTTCGCCGACTTCTTCGAAGCGGACGCTGACACGTTTGGAGATCCCGGATTCTTGCATCGTCACGCCGTAGAGCGTCGTCGCGGCGGTCATGGTCTTTTTAGAATGCGTGACGATAACGAATTTCGTCCATCCGAGGAAACTGCGGAGCACGTCGATGAATCGGCCGATGTTGGCTTCGTCGAATGGAGCGTCGACTTCGTCCAAAACGCAAAACGGGCTGGGGCGGAACTTGAAAATCGCCATCAGCAGCGACACTGCGGCCAAAGCCTTTTCGCCACCGCTTAACAATGAGTTGTTGAATTCGGGTTTGCCAGGAGGAGTTGCCACTATATCGACGCCGGCGTCCAAGACGTCGACACCCTCTTCGAGCACGATGTCCGCACGACCGCCGCCAAACGTCTGGCGGAAAAGCTGTTGAAAGTTGACGCGAATGGCATCGAGCGTCTCTATAAACAACCGACGGCTTTCGTTGTTGATCCGCTGAATGATCCGCTCAAGCGTCTCCTTGGATTGGACGAGGTCGCGGTATTGCGCGTCGAGCGTTTGATAGCGTTGCTCAAGCGATTCGAGTTCCGAAAGTGAATCCATGTTAACAGAACCGATGCTCCCCAATTTCTGACGCAGGTCGGCAACTTCCGCGTCGATCTCCGAACGCTCGGCTTGGGCGGTCTCGGTTTGGGGTTGTTCGCTCAGTTCCAACAAATCGATTCCGTAATCATCCTTGAGTCGCTGCGTCAACTGATCCCGCTCGAGGCCAAGTTTCTCCAACCGTAGATCGATTTGATGCGACTGATCTTGGGCGACGCGCAGCGACTCGTGAAGCTGTTGCAAGCGTTCGCGAGACTGGCGACGTTG
The DNA here is from genome assembly GCA_031409895.1 of Planctomycetota bacterium. GTDB lineage: Bacteria > Planctomycetota > Planctomycetia > Pirellulales > Pirellulaceae > JANMEB01. The sequence goes on from JANNYC010000016.1 coordinate 10,565, forward strand.
TTGTTCAAGCGAGTCTCGAGCTGCGTTGGACTCATTAAGTTGCCGCAGGACGTCGTCTTTGGCGGTCTGCTGCTGGGATAAAGCGGCTTGTGCCGCCGTGATTTCTCGCAACGCGGCGCGGCGAGCCCACAACCCGCCCGCCAGTTCGCTTCGGTTGTTGCCGACCGCAAGAGTGAGTTCGCTGTGCTGCGCCGAGTTATTTTCGAAGATGCCTCGTAGCGACTGAACACGCTGCTCGGCTTTGGCCAATTGCACTTTGAGTGAAGTTATTTGCTGGTTCGACTCGGACAAGCGGTTTTCGAAGTCGGTTCGCTTTTGCTCCCCTTCCAGGATAAAATCTGCGATTTGCCCAAGGTCAACTTCTTGTGCGGCAAGTCTTACCTGATCGCCGTTGAGTTGAGATTCGATTCTCTGGTTTTGGACTTTGACGGTTGTCGCGCGCGCCCCGAGGTCGCCGAGCGACGCTTGGACCTGATCGATTTGCTGACGGGCCACTTCGGCCAAATGTTCTTGCTTCGACAATAGTTTCGCGGTTTCCGTATGTTCGGACAAAAGCTGTTGCAATCGCGTTTGTCGTTCGGCAACTTGCACACGCAAACCATCGCGCACCGTCGTAGTTTGTTGAATGGCTTCTGCGAGTCGATGAATTTCTCGTCGCAAGGCCCGCAATTCGCTGCGGCGCGAAACGATTCCGACCGACGACTGCCGCGCGCCGAGCAAAATCGTTCCGTCGAAATCGACGACTTCGCCGTCGAGTGTGACGAATCGCAATTGCGGCGCAAATTTCGGTTGCAAATGCAGAGCATCCGAAAGTCGTTTGACGATCCAAGTCGTACCCAGAATTCGCCGAATCAACTCTTCGTATTCCGGCTTCGTTTGAACCAACTGATCGGCACGGCCAATGACGCCAGTCATTCCGGCCAAGCTGACTTTGGCACCGGAAGATGACAAATGAGGCGATTCGAGTGGCAGTAAACCCGCGCGGCCGGGAATCCGAATCTTCTCGTCGCCAATCGCGCGAATCAAATCGTCGCCTTGCACAACGACATATTGAGCGTAATCTCCCAACGCGATGTCGATAATGTTTGCGTGCTCGACGTTGACTTGGACGAGGTCCGCGACAAGGCCGAGGACGCCGGACCAAATCGGTGCGGACTTGTTGGCGGCTTCGGCAAGGACATGCTTCGCACCTTGGTTGACGCCTTCGAACCGCTGCTCGACTTCGTGGATGACTTCGGCCCGTTGAGTAATTCCGGCGTGTTCGGTGGTGAGCCGTGTGATCTCGTCTTGTTGCTTCGCCAACTCGACTTGGGAATTTTCGACGTCGTGCCGGGCCGCAGCGAGATTCGAGTCAAGCGATTCGGCGCTGTGCTGCAGACGACTGTGTTCGGCATGGCATTGTTCTAGTTGTTGCGCCAGCGATTTACGGACGGATTGCTGTTTGGCAACTTCCGATTCGAGCTGGCGTCGATTTTCGTTCCCGAGCGAAGCTTGCGAAGTCAACCCACTAATTTGTTTGCCAAGCTCGTGGATCAAGGCGGCCAGCCGGACTTGGTTGGCTCGCGATTGCTCCAAACTGGATTTAAGTTCGGCGGACTCGTTTTCGAGATTGATACGGGTCGATTCCAGCGTCTGCAGCCGCGATTGAGTCTCGGTGAATTCGCGGTTGGCACTCGCCAAATCGGATTGGCCCATGGCAATCCGCTGCTGAACATCGGAAAGCTGCGCCGCGATTTTGGTCAAGAACTCTCGAACGGTCACCTTACGTTGGTCGAGTTCTTCCGCCCGAATCTGGTTGAGCGACAGTCGCGACTCGCCGTTGGCGATGGCTTCGCGAATCGTTGCGATTTGTTCTTGCAATTTATTTTGTTGGGCCGTGAGTTGGGCCCATTGTTGCTCGCCGCGCTGTGTTTCGGCATCGAGCTGCGTGGATTCGGACTGTAACCGTTGTACATCGTTTTGACGTGTCGCCTTTTGTTCGGTCTGTTCAGAGACTTGAGCAGAATACTGTCGCCAATCGTGCAGGCCGACGTGCGTTCGAAGTTCTTGCAGACGCTTCGTGTATTCTCGGTAGCGTGCGGCTTTGGACGCCTGCGATTTGATGCTCCGGTAGCGAGCGCCGACTTCCTCGACGATATCTTTGAGGCGAATCAAGTTCTGTTCGACGCGAACGAGCCGCCGCTGCGCTTCGATTTTTTTTGCATTGAAGCGGCTAATGCCGGCAGCTTCCTCAAAAATTGCGCGGCGATCGTATTTGGAGGCTTGCAGTAACCGCTCGACTTTGCCTTGCTCGATCAAGCTATAAGCGTCTGTGCCCACGCCGGTTCCACGAATCAGTCCGCGAATGTCCTTGAGTCGACAAGCTTCACCGTTGATCAGATATTCGCCCTCGCCACTGCGATAGACGCGGCGCGTGATGTGGACTTCGTCGGTATCGAGCGCGAGCTTGCGATCGAGGTTTTCCAAGATGATCGTGGCGGAAGCACTTCCGGCAGGCTTGCGGCCGTTAGCACCTTGGGTCCCTTTGAAGATCACGTCCGCCATGTCTTTGCCGCGCAGGCTCTTGGCGCTTTGTTCGCCCAAGACCCACTTGATCGCATCGACTACGTTCGACTTGCCGGACCCGTTGGGGCCGACGATTACCGTGATTCCAGGCGGAAACTCAAAGCGCGTTTTGTCGGCGAAGCTTTTGAATCCGACGAGTTCGAGTGCTTTGAGCATTTACACGATCACGCTGAAACGGGTCGCTCGGCCAAGTCATTGCCGCAATTACGACAGAACGAAGGGCTTGGAAAAATGCTAGTTATTTGTTGCTGAACCAGCCTTTCATTGTAGCAAAGACGCCCTTTTTCGGGGGATCGGATTCGGGCGGCTTTTCCGATGATGCCTCAAGCCCACCTGATTGCGAGTCCGGCCTGTCACCGGTGTCGCCCACCAGAGGATCAAGTTCTTCAGCCGATCCTTCGCGAGCGTAAAGTCGCTCGGGCTTTGCAACGCGGTTGATCACCATGCGACAATTGAGCGTCTGAGCTTTTTGCGAGTCTTTGCACATCGCCAACATCGTTTCGTAACGACAGCCAAGTTGAGCCATCGCGCGAATGACTTCGGCGACGGAATTCTTGCATTTCTGCTTTGTCTCGCCTTCACCCGGCAAGTACTTAATCAGCTCCACAGTGTCGCCCGATTTGGCTTGGATAGTGAGCCCATTCTCGATGTAAATAAAGTTTTCGGAGACTGGTACTTGGCCGCCGAACACGACAATTTCAGCTCGGTTCTGCATCGAAAAGTGAACCATTGTAGGGCCGGTTGACGGAACCACATGCAAAAAGAATTCGCCCGGAAGCCAATCTCCCGCCATCATCGGGTCTTGCGGCGAACGCGCCAGCATTGCTCGAAACGCGCCGTAACGACATTCGGCGTTTTCCGTGTGGAGCAAATCCGACAGCGCTGATCCGGCATTCAATTCTTCCGATGAAGTCAATGCCGTCAGCGCGTGCCAACGAAAGTCAGGCAGCTTTTCGGCAGCTTGTTTCAGTACGTCAATGCCCTCAGGCTCGTCGAGATAAGCCAACGCTTCGGCTGCGTAGAATCGGACTTCGGTATCTTCGTTCTGCAAAGCACGTTTGAGAGCGGGAACGGCTTCGCGGCCGATGGCTTCCAGTCGCAGGGCTGCAGGTTGTGCCAATGCCGGTTCGTTCAACTCTCGCTCCAATTGCTCCATCCGCTGGAGGCGTTGTTCGGGCGTCTCTTGATAAGCGATATTCACGATTACGCGAACATAGCGGCCTATGTTGTGACGGTATTCCTCGGGAACTACAAGTTCGATTCGACGATTGTTTTTTGCCGTGGCGACGTTGACTTTTCCGGATTCATCATAAGTAGTGAATCGCGAATTGATCGCGCGACAAACTGAGACTGCGGTTTTCAATGTCGTCGCGAAATCATCGCGAACCGCCAAACCCAATGGTCTATCTTCCTGCGCGACTCCCCCGCCCAAAATGTAGCCGGTGTTCTCGGCCGACGGATCGTCGCCAGGTTCGAACAACGATTTGACTTGGATTCGGCCTTTGACTGTCGCCGCATCGTGGCCATCGCGAGGCCGACCACCCAAAACAACTTTGGCACGCAACCATGTCTGCATGACGAACCCGCCGCGCAGGCTAGTTGTTTCCGAGTTTGGAAACGTCGTGACGAACACGTCGAACTGTTCGCCCTTGCGAATTCCGGGTGGCAAGTTGGCCGCGACAATGGCCATCGAAGTCGAACCGCTTGCCAAAATCTTTGCGGCATTTTTTACATTATGAGTTTGCATTTCCTTCATCAAGCGGTCGCGCTGCCACGATGGAGGTGGGTCGCTACCGGTGTCATCGAGCTGCGTGACGAGAGCGATTCCTTCGACCTTGGCCACGTTCATTCCCCAGACGCTGGTCGAATCGCCAACGTATTTGGGCCCTTTCGGGTCAGGATTGTCCACCAGTTTCGTGGAATCGTTGTCGGCGTTCTGACCGCGCCACATGATGTTCTGACAACCAAACGCCATCGTTAGCGCCGCCGCGCAAATGCCAACGCGAATCCCGCGTGGTCGCGAAACACCAGCCGCAATTGTCTGCAACATGATTCATCCTTGAATCAAAAGTTTGTCCGTTGGCCAATCCGGAAAATTCCGGACACCATCTTGCAAAAAGTCGAGACTTAAACGCGGCAAACTTTAGCCAGCATGATTAAATCAGTCAACAGCGAATCGTCTGACAAATCGAATGGGCCTGCATCCACGCATTCGCCGCACAATTCAATACACGTTCCCTTCGTCCCCGAAAACCTTGCGTTTTGTGCCTTCGCTTATGCTGTCGCGACGCGTGCCATCATTCATTAGTCGCACGGCCCGAGACTCCATACCATCGCCAGCAACGCCAAACCGAGCAACCCGTCCTTCATCGTTCGGAAAAGCATGAGCTACTCCGGAAACGCAAACTTCAAAAAAGATTCGGTTAAGTAATTTGTCCGTTCGCTCTCGTCACGATTCGTCAAAACCAATAGCCTGAAAATTCGCACCGTCCGATCACTCATTACGGACTTCATGATCATGCACCTGCCGATTCGAGAAAGTTCTAGGCAACTTCGCTAACGACTCGGCGCCTCTACCTTGCTTTGGGCTTCTGATTCAATGCGTTGGAAATCGTTATTAGGAAAGGCCGGTTGGAATTTGGGTTCAGCCGAGAATTTCATCACGGTCATCCAAGAAAATTCTCGTTGGCTGGGATTGGATGGGTCGGGATCCCGCAACGGCACTCCGTCCGCTTCGGCGTAAATGGTCCGCACCAATTTGACCGGAGCCGCACCCTTGGGCGCAAGCTCGTAATTAGTTCCGCGGGTTACTTCAAGCCAACTGTTTTCACGAAAACCTTCCTTCAATCGAGTGCGGGCGATTTTCGTGAGACGCTCCTTCTCGTCAATGCCCAATTCTTTCGAGCCCTGAATCCGTTGGACCAATTTTTGCGTTTCCGACAAGTCAAACGGGATCCAACCGTAGCCAGGCAAAAACACTTCCAATTTGCAATGCGACGGTGACGACTTTGGGTACAAGCACAATCCGTACATCACCCGCCCCGGATATCCCATTCGCCGTCCCATTTCCGCGCACAACCCGTGATAATCGCTGCAATGTCCAGCACGCTCGTTGAACGCATGATTAACATCGCCTGAAAGCGATGCCTTTTCGTGACTATAAGACAAATTCTGGCCAATCCAGTCCATTGCGGAATAGATATCGTCGCTGGATTTTGGTCCGCTCGCGCCAATTTGTTTGATCGTCTCCTGGAACGCAGAGGAATCGTCGACAGTTGAAAGTTTGAGATAAGGTTCGAATTCTTTTTCCCAATCGACGACTGGCCCAATTTTTGTGGGATCGACACTCCAATTCGCTTGGTGGATTATCGCGCGGAATTTGTGGCGAATGATCAGTCCGCCAGTGGGCTGATCGAACTCGTAATAGGCAAATCGGTTGCCAAAGACTGGTTCGGTCTCGATCCGAGGAGACACCTCGACCGGAAAAGTCGAGAGTTGCGAGTCTTCGATTTTTTGGATTTCATTCGTGGGTGGAAGCGGCAACCAAATGGCCAGCTTCTTGCAATTCGCCGGCGCCGTGATAACTACCGCGAAGTCGACATCGTGAGAAATTGGATTCGAAAGGACCGCTGGCGATCGTGGACTCTCATCGAGTGCCTTCGCTCCATCAGATGGTCGAACCGGTGCGGCCGCTGGAGCTTGTCCGAATACGTATACTGGCAGAATCAATACCAAGCACAAGCAAATGCTGTGCCCACCCAATAAAAAGGACATTGCGGCTCCACCAATTGGTCGGAATAAGTTGGTAGTACTATAGTTCAGCGTCGACAGTTTGGTAACTGCGTGGGCCTTCCAAATATTTGATAGTGTAGATAGGCCACCTTGAAACGCTTGTGTCTAAACGCGAGAGAATTGAGTGGATAACGACGATCGATGGGCAGCCCAGTGGAAAGAGACATCTCCTATCGCAAAGCATTCTCGAAGCGGTGGCTACGTCAGGAAAAAGACCTCGAATAGTTGGGTTTTTGATGCAACGGGCTTTACTCGTGCTGCCTTTTGGATAAAAATTGAGCCAGCGTTAATTTGATTATTCTGACCTGCCCAAGTTGGCAGGTCTATTTTTTTGCCTTTTCGATTGGTGAGTTCGCCATGAACCAACGCGTCCCAATGACCCAAGACGGGTACAACAAGATCAAGTCTGAATTGGAACAACTAGAGAATGTCGAAATGCCGAAGATCGCGGAAAAAATCGGCATCGCGCGAGCCGAGGGCGATCTCAAAGAAAATGCCGAGTACCATAGCCAGCGCGAAGCTCAAGGATTGATGCAAGCGAAAATCAACGGCCTGCGCGGTAAGCTCGCGATGGCTTCGATTGTCGACCCGACCAAGATGCCACGCGACGAAGTCAGCTTTGGAGCGACCGTCCACGTTGTTGACATCGAAATTGAAGAGGAGGAAGTCATTACTCTCGTCGGTGCCGGAGACGAAGACTATGACTCAGGCCGCTTTCTCATCACTAGTCCAATCGGCCAAGGTCTTCTTGGCAAAAAAGTCGGTGAGCTTGCCGTGATCGTCGTTCCCAAAGGTACGATCAAATACAAGATCATCGACATTCGCTATGACGTATAGAGCGCCATTTCGCCCGATCGCTTCGGGCCCTCTTCGTTTAACCCGCACAAGCGGCTGGACCCGCCGTTTGGCGCTGCGACATGAACCCTCACCTGCCACCGCCAGCGGGCTCAGTTTTCGTTTAACCCGCGCCAGCGGCTGGCAGTACCGATTGGCGTCGCACGACCGCAGAGGCGCGTATCATCACCTGCCACCGCGAGCGGACTCAGTTTTCGTTTAACCCGCGCCAGCGGCTGGCAGCACCGATTGGCGTCGCACGACCGCAGAGGCGCGTATCATCACCTGCCACCGCGAACGGCTGCGCCGGCTAAACAGTTGGCCGCAGTCGGATTTGCCAGCCGCTTGGGAGCGTCGAGCCTTTTACGATGACGGGAATTCGATCGCGGATCATACAGACGCCATCGATCGAGTCGGCTTCTTCGACTCGCAGTTCGTTGACGATTCGAGCGTTGCGGCCAATGCGGCAATTCTTGTCGATAATCGCACCGTCGATAAAAACGCCTTCTCCAATTTCCAGCAGAGGATACTCGGAACCGGGACTGACGGCGGTTGGTGAATGCTCTTCGTAATAATCCGCACCCATGATGATCGAGTTGCGAATCGTCACTTTGTCTGCCACCATGCAACGCAAACCAATCACGCTGTTCTCAATCGTCGTTCCGTGACCGATGCGGCATCCATCGGCAATCAAGCTGTTGCTAATTCGGGAATTGCCAATGCGTGTTGGCGGCAGAAATCGAGGGCGAGAAAATACGGGAGCATCAGGCGAAGATAATATGAGCGGCGGGTTATCGCTGGCCAAACTCAAATTGGCTTCGTAGAACGATCGGATCGTACCGATGTCCTCCCAATAATCGTCGAACAAGTGCATCTGGACATTCCGCGATCGGACCGCCGCTGGGAAGACTTCGCGACCGAAATCGGCATAGTTTGTCTTGGAAAGGACGTCGACTAACGTGCGTCGGTTGAAAACATAGATCCCCATGCTCGCCAATAAATCGCGGCCATTGCTTTTCACCCCTCGATTATCGATCCACGCCGGATCGGTTCGCACGATGTTGATTTCTTCTTCGGTTTGTGGCTTCTCCAAAAAGCCCAGCACCCGGCCCGATTGATCCGCGCGCATGATTCCAAACGAGCGGGCAGCATTGCGAGTGACCGGCATACAAGCGATCGTAACGTCCGCATTCGTTTTCTGATGCGTCTCGATCAGTTGCCGATAGTCCATTCGATAAAGCTGATCTCCCGACAAGATAAGCACGTAATCAATCCCATCTTGCTCGATGTAATCAAGATTTTTTCGGACGGCGTCGGCGGTTCCTTGAAACCAGTCCCGACTAGCATCGTTCGTTTCCTGAGCCGCCAACAGCGAGACGAACCCACCATTAAATTGATCGAACGTATAAGTCTGCCGAATGTGCTTGTGTAGGCTGACGGACAAAAATTGCGTCAGCACGTAGATGCGATTGATGTCGCTGTTGACGCAATTTGAAATCGGAATGTCGATCAAACGGTACTTGCCAGCCAGCGGAACCGCCGGTTTGGAGCGAATCGAAGTTAGCGGAAAAAGCCGCGACCCGCGACCACCGCCTAAGATCACGGCCACCACATTCCTCATACAAATTCCTCAATTCCAATTCTCTCTCAAAGTAGCAGGCACATTCCGAGTGCCGTGGCTTGAACTAGCAAGCACACTCCGTGTGCCGTGGCGTGAGGCCCACGGCACATGGAATGTGCCTGCTACTATCGAGCTGGTGCGCAATCACGCTTCAGCCGCAAAGTTACCAGTTTATCGCCTGCAAACAAGTGTCCGTCGCAAGCCAAGTTCTCAAGGCCTTACGGACACGAGAATGTTTTTGAACGCCGGCGTTTTGGATTGCGGGTCGACGACTTTAGGGACCAACACATTGGTTTCGGGGTAATACATCAACGCATTCCCCGGCTTGATTTCAGAAAATTCGCGCACCAAAATGCCGCTCATCTTTCCCGTAGCGTTCGCAACGGTAACTCGCTGATCCGGTTTTAGCCCCATCCGGGCGACGTCGTCAGGATGGAGCAAAATCACGTCGCGCCGATCTTGGCCGCGATAGATGTCTGTCTCCTCGTATACGACCGTGTTGAATTGCCCTTCGCTTCGAACGGTCATCAATCGCAACATGCCTTCTGCATGGCTCAACTCGGGCAATTCGTGGACTAAGATATTCGCTCGACCGCTTGGCGTCGGGAACTTCGGCTCGTGTAGCGTTCGTCCGCCAATGTGAAACTCCTTTTTCGTCCGGTCAATTTCAGAGATTTCTTCAAAGCCCGGCACGACTCGCCCGATCACTTGGCGGATGTTCGCATGGTCTCGCATCGCCGACCAATCGATCGGCGTCGTGCGCCCCAACACGCGATCCGCCAAGTCCGCAATAACGTCGACTTCGCTTCGCGGCCCCGCAAGCCTTTGCGGTCCGCCGTCCGACAAGCGAATGTAATTGAACATCGATTCCTGGGTCGTGGCTTGCGACTCTTCGTCGCGAGCTTGGACCGGCAAGATCAACGTCTCGCGTCCCAAGCCATGTGCGTGGCCCGTGTTCAGCGACGTGCTGAGATAGACAACTGTCTCAAGTTTGGACATGGCTTGTGCCGCGAATCGGGAATCGGGGTTCGAGCCATAAAGATTTCCGCCCAAACAAAAACCGAACTTCAGCGCGCCAGCGTCGGCTTGCTCAATACACTCAAGCGTATCGAGGCCTCGCTCGGTCGGCAGCGAAATTCCGTAAAAACTTTGCAGACGTTCGAAAATCGCATCTTTCAGTTTGGGCGTCACGCCAACCGAACCGATCCCTTGCACGTTAGAATGCCCGCGAATCGGCATGAGGCCGGAACCGGTGCGACCAACCGCGCCTCGGATTAACGCCAAGTTCGCAATCGCTTGCACGTTTTGCACGCCGTTTGCGTGATGCGTAATTCCCATCGTCCAACTAAAGATCGTGTTTTTCGAGCGGCCGTAAATCTCGGCCGCACGTTCAATCGTCGCGCGATCGACACCCGACTTGCGTTCGACATCTGACCAATCGAGCGATTGCAAATGCTTCAACCAAACGTCCGCTCCCGCGCAATGATCGTGCAAAAAAGCTGCGTCGTGCGTCCCATGTTCATAGATCGCTTTGGCAATCCCCAGCAGCAACGCTAAGTCCCCGCCGATGTGCGGTTGAATATAGAGGGACGCAATTTCGCTGCCGAACAGCAAGCTCCGAACATTCGACGGTACCCGAAAATTGACGAGTCCAGTTTCGATCACCGGATTGATTACGATGACGTGGCCTCCTCTCCGCCGCAGTTTCATCAGCGACGTCATCAGCCGCGGATGGTTGCTCGACGGATTTCCACCAATCAAAAACACCGTGTCCGCAAGCTCTAGATCCTCAAGCACAATCGTCGCGGTCCCGCTGCCGGTCACGCTCGTCAAGCCAACGCCACTAGCTTGGTGGCAATAAAAACTGCAATTGTTGACGTTGTTCGTCCCGTAGATTCGGGCCATCAATTGCAGCAGGAAACCAGCTTCGTTGCTGCTTCTCCCGCTGAAATACCAAAATGTTTCCTTGGGCTGAAGCGCGCGCAGTCGGTTCGCGATGCGTGACAATGCTTCGTCCCATTCGATTGGCCGAAAGTACTGTTGGCCGCGTTCGTACAATACGGGTTGCGCCAATCGCCCACAGCTTTCCATTTGCTGCGGCGTAAATCGTTTGAGTTGCTCGATCGTGTAAGTCGACCAAAAATTCGACTGGATCGCTCCTTGCATATCGGCGGCCATTGCCTGAACCGACTTCTTGCAGACTTCGGGCCAAAGTCCACTTTCGTTGACCATGCCCCCCTGTTGGCCACCCATTCCGAGCGCGCAAGTCTTGCACGCATTTTTAGCCCGCAGCGCGCGGAACATTTTCCAAACCCCGCCCGTTTGGCGCGATTTCCGCAGCGTATACCAAATCGCCGGCCACCCACCCCCCGATTTCATCCGTTTCATTTCGTGCTGCTTTGAAAAGACAACTTAGTTAGCGCACCGCATAGTACCTCACCCGCCAATACGAATGATGACGCAGAAGTTCGCTTGTGGCAAGTATTTCGGAAAATGTTCCAAGACTATTGTTCTGAATGCGATCGATACAAAGATTTGTCGATCGAGCCGAGCATGGCGGCAAGGTTTAGTTTATGTGGCGAAATGAAGTCGGCGATTATAGAAAGAACGGACTCGGGCTGGTTCAGAAGCTGGCGGTGGGAAACGACGAGTGATGAAAAATTGGTGCAGTTGCTGATTCGCTCGCGGGCTTGATCCCAATGATTGGCAAAAGTTTGTTTGAGGATTTCTGGGCGTACTAATGGGCTGGCGGCCATTTTTCCGGCCAGCATTTTCGATTGCGATTGCATGACTTCATCCAGCGAGCGATCCATCAAGATGATCTTGTAACTAAATTTCGCGGGTAGAAAGGGCAGGAGTTGTAAAATGATTTTTACGACTTTGCCTTCGGCAAGGGGCAGCCAGGAATTGTCTTTCGCGAGGCTTTTGACTGGTTCATATTCAAAGTATCCCCAGGGGTTCGAAACGTCAGCCGTTCGACGCTCGTCGGTTAGCGCGATCATTCCGCCAGCGACCAACATCTGCATCATCAGCGACGTTCCTGAACGCGGCAATCCCGAAACGACATGCACCAGTGGAAGCGGTTCCATCGTCATGTGCGACCAAGCTGGGAAAACAGTTTTTGGGCGTCTGGATTGTTGGGGTTCATTGTTATCGAGACTTGAAGAGCTTGTTTGGCTCGATGCAATTTGCCCAACCGCGACAAGGCGAGGCCGAGATGAAAATGGGCATGGGGCTGATGATAGAGAATTTCAATTGAGCGGAGTGCGTTGTCCACGGCCAATTGATCTTGATTTTTTGACAGGCAAACAACGGTCATTCCGTGATATGCCTCGGGGTCATCTGGATCGACATCTAGTGCTTTTTCAAATGCTCGAGCAGCATCGTCCCAGCGGTTCATCCGCAAATAGGTGTTTCCGATATTCCGATGCAGCCCCGCGAATTTGCCGACTGCTTTTTCGGCAGCCAGCAAATATTTGATCGCTTCGTCGGGATTACCAGAGTTGAGTTCCAGCAATCCTCTCAGCAAGTCGACTTGAGGGACGACGCGAATGTTCTTGTCTTCCATTCCTGGATCGGAGCAGTTTCCTGCGGCGATATGGTCGATCAAGTTTCGACAGTCTTCGATACGTTCGAGGCGCTGATAACAGTCGGCCAAATTGTAGGCGACAGCCAAGCGAGTCGGTTGATTGCGATGAACGGCCTCAAGCAATTCGACCGCCTCCGAATAACGCCCCGTCCACATCAGCGAGCAGCCCAAGTTGTATTGTGCTTCATCGGCGGCCCGTCGCATGGTTGTTTGTTTGTCGTCGGCCAGCGAGTCGATATAACCCAATTCGGCAAGCTGATTCATGGCGGCCATCTCGGCAAAAGGATCGCTTTGGATTTCGCCGGAGTGCATCCCGCATTCGCCGGGCACGTCTTCCCAACTTGGAATTTTCTCCGGAACGATGTCGCGGTCGAACGCTTGAACTAATGGAACGCCCGCCATGTCTTCGCCGATGGGCAGCCCGAACAAAGTTAGCACGGTTGGTGCCACGTCAAGAATGCGGCCACCGAAAAGCAATTCATCGCGACGAATATGCGGGCCCTTGAGTACGCAAATGCCGTAGGGCCGATGCCAAGCAACCGGACCTGAAGGCTCTTGCGGCGTCAAGATCGGTCGGCGATGACCGGTTTGATAGCCGTGATCAGAAACGATCATCACGGTCGTTTCCTCGCCAGCAAGTTTCAGCAACCGCCCCAGCATCATGTCGTGAAACTTGTAAGTCGTGTTCACAACATCTTTGTACAAGGCGAATGCCTGCTCTGGAATGTGCTCCATCCTCGGCGGATGAAAGTACATAAAGCCGTGGCAGAGATGATCGATCGTGTTGAAGTAGACAGCGATCATTTCCCAAGGCTGCGTTTCCATGATCCAAGTCGTGGCGGCTTGGTTGGTAGCGCATTCGGCCAATTGCAAAGCCAACATCCGAACATTTTTGTCGTTGGTTTGGTCGATCGAACGGACTTGGGGAATGAAGTGTTCCAATTCATCCAGCGACAAGTCCTGCGGATGTATTCGCAGTTCCGCCAAAGTCTCCGATAACTCGCGCGGATGAACGCTTCCAGCAACGATGGGCCAAGCCTGATCGACCGGGTGGATCGGTTTGGCAAACAACTCGGAGACGCATACTCCGTTGATCGGTTCGGCAGGATGTCCAGCGAACCATCCCACAACGTGATTCTTAATATTTGACTGAGTCAGGATGTTCCAGAACGCTTTGCATTTTCGGCTTGTGCTGGTAACGGGGCGGGCACCTTTTTCGCTGTTGGGGTCCGGCTCGGTAAATCCGCAGATACCATGCAAATAAGGGACTTTGCCGGTCGCCATCGAAGTCCACAACATGGGCGAAATCATCGGCCGCATACTGGCGAAATTGCCCATGACACCTTGTTCGATCAGACTCTGAAGGGCCGGCATTTCGCCGCGCTCAAGTAGCGGTTTGATAATCTGCCAATCCGCCCCATCCCAACCAATCAACAATAGTTTTTGTGCCAGTCGTTCAGCCATTGCCATGTTCTCTGAGCAAAGTGCATCGACGTATCACATTCTCCATTTTCCATGTCGCTTCGCAATCGCCCACGATCGGATGGAATCAAGAAATAAAAAGCTCGATCCGAAGACCGAGCTTGTAGATGTTTCCAACAGCTTTCGGAATTTAGCTCTTGAACTAGATGGCGTGCGCTTTGCGGCGTCGACGAAGGGCCAATACGCCACCAAGGGTACCGAGAGCCAACAAGCCCAACGAACCAGGTTCGGCAACCGCCAACGGTCCGTTAAAATTGGATATGTCCAAGACACCGGGGCCAAATTCCGAGTCTGCGCTAGTGACAAAAAAACCGAAAGTATCTCCGGCGATTAGCGGTGAGGAAAATGTTCCAATTCCTTGGGTTGAGTTAAACGCAAGCGTGGTGAAAACGCCATTCAAATAAAATCCACCGAAGTCGTATTGATTGACGTCCGGAGATGAATAATTCCAGTCAAACGAAACATTGCCGCTGGCGGCGGCGGCAATTGTGTAAAGGGCAGTCGCATTGAGGGTTACGAGATCATTGGAACCGGTCAACTGAAATGTTGTTAGAGTCCCCAAGTTGCTTGAGTCACCGGCGGGTGTCCAAGTCCAATTGGGGTGTATGTAGGGGCCGATAAAATCAGCCTCCGCTGTCGCGCAGGAACCCAAAACTGCCGCTCCGGCCACTGCATAAGCCAATGCGTGTTTTTTCTTCGATTTCAAAGCGACGAATTTCAAATTCCATTCTCCGATTAGGTTGACTATGCCGGCCGGTGAGCGAAGCGGAATTAGGACGACGAGTTCGATATCGAGTCCAAAGTTCACTAGTATTGATGCAATCCAGCAACTCGGTTTTATCCCCTTCCCTGTTTTTTCATTAAAGAAAGGGCCGCATACGTGCCGAAAACGCCGCAATTTTGACGTCCATCTCAGCGGCTCTCGGAAACTACCGACGCTAATCGGTTACGCTTTCGGAAACTACTGACGAAAGTCGGTGGAGGCTCATACAACTGGCTAAGCCAAACCGTATCCGGTGATCGGCATCGTTAGACAATTGTGTCAGCACTACCGACTCGCGTCGTTAGCTTGCTTGTCCACACGCCTGTCGCCTCAAGCTTGTCGCGGCGATACGGGAGTCGTGTATTGCCAACTCTGCTCGACGTATCGTTGCTTGAGCCAGCGGGTCAGCTCGGCTCGTCCCAAGTTCGCGCCGGCTTGTGCGATGATGTCTTCAAACGAGATTAAGCCAGGTGCGGATACCGAGACAAGCTTGGGATCTTCCTGCCAATCGATGTAGATAGGGGCTAGAAAAAACGGAACACTGGGCTTGGGGGAAATTCGCAACGCGGTTTGCACGATCGCACCAACGCCGGACCGCCAATGCTGTTCACCGACCGTTCCGGATGGGAGCAGAGACAAGCACTGACCATCGGCGAGGGTTTGGCACATATTGTGAAGCGCACGATTCGGCCGGACCCACGATCCCCAGCGATGGGTCATCACATAAGCGACACGGTCGACAAAGCCGTGAGTCTCGTGAACCAAGTTGTGAAAATTACCACGCGGCCAAACCAAAACGCTTTGGCGTGCGACCGTGCGACCCAAGACATATCCCGTAATAAGGAAGATGACGCGACGGAGTTGCAGGTGTTGAGGGCAAGCCAGCGAAAGTGCAAAACCATCCAATGACGACGTATGGTCGCTCACGAACAGGATTCCGCCAGCCGGGACGTTCCACGTCCGCTGCACGGTCGCTTGATAACCAGCGTTTTCAAAAAACGCTTCGCAAGCCAGCTGCATATTTCTTTTGGCAGCGTGCAGTTCCTGATCGAATCCCCAAACCGCGCGAAACGTGGCCGGGTTCAAGAAAAGTTGCAATCCGTCGGAAATGTAACCCATGAGATTCAGATTGATTCGGGATTGGCTACATTTCTAGTCACACCGCAAAAATTATTGCCAATTTAAATCGACAAAATCCCCATGAGCGAGTGAGTGTCTCGCACGTCAGCAGCCGTTACCGTCTTACCAACCCGGGGATGATGTCGACGTCGAGAGAGTCAACGTCATCGGCGCGAAGGCGTTCAAAAGCGATCGCGCCCATGACCGCGTTGTCGGTGCAAAGTTCTAACGGTGCAATCAAAAGTCTCGCGCCGCGCGCCGCGAGTGCCTCAGTCAGTTGTTGACGCAGCAGTCGATTCGCCGCCACCCCGCCGCCGACGCAAAGCGTTGTTAGCTCGGTTCGTTCTAGCGCGAGAATTGCTTTGGCAACCAAGCAATCGACGACGGCTTGTTGGAAGCTTGCGGCGACGTCGGCGACCAATTGGGGCGCGAGTTGGAGCTGGCTAAAATCTTGTTTGCCTTGACCGACGAGGGCGTAACGGACGGCGGTCTTTAATCCGCTAAAGCTAAAATCCAATCGCTGGCGATCTTTCACTAGTGCGCGCGGAAAATCGAACGCGCGTGGATTGCCGGCAGCCGAAACGCGCGAAATCGCGGGCCCACCGGGAAATTCCAAACCCAACATGGCGGCGACTTTGTCAAAGGCCTCGCCCGCCGCGTCGTCGATCGTGCCGCCCAAGAACCGAAAATCCAGCGCCGACATGCAGTGATACAAATGGCTGTGGCCGCCGCTAACGATCATGCCGACACAAGGAAAAATTTCTACGCCCGACGCGATCCGGCAAGCGTAAATATGTGCATGCAAATGATTGATCGTCACAAGCGGCTTGCCGAGCGCGAGCGAAAGGCTCTTGGCAGCGGTGAGCCCAATCACAAGCGAGCCTGACAAGCCCGGCGTGTTGGCGACAGCAATCGCGTCCAAGTCGGCGAGCTTTACGTTGGCTAGACGAAGTGCTTCGTCGATCACGGGCAAAATTCGCTCGACGTGAGCCCGCGCGGCGATCTCCGGCACGACGCCGTGATATCGCTGATGCAACTGGATTTGGGAGGCCACGACGCTAGCGAGAACTTTCAAATCGTCGCGAACAATTGCGCAAGCGGTTTCGTCACACGTCGATTCGAGCGTCAGAATTAGCTGTGACATGTCGGTTTTTAACGGCTTTCGCAAAAAGTATCGCAGTAACTCAGATTGACACGATTCGCCATTTTGACCTACTTTTCCGCAACGAAATAGGGAGCAGGACCGAATGGTCTCGCTTCGACCGGGCCGTTTGATTAAGGCCATTGCCTAAATGCTGCGCCGCTGGACATTGATTCGTCATGAAGCATCCGATCACAATCATCGTTCCATGTAAGAACGAAGAGCTGAACCTCCAAGCCTGCTTGGATAGCGTGGCCTCGTTGGCGGACGAAATTCTCGTTGCCGATTCCGGTTCGACGGATCACACTCTGGAGATTGCACGCAACTATCCGCGAACCAAAATCATCGAGCGAGAATTTGTCACGTCGGGCGATTTCAAAAATTGGGCGATTCCCCAGGCCAGCAATCAGTGGATTTTGCTCTTGGATGCTGATGAGCGAGCCACCCCAGAGCTTGTGGAAGAAATTCGATTGATGCTGTCGCGCGGACCGGAACACGACGGCTACTGGATTTATCGATCAAATTATTTTATGGGCCATCGACTCCATTTCGGTGACGCTCGCACGGACAAAGTAATTCGTTTGTTCTCGCGCGACCGCTGCCGATACGCTGGCCCCAGCGATCATGGCGAGGTCAAAGTCTCAACAGGCCGCATCGGTTTTTTGCAGCATCCTTTGCTGCACTATTCGTACTGGACTTACGATCAATTCTTTCTCAAGTATCACCGCTACACATCGCTCCAAGCGGAACAATGGCGGGAATCGCGGCGCGACACAAGTTATTTCAAGTTGCTCGTTCGGCCGATGTGGCGGTTCTTCCGCGAGTACATATTGCAGCTTGGAATTCTGGACGGCAAAAAAGGCCTGCAACTAAGTTGGCTCGCCGCGTTTTATAGTTTCACCAAGCAGGCTCGCTTGTGGGAGCTGAACCACGCCATCGAACAACCTTTGCCAATTCTCGAAAGCGAAGTTCGCGAATCGCCAGTCAAACGACGAAACGCGGCGTAGTTGCCCGTCTGAAATAGTCGTGGAGCACGTTTTCAACGTGCACTATCTTGATGAAAACTGGCACGTTGGAAACGTACCCCACATTTTTCAATGGGCTGCTAATTAAGTACAGGCTTGTTGCCGGGATGATTTCCAGGCTTAAGCCGCTTGTTCCTAAAGCTGTGCGCCTTCACTGATGCGTTCGCCAAGATAATAAAACACACGTTCGTCATACGCGAATTCTGAATACGCGTTTTGTGCGAAAGTCTCTATATCGGGTCCCCGTTTTACAGGCAAAGGCACAGCGAGTGCTTGGAACGCAACGGGAACGAGCGGACTCGAAAGCGTCCATAGTTCAGTTCCGTTAGTGCCATCGTTGGCCGCGAAGAACAACGTCGTGCCAGACGACGCGAGGAACGCGGGGTTAGAGCTACCGCCGAGCGGATTGATATTCGCGGCGAGAAGTGTTCCTGGACCAAATCCGGTGCTCTTCCACAACTCGCGGCCATTGACGCCATCGTCAGCGGAAAAAAATAGTGTGCTGTTCAGATTGTAAAGATTAGTCGGTGCCGATCCCGTTGCGCCCGCGCGAATGTCTTTCACCCGCACCGTTCCGGGGATTTCACCGTTGCTGCGAAATAGTTCGACGCCATTGGTTCCGTCATCGGCGGTGAAAACGAGTTGCCCGTTGAGATTCAAAAGTTGCGTAGGATTGGAACCGGTCGCGCCAACTCGAATGTCTTTCACCATAAAGGTGCCTGCTCCGCCGTTGCTCTTCCAGATTTCGGTTCCGTTAGTTCCCTCGTTCGCCGAGAAGAAAACATTCCCCTTGATATTCGTGAACTCAGACGGAAAGGAGCTATTGGGACCCATGCGAACGTCTTTGACCAGCAACGTGTTAGTTGTGGTTCCGGTCGATTTCCAGATCTCGCGTCCGGTTGTCCCATCGTTGGCGCTGAAATACACGATCCCTTTCGCGTTGGTCAACAGTGCAGGATAGGAACCCAGCGCGCCTGGGCGAATGTCTTTCACCAGAAACGTCCCAACGGCGGTTCCATCGCTTCGCCAAAGTTCAACTCCGTTGGTTGTATTATTGGCAGAAAAAAACAAAATGCCTTTGGAATTTACAAGTGCGGACGGGTATGAGCTTGCGGCAGCGGCGTTGATATTTAGCACTTGTACCGTGCCAGCGAGAGTACCGTTGCTTTTCCAAAGTTCGACACCAGTTACTCCGTCATTTGCACTAAAGAACAACGTGCCATTGACGTTGGTGAGCGAATTTGGATTTGACGCAAGCGCGCCGGCTTGGATGTCTTTGACTTGCTGCGTGCCAGCCAAAGTCCCATCACTGGTCCATAACTCATTTCCGCTCGTCGTATCATTCGAGACAAAGAACAGGCGTCCATTGACGTTGAGAAGTTGAAACGGGTTAGAACCAGTGACTCCGGCAACGATGTCTTTGACTTGAACCGTCCCCACGCTCGTTCCGTCCGACATCCAAAGCTCACGACCCGCAGCGGCAGTATTCGCCGTAAAGAAAATCTTTCCGTTCACATTGGTAAAGTCTTGTGGGTCGGAAGCAACCGCTCCAATCACGATATCAACTAGCCCAAGTACCGTTGGCGGCGTAGCTGGCTTGACGCCAACACCGGCAACTCCGGGGCCGCGCACGCCAGCGCCGGGAACCCCAACTCCAGTCCCTCCAGGCAGGGTCACTCCCAAACCCGAAACGCCTGGCCCTTTCACAGTCGACTCGCCGCCGCCATCCATGACCCATAGTTCGAATCCATTGACACCGTCGTTGGCTCGGAAAAACAGCCAATCATTTACTTCAACTTGGTATCTAGGTCCCGAAGTAGGCGCCCCTGGATTGATGTCTTTGAGTAGGGCGGTTCCGGGTGTCGAACCGTCGCTTTTCCATAGCTCTCTTCCACTGGATCCGTCGTTGGCGCTAAAGTAAAGCGTGCCGTTCACGTTGGTTAGATATTTGGGATTTGAAACAAAGGCACCAGGCCGAATGTCTTTTAGAAGGACTGTACCGGCTGTCGTTCCGTCGCTTTTCCAAAGCTCGTTACCGCTGATTCCGTCGACTGCGGCGAAAAAAAGTGTGCCGTTCACGTTGGTAAAAAAACCAGCGAATGAATCAAGGGTTCCTGTATTTATGTCTTTGAGTAGCACGGTACCTATTGCTGTACCGTCGCTTTTCCAAAGCTCAATGCCACTGATTCCGTCGTTGGCTTGAAAAAACAGTGTACCGTTCGCATTGGTTAAGTAACGTGGATTCGAATCGAAAATCCCCGTCTGTATGTCTTTTACCAGTTGAGTTCCTGACATCGTTCCGTCGCTTTTCCAAAGTTCATAGCCATTAGTTCCGTCGTTTGCACGGAAAAACAACGTGCCATTCACGTTGGTCAATTTGCTTGCGTTCGCACCTATTGACCCGGGATTTATGTCTTTGACTAGGATCGTCCCTGCCATCGTTCCGTCGCTTTTCCAAAGTTCATAGCCATTAGTTCCGTCGTCCGCGCCAAAAAACAACGTCCCATTTATATTCGTGAAGTATTTATGATCTGAACTTTGTGCCTGCAGTGTAATGTCCTTGACTAAGACGGTTCCGGCGACTGTTCCATTGCTTTTCCAAAGTTGCAAGCGGTTGGCGTCGTCATTTCCGCTGAAAAATAACGTGCCATTCACGTTCGTGAAATTACCTGGATAAAAACCGATTGCCCCGGGTTCTTGGTCTTGGATTAGAACGGTTCCCGCAGCAGATCCGTCGCTTTTCCAAAGTTCACGGCCATTGATTCCGTCATTCGCGGTGAAAAATAGCGTACCGTTAACATTGGTTAAGTATTCAGGATTTGAACTTCCAGATCCTACGTTTATGTCTTTGACCAAAACGGTTCCGGCCAAAGTACCGTCGCTTTTCCAAAGTTCGGCGCCGGTTGCAGTGGCAGCCGTGAAGAATGCTAAGTTGTTTACATTAGTAAAATTTGATGCAAACGATGCACCCGCTCCCGGAACAATATCGATCAACGTCGGCATGCCGGCCATCAGCATTCGCGGCTCGAGTGGTTCAAAGCCCATGTGCGTGCGAATAGCGAGTTCACGCAAACATTTGTTGGTGGCTTTCGCTTGTTGACGTGCAGAGCCTGATCGGTC
>JANNYC010000017.1:0-22987 GCA_031409895.1 Planctomycetota bacterium
GGGATCGAACTTTGGTCGAGCGACGGGACCAGCGGCGGAACGCTCCAAGTGCTGAATATCAGCGCCGGTGCAGGAAGCTCAAACCCGTCCGCGCTTGTAAACAACAAAGGATTTTTGATGTTCGCCGCCAACAATGGTACCAATGGAACTGAACTTTGGCGAAGCGACGGGACGCCCGGCGGGACGTTTTTGTTGAAGGACATTCGCCCAGGCGCGCTCGGTTCCGATCCCGCCGGATTGACCAATGTGAAAGGGATCGTGTTCTTCAGCGCCAATGATGGTTTGGCGGGAACCGAACTGTGGAAGAGTACCGGAACGACGGCGAATACAGTACTGGTCAAAGACATTCGTGCCGGCATCAACAGCTCGAATCCTACGTCGTTCACCAATATCAAGGGAAACGTATTCTTCGCAGCCAATGATGGACTCAATGGAACCGAGATATGGAAGAGTAACGGGTCGGCGGGCGGCACGTTTATGGTGAAAGACATTCGCGTCGGGGCGACCGGTTCCAGTCCGACGCAACTGATGAATCTCAACGGGCTGCTTGTGTTTACGGCTGACGATGGAACCAACGGGATCGAACTGTTCCGCAGCAACGGCCAAGTCGCCGGAACGGTGCGCGTGAAGGACATTCGCGTTGGGGCGTTAGGCTCATCACCGACCAATCTTCACAATCTGAACAGCACGCTTTTCTTTTCGGCCGACGATGGAGTCAACGGTCGCGAGTTGTGGAAGAGTACTGCATTTGGACCCGGAACATTGCTCGCGGCGAATATCAACCCTGGCGGCGGAAGTTCCAACCCTGCCTTCCTCGCTTCGTCCGCCACCACGCTATTCTTCGCCGCCAGTGACGGGGCAAGCGGCACGGAATTGTGGACCCTTTCGAATCCACTGGCACCTGGTGGCCTGCAAGCAATCACTACGCCATCGTCCGGTGCAACATTGACGTCGAGTAGCGCTGTGTCTGGTCTCCTATTCGAGCCATCTCGGCAGACCCCTAGCGCAGGGATTGAACTGGCGAGTCCGCCGCGGCGGATCAGCCCCCTGATTCGTTTCGTGCGGGGTCACGATACCCACGAACGGCATTCGATCGACGTCCACAATCCGCGGGGGCCAGCGGCTTCGCCGGTTAAACGGGTCAATGGTCAGGAGACACGCGGACTGCATTCGATCGACGTCCTTAATCCAGTGGGGCCAGCGGCCGGGCCGGTTCAACGGGAAATTGGTCAAGAGTCTTTCGCTCAGCACGTGGACTTCAAATTCGCGTATGACGAACTGGAGTTTTATTATCTTCGACCTTGAAACGGCAAAGTCGCCGAGTGGTTCGCGGCCATAGCAAGTTGTATGAGCATTACCGACTCGCGTCGGTGGCGTCTCGCCCTCAAGCCGTCTGCTTCAAGCCGCGACCCCCTTTCGGAATCGGGCGTTTTTCCCTACAATTCCCGCTCCAAATTTGCGCTGGGTTCGGTTTATCGCCGCAGCCCGTTTATCGGCTTGGCTAAGGATTGCAGTTCCATGTACAAAATGAAAACTCACAAGGCGACTAAGAAACGCTTTCGGATTACGGCCTCTGGAAAAGTCAAACACCGGAGTTCGGGAACGAGCCACCTGCAAGTCCGCTTGAGCAGCAAGCGTCGCCGTAACAAACGCGGCACAACTGTGTTGGACAAAACGATGCAGAAACAAATTCATAAATCGTTGGGCAAGCACAGTTACTAGTCCGGTCTAAACAACTCGTTCGCGGGCAATTGAACGCTTGGCTTTCGCCAAGGGCCTTTCGGACACTAAATGGGGTTAAAAAATGCGTACCAGAAAAGGTGCCGCACGGACGCAAGCGAATAAGCGTCTGTTCGAAAGGGCGAAAGGTTACGTCGGCGGTCGACGCAAACTCTTACGAACCGCCAAGGAAACTATCGCACGAGCCGGCGCTTTCGCCTATCGTGATCGCCGCGTCAAAAAGCGGACTTATCGCCAGTTATGGATCATTCGTCTCAACGCGGCTTGTCGCGAACGCGGAATCGCATACAGCCGATTCATCAACGGTCTGAAGCTTGCGAAAATCGAGCTCGATCGCAAATCGCTGTCGGAAATTGCGGTCGCCGATCCCGCAGGTTTTGATAAAATCGTCGAAACCGTCAAAAAGGCCATGCCCGCTTAGTCGAATTTACAACAGACTTATCAAAAGCGCGGCCGCCCACGGCACCGCGCTTTTTTTTTACTTACGCCACAATCGCCGAGTCAGGTTATGTCGATCGACGCCAAAAAGCCTACCGATATTTCGCTCAACGATTTCTTGGACCAGTTGAATCGCTTGTGCGAAGCTGCCGAATCCGCATTTGCCTCCGCTGCCAACACTGATCTACTCGAAGCGGCCCGCGTCGAATTTCTGGGCGCGAAAAGCGGGCAACTAAAGTCGGTGCAAAAAGACTTGGCGAGCATCGCCGGACCTGACAAACCCGCCGCCGGCCAACGATTGAACGAAGTCAAATCAGTGATCCAAACCGCATTCGAAGACGCCAAACTACGTCTCGACCAAGCCGGCCAAGTCCAAGCGCGCGATCTCAAGATCGATCCAACTTTGCCCGGACCCGCGATTCGCGTTGGACGATTGCACCCGATCACGCAGACGATCGAAGAACTCAAGGACATCATGGGACGGCTCGGTTTCACCCCGGCGGAAGGGCCCGAAATCGAAGACGAATGGCATAATTTCAAAGCGTTGAATATCCCGGCAGACCACCCGGCTCGCGATCCGCTCGACAATTTTTACCTTTCAGTCGCCAGCCGACAGAGTCACGAACCGCTGCTTCTGCGAAGCCAAACGAGTACCGTGCAAATTCGAGTGATGGAAAAGACCAAACCGCCGATCCGGATTATTTCGCTTGGCAGAGTGTACCGACCCGACACAGCGGACGCTACGCACTATCCAATGTTCCACCAAATGGAAGGCTTGCTGATCGACGAAAACGTCTCGCTCGCCGACTTGAAAACAGTGCTCCGGTTATTCGCCGACAATTATCTGGGTTCGAGCGTTCCGGTTCGCATTCGACCGTCATTCTTTCCGTTTACGGAACCGAGCGTCGAGGCGGATTATTTTTGGAACGGTCGCTGGGTCGAATTCGGCGGCGCGGGGATGGTTGATCCCAATGTATTGGAAGCGCTTGGCTACGATCCCGATCGAGTTTCCGGATTCGCGTTTGGAT
Source organism: Planctomycetota bacterium (assembly GCA_031409895.1). GTDB lineage: Bacteria > Planctomycetota > Planctomycetia > Pirellulales > Pirellulaceae > JANMEB01. Next base: position 3,207 of record JANNYC010000017.1, read on the forward strand.
TGGGCGTCGAACGCTTGTGCATGATTCGCCATCAGATCACCGACATTCGATACTTGTTTACCAATGACGTTCGATTCCTCCGACAGTTCTAAATTCGTCGCGTCAAATTTTAGAAATCGGAAAATGAAATGTTAGTTTCACTCCAATGGCTTCAAGAATACGTTCGTCCCAATGTCGGCCAAGACCAATGGATTGAGCGTCTGACGATGTCGGGTCTGAACTTTGATGGTGCTGCGGACGTCGGTGCCGATCAAGCAATTAACTTGGAAGTGACTAGTAATCGCCCGGATTGTCTTGGGCACATCGGCGTGGCGCGTGAAATTTCGGCGTTACTGCAAATCCCGTTGCAAACCCCCAATCCACAGCCAAAACCAAGCGGCCCGCCGATTCAGAAAGATTTCCAAGTCGTTATTGACGCTCCGCATTTGTGCAGCCGATTCACGGCGCGCCTTGTTCGAGGCGTGCGAATCGCCTCAAGTCCCAAATGGCTTGTCGATCGGTTGGCAACTGTCGGAATCGGCAGCGTGAATAACATTGTCGACGTTACAAACTATGTCATGTTGGAATGTGGACAGCCGTTGCATGCATTCGACTTTCGCAAACTGCAAGGTGCAACAATCCTCGTGCGCGAACCGCGTCCAGTAGAAACTTTGCTGGCGATCGACCACAAAACATACCGGCTGGAACCGGGTATGTGCGTTATTTCCGACGCGAATCGGGCCGTTGGCTTGGGCGGTGTCATGGGTGGTGCCGAGACTGAGGTAACTCCATCTACCGTCGACGTGCTGATCGAGGCCGCGCAATTTAATCCGGTGTCAATACGCCACACCGCGCGCAAGTTGAACTTGCACAGCCCGGCTTCATACCGATTCGAGCGGACGATTGACAGCCACCAGATCGATTGGGCCAGTCGCCGCTGTTGCCAACTGATTTTGGAACTTGCGGGCGGGCAACTTGCTGATGGCTGCGTCGATGTCGGACAAACGCCTGCTCCGGCAATCTCGATTCGATTGCGGCATCGCCAAACCGACCGCGTGCTTGGGATTCAAGTTCCGCCGAAACGGGGAACGGAAATTCTGGCCGCACTCGGTTTCTCCGTCAGTGCTTCTTCGGCTGATGAAGTCACCGTCACTGCACCATCGTGGCGGCGAGACGTGACTCGCGAGATTGATTTGGTTGAAGAAATCGGCCGAATTCACGGTTACGAACACGTCCCCGACAATCGGCCAGTCCCAATGGTTGCGTCGCACAAGCGGCCCACCGATCGAGTCGTCGATCGGCTGCGACATTTTCTGACGGCCGCTGGCCTAGACGAAGCGATGACAACCAGTGTTGTCCCGGCGCCTTGGTCCGAAAGTTTCAGTCCGTGGACGAATGCCGAGCCGCTGGTGAGCCAGCAACCGATGCTGGGCGTCCTCGAAAAATCGTCACAGAATATCGGCCAAGTCAATCATTTGCGACGGAGCTTAATTCCAAGTTTATTGGAAGCGTATCGCATTAACGAGTATCGTGGCAATTCGGACGTGCATCTGTTCGAACTCGCGACGGTTTACTTGTCGCAACAAACCGGCTTGCCCGATGAGCCAACCAAACTGGCGATTGTCAGCCAACGCAATTTTTTTGAACTCAAGGGCCTGATCGACTCGCTGCTCGCACACTTGAATTCCAAAGCCGTCGCGACGATTACCACTTTCGATCATCCGTTGTTCGACGTGAATTTTTCCGGACAGTTGGATTTCGCGGGTCAACGGCTCGGTTGTATCGGCAGCGTTTCCGCCCAAGGCAAACGAACATTTGGCTTTCGCCAGTCGGCAACGGTCGCGGAACTTGATATGCAGGCAATTTTGGGTTTGGCAGTGGCAACGGTTAGGCATCAAGAAGTCAGTCCATTCCCAAGCATCCAGCGAGATTTCAACTTTGTCGTCGAGGAGCGAGTTCGTTGGCATGACCTGGAATCAATCGTGCGTCATGCTGGTGGCGAGCTGTTGGAGTCGGTCGGCTTCAAAGAACTTTTTCGCGACGAGAAAAAGGACGGACCGGAAATGAAACGACTCTTGCTCACAGTTATCCTGCGCTCATCCGAACTGACCTTAACTGGCGCACAAGCCGACGCCATCTGCGAAAGAATCGTTCGGCAATGTCAGTCTGACCACAAAGCCAACTTGGTCGTGTGAGATCATGGCGCTAACAATCTTAAAGCATATCGTCTACCTGACCGCCGGTGCCGGGGGCATGTATTGCGGAAGTTGCATGCACGATAATACGCTCGCCCGCGCCATGCAGCAGTTGGGTATCGATGCTCAACTCGTGCCGATTTATACGCCGATTCGCACTGATGAAAATGATGTTGCGGTCGACGAAGTTTTTTTCGGCGGCATCAATGTTTACTTGCAGCAAAAAATTCCACTGTTTCGCCATTTGCCGCGTTTTTTTGATCGCGTCTTCGATAGTCCGTGGCTGATTCGCAAATTGACGTCGAATGCGAGCGCGACCGACCCCAAGCTTTTGGGAAATTTGACGCTCTCAATGCTTCGCGGCTTCGATGGGAATCAGCGCAAGGAAGTCGTGCGGTTGACCAATTGGCTCAAAGGTACTGCTTGTCCGCAGTTGCTTCTGCTGACCAACATGTTGATTGCCGGTGGAGTGCCGCATTGGAAGCAACATCTAAACATTCCAATCGTTGCCACGTTGCAAGGTGACGACGTATTTTTGGATTATTTGCCAGAGCCGTTTCGCCAACAAGCGACGGACGCCATTCGAATTCTCGCACGGCGCATCGATTGCTTCTTGACGCACAGTCATTTTTACGCGGATGCAATGGCGCGTCGATTCGATTTGGATCGTGCCAAGATTTTTGTTACGCCGCTTGGGATCGATACCAACGATTTCCAGAACTTGGTAAGGCAGACTAGCAGTGAGGCCCGCGCGATTGGCTACTTGGCTCGGCTGGCGCCCGAAAAAGGCTTGCACTTGCTGGTTGACGCATTTATCAAGCTCAAGCAACGACCGGGGACTCAAAATATAAAACTGTTGATTGCCGGATGGCTTTCGGAATTACATCAGGCTTACGCAGACGGACTTTTCGAGAAATTACGCACACAAGGACTTAGTAACGATTTCGAATACATGGGCGTTGTCAGCCGTGAGCAAAAGCTAAACATGCTCGCCCGCTGCGATGTGTTCTCGGTACCCAGTGTATTTCTCGAACCGAAGGGCATATACGCATTGGAAGCAATGGCGGCCGGTGTTCCGGTCATCTTGCCGGAGCACGGTGCTTTTCCAGAACTACTTGACGCCGCCCAAACCGGATGGCGGTTTCCGCCCGGCGATGTCGATGCGTTGACAAATCTCTTGCAGCAAGTACTCGCTGATGAACCAGCCCGCAGTACTGCGGGCGAAGTTGGGCGCCGATTCGTTCTCGAGAACCGCAACGCACGACGAGCCGCCGAGGATACCGAAGCGGTGCTTCGAAGGTTACTTTAAGAATTAGGTTTGGCCTTTTCCGATTTGCGGAAGGCGCGTTGTTGAAGTTGTTTTGCTAATTGTCGAGATGATGTTTGCTAATAATTTCGGCAGCATTTTGGGCATCGCCGCTTCGAACCAGAATTCGAATCGGAAAAATACCCGTTAAGCCTGCTTGTTGTTCGCCTTCAATCGCGCAAAAGAGATCATGATCTTGTAAGACGACCTTCACGAGTTCGGCTTTGATGGGATCATTCAAGGTCAACACGGTGACTAGTTCATCGTTTGTCATAATCAATCGCCTTTTTAACAGGTAAGTGCTCGCCAATGAAGACGATTAGATCGTGCGTTTCCTTTGGGTCGATCCGTAGTCAGTAGACGTTTCCTTCGACGGCATTGGTTAGTCAGCTTCGTGGTCTTCTTCGATTGCGATTTCAGCCAAAGCATCGTTGGCTTCTTCTTGACTGGTGTAAATTTCCTCGGTGACCAAGAAATCGTTATTACCGAAAGCTGCATCCTCGGGATTTTGCCCAGGCGGCAATTCCACGATGGCGAGGCCATCGGCAATTTTAACGATCACAAAATTCTTAATGGCAGCATTCCCTTTTGCGCAGTATGTGTTTTCGAGCGTTGGTTGCGCCACCTCGTTGACGCAAAACGCAGGCTACTTCTTCTTCGCGTCGCGATATTCGGGTGCTTTGGCCAGCGTGAAAATTACGACCTCTTCGCCGGTGAGCGTGCTGATGTCGTGATGTAAACTGAGTGGTTTGATACCGGTAATCTCCTGAACCAGCTTATCCAATGCCGGCCTCGCTATCTCCATTAATTGCGAGCGGACTTGCTTCAGCAAATCACGACCTTTTTCTGGTACGAGAGTTGTCACCAGATGCTGCTCGGCGGCAGTCAAAACACCTTGCAAACGGATCACCAACAAATCTCCAAGCAGATGCGCCCGTATGTCTTTTGGTCCGCGGCCCATGTATTCCTGCTCGAAACGCGACATCCCCTCGCAAATTGATGCTTCTATTTCACCTTGTGACTTCACTAACAATCTCCTCCCTAGTGCTTGGTCAAACCTAAAACTTGGGGTGCAAGACACACGCAATGCCGTTCACGCAGCGTCAGCAATCCTAAAAATCCTACAAAAAATCCAAAACAAGTAAATAAGGCTAATAGGGCGTAATATTCCAATGCATTCGCCAAGTTCTTGCATTCATTTCACACATAAAAGCTGACAATCTTTTAAAGTCCTCTTGTTTTGCCGACCGGGTTAAGGTAGGATACCCCCACGCAGGCAAATGACGCGATATTGAACTCGGTTGTGCCTGGCGGAGAATTAGATCGTCGGATGACTGGTTAAAGGGCAGCTTGGCAAGGCCAAGTGGCTCGTTGAAAAGTAAACCGATGTGGCGGAAGACCTCTGGGTGTTCTGCCACATCGGTTTTTTTTTTGCACTTATGGTTTGTGTTTGGCGACGAATTAAGTTTTCGGATGACTAGTTAAAGGGCAACTTGGCAGCACCAAGGGGCCAGTTGAAAAGTAAACCGATGTTGCGGAAGACCTCCGGGTGTTCTGCCACATCGGTTTTTTTTGCGCCTTGGGTCAGGGTCGAACTTTCGCAATGTTTGCCCTCCGCTCGGCGCGGCATTGTGGTGAAGCGTTTGTAGGTTCTCAAAGATAAGGAAACAAAGCATGTCCATGACAACAGAGAAGGAATACGCACATCTTGGCCAGACACGGGGGATGGAAGATCACGATCACGATCTGATCCACGATTTGAGTCGGCGGCTGGACTGCCTATGGAGGTATGACCAGTACATCGCCAATGCCGATGGCCGAGCAGAGTTGCAAGAATTTTGGCGCGGCGCCAAAACGCAAGAGCAAACGAACATCGCTCAGCTCAAGGAGTTGATTAGGGAGCGCGTCCAAAGTAACTCGTTTTAGATGTGCGGGCGGTCCGGATGAAGGAAAGACAATGAACGAAACTCATTTCAATGTTACGCAACAACTCGCCCTCGTGGCCAGCCGTCTCCAAGAGAAGCGGACGGGCCACGTGCCAACGGCGGTGACAGTCGTCTTAGAAGAAGACACGTTGGTCGTCAACCTCCACGACGCCTTGACTCCAGCCGAAAAGGCTTTGGCAAAGAGCCCAGCCGGTGCCGCCCAGGTGCAAGAGTTTCATCGGCAGCTTTTTGCGAACGCCTCAGATGAAATGCGGCAGGAGATAAAGCGGATTACGGGCCGTCAGGTGCGTGAAGCGGCCGCGGAAATTGAAACGACAACGGGAACCGTCGTCCATGCGTTTTCGACGGGTGCGATGGTGCAAGTGTATCTACTCACCCAAGGCACGTTGCCGAATGCGAACACTGATGGCGACTCGATCGAGCGGGCGGATGACGAAGGGCTACGCGTGGTCCTCGACGCCGATTTTTGGGAATGATTCACGTTTCGAGACATAACACTTAGGATGGTTAATATGGCACCGATATTACTGAGCACGTTAGCGCCAAAAAAATGGACCGATTCAAATGCCTTCATTCGCCACCAATTATCTTGTGGAAAGGCATTAGTTCACGAAAGCGACTCCGAGGTGCGTTGTGACTCCGTCGTTCCGCAAATGCTTCGGGTCTTGGTGGTCGATGACGAGCGGAACACAGCGGACTCGTTTGCGTGGTTGGTCGGTCGCTGGGGGCACGATGCGAGCTTGGCCTACGATGGCGACGCGGCTATGAAGGCCGCTGCAGTGCAGCGTCCCGATGTCGTTCTGCTTGATATCGAGATGCCTATTATCGATGGATGTCAGGTGGCGCGACAACTTCGAGTCAAAGTGCCAAGGGATGAGTGCTTCATCATCGCAATTACAGAGCGGGACGATGACATTCGCCGACAACAATGCATCGAGGCAGGCATCGACGTTGTGCTTATCAAACCGGTAAGTCCTTCTGTCTTGGAAACGCTGCTGCTGTTGGAATGCATGCGCGCGAATCGGCGACGGACACGACAAACGCACAATAACCATAGAAAAGTCCATGAATAAGGAGGATTTTCATGCTAGTCCTATCGAGAAAAGCTCGCGAATCGGTGGTCTTGGGCGGAGGCGGGGGCCTTGAGCGCTTGCTCAAAATCACCGTCTTGGAGATTAACGGCAAGAGAGTAAAGCTTGGGTTTGACGTAGAAAGCGACATACCTGTGCATCGAATGGAGATCTGGGAACAACTGTTGGCGAGCGGTTGCGAAGTGGGATATTCCAAAAACGAACCCGGGTTGGATCGTCGACAGGAGCGTGTTGGGGAAGCGGGCAGCGTCGCTGGCGGAATGCTCCGCTTGGTCGCGAGGATCGCAGCGGAGCGAAAAGAAGCGCAGACGAAATTCAACGGCCACAACGGCAACACGTCTTGATGGATAGGAATCGTCACAACGACGCAAATGAAACGGTTTCGAGTTGTTAATTACATGCCCTGATGGCAAATCGCCGAACGGGCCAAAACCTTTTTTTATTGGAGAAACTGACCATGTTACAGTTGGCCATTACTTGTCTTGTGATCGCACTAATCGCAGCCCTTTTGGGCTTTGGTGGAATCGCCGGCTCCTTCGTGGGAGTGGCGAAGATCCTCTTTTTCGTCTTCCTCGTTTTCGCAGTACTGTCCTTCCTCGCCGGCGGGATGCGCAGAGGTCGCATCGGAGAATAGCGAAATCACTGATCGGATTGCGTCGAGGCGTGCCGACCGGATCATAGCTGAATCGCCGACACGATACAGCAGCACGTCAGCCCGGACCCAATTTATCCACCGACCCGAAAGAGCTGGTGGAAGGCGGATGCATGTTGCCTCCGTTGGAAGGTTCGCGCATTTTGCATGGAAAGGAAATTGTAATGTCGACATTAAATGAAGAGAAAAAAGTGGCTGCCAAGGTTCCGGCCCTCAACAAAATGGAATGCGGCTCAAACACATTCGAGGGCAGAATTGTCAGCGTCATCGACAACAAGCTGATGATGAAAAACAAGGAAGGAAATGAGTACTCACACATCCTGGCGACCGATGCCACGCTCACTTGTGATGGAACGGTCTGCAAAGCCGACAACTTGAAGGCCGGCAGCAGGATCCGAGTGACTACGACGAAGGCCGATCGGAACATTGCGATCGGCGTCGAATCTCTCGACAAGAATGCCGAGTTCGCGGAGTGCTGCAGTTGAAAACATCAGTCGTCAATTGACGGCTTGGCTGAAGCGACGGTGCTGGTATTTCGCCATCGCCAGTTTTCCTTCAACCAAATAAATATCGGAGGAATCGCGAGTGACTCAACGCTTTTCGTCAACTTGTAAACAGTTTGCTCCTTTGGGAGATCGTGGTTTGGCTTGTCCATGGACTGCCGATTCCGCAACAGACACTGCACAACAACCTGACTATGCGAACTCTTGCGTCGAAGACTCTGAACGTGCATCGGACTTTTGTCGAGTTGACAATCCGACGGCATACGGGAGGGGGACCAAACGATTCACTGGCTGTAAACGCCCAGTGGACAACGAAGGCATGTTGCGTTCGTAAACGGTCCGTGAAATTTTCAAGGAGAGACAATTATGAAGTCAATGATTAGCAACAGCAGAATTTTCGCCATGGGCGCGATGGTTTTGGTTTTATTCGTAGTGAACGCGCCCGCGCTGGCGGTTCAGGACGCAAAAGAGGATCCGCACGCGCCTCATATGATGAAATGCGCAGCAGTCTGCGCAGATTGCCAAGTTCAGTGCGATGCGTGCTTCCAACACTGTGCATCGCTCGTGAACGACGGAAAAAAGGAACATTTCACATGCATGAATCTTTGTCTGGGTTGCGCGGATTGCTGCAAACTGTGCGCGACGTTGTGCGCACGGCAAAGTGTTTTCTGCGTCCCTGCTGCGGAGTTTTGCGCCAAGTGTTGTGACGACTGTGCAGCCGCCTGCGAGAAATTTCCCGATGACAAACAGATGGCCGCTTGCGCGAAGTCTTGCCGTGACTGCGCCAAGCAATGTCGCGAAATGGTGAAGATGATGAAGTAACCCACCGAGACTCTCGGCAAGAAAGCCGAGGTGGCTCAGTGCAATTGAGGACATCAGTCGTCAATTGACGGCTTGGCTGAAGGGGCGGTGCTGGTATTTCGCCATCGCCAGTTTTCCTTCAACCAAATGAACATGCGTCGGACTTTCGTCGAGTTGACGATCCGACGGAATAGGGGAGGGGACCAAACGATTCACTGGCTGGAAACGCCCAGTGGACAACGAAGGCATGTTGCGTTCGTAAACGGTCCGAGAAATTTTCAAGGAGAGACAATTATGAAGTCAATGATTAGAAACAGCCGAATTTTCGCCATTGGCTCGATGATCGTGGCAGTACTTGTTGTGGTCACGTCCGCGCTGGCGACCCAGCAATCGGACGAAGCGACCCACGACGGTACGGTGGTCAGCGTCACCGGCGACACGCTGGTGATGGCGAGCTTTGATGCCAAAGAGCACTCCCATACACTGGCAGCCGACGCCAAGCTGACTCTGGACGGGAAGGTCTGCAAAGCGGCCGATCTGAAGGCGGGGGCGAAAATACGTGTGACCACGAAGGGCACAGACAAAAGCCTAGCGACTCGAATCGAGGCGCTCGACAAGAATCTTGCATTCGCGAACAATCGCCACGATGGAAAAGTCATTAGTATTACCGGCGATAAGCTGGTCATGACGGGCATAAAAGCCAAGGAAGAGCGAACGTGCACCCTGGCTGCCGACGTGAAGGTCACCTGCGATGCCAAGGTTTGCAAGTCATCGGACTTGAAGCCGGGCATGAGGATTCGCGTGACTTCGCAGAGCGATAATCCGATGGCGGCGGTTAGCGTCGAGGCGCTCGACAAGAATTTGGCGTTCGCGAGCAGCTTTCACGATGGCAAAGTCGTCAGCATCACCGGCAACACGCTGGTCATGACGGACCTACAAGGCAAGGAAGAACAAACGTGCACCCTGACTGCCGACGTGAAGATCACTTGTGACGGCAAGGTCTGTAAGGCAGCGGAATTGAAGCCAGGAATGAAGATTCGAGTAACGTCGCAGAGCGATGATCCGCACGCGGCGATCCGAATCGAGGCGCTCGACAAGAATCAGGCGTTCGTTAGCTTCTAAGAAGGTCAGACAATTTGTGTTTGGTGCAGCGATAACGCCGGGTGCTGGTTTCGAGCCAGTACCCGGCTGGCTGCACCGCTGAAGTGAGTCAACAATCAATCGAATGAAACACCATTTACAAAAGACAAAAATCATGAACGTATTTCGTATCGCCTGTCGGTGCATCGTGGCCGTACTGTTAGCCCTGACCGCACCATTTGGCCTGAATAATGCGATTGCACTGCGGCAGGATCCGTCTGTCGCTCAAGAAGGAATGGAAATCCTCACGCGTGGACCGATACACGAGGCCTTCGCGGAAACGGTGACGTTCGATCCCGAGCCGGGTCTCGTGTCGCCAAAATCGCCACCAGACGCGATCGAGGAAATTCCGCCGGAACAACGTCTCGAAGGAGCCAACGTGAATTGGATCCCCGGCTATTGGGCCTGGGACGACGAGCGGACCGATTACTTGTGGGTCAGCGGCATCTGGCGCGCAATGCCTCCTGGCCGCCAGTGGGTGCCCGGGTATTGGGGCCGTTCCGGTGAGGGGGCTCAATGGACGTCCGGGTATTGGGCCGATGCCCAGGTGAGCGAAGTTGAATACCTGCCCGAACCGCCTGCGACGGTCGAAGTTGGGCCAAACGTGACCGCACCTTCGGCGGACCATGGTTGGTTGCCCGGATGTTGGCTCTGGCAGCAGAACCGCTACGCCTGGCGTCCCGGCTATTGGGCAACTGGACAATCCGATTGGAACTGGATTCCGGCACATTACGTGTGGACCCCCCGCGGCTATTTGTTCGTCGACGGCTACTTCGATTATTCGGTCGCTCGACGCGGCATCGTGTACGCACCAGTATATTTCAGTTCGAACATTTACGCGCAGCGAGGCTACTCCTACTCGCCGAGGACCGTGATCAATCTGGGCGTGTTTGCCAACCATCTCTTCCTTCGCTCGAGTTACGGACATTACTACTACGGCGATTACTACGGTTCGAACTACGCGAATTCGGGCTTCTACCCGTGGTACTCGTACAATTCCACACAGTACGGCTACGACCCGTTTTACGCCCAGCAGCGCTGGCTCCATCGTCTGGACAGCGGGTGGGAACAAACCATCCAAGCGGATTTCCAGAACCGTTTCGTTAACGAGAATGCGCGTCCGCCGCGCACCTGGGAGGATCAGAGTGCACGCCTTGTGAACGCTGCCTTGCCGAACGAGCAGAAGTTTGTAGTTGCTGCCCCGCTCGCCGACCTGAGCAAGAGCATTGATCATCCGCTGCGGCTCCAACCGCTTGAAAAAACTGAGCGCCAACAGTTCGCTCAGCAGCAAAAAGCAATCCGGCAACATCGCGAGCAGAGACAAAAACTGGAAGACCAACCGGTCGAACCATCAGCCGTCGAGACCAAGCCCGCGCGAGAAGTCCGGGCGGCGAAAGTGAAGCTGTCGGCGTCCCCGATTGTGGCATTGCCGGCCGATAAGCTCGGTAAGGAATACGCTCCGCCGCAGCGGCACAAAGCTCCCCAGCTTGATCTAAAGGTCGCGCCCACGGCGAGAAGTGCCGGAGGCAAAACCAAGTCGATCAATGAAACATTGAGGCGAACGACGGGCTCGCCACAAGTGGCACCGCCCAACGCCGAGCCGAAGGGAAAATCCAAGAGTGAATCGAAGGGATCACCCCCAGGCGGATCCAACGAAAAACCGCAGGGAAAGTCCAAAGACAAATCGCCGAACAATCCCAAATAGTAAAAGTCTCAATGCAAGTTTAAGGAGTTTTTTATGAACCGATCCATCCTCAGAATACTGTTTGTGTTGCTCATCGGCGCGGTCGCGGTGGGCTTTTACCGGGGTTGGTTTACCCTGTCGAGCCGCAACCCCGCTGCGGGGAGCAACAAGGTCGACGTCAACCTGACGGTGGACCGTGACAAGATGCAGGAAGATGCCGAGACGGTGAAAAAGAAGACCGCCGAGCTTACCGGCAAGGCCACAGAAAAAGCCAAGTAGCTTGGCGATCAGGCAAGAGACCGCAATTGAATTCGCGTGATGAACAGAGTTAGCGAGTCGGTGAATTACCTTCGCCGGCGGAACGATTGATAATTTTTCATGAAAGGAAAAGGACAAGACTATGATTAACCAACAAACGCTTCAGGGAAATTGGAACGAGATCAAAGGGAAACTGCGAAGCAAATGGGGCTCGCTCACGGATGACGACCTTAAGGTTTTCAATGGGAATGTGGATCAATTGGTCGGCACTATCCAGCGAAAGACTGGCGCGGCACGAGAAAGCATCGAGCATTTTTTTGAACAGCTCAGTTCGGATGGTGCCTCCGCTATCAGCCGGGCCAGCGAGACGGTTCGCGCTGGTGCCCAGCAGGCGGTCGAGATGGTCCAGGAAACGTCCAAGCAAGCCGCCGCATCGGTGCGAAAAGGGTATACCGAAGTCGAGGACATGGTGCGGCAACGACCGGCCGAATCGTTGGCGGTTTGTTTCGGCGCCGGAGTGATTACTGGCGTTGTTGTGACCCTGTTATTGCGGTGGCGCTAAACAGGCAAGCGCAATTGTTAGCCGCTGCAAATCGCTTTCCGCTTCAATAATTTCCGCACGTCATGACGGCGGGCGGACAACAAAAACACAAAACAGTAGGAAACAAAATCATGAAAACACAAATTTCAATCATGAAATCACTCGCGATGGCAATGACTCTAACGGGCCTTCTAGTCGCGACTTCTGGGCAAGCTGCTGCCCAGACCGAGAAGAAGAGTCTGTATGAACGCCTTGGCGGCGTATTCGCCATCGCCGCGGTCGTTGACCACTTTAGCGACGCGGTTGTGCAGAACCCGATCGTGGGAAAGACTTCCAAGAACCCAGCCCTCAGGGAATGGCACACGAAGAACTTGGACAGGTTGCCGGGCCTCAAGTTCATGCGAACCCTGTGGGTCTGCGAGGTCACCGGCGGGCCATTCAAATTCTCGGCAATAAAACCGGGAAAGACTGAATTGGGTCTTGAGGAGGCTCATCGTGACCTCAAAATCTCGCCAGAAGAATTCGACGAGGTCGCGGCCGAGCTAGGGCGCACCCTTGACTTCGCCAAAGTGCCTGCGCCTGAGAAGGGAGAAGTCCTCGCCGCCTTCGCAGCGCATAAGAACGAGGTAACGGCTGGCTACAAGGCGAAATGATTACCCGACAGCCGCGTTTCAACTCTACCCTGGGGCGCGCCTGTCTTTACTTTAGACTCATTCCAATTTCCCCGAACCGCGGCTAACAACGCATTGCACCCCAAGCCCTCCTTGCGTGCACAATTGAATTGACATTCACCCTTGCGGGCGGGGTGATCCGTGACGATTTGTGTCAAACTGTCAAAGGAAAGGACTATGAAATGAACATTGGACAAAAGAAAATGTTGAGTGATACGAATGGGCCGCCTACCGTAACGATGCCCGATAGCGTGGTAGGACACTACCCGTTGTCTGCGGTTTTGGTTGTCTTTGGCTTTGGTCTGGGAATTGGAGTGGCTCTGGGCAGCATACTTGGCGGGCCGGTCATGCCTCGTCCGTCACTTGGACGGCGGACTGGGCTGGCAGCAGAAAAACTTGGGCGCCAAATGCTAGACGCGATCACCGGCGTCCTACCCGAGTCGTTATCGAAACACATCTCATAATGACGGCATGAGTAAAAACCCCGTGGAGAAGATGATGTACGAAACGCGAGAATCGGAAGCCATTCGGCAGCGCATGGAAGAGCTGCGCTGTGACTTGGACGAAGACATCCAGGAGATCGTCGAGGGTGCTCGTGACATGGGTGACTGGCGAACTTACGTACGAACCTATCCATGGGCTTGTTTGGGAGCCGCTATGGCCGTTGGATACTTGATCGTTCCGCGACGGGTTTTTCGAATGCAACCGGATGCCCAAACGATTGCCGAATTAGCAAAGCAGAGCCGCTTGCTCGCGACGTCGGCCGTGCCAACGAAAAGCAGCGCTCGCGGCATACTGCTGGCGATTGTGGGCAATCTGGTGTTACGGGGAGTTTCATCCTTTGTCGGGCAACAAGCCGGAAAACTTTTCGCCTCTGAGGCCGTCGATTCACAACAAGGCGATCAACCGTGAAGAACCGAATTCCAAATTATCTGTCGGCTGCTAGGCGAAACGGCCAGTCGTCGCAACCAGTTTTTCAAGAATTCCGTGACCTGGCTCAAAACCAGATCGCTTGTCGGATGCGTCAGGTCGAAACGTACGTCGAAGAGCACCCTGCAACAGGAATCGGTGCGGCATTTTGCATAGGGATTTTTCTCGGATGGGTCATCAAACGAAGATAAACGAACAAAACGGCGCGCCGGAGTCCGCCTCCAAGTCCTTGGCACGGGACGTGGGCGAGTTCGCGCACGACGTGATAACATTGACCGAGCTGCAGGCCCAGCTTTTAGTCACCGACATGCGGGAATGCGGCCGGCGCGTGTTCGTTCCAAGCTTAGTCTTGGTCTGCGGAATAGCCCTGGGCCTAGCCTGCTTTCCCATCGCGCTGGCAGCCCTGGCTCTGTTGCTCATCCAAGTCTTCGAAACATCCTACGCTGCGGGATTTCTGATAGCGGTCGCGGCGGGGGCAGTTTTGAGCGCGCTGCTGTCCGTCATCGGCTGGTTCCAAATCCGCAAGCGCGCGGCCGTCCTGCGACGTTCGCAACAGGAACTCGTCCGTAACTTGCGTTGGATTAAGAAAGTGCTCAGGCGTAACCGGATCACACGAAGCAATAGAATCGATAACTCTTGGAGGACCATTAAATGAACGAAGAACAAACGTACCCAGCAACGCAAAATGCTCAGGATATTCGCCAACCGGGCGAGAGGCTAAGGCCATCGAGCGACTTAGTCGAGTACTTTCGCCAATATGCCCGCGAAAGGCCGGAAGTCGTCGCGCTCTGGTGCTTTGGCATCGGCTTCGTGCTAGGCTGGAAACTTAAGCCTTGGTAGGGAGTGACAAAATAGCGTGGGGCAAAATGCGTACGAGAAATAAAACTGTTCCATCGATAAACTAATCGCGCGCAGCAATGCAGAAAAACCTATGACACGCCCGGACAATATCGTCAAATCATCGTCGATGTTAACTCTGGCGTTGATCGCCGTGGTCATTGCGGCGATTTACTTCGCCAAGGGAGTTCTGGTTCCCTTGACGCTGGCGGTTTTGTTGACTTTCTTGCTGAGCCCGGTGTGTGACTGGTTGGAGCGGCGGAGGCTGGGCCGGATTCCGGCGGTGATGGTGACCGCGATTTTGGGCTTCACCGTACTGGCGATCGCGGTCTGGACGGCAGGCGTTCAGATGACCAGTTTGGCCCCCCAAATCCCCGAATATCAGCGAAATATCGAGGCGAAGCTTAGCTCAGTGAACGAGTATGCCGTTGCCGCATTGCGCAAGGTGACTCGACGAACCCAGGGAATGGACCAGGATCCTTCGACATTAAAAAACGTCAACGACCAACAGGCTACAAACGATCAGCCCTATCGTGTTCAGGTCATTTCTTCACCTGCGAGTCCACTCCAAGTCTTGGGTGGCATATTCGGAACGCTGTTCGAGGTATTGGGAACCGCCGCCATCGTCATTGTGTTCGTGGTGTTCTTTCTGGTCCGGCGAGAAGATCTACGCGATCGGTTTATACACTTGGTTGGAAAAGGCCACGTGACGGTGACCACGCAAATGCTGGAAGACGCAAGCGCGCGGGTCATTCGCTACCTGTCGATTCTATTACTCCTTAACGTCACTTTTGGCATTTCCGTCGGCATCGGGCTGTTCCTTATCGGTGTACCTAATGCCGTCCTGTGGGGAATCTTGGCCGCAGGGTTGAGGTTTATTCCCTACCTCGGCCCCTGGATTGCCGCAGTGATGCCGATTGGCTTGTCGATGGCCATCTCAACTGGCTGGGGAGCGACGATCTTGACGATCTTATTGTTCGTGGTGCTGGAGCTCATCAACAACAACCTCCTGGAGCCTTGGCTCTATGGCAAGAATACCGGAGTGTCGGCGGTGGCGGTCATGTTGGCGGCCGTTTTCTGGACGTGGTTGTGGGGGCCCGTAGGACTACTGCTGGCGACCCCCTTGACGGTGTGCGTGTTGGTCGTTGGCAAGCACGTTCCCCAACTATCCTTTCTGGATATTCTACTGGGTACCGAGCCGGTTTTTGAGCCCAAGAAGCGAATCTATCAGCGCTTGTTGGCGGGAGATCAGGAAGAGGCTGCAGAATTGTTCGAGGACTATCTCAAGCACCAGCCACTCGTCGAAGTTTACGACACGGTGCTCATCCCAGCATTGGCTTTAGCCGAGACGCATTGGCAGCTCGGCGATCTCAACGAAGTCAAGCGCAATTTCATCGTGCAAAGCTTGAAGGAGATGATCCAAGACCGGGGTGAGCGACAGCAGGAAATTCAGGCGAAAGAAGATATGGCGGACGCGCCAGAGGCAGACGCAGATTCCAGTCGCGTTGATGGTACCGACGCGTCAGGACTTAGCATCCTCTGCCTGCCCGCTCGCGACGAGGCGGATGAGATCGCCACACTGATGCTCGCTCAAGTATTGGAGACAAAGGGCTGCCTTGTGAAGGCCGTCTCGGTCGCCTTGCTGGCCGGTGAGACAGTTGATCTTGTCGACTTGCGCACCGCCGATGTGATTTGCATTTCGGCCACCCCTCCCGCCGCAGTGATGCACGCTCGTTATCTTTGCAAGCGCCTCCGTGGCCGACTTCCGAAAGTGAATCTGGTCGTGGGACTGTGGGACGCACAAGGAGACCTGGACAAGGCCAGAGAGCGCATCGGTTGTGGCGCCATAGTTGTTGCGACGTTGGCGGACGCTCAGGAACAGATTCGCCTCCTGATTGAGCCGCTGTTGCCGCGGTCCGAGTTACAATCGCAGCCGGAGTGTGGTCCAATGGCCATGGTGGGGGCGGACTCGTGAAACGATCCACCAATTAATTTTGTTCGTTCGATCCTTTTTTGACTGGAGAATTGCAATGATTTCGTTGTCCACTATTTTGATCGTGATCTTGATTCTGATGCTGCTGGGTGCGATGCCCACGTGGGGCCACAGCAGGAACTGGGGTTATGGCCCAAGCGGTGGGCTTGGATTGGTGGTACTCATCCTGGTCATCTTGCTGCTGATGGGGCGTCTTCCATTCTAGTGGAGTCGCCGCTGCGAATGATTTTTGGGAAGTCCATACCCCGAGACCTTTCGGTAATCGGAGTCACTATCATGAACGTTAAGACCGATGTCGTGAAAGGCCGTGCCGACCAGCGGCCATTCACAATTGTTGAGACATAGAAACAGCCATGTATTTTACAAGCCTCCTTGGCCGGTTTGCGAAGAAGATCGCCAGCGCGTCGGGACATACCTGTTTCTTTGTGATCGTTATGCTGATGATCGTCGCCTGGGCCGTTATTGGTCCAGTCGTCCACTTCAGCGATACATGGCCGCTCGTTATCAACGCGAGCACGACGATCGAGACGTTTTTCATGGTGTTCCTGATCCAGCACACTTAGAACCGAGACATTGAGTCGATGCACTTGAAGCTGGACAAGCTGATCCGGTCGTGCGAGGGCACCATGTGCTGTTGGCCGTCGAGGAGTTGAACGAGGAGGATTTCACGCTGATCCGAGTGCGCTATTCCGAATTGGCGCGGCACGCAACTGAAGATCTGAAGCACGGTAAGAAGGACACTGGAAAATCGAAAGTCTAGGACTAAGCGATCGCGATTGGCGATCGGGCACTTTTATACAGGCGGCCAACGCACGCAACTAGAAAGATGAAGGAGTTTGGGTTTCATGAATAACAAGGCTTTGGCAATCGTTGGTGTCATTCTGATCGTGGCGGGAGCACTGGCGCTGTTCTATCGGGGCATCCCGTATACGAGCCGCGATGTCGTGTTAGACGTAGGGCCAATCACAGCCACCGCCGTGTCGGACAAGACGTGGCATGTGCCGCCAATTCTGAGTGGATTGGCGATTGCCGGTGGCGTCGTATTGATCGTGGCGGGGACAAGGAAGGTATAGGACTCGCCGCCGTATTTTCACGACGGCCGCTTGCTCACGCTCGACGACATTGCAAAGTTTTTCAACCTGATCCTTGAACTCAACCTGACGGCGAACGAGACGACAGACCTCGTCGCGTTCCCGCGAGTGCAATAATCGCCCGACATCGTGCCGCTGTGGCTCTGAGTTAAACGACAAGTCAATTCAAGCGAGGACGTTTCGATGAATCCCGAAAACAAACCCGAAGCTTCATTATCCCCCGACGCGGGGCCAGCAACATTAACAGCCGACTGGAACGAGCACGAGCATGCTTCCGATCAAGTGCAAATCGAAGCACAGAAACTGGTGGATCTGGTTGGCAGTACGGAACTCGCCAAGAACGCGATCGACGTCGTCGGGCAAAGTCAGATCGCTTCGCCTGGCGTCAATGGCGCGCTGGCTTCGCCGACATCCGTCAAACGGAATGATCCGTTTTTGAAGGCGTTAGAAGACGTTGAAACGTCGCTCGAAACCCCAGTGATGTCAGGAGAATTGATTAGCTGGGTGACCACCGTCACACGCACATGGGAACGACTAGGCGTGCTGATGCGCGACGACCTCCAACGCGAGCATGCCGCATTGTACGCCACGATCGCACGGGAGGATCCAGAACTCTCCAGCCGAGTCGAGAAGCTGCGGAAGACCGATGAACAACTAGCGATCTTCGATTTCGGCAACGTCCAGAGCAGCCTTACGCAGTTGTTCGACCGAGCTGAATCGGTCGAACAAGACGAGTCAAAAGCCTCGCTGCTCCGCGCGGATGCAGTCAAGCTGGCCCTAGCATTCGTGATCGGCGTACGCACTCAAGAGACTGCGATTGCCACTTGGTTTGGCGAGGCCTTCAATCGCGATAGCGGATTTGGTGATTAGTAGCGGTCCTCAGAAACAAGTAGCTCCAGTGCCGATTATCCGTTCGAAAGCGAGTATTCCGTTGAGTTGGTTCGAGGTTAAGGCAGAAGGGGTCCGAAGATGACTGAAAGTGAATTAGAAAGCATGTTCAAATCAACAAACAGCGAACCGGCCGCCTCCGCCGTGCCGGACAAGGAAGCACTCACCCGTGCGGTCCCGGATGTCGCCGTCGATGTGACCGAGCGGCAGCGTTCCGAGGCGGACCTTAAGGCCATTGAGACCTATGCTCAGAACATCGTCGATACGGTTCGTGAGCCGCTGTTGATTCTCGATACGACCTTGCGAGTGCGATCCGCCAACCGCGCTTTCTATCAAACCTTTCAAGTCTCTTCGGCGGAGACCGAGAACCGGCTCATTTACGAGTTGGGCAACGGCCAGTGGGACATCCCCGACCTGCGGACCCTGCTCGAAGATGTCGTCCCTAAAAGTTCGGTCTTCGACGACTTTGAGCTGGAGCACACGTTTCCGGTCATCGGGCGGCGAGTGATGCTGCTCAATGCGCGCAAGCTGCAAGCGGGCCACCACGGCGAGCTGCTGGTTCTGGCGATGGAAGACGTCACCGCGCGCAAGCGAGCGGAAGAAGAGTTGCTCAAAGCCGGAGCCTTGCAGAGCGCGATCTTCAACAGCGCCAACTTTTCCAGCATCGCCACCGATGCGAGGGGCGTCATCCAGATCTTCAATGTCGGCGCCGAGCGCATGCTGGGCTACACGGCTGCCGAGGTGATGAACAAGATCACTTTGGCCGACATCTCCGATCCGCAGGAACTGATCGCGCGCGGCGAAGCGCTGAGCGTGGAGCTCGGCACCCCGATCACGCCCGGCTTCGAGGCCCTGGTGTTCAAGGCGTCTCGCGGGATCGAGGACATCTATGAGCTGACCTACATCCGCAAGGACGGCACCCGCTTCCCGGCCGTGGTGTCGGTCACCGCGCTGCGCGACGCCCAGGACGCCATTATTGGCTATCTGCTCATCGGCACCGACAACACCGCGCGCAAAGCAGCGGAAGAGGCGCTGCTTCAGGCGGGCGCGCTGCAGAGCGCCATCTTCAACAGCGCCAACTTCTCCAGCATCGCCACCGACGCCAAGGGCGTGATCCAGATCTTCAACGTCGGCGCGGAGCGGATGCTCGGCTATTCGGCCGCCGAGGTGATGAACAAGATCACCCCGGCCGACATCTCCGATCCGCAGGAGTTGATCACGCGTGCCAAAGCCTTGAGCTTCGAGCTCGGGACCGAGATCAAGCCCGGCTTCGAG
>JANNYC010000018.1:0-2906 GCA_031409895.1 Planctomycetota bacterium
TCGATCATTCGCGCGCAAGTTTATCGCAACCATTTCTCGATTACGCTAGAAAACATGAGAATTCGTCGTCTTTTGCGGGGCGACTGTGGCACTGGCCCTGCTCGTCAACCTCGCAGCGTCAAATGAAAGCCGCGTCAAATTAAAGGACTTTCGAATGGTCTCGCCGGATGCTAAAGATGGTCGGCAAGATTTATCGCCGGGCTAGCCGCTGTAGACACGTCGACGAATGCTTAAGCTTCCGTGGCCGTCGCGACGCCAAGCTTGGTTCCGAATAGCGAGCCGTTACAAGCCGAATTCGGCAGTTTTCGTATGGCTGCCGTCGCAGTGAGCGACACTTTCAACGGCCGATCCGGACGCAGCCAAAATCAAAGCCACCGCGACTGTGAAGACGGTTCAAGCTATTGGGTTTGGATTCGCAACCCCGTAATCTCGGGCCATTCGCCTGATCCCTGGGCATCCGACCGGGAGACGATAAATCCACGTTTGAGAGTTCATCATACAGGCGATTTGGTCTTTTATGATCTTGCACTTCGGGAAAACATGATTTCGTCGACGATCGATTAATCGACGCGATTGGAACTTGGGCAACTCCGTTCGCCGGACCTTACATTCTGCGTAACTGGCAATCTCGTCTAATTGCAATTGAACTTTAGTTTTTTAGGGCTTCAAACTCGCCTAATGGTGGGTAGAATAAGGCGGTTTTGTCCGGCAATTTCTTTGATCCCAGCGACTATCCGAGCATGTTTCGGTGGTCGAGATTTAGGCGTCATGGCTACCGAAACCAGTCGACAATCGCCTTCACGTGCGCGACGATTATTTCCGCTTTACTTCAGCCCGATTGAATCTCTATTTATTGCCGATGATCGCCGCGATTATCCGATGGCGTTTATCGTGCAATTAATTTTTTCCGGAAACGTGAATCGCGCGGCGTTTGAATCAGCGCTTCCGGCGGCATTGGAACGGCACCCGCTTTTGATAGCGCATCGTCAAATGGCCAAACAAGGTTTGCCTTGCTGGGTTTTGGCCGATGGTACGTTGCCGATCGTCGATTGGGGTCAAGATGGAAATCCGCTCGATTTGCCCCGCGGCGAATCGATAGATCTCACAAAAGAAGTGGGGCTACGAATTTGGATACGCCAGGGCCCCAACCGCACCGCGATGACATTTCAATTTCATCATTCGTGTTGCGACGGAATCGGAGGGTATCGATTCATTGGCGACTTGTTGGCATTGTACGGACGGCAAACCGGTTCAGACCCTTCGGCATACGAACTTTCTTCGCTTGAACCCGAGTTGTTGCGAAACCGCAAAATGCGGATGACCGAATTGGCCTTTCGTGGTCAAGCCTGGCGCTTGAGCAAGCGCTGCTGGGCGGAATGCTTTAAGATTTTTCGGCGGAAGATTTCGCCACTTTCCGCTCCTGCGGACGCTCTACACGACAACGATCAAACAGCGTATCCCGGAATTGTAGTCTCCTCCTTCGACCGTGAAACGTACAGTCGGTTCACGAGTGCCGCCACCCAATTAGAAATCGGGATAAACGATTTGCTGATCGCAGCTTTGTTCAAAACCTTGCACGAGTGGAACATTCAGAACCGATCCACGACCAACACCGGATGGCTGCGGATCATGATGCCGACCGACATGCGTGAAGCAGAGGACTTCGGTATGCCGGCCGCCAACATCGTCAGTTACACATTTTTGACGCGGAGCACACGGGAAGTTCAAGATTTGTCCAGTTTAGGAGCTGGCATCTGTCTTGAAACCGCACTTATCAAGAACGAACGACGCGGGCTCTTGTTCGGGGACACTCTGGGTGGGGCAATGCGTCATCGCTGGATGTTGCCCTGGATGGTTTCCGGAAAGCGTTGTCTGGCGACGGCGGTTTTGTCGAATGCGGGCGATCCCACCAAGCGATTTACTGCCAAGCTGCAGCGGGATAAAGGGCGAATCGTCGCTGGCGACCTTATCTTGGAGGATATCGTCGGTGTCCCGCCACTGCGGATCAGAACTCACGTGACGATTGCAATTATTACCTACTTGCGAAAGCTCTCGATCTGTATTCGATGCTGCCCTCGACAATTCAGCCTCGATGATGCGCGACGCCTGAGTAATATGTACTCTCAGTCGATCAGTGAGTTAGCAAACGAATGATCCTCGCGGCTCTCTAAACCACCACCTCATGTATTCTAACGGAAATCGCGAGAGCGGATGTTGAGGGACGTCAGCCGCTGGGAAAGGTCTTCAAGCCGATATGCGACGACGTGGATCACGCCGCTCCGTTTTTCCAATTTGCCGTGTGCATTCCACGCAGGCGAAGTCCGCGCGATCTTGGCGAACCGCGTCCAGATTTCTTGTTTGACTACAAGATTCGCCGTGCCGGTCTCGTCTTCGAGTGTGACGAACGTGATTCCTTTGGCCGTGCTGGGCCGCTGCCGCAGAATCACCAAACCGGCGACGCGCACGATGCGACCGTCGGGTGTTTCGCCCAGCCCGGCGGCCGTTGTGATGCGGGCCTGATCGAGCTGCTCGCGATAAAACGAAAGCGGATGAGCTTTGAGCGATAAGCCAACCGTGTCGTAGTCCGCGAAGACTTGTTCGGCAGGACTGATTGGTTCAAGCGGTGGCAGCGCGTCGTCTTCGGCGGCGAGTTGGTCAAACAATGGTTGCGGTCGCGGCGATTTTTCGTGAGCGAGGGATTGCCACAAAGCTGCACGTCGGTCTTGGTCAAGTGATTGGAATGCGTCGGCATTGCTCAACCTTGCAAGGATGGCTTGGCCTAGTTCAGTTCGGCGTGAGAAATCGGCCAGTGAAGCAAAAGAACCTTTGCCGCGCACGGCGACGATGCGGTCCCCCGCAGATTGAGATAAGCCTGTGATCATACGCAGGCCAAGGCGGAGGGAGAG
>JANNYC010000019.1:0-58910 GCA_031409895.1 Planctomycetota bacterium
ACGCTATCAAGTTGCCGTCGCCGTTGGCTCCGGGTTAAACAAGGTGACGAAATCCAAGTTGAAAATCGGGCTAGATTTTGCGCTAGCGAAGCCTGGCCGGCCAGTTCGGAAGTACATGATCGACGTCAATACTGCCGTTCAATTGATTCGCGACGCCAGCCGACCGCTGAGTGTTGAAACCATTTCGTTATCCGACTCTCCCGGGCGAGTCTTGGCTCAACCTGTCGTCGCCGACATTGATGCACCGCCGTTCGACAAGTCCATGATGGACGGTTTTGCAATTCAATCCGCAGACGTAACGTCCGGCAGATTAGTTTTGAAAGTTGTCGATCGCGTGATGGCTGGGCAAAAGTGCTTTACGGAAGTTCAGCGCGGAACCGCGATTGAAATCATGACGGGTGCGGCAATTCCAAACGGAGCCGATGCCGTCGTTATTCAAGAGGAAACTTCGCCGGGAAGTTCACCAGAACATGTGACGATACGGGCCGAAAAGATCCGCGCGGGGCAGAATATTCTGCCCCAGGGTTCGGTCTACCACTGCAGCGATACGCTTGTGCTCGCTGGCCACCGAATTTCCGCGCAAGACGTTGGACTTTTAGCAGAAGCGGGTGCCAATCAACTTCAAGTGCGTCGGCGGCCAGTACTTGGCGTAATCGCAACCGGCAATGAGATTTGTCCGCCCGATCAATTTCCGAACGAATCCCAAATCCGTAACAGTAACAGCCCGCTGCTCTTGAGCTTGGCGCAAGCTCATGGCGCTTCGGCTGTTGATCTCGGATCTGCAGCGGATGACGAGCAAGCTTTGTCGCAAACGATCCAACGCGGATTGGCGACGGATGTTTTGGTGCTCACCGGTGGGGTCTCGGCTGGAATGTTGGACTTTGTGCCGCGCGTTTTGAAATCACTTGGCGTGCAACAAATTTTTCACAAAGTTTCGTTGAAGCCAGGAAAGCCGGTTTGGTTTGGCTTGCACAATGCAGACTCGCATCGTTGTCTCGTTTTCGGTCTACCCGGAAATCCGGTCAGCACGTATGTCTGTTTTCACTTGCTCGTGCGTGAAGCGCTCCTGGTGCTTGGCGGTAAAGCTGCTTCGGCGAACGATTCGTCAGAGCGAGGGATTCTCGCCAAAACGCACGAGATTCGCGGCGACCGACCAACATATTGGCCTTCGCGACTTTCAATCATTGACGGCAAGGCCCTGGTCGAGCCGTTGGACTGGCGAGGATCCGCCGACCAGCGATGTTTGGTACAGGCAAATTGTCTGGCGGTTTTCCCCGAAGGGAATCTGCCGTATGCCGCCGGTGCACTGATCGAAATTCGACGGCTTATCTAAAACCGCCATTCCTGCAATACGTCGTTTAACCCGGAGCCAACGGCGACGGCGTAGAAACTTACAAAGTCGCCGTTGGATCTGGGTTAAACAAAAACAAAGTGGTTAGGGCCGGGATCGAACCGGCGACACATGGATTTTCAGTCCATTGCTCTACCAACTGAGCTACCTAACCAAAACTAAGTAAAAAAAATGCCTAATCGCCGCCCAATCGTACTTTTTGCGTTTTCGACTGTCAATTCACCGTAGAAAACGAACCTGTGCGTCGGACTCGTCGACTTTGATCTCAGGCAAGCTCGAAAATCGGTTTGATCGTTGGCCCTCGACAAGCGCATAATGTCAAGGCGAAATACAAGTTTGCCGAATGCCAGTGGTATTGTGGCATTGAGTAGAATCGGAATTTGGATTCGCGGCGTTGCACCGTAATTCGGGTGAAGGGAATCGTATGCTGAACAGATTTAATTGTCGTTCGAACTTATGGTGTCCGGCCGCCCTGGCGGCATTCTTTGTTGTCACAGCCTTTCTACCGACCGACTTGTCGGCTCAGGAAAAATACTCTCCCGAACATTACGAAGTCGAACAAATGGCGCGGAAGGGAATCGCATTTATCGAAAACTCCTTGGACCGCCGCAGCGGGTTTTGGCAACTGCAGGCATTGGCGATTTGTGAAACCATCAAGCGGTACGAGAATCGCGTTCCGATCGATCGTCCATTTGTAGCGGGGGCTACGTTGGCCGCTGACCAAAATACCCTGCTCGACACCGGCGAAGCCTTTGATGACAACACCATGTACGGAATGTGTGTGTCCAGCATTCTTCTAGGAATTGTCGACAAGGAACGATATGAACCGAATATCCAAGCCTGCCTAAGGCTTATCGAAAAGCGACAGATGGCCCAAGGATGTTGGAAGTACAAAGTCGAGGGCGGAAGTCCAAATCTGGGGGACACTTCGCAAACGCAGTATTGTTGCTTGGCGATTTGGGCCGCGGCCAATTGCGGCGTTGTTGGAAATCCAGATGTTGCCAATCGAGCGTTGAATTGGTTATTTCAGACGCAAACTTCCAATGGCGGTTGGGTTTATCGTGCAATTAGCGGCCAGCAAAATGCGGGAGGTGAGACGCTTTCTATTTCGACTGCCGGTGCCGGTGCCTTGTACATGATGCTAGACGCTCTCGGTGCCAAAAACGGTTCCGGTTCGAAGCGTGCTAAGCGTGCTAGTGCCGATCTGCCGGAATTTATCACCGTATACGACCCCGCAGCGGAAGTTGCTAACGACAACTCCGTAACCGACAGTCCAAAAGTTAAAATTGATGAAGCGGCTGCATCTGCGAGTACACAGGCCGCCAACAAATTTATTGGGCAAATATTCAGTCCAAATCCACCCGACTGGACTTACTATTACCTGTATAGTTTCGAGCGATACGCATATTTTCGCGAACAAGCCGATGGCCAAGTTTTTGAAACACCGGATTGGTACGACCAAGGCGTGGATTTCTTGAAATCTACCCAGCAACCCGACGGTAGTTGGCACAGCACCTCGGTGGGTGATTCTGCACTTTTGCCCGCGATCAATACCGCGTTCGCCGTTTTGTTTTTGGTTCGAAGCACGGAACTTCTGGCTGGCGAAAAGGCCACAGGGATTGTGTACGGCCAATCGGCGCTCCCTAAAGGCAACGTCGAAGTGCGGAATGGAAAAGTGATTGGCCAAACGATCGAGGCAAACATTTCGGACTTTCTGATTCATGTCGAAAAGGGTGACATGGATATCAAAGACTACGCCAATAGCCTTAGCCCTGATAAAATTGTCTTGCCGGCAGACCCCGCAGAACGGGAACTCTATTCGGCCAAACTGCGAGTGTTGGTCACGGATGTGGACGCCTACAAACGATTGGTGGCGGTAAGGGCACTCTCGCAGTCGCGAGAACTTAGCAATGTCCCCGCGCTAATCCTGGCGATGAACGACGAAGAGGCTGACATCAAAACGGCTGCACACATCGGACTTCGATTTATCAGTCGAAAAATGAACTCGATTAAACTTGCGGATAATCCGAATGATGGAGATTTTTTGGCGGCACGCAAACAGTGGATCGATTGGTACAAATCGATTCGACCAAATGATCGACTCTTGGTCGAGTGACGATATCGATGGAATGGGGTCTTTACCCAAAAGGTGAATAATGGCTAATGCTCGAGAAAGCTCTGACTTACGGATTCGGCAGATACAACTTTCGTTGTACGATCGTGTTTCGGCCTGGCTTTGGTCGTTGACAATGATTTTTGGCGTGTTGACCGTTTTCTCAGTAATGATGTGGCTACAAATGGCCCGACATCAAGCGAAAATCGCGGATGAGATGATCTCCGTCGTTTCCATTCCCACGAATATTGGCCTGCCAGGCGATCCGAGGCCCAAAGGATTCGGTGAAGATGAAGAAGACCCCGGCATCGAAGAATTCTACGAGACTGAAGTTTCGCAATTGTCGGACGCCGTCGAAGCGGTTACGGATTTGCCGTCTCGCATACGTGGGATGCTCGGCGCGGTCGATGGCGACGCGGATCTAATGGGCAAGGGGCGCGGCTTGGGTCATAAGGATGGCGAAGGCGGCGGGGGCGGCGGGGCGGCCGAACGATGGTCGGTGGAATATGAAAGCGAGAACATCGGGAAATACGCCGATCAACTCACCGCTTTTGGGATTGAAATTGGGTTTGTCAGCAAAGTAACGGACCAAGTGGACGTATTGTTCAACCTTAATTCAACACCTCAAAAACGGACAACAACGCGGGACGAGGAAAAAAGAAGCTATTTCATCCATGCGAGCAGCAAACTCAAAAGTTGGGACACGCGATTTGGAGTGAACGCTGGTGTCAAACCAGAAGGCAAAATCATGGTTCAGTTTTATCCACCCGCGATCATGGAAACATTAGGCAAGCTAGAAGCGAAGGACGCGGAGAATCGTGGCCTGGTAGTAACTAAAGTTCGGCGAACTGTTTTTAAAGTTCGACCTGTCGGCAACTCCTACGAATACTTTGTCGCGGGCATGATTCCCAAGTAATCGCTCGCAAATGATTGCCACAAGCGAACTCTAAAAGCCCAGCTTGCGCCAGTTGAAAAACGCATTGCCGTCAATTAAACTGGGTGATCTGCGAAAAAATCGCAAGGCGAACCCGAATTGGCAAACGGGGCTGTGGGTGTCGCACGTTTTGAGTTCGCGCGGTCGTCACTTTGGCTTGAGATGCGTGGGGTAATTCGAGTGATCGTAATTTTAGCAGGCGCTTGGGACATCATCGGACACAATGTCTACGACGTCATTCACAATTTGATGTACGTGGCGTTGGTGCTGCAAATTATTTGGGGCTTTTACTGCGCCGTGATGGTTTGGATGCGAATCGACCAAAAGCGGTTTAGAACAGAAGCCGATCAGGAGGCTTTCTTGGGCGCAATCGAAGAGCCGTTGGCCAAGGGTGAATACACGACGGCGGCGATGATGTGCGAAGGTGATCGTCGTGCCTTGGTACAACTCGCCCAGTTATCGATTGAAAGCCGCCAGTTGGGATACGCCAAAGTCAAACAGTTGATTACAGACCGATTGCGGCGCGACATCTTGGCCGACATCGATTTCGGCATGACCTGGATTTCGACGATGGTCAAATCGGGACCAATGGTCGGGTTGCTTGGTACCGTTATGGCGATGATGAGCGCCTTCGGAAAATTTGCCACGACCAAAAACGTGGAACCCGGCATGTTGGCGGGTGACATTAAGTTGGCATTGATCACGACAGCCGGTGGGCTGTTTATCGCGATAACGATGTTGCTGGCGTCGGCCACGATAAATATTCGAGTACGCGCAATGCAAGAGCTGATCGGCCACGGGCTGAATCAATTCTTGGAAGTGTTTAAAGAAGCGCTCATTCGACACCCGCGTTAGTCCCTCGATTGGAAACGAACTGACTCAGGCGATTCGCTGATGGACATCGAAACCGAAAACGAATTTGATCTTTCAAAAGATTCACCTGCGGTGTCGGACACGTTTGATGTAACGCCCCTGGTTGATGTTGCGTTTTTGCTGTTGATATTCTTCATGATGACGGCCAAGGTCGGCATGAAAAGCGACGTGGAACAACCGCGTGCGTTGACTGGTGAAGCAGTTAAATCGAGTCAGGCGGTCATTATCCTTGCGAAAACTTCCGCGTTAGGCGAGGCCGAGCTTTTTCGGGGCGATTCCACGGCGGAAGCCAATCTAATTGGTGGCGATCTCAAGGCTCAACAAGACGAAATTCAGCGATATATCGAACAAGAAGTCGTCCAGAGGCCGGAGATCACCGGAATAATAATTAAGGGAGACAAGCGACTCAAGCAAAAATACGTAGCGATGATTAGTCGTGCTGCAAATGCCGGAGGCGGTGGCAGGCAGGTTTACGTGGGGGTTGATGAAGAATGACATGGGAAATGAGTCGTTTCCGTTTGTTTGTCCAAATTGCAAACGAATGCTCCGCGTTAACGAAGTCATGCTAGGACGCCGTACACGCTGCCCGAATTGTTGGGAATTCGTTGCGCTACTGGAAAGAAGTTCGCGGGATGCTCAACCTATCGATTCATCGAAGTCAGAATCAGACAATGCGATGCCTCCAGGAGATATGAAAGACCCTCTTGTCTAACGCTTAGAAACTTCAACAGCTCGAAAGTATGCCGAACGATCCAAATAACGACGACCGAAAAGATCACGACAAGTTTGACTTGGACGCACCTCAGGAGGATTTTAGCTCCGTTGTCGCGCCCAAGAAATTCCGGTCGGAGGACTCGAACGTCCCGCCTCCTACGCCGTCAATGAGTGACGAGAAATATAAACCCAAAGCATGGAAAGGTTTTGAACAAGAGGCCGTCGCTGAACCCGAATTTCATCCATTTGCCGAACAGGGTGAACTCGACAACGAAATCGATATGACGCCGATGGTCGACGTGACGTTTTTGCTTTTGATTTTTTTCATGGTGACCGCTTCGTTCATGACACAACGCGCCGCCGAACAGCCACCCACCCAAGACGATGTACCGAGTACTGTCGCGATAGTCGTGGAAGATCAAAGTGATTACGTAGAGGTGATCGTCGACCAAAACAATAATTACCGAATTGCTGGGCGAAATTTCGAAGAAGTCGAGGCACCCAGCGATACAGAAATGAAGTCGATCCTCGCAGACGCCAAGCAATCAACCGAGGCCGTTAGATTGATCATTTCAGCACACGATGAAGCGACGCACCAACGTGTAGTTACCGCGTGGGATTACGGCAAGAAACTTCAATTCGAACAGATTCAAATTCAGACCACAACGAAAGAATATTAACTCGAGAGCTTTGAAAAAAGCTCACGAGTTTGTCGTTTCGAAATTTTACGTGAACATTTTTGTTCGAGATTGATTATGTCCGCTCAACGGTTGCTTATCGAACTTGAAAAACTTGGCAAAGTCAATGCGAAGACTCTTGCCAAGATTCGCCGCCAGGTCGATGACCCCAATAAATCCGTGTCGGTCAAGTCGATCGTTCGGTTTTTGGTCGATAACAATTACCTTTCCAATGTCGAAGGCGAACGCTTGTCGCAGTCCACCAGCGCTGCCAAGCCGGATTATGGGCAAACGACCCAGCACATTGACGCAAGGAATAAGGAACTCGACACGGACGACTTGCTGGGCGATCGAATATCAGCACCGGAACCCGTCAAGCCGATGGTCTCCGTGCCGACGGAAGGTCCGCTCGTTGAGCAGCACGATGTGTCGTGGACTATCGTCGATCGATCCAAGCTCCTCCAAGTTTCCGAGCAATCAGAACCGCTACTGGGCGAACCGCGACCCGTTGGACGCGGGCAGGCGTTTAACGAACGACTTACTTCAAATCGCGAAAACCTGGAAGCGACACCGATTGTGGCACCTGCGATGGACTGGAAAAAAGTCCAAGGCAATCCTTGGGAATCCAAGTGGCTGTTTCTGGGTTTCGGCTTACTAGCCTTGTTGGCCATGACATCCATTGGACTTTGGTGGTTCTTGTCGCGGACATCGGCGGAAGAAGCCTTTACCGCCGCAAACAAAGAATTCAACGACGGCAACTTTGCAGCCGCCCGCGATGCGTATCAACGATTTCAAGAAAATTTTCCGGTCGATGGCAAAGTTCCCGAGGCAAAGGCAAAAGCCGTCAACGCCTTGTTGCGATCGTTTTATGGCAGCAAAAATTGGCAACAAACCAAGAAAGCGGCGCTCGAAGAAATCCCTAAACTGTTGCACGACGAGAATAATAAGTTGTCCCTCATCCACGACGAGCTGAGTGTTATATTGCCCGATACCGCATTCGGTTTGTCCCAGCAAGCGGTCGCAGCCGCGACGACGGCTGAGAAAAAAGCGCTGCTTGTTGAGTCCAACGAAGTCATGGAACTAATTAAAAATCCTCTGGTGTTTCCTTCGAATCGCCTGAAACAGGATTCCGTTCAACAGAATTTAGCCGACCGACAAAAGAACGAGGATGAAGTACGGTACGAAGTACTGCGTGAAGGCAATTACGAACAAGGCCTTGTTTATATCGCGGAACAAACGGCGCTCGGGGATACGAATCTTGCATCAAGAAAATATCACGGTTTGATCCAAACGTATCCGATTTTGAAATCGCGTCAGCCGCTCTTGGACCTTGTCGCCAAGATTTCCGAAAAAGAGAGCCAGCTTGTGGTTCCCGTCGAGGTCTCGCTGGTAACGTCCGCCGACGACATTCCGCTAAAATCGCGAGCGCGCGCGTTGCTCGTTGCGCAATCCGGACAAACGAATCCAGCGATGCAAGGCAAAATCGTCACGTACTTGATCAACGGCGTCGTTTACGGATTGTCCGCTGCGGACGGCTCAGTCTTGTGGTGGCGGCGCGTCGGCTTTCAAACCACGATCCAGCCGCAATGGGTTGGCAATCCTCATCAATCGGATTTAATCGTTTGCGATGAATCGAGAAATCATTTGATTCGGATTGCATCGACCGATGGTCGAGTCGTTTGGCGGACCGAAATTGGCGAACGATTTCTAAAGCCCGCAGTCACCCGTGGAAAAATCTTTGTGACAACGCTTGGCGACGCACGCAGCAAGATTCTGCGAATCAATATCGATGATGGCAAATTGGAGTCGGCGTGTCAGTTGCCACAATTAGCTAGTGTCGGGCCCGTGGCCCATCCTGATATCGCGATTTTGTACCAGATGGGATTGCATTCCAGCTTGTACATTATTTCGCAAGAAGAATTGAAGTGCGTTGAAGTTTTCAATTTAGGGCACTTGCCGAATTCGATAGACGCAGACCCATTTTTGATTTCTGGAAATCTCTGCATCCTGGTGAACTTTGCACAATACTGCCAAGCTCACGTACTAGGTTTCAAGCAACGTGGATTAGAGGTCTTCGAGGCCCAACCGCCGTTCAAAATGACTGACGGCAAGGTATCACAGAATGTTTATCGGTACGGACGCTCAGTGATTGCTTCGTCGGATACGGGCGATTTGCAGATGTACGAATTGGCGATCTCCTCCGAAGGCGAAGAGTCGGCGGCGACAATGCAGCCGCAAATCGCTGGAAAATTTGTGATCCACGATGGGATCGCTAATTACTTTCTCGTCGATCGCGGAGATTTGTATTTGGCCAATAAGGGATTGACCAAGTATCGCATCCAGCGTTCGCAACAGACTTTTGACTTGCGCAAAGCCGGAGACACGGCGGACACATTCATCGGGCCGGTTTACGCATTTGAAAACGCTTTGATCCATTTGCGGCGACGATTTCACACGTCCATGATCACCGCGTCCGCTGTGAATTCGGAGACTTTGGAAGAGATTTGGCGAACCGATTTCGCGGCGCCAGCCTTGGATCAAGTCTTTACTGCCGATGGCCGTCTAGTGGCGCTGTCTGAACAAGGCGACTTGTTTGAGCTGACTGCGGATGCGTTTCAATCCGGCGTAGTCCGACCCCAAGTCCGCGGAACGGCCGTCAAGGAAAATCTGCAGTTTGATCAACGCTTGACGCTCGGCGATGGGACCGTTGTGTTGTGCGGCGAAAGTAGTGACCGCGTTCTGGCGTATGGTCCAAACAAATGGGATGAAGCCAGCCTCAATCAGATGCAATCACCCGCCAACCGACCGGGAGGCCAACCCGCGGCCTTCGGAAAATATTTGCTGGTCCCTTCGCTCGATGGACAAGTCGTGCTTGTCAATCCGAAGAATGGTTTGTTAGTCGGCGCACCATTTCAGCCTGCCGTGAATCCCAATCAAGCAATTCATTGGACTCGCCCAACCGTATTCGAAGATCAAAAAACATTTGTCATCGGCACGGAGGGAGGCACGATCTACTCAGTGCAAGCTGACGGCGAACAGTCTCTGATTCGCAAAGGCCAAATTGAAAACGAATCCGGTTTCATCTCGCCGCTCGTACAAATCGGCACCAAAGTCTTTGGCATTTGCCGTGATACGACCAACGACCGGATTCTTTCTTTCAATGTTTTCCCGGAGTTGATCGCAGCTACAACCAAGACACTCGACCAGCCTTACTTTGGTCACCTAATGGCGATTGGAGAAAAGCTGTTGTTGGTCTCAGTGGACGGCAAACTGGTCTGCTTCAACGCGGATCTGGAAATCGCTTGGCAAGTTCCCTTGTCTGGAAAAATCGCCGGACAGCCATTGGATTCTGGGGAAACAATTTTGATCGCCTTTGACAACGGCGACATTACTCGATTGAACAAAGAAACAGGCGCGACAATTAAGACGATTAGCTTGGAACAACCTCTGGCCACTCCTCCCGTGGAGTACAACGGCAACTGGTACGTTGGCGATCAAAACGGTGTGATTCATGTTATTGAGCCCCTCCAATGAACGACACTTTAATTGCCGATGGCAGCGCAACGACTTCAAGGCCACGATTCGCCTTCGCGCGATTGGTCGTTTTGGCGATTGCTGCGATTGCCTTGATCGGCCCTTCTAGCGCGATGGCATTTCAGCGCCGCGCAAATCAGCCCCCCGCGCGCACTGTATTTGGCTTCGACCCTGAAGACAACACTCCGATCGCTGATCGCGAACCTTTCGACAAAATCATCTTTACGGATGGCCAATACGATTACACGCTGGGTGTGAAACCGTTGAATTTGCCCAAGCCAATCGGAATTCAAAAGTCCGGCGAGTTGCGATTTGAACTTCTTGATCGCTCCGGCCTGATTCTTCAAGGGCCGTGGGCGCGAGTCAAGCAAATTTTGACCTTTGAGGAAATTATCGTCGAGGAAACTAAAACGGCATACGACAAGGGAGACCTCGATCGCGCATGGCGCAACTTGATTTATTTCAATGACACCCGCGGCGCGCGGGATCCGCTCGTCCTTGAGATGATGGACAATTTCTTATATCGGGACGGCGCACAATTGATTCGTATCGGAAATTACGAGCTCGCCGTCACGGTTTTGAAAGAACTTTACGATCGAAATCCTGAATTTGTCGGCGACGGAACACCTTTGATCGAACTTCTGGCGACGGAATACAACCGCCGAATTGAGGCAATGGCCAAGGATGTGGAAATTGATCGTATTAAAACTGAACTGGATAATTTGAAATCCAAATTTCCGAGCAATCCAACTCCCATTGCAAGCATCGTGACGAAATGGATCGCCGAAGTTGATCGCCAGGGACAACTATTCCTCGATAGGGCGGAACCGATAGCACGCGGCGACGATTTAGTCGCCGCACATACAAGTGCACGACAAGCGGTTTATAAGTTGCCAAATGAACCGCGTTCCTGGAGCATGTACGAGGACGTTTTTGGCCGGTTTCCAGTGGTCCTGGTGGGAGTAACCGAATTGGCCAACGCGCCAGATATTCGGGCAGCCGAAAATTGGTCCGCACGGCGCGTCGGCAGCATGTTGCAAAGACAACTAGTCGATTTGGTCGGCTTGGGTGATGAAGGAGGGCGATATGAATTCGCCGATGGCCGAATTGTGCCGCTCGATGAATTTGGTTTGTCGTACCGATTAGAGATTTTGCCGCAATCGACTCCCGGAAAGCCGACGATGACTTCAATGGACCTGGCACGTCGACTGGCGTCCTTGGTTCGGGAAGATTCTAGCGAGTTTTATTTTCCGTTGGCCAAGGTCGTCGAATCAATTTCAATCGTCGACAAATCTACCGTGGACATTCGCTTACGACAACCGTTTGCTCGATTTGAAAGTCTCTTGCGCGTTCCGTATCAGTCAACTCAATCGGATCGCGGTGTTTATTCTCAACAGAAACCGTCGGAGAATGCGCAGTTTTTCAATCCGGTCGATATTGAATCTTCGCAGTCACGACTGCCTATCGTCGAGCGTCAATTTCCTTCGGCTTCTTTCGCTGCGGATGCGCTACTGGCTGGTGAAATCGACGTCTTGGATCGCGTTTACCCAGCCGACTTGCAACGGTTGCGCAGCAACGATGCAGTCGCCGTTCGACCCTATTTGATTCCGTCAGTTCACATTTTGATCCCCAACCAACGAACTCATTTCATGAAGGATCAGGTTTACCGACGTAGCCTTTTATATGCTGTGGATCGAGAGCGCATTGTCAAGCAAATTATTTGTGGCGGTCAAGACATTCCGGGCTATTCAACGATTAGCGGTCCGCTGCCAACCGGCAGTGACGAAAATGATTTGATCGGATATGGCTACAACGAGCGTGTTCAAGTCGTCGAATTTAATGTGGCGATGTCGATCGTCTCACCGTTGAATGTGCTTGGAAAGTTGCGCAAGGATGCCCGCAAAAAGTTGCTGGTGAATCGCAGGATCGAACTTGATGGCATTGGAGAAATCGAAAGTTACAAGATGCTTGAGAGCTGGCTCGATCAAGATGAAGCGATCAAAGAACCCACGCTCATCGTAGCCCACCCCGCAACGGAGATCGCCCGGGTGACGTGCCAAGCCATGCAGCAAATGTGGATTGCCGTCGGACGCAAGGTTGAGCTCCGACAGTTGCCGCCGGGAGTCACGCGTCCGACCGATGACGATTACGATTTGCTGTATGCCGAATTCACAATTGAGGAACCGCTCGTGGACATACGGCGAGTTTTAGGTGAACTGGGATTGGCCAAACAGATCAGCCCCACGATCGGTCAGCTCATTTGGGAACTGGACACAGCTCGGAATTGGGTGCAATCGCGGCAGATTCTCCGACAAATTCACGAACAATGCAGCGCGGAAGTAACCGTTTTGCCTTTATGGCAAACTATTAACTTCTACGCATTCCGCAAAAACGTACAAGGATTCGGCGAATCGCAGGTTCGTCTGTATGACAATGTTGACAAGTGGATGATCAATCGTCGTATCAAGGAATAATCATCGAATGTCGCAATTTGATCGACGACTTCCGAAAGTCTTTTGCGGTTTTGTAGCCAGCGTGATTTTCATCGCTTGGTGCGGAGTGATCGTAGTCGCTTGTCAGGATGCCGTGGAAGTATCCAAACCTGATTCGATCAAGAAAGAAGACGGAACAGCCCAGCCGACCATGCCGGCTTCCTCCTCGATAGGTGCTGTCGAACCAGAAATCTCATGGGAGTACGACCCTTACAAGGTATTGGTTTGGCTGGTGGACGACGGGTCCAAAATCCTTCGCGACGTGGGCGATCGAATCGATCAACGAATCGAACGAGACGCTTACTTGGAAGAATACAACGGATGGGTAGTGACGTGCGAACGCCCAAATATCGTTTGGAATGCGCGAATCGAATCAAATTGGCACGTCGGATTGTCTTCATTAACCAAAACACTTGCGGCCGACGTGGCAGTTGAAAAAAAGGAAAAATTGATCGTGATTCGGTTGGAAAAATCGCCCGATGGATTTACAGTGGAGGCCCAATCACTGGATGTGCAAACCAGGCAATGGAGTGCGATCACGAAACTGTCGGCTGCCGAGCTTGAACGAATTCCCGCACAGGCTTTTGCCGCGATGCGACGATCGTTCATGCCGTTGGTTCGAATCGAGCGCGTCTCCAACGAAACGGCCTATGTGCGCACACGCGCGACCGCGCTGTCGCGTCGAATGGAATCGGATGAGGGGGGGCGATTGCGCGAAGTGCCGAACGACAGTTCTCCGATATGGGTGCGCGATGAAGACATCTTTCTACCTGTCATACGGCGTGATACGCGAGAAAATCGGTCGGCTAGCGTCGATGCGCCAATTAGCTTTACCTTTCTAGCGATCCAAGAGCGGCTTGGTTCGACACTTAAGTGCATGACACACACCGCGCATCCAGCACCGCTTTCTGGTCGCAGCGGTTCTCAAATTAAGAAACTTGCCATCGTCGTGAGACCAGATCGAAAGCCAACGGTGTTGTCGATCACCGCTTCAGAATTTAAGGCGTCGACACCGATCACGGGGCTTGACATTTATCATTACCGTCCAGAAGAACTTGGTTCGAAAGACTATCATTTGTTGGGCAAGACGGATTGGAAAGGGTCGATTTCCATTCCGCCTGCGGACGATGGCTCAATCCGTTACATCATTATCAAGAACGGTCAATTGGCGACAAAGCGGCCGATCCTTCCTGGCCTATACGACACGATATCGGTTTCGATTCCCAGTGACAGAGCCCGCATTTTCGCTGAAGGTGTGGTTGAGAGTTTGTTAGGTCAGGTAATCGATTTGGCCGTCCGACGCGGAGCCTTACGAACCCGAATCGAGATTGCCCTGCAAAAAGAAAATTTCGCCCAAGCGGAAAAATTACTAAACGATGAATATCTCAAGCTACCGTCGATGCGCGAACTTAATATTCGGTTGGCTAGTACCAAGGAAAGACTCATGAGCCGGAAGGACGCTGACATCAATCAGCGTACGCGAATTGAAAAGATGTTCAAAAACCTTGAACTTGGGATCAGCCAGTCGTTAGTCGATAAACATGTTACACTCCTGACCCATCATGTGCTAAACAAAATCTCGACACCGATCGAGTATCCATTCGAAAAGGATCCGCCGGTCGAAGGAGTGCCTCAAGAATCGACGCTTCCGCAGGAATCGTCGGCTGTCCAGGCCTCGCCGCAAACTCCGGCTAAAGAGCAGCAATTTGATTAATGAATGGCGATCTCAAACCGTTCGTTATGCAGCCGTGATTCCAATGGCGGCTTTTTGGATCGACTTAAGCAATTTTCTTTTGCTGGATCGGTTCCGAAAATTCTTTCGTTCCGGCGTTCACGATTCGTTCGATTTCCGCGCTCGTCATTCCGGCGTCCAGCAGCTTTTCCTTCAAACTAGATAGCCGTCCAAAGCAATACGATTTGTAGCCGTAGTAAGTGATCGAACTTACAATCAGAAAAGTGAATACGCTGATGATCAAGATGATCGGGACGATATCGTCCGCTATTTGCCAGTTCATACCAATCACTCCTCAAAATTGGGGCCCATTCGTGGCTTGGTTCGAAAACGCGGAACCAGAGTTTTTTTACATGATCCAGCGTAAGTTGCCATCGCCAAATCGCGATGGTTAACTGGCCATTCGTCCTAACTAGACCGACCTTGTCGTAATCTTGGCAAAATTTAGCGAAAGTTTTCAGTTCGCTAAGAATGAACCGAATGGCGGTGGATCGCGTAGAGTGTAGAGCATGGATGCAAAATGCCCAACATACAGGCTGTTAATTTTTCCGGCCTTTGTTAGCTGTAGGGAATCGCGCGGGGCGAGTTTCACAAATCGACCAGATTCGGCCAACGAAATTTTGACGTAACGGCAATCAGGTTTTATTATTTGAGAGCTAGATTCGCGCGTCTTTGGACGCCGGATTCGCACCCCCATTTTTGACGCCCCGTTTCTTTGTCGCTCCCAAGCCTCCAAGGAAACAACTCGGCGGTTCCTGAAAGGATTCCGATGCCCAGCCAAGTGCGGTGGATGTTTCTTTGTGCGCTGTTAGTCTCTGCGGCGTGTGTCATGGCGAAGGAACCGGCCCAAGCCGATGACGCCAATGCAGTTCGCTTCGTCCAACCGAACGTCCTGAAGCACGGCGCTAACTTTGATCAGCTTTTCAATCAAACGACTTCGCTGGAGAAGGAACAACGATGGGGTGAAGCACTCCAACTTTATTCTGATGCGATTCGTTCGAATCCCGACAACCCCGCGATTCGGCAACGCCAATTGTTGGCGCAAATTCATTACGACCTGAATCGTCGGTACAGCGACAACAGCTTTCGAAACACCGTTCGTGAAACCGACTCGAGTCACGCGCTGGCGGTTTACGCTGAAGTTCTCAACAAGATAGAAACCTATCACGTCCAAACGCCCGACTGGGCTCGGATCACGGCGCTGGGCGCACAGAGTTTGGAAGTCGCTTTGTCCGATCCGGCTTTTATCGGGTTCCATGCTCCGCAAATCACCGACTTGCAAGCCGCGACCGCCAGCCAAGTCGTTCGCCAGACTCTCGATCATTTCGCAGTCAAGAACAATCAAGACGCTTATGTCGTCACCAGTAGTTTGGCCCGTCAATTGGAAGCTCGGATCGGACTTTCGCCTGCCGCGACCATTTACGAATTCATTTTTGGTTCGATGATCGCGCTCGATCCGTATTCCAGCTTTATGACGGAAACTCAGTTCAATGAAACGATGTCGCAAATCGAAGGAAGCTTCGTGGGCCTAGGTGTCGAACTAAAAACGATGCCCAAGAAACTGGAAATCGTGAGCGTGATTCCAGATGGCTCGGCCGGCAAAGCAGGGCTTCAACCCGGCGACTTGGTGTTGGCGGTTGATGATCAACTTACAGAAAAAATCGGCAGCGAAGCGGCAGCCGACATGATGCGTGGTCTTGAAGGAACCGCAATCGCTTTAACGATTCAGCGTGGCAGCCAAGTGCAACGAATGTCGCTTGTCCGCCGCCAAGTCGAGATTCCCAGCATCATCGACGCCCATATGCTCGAGCCGGGAATCGGGTACATACATATTGCGAGCTTTCAAAAGACGACCACGCGAGATTTTGACGCAGCGATTTGGCGGATGAATCAACAGGGCCTCAACGGATTGATTGTGGATGTTCGCGGCAATCCCGGCGGTTTATTGAGCGCGTCGGTCGAGATCGCAGATCGGTTCATTCAATCGGGGATCGTCGTTTCAACACGCGGGCGAAATCCGTTGGAGGACTTTGTCCATCACGCAGTCGCCAACGGAACGTGGACCGTCCCGCTGGTGGTTTTGGTCGATGAGAACTCGGCCAGCGCCAGTGAAATTTTTGCCGCAGCCATTGCCGATCATAAACGAGGCCGGATCGTCGGCACTCGCAGTTACGGCAAAGGAAGCGTGCAGGGGATTTTTCCGTTAAGCGTTTCCGGAGGCGGAATTCGATTGACGACCGCAAAGTTCTTTGGACCGAACGGAGAAGCAATTCAGAATAATGGCGTGAAGCCCGATGTCGAAGTTCACGCAGTGGCCAAAGTCTCACCGAATTCAACGGTGGATGCAACGAACGAATCCGACGCGGCCCTTACCGTCGGATTGAAAATCGTTCGTCTGTCTGCGGTTCGATAATCGTTCGCCCGGCCGGTTTCTCGAAATTGCCTGAGCAGGCGACATTGAGTTCCAGTGCCGGTTTCGGTGTTCAGCGAAACTTCCCCTGTTTTCTGCCCGTCTTTTTCGCGGCGGAATTTTACGCTGGCCGTAGTCGCTGCCGCCTCGTTGGGGTATCCTGCAATTGTCTTCAATTGGGGAGTGTTACTCTATGGATTTGCTGGAATTCCGGTCATCGCTGGATCGCCCTTTGCGCATGAAGGTCGAGGAGTTTCAACGTGAAGGCCGTCTGCGGCATTTGATATTCGCGGCCCAATTCAACGGCGGGCTTCTGGAAAAGCTATTTCATTCAGCCGACTTGATCCGACGCTTGTCGCGCCACAAAGAAGGGAGTGATCGCCTTCGACAGTTGCTTTCGCACAAGCGGGCAATGCTGTACTTCACGCAGCCATCGACACGAACTTTTCTGTCCTTCATGGCTGCTTGCCAAATTCTCGGAATAACGTGCAACGAAGTCCGCGACTCGAAAACTTCGTCAGAAGTCAAACGCGAATCGCCCATGGATTCGATTCGGATGTTTTCCAGCTACTTCGATGTGATCATCATGCGAAGTCCGGAAAATCGCTTTGCGGAATGTTGCGCTTATTTGATGAATCGGTTGGAGCGAGACGGAATGCGATCCGTCCCGATCATCAATGGCGGTTCCGGCGCTGACGAGCATCCGACCCAAGCGCTTCTGGACCTTTACACAATTCAACGGACGTTTCAGTTTGATACGAGTACAGAAGCGCGACCAGCGAGGCTCCCGGAATTGCAAAACAAGTATCCCAGGCTGACGGCAGGTCCGGCCAACAAAACTTATGCTTTTTGCGGCGACATCGGTCGTGGTCGCACGGTCCGGTCCTTGGCGACCGTGCTGTCCCAGTTTCAAAACGTCAAGATGTGCTTTATCAGTCCCGCGCATCCGACGCTGATGATGGATGAATCTTTGCGAAAAGCATTGATCGAACGCGGCGTCGAACTTCACACGTTTCAATCACTGGATGCGGACTGGAATGGGAGTCCGCTTTTGGGACAACTCGATTGTCTGTACATGACGCGATTGCAGCGGGAGCATAACTCAGCACAAGACGATGACGAATTTAGCAAGATCGATTTGGAGCCGTTTCGACTTACAAAAGCCCGCGTTTCACGCCTGCGCGAGTATTGCCCGATCTTGCATCCGTTTCCGCGTGATAGTGTTGTGGGCGAAATTCCGACCGAGGTCGACGCGGACCCTCGGGCGATGTATTTTCGGCAAGCTCGCAACGGAATGTGGGCTCGGGCGGCTTTATTGGTCCATATGTTCGACGTTGCCGACGACTTGTACCTGATGTTCGACGAGTTTTACCGCGATTGGCGCGTTGACGACCGCCGGAAGGCGGCCTCTCGGTAAGTCAGTCCTTTTTCCGAGGAACGGCTTGAAACTCGAGTCAAAACACGAAAATTGACGGCTTTCCCATATTTTTGGTGGTACCACGCTAACGACCGTGGCGAACCGTTATGTTCGACGAAATTGGTAAAATCCGCA
The DNA here is from genome assembly GCA_031409895.1 of Planctomycetota bacterium. Lineage (GTDB taxonomy): Bacteria > Planctomycetota > Planctomycetia > Pirellulales > Pirellulaceae > JANMEB01. The sequence goes on from JANNYC010000019.1 coordinate 18,383, forward strand.
GATCGGCGTTGGTCGCTAAGCTTTCCCAGAACGTAGGATTCGGAGCATTTTCGTTCACACATTTTTCCCGGCGTAACTATACTGGATTGTCGCCGAAATTCGATACCTTAAAGACTGCGCGTCCACATACCGCGATGTCCTGGTTAGTTTTTTGACGGTTGATTTTGATTGAATGATCGATCGGCTTTGAGGGGTTTGCAATGAATATGCTTGGCAGAGCTTTCGTCATCCTAAATTTAGTATTGAGCGTCGCGTTTTTCACGATCGCTCTGATGCTTGGCGCTTCGTTCACGAACTGGAAGGCTAAAGCGAACGAGATGAAGACCCAGGTCGAGCAAGTATCCCTTGCGCGAAATGCGGCGATTAACGATCAAAGGGATAACGCACTCAAAGTTCGCGCGGAACAATTCATGCGCACCCAGCAGATCGCCGCCGCGAACAGCCAAGTGCAATCGTTGTTCGAAAAAACGAACAAGATGACGCAGGAATTGCAAATTGCATCGCAAGACAAGGAAAACTACCAGAACCGGCTCAAGGAAGCGGAGGCCCGGATTGCTAAACAAGACACAGAACTTGAACGAATGACGAAACTCAATTCGGATTTGCTTGATCGAGTTGTGGACGCTAAAAACGAAGTCGTTAGCTTGACCAATCAAAAATACATCTTGCAAAATCAATTGGGCTCGATTGAATCGCGAGAAAAAAGCTTGGCCGAGATAAACGCCTCGTTGACGAAAGTTATTAATGCGAACGACATTGATCCGACCGCTCCGATTTCCGGCATCGAACCACGCTTGGATGGCGAAATTGCCGAGGTCGATCGCGATCTCAATCTAGTGATCGTGAATGTCGGTTTGGATGACGGATTGCGTGAAGGACACCGCATCGAAATTCATCGCGGCGGCAAATTTGTCGGTTCAGCTCTCGTTGTTAAATCGGACCCCAACCGGGCATCCGCTCGCTTGATTCCCGAATCCATGCAAAAACCAGTCCTGCAGGGCGACCATGTCACAACCAAATTTTGATTCAATGTCCGAGCAAGCCAGCACCGTTTTGACCGAAGCGACAACCGACGTGAAACGGCCGCTAGACTTGTATACGTTGTTGATCTTGATCTCGTTCGTAGCCATGGCGCTCGGCACGGTCATTCTACTCTTGGAGTTGAGCCGCTGGGGTGATTTTTCATCATTACCGTGGAATACGGACTCAGCGACTCCCAAGGCGAATTAAATAATCGTCCGTTTGTCGATTCAAGTGCTACCCGCGATTCATCGCGGGTTTTTTGTTCTTCCGATCCAAGTTGCCGATGCGGCAACTGTTCTCGCGCGGGCAAACACAAAGCTCGATCACATACAGACAATCTCCGGCGAAATCGGTACGATAACGGACACCAACCTCAACGGCGATTTCATGGCAACAATGACGCGAGCTTCCAACACACAACTTTACGGCATTGTTCGTCTGCTTGAGGACAACATCAGCCGAGTCGTCTTGGGGAAGCGTGACGTAGCGCGAATGTGTTTGACGGCGCTTTTAGCGGGAGAACATGTCTTGTTGGAAGACGTTCCAGGTGTTGGCAAAACATTAATGGGAAAAGCCCTTTCGCAAAGCGTTGCCGGCAAATTCTGCCGTGTTCAGTTCACTCCTGATTTACTTCCAAGCGACATTCTGGGCAGCACGATTTATAACGCGTCATCGGGTGAGTTCAGTTTTAACCGTGGGCCGATTTTCTGCAACTTTGTCCTCGCGGATGAAATCAATCGAGCACCGCCTCGAACACAAAGTGCTTTGCTCGAGGCTATGAGCGAGCGGCAAGTGAGTATGGACGGACATACGCATAAGCTGCCCGAACCGTTCATGGTGATCGCCACGCAGAATCCGTTTGAATACGAAGGGACTTACGTGCTTCCGGAAAGTCAGCTCGATCGCTTCTTGCTGCGGATTTCCGTCGGTTATCCTGAGCGGCAGTTTGAAGAAGAGATTCTCAAGACGCACCGTTCCGGCGAGCCCATTGAACAATTGTCGGCGGTGGCGTCGCCGGAGGATCTTGCCGAAATCAAACGAGCCGTTCGCGAAGTGCGTGTCGATGATTCTATCTCCCGCTACATGCTGGACATTGTTCACGCGACTAGAGAATCGAAGGAGCTGAGTGTCGGCGCAAGCACTCGCGGTATCTTGTTATGGTATCGCGCCGTTCAATCGTTCGCGTTTGTTGAGAGCCGAGATTATGTTGTTCCAGACGACGTCAAAAAATTGGCGGTGCCAGTCTTGGCCCATCGCGTGCTTACGAAAAGTTTCGCTTATGAAAATCAGCGCAATCTAACCGAAGCCGTCATTCGTCGAATCATGAATGAAATCACGTCACCCGGCTAATCCCTCGAACGGTTTCTGGAACCATGTCTGAAATTCGTCGCACTCGACGGCATGTTGTGTTCACCCGCGAAGGCTGGTCGTTCATTGCCATCTTGGCGTTTGTGGTCGTGGGGTCGATTCTGCGGCAGATTAACCTGCTCGTCATGCTCGCTGCGATGATGATCCCCGCGCTGCTTTTCAATTGGCGAATGGCGTTGACCCTAATCCGCCGGATTACCGTCAGGCACAGTCTGCCCGGATGGATGTTTGCTGGTAAGGCATCCGTCATCGAATTGGAGGTTCAGAACGAATCTCGTACATTCGCTGCGTGGAATTTAATGCTGACGGATTTTATCCAGCGTCTCGTTCCAGCCGCTGTCGAACCCGTCACCAAGTCAATTAACTTGGTTGTCATTTCCGTCGAACCTGGTCATAAGGCACACGTGTCGTATCGTTGCTTTTTTGCAGAGCGAGGAATTTACCGAATCGGCCCAGTCAAAGTCGTTTGCGAATTCCCATTCGGACTAGTACGCACTTGGTTTCATCAGCTTGATGCACTTGAATTGCATGTGGCCCCCCGACTGGGAGAACTAAAAGCGAAATGGAACAAGCGACTCGGTGCTTTGGCAGTTGGGACAGCGTCGGCGGAGCGACGGCGAGGATGGTTGCCCGATGAATTCTTTGGCTTGAGGCCCTGGCAACACGGGGATAGCTTGCGCTCAATCCATTGGCGGAGCACGGCTAAACGCGGACAGATTGTCGTCAAACAATTTGATCAACCAACTGACCGCGATTTTGCATTAGCGCTAGACTTATTTACGCCATCCGATGAAATCGGACATCCGAATGAAAAAGTTGAACTAGCTGCCAGCTTTGTCGCCACGGTGCTGACCCATTTGAGCAATTCAATTCAAGGGCGGATGGCAATCGCCGTTTGCGGAGAACAAAAATGCTTGTTCACCAATCATGTACCTGGTGAATTCGTGGGTTCTGTCATGCAAGAATTGGCCCGCACACAACCCAGTCCACGAACCGAATTGTTGGCGTATCTTCAACTGTTGGCTCTAAAGGTCTCGCCGGGTACTCCGCTCATCGTTATCACAACTCGCGATACCGCAAAACTCCAAGGTTTGCTAATGAGCGGTGACTGGGATACAAGTGACGAACTGTGGGAGTCCCGTGTAATGTGGATTCAAGTTGGTTCCAGCGAATTCCATGAACTGTTCATTCCTCCGGCGACGCTCGATTTTTCTGGAATGCCGATCGACAATTCTCTCATAATCGCACCGGACATGGAGGACTGACGCAAGCGATAGTTTGCTGTTTCAACATGCTAATTGTAGATCGCATTCAACAGTTGATCATGCTCGTTTTAGTGGCTTGCAGCGGCTGCCTGCTCGGTATCGGCCAACAAAATTTAAGTATTAGCTTGTTGGCTGTTTCCGCTGCGATCCTATCGTTCATCCTCAATGATTGGCTGCAAGCGGTCCGCTTAGGTCGTTGGGTCGCAAACGTCGTCGCGTTACTCGTTACGGCCTACGCCCTGCGAGGTTTTTTTCATTCTGACAGTCCTCAGCAACTGCTGATGATCGCAAATCTGTTAATTTACTTGCAGATCGTGTTGCTCTTTCAAGTCAAAACGCCTCGCGTCTATTGGCAAATCCTGGTGCTCAGCTTGTTGCAAATTGTGGTTGCAGCCGCGTTCAATATTCGGTTGGAAGGAGGCATCGTATTCTTTTGCTATCTGTTAGTCAGCGGCATTGCAATGGTGATACTCCAAGTCCATTCACAAACATTTCAAATTCTCACGGCCAATCGAAAGGCGGTAAATTCGATGGGGCTTGGCCATCCGTCGATGGCGCAGAATCCTCCACCGCTGATCTTGGCGATGCATGACCAGGTTTGTCCGAATCGCCGACCGTTGGTGGCGATGATTCGGCAGGTCTTCGCACTTGGGATTGTCGCAATCGGCTTTGCCGCAGTGACTTTTTATTTGATTCCACGCGATGAAATCAGTTGGACCGGCAACCAACTGATTGCTGATCCGGTACCCGGCTCCTCGCGAACGATGGACTTGGAAGAAAATGTCCAGATTTACTTGTCGAATGACGTTGTCATGATCGCAACATTTTTTGATCCGAGCATGAATGGGCGTATTGAGCTACCGGAACCTCCCTATTTTCGCGGGATGCCGCTATCGGAATTATTCATCAAAAGCAATCAGACTCGCTGGCGAGCTTCAACAGACGCCGCAATTGCCGACAATCGAAATATCCTAGCTAGGCTTTTTTCCCGTGATTTCATAGTGCAATCGATCAACTTGCAACCAACACCTGATCCTTTGCTCCACACGGTTTTTCCGGCGGCGCGGCTGCCGAGCACTCCTCCCGAAATGGAATGGAGAGTTCAGCTAACTTTACTGCGTCGGTTGGACTCCGATTATGATCCCAATTCCTCCTTCCACTATGATTTGGCAATTCCCATCGGGCAAAACATGGAACCGCTAACTTCGTTTCCACATGTCGACTTGAAAGCCATGCAGTCTCGCCGACTTGAGAATCAACCAGATGAGTTTTCGCGGCACTCCTATCTGGATCGAACGCGCTACCCTGGGTTGATACAACTGGCCGAACAAGAAGCCGCCAAGGTTTCAAACCGTCGCGACACGATTGCAGTTGCTCAAGCTCTCACGGACTACTTGCTGGCTAATGGCGGCTATAAGTATACGCTCGATTTCCGCAACTTCGATTGGGACAACAAGCTTGATCACATCGAAGATTTCGTGGTCAACAAACGACGAGGGCATTGTGAGTTTTTCGCGTCAGCGTTGGTTCTGATGCTGCGAAGCCAAAACATTCCCGCTCGTGTTGTCGTGGGCTACCACGGCGGTGATTTCGATAAGGAAACCGAATCGTACGTTGTGCGAAAGCGAAATGCACACGCTTGGGTCGAAGCATATATTCGGCCGGAAGATTGCCCCAAGGATTGGTTTCGCAACGGCCAAGCAAGCCTAGCTGGCGCTTGGTTGCGGCTCGATGCGACTCCCGCGTCAACTGAGGCTCCTGCCACAACAACTCCGCTGACGGCGGCTCGAGATTTTTGGAACACTTACGTCGTGGGTCTGAACTCGGCCAAACAGCGAGATTCATCGTTCCAGTCGTTTGTCCGCAATCCGTTTCGCAATTTCCGGCAATATTTTTCGCTTCGCTATTGGCAATCGCAATGGCAGTTATTCATCACCAAGGGCCAATGGCCCAAGTCGATGATTTCTTACGTTTTGATTGTTGTGAGCTTGATCGGTGGCATTGTCGCGACAAGCAAGTGGCTTCGATCACAACGTCGCATTCGATCTCCAAATCTCGGTGCCGCTCGATCGACCTCTTTCAAGAAGGTTTTAGGGCGGGCGCTTTCGCTGGTCGCTCCGAGACTAGGACGATGGATGGCCGGGGACGAGTCACATTCGCAAGAAGTGGCTTTTTTCCAACGATTCCTGCGAATTCTTCAGCGCCCGGGGCTACAGCGACTTTCATTTCAAACAGCTCGTGAGTTCGGTCAAAACGCAACCCAATTTTTTGCCCAACATCACCAGGCCCCCGCCATAGGAAGCAGCATCGAGTCTGTTGTAGACAAGTTTTATTGGGTACGATTCTCCCAGCGCGAGTTAACCTCAGTCGAAATGCAACAAGTCGAGGCGTCGCTCGCAATCTTGGAACAGAACGTAACACCCGTGGGATCTGCGACGTAAGAAGATGAAAATTGGAATTGTTGGTTATCAAGGTGCGGGGAAGAGTTCGTTGTTCCATTTCTTGACGGGAGTGGCACCCGATCCAGCAATGGCACACTTAATGCAGTCGGCGACCGCGATCGTTCCAGATCCGCGTGTCTCTGCTCTGTGCGACATCTATCAACCCAAAAAAATCACGCAAGCTTCGCTCAATATCGTTGACACGCCCGGATTGAATCGGTCACATGAAGGGAGCGCCGGCAAGCTGGCACAGATTCGCGAAGCAGGCTGTTTGGTAGTCGTTGTCGGCGCTTATGCCGGTGCGAAAGCGACGAGCGACTTGCAATCATTTGAAGAAGATCTGCTACTGGCGGATTTGGAAATCGTAACGGGTCGTGTTGAAAAGCTCCGCGAATCGGTTAAAAAGCCTCGTCCGAATCGAGAGCAAGAATTGGCCGAACTGCAATCGCTTGAGCCAGTGTTGGCCCAGCTTGAGTCTGGCAAAGCGATGCGCGATTTAAAACTCTCGACCGAACAAGCTCGCGCGATCAAGTCCTTCCAACTTCTCACCGACAAACCACGTTTTGTCGTGATCAATGTTGGCGACTATCAAGCCCAATTGAGTGACAACCTCGAAAAGCTCGATCCGGCGATGTCGAAAGCCGTTTTCCCGGTAACATTGCAACTGGAACTTCAGCAAATGGCAGAAGGGGAGCGCGGGGCTTTTTGCGCCGAAATGGGTTTAACGCTGCTTGATCGCGACGAACTTTTGCGCGAAATCATGACCGCGTCTGGGCAAATGCTGTTTTTCACTGCGGGCGACAAAGAGGTCCGCACTTGGATGATCCGCATCGGTGGGACCGCAGAAGAAGCCGCTGCGGGCATCCACACCGATTTGGCCAAGGGATTCGTAAGGGCCGAAACGATGAGTTGCGTCGATCTGTTTCGAGTTGGGAGCGAGCGCGAAATCAAAGCCCAGAATTTGATGCGCAAGGAAGCGCGAAATTACGTGATCCGCGACGGTGATGTCCTTCATATCTTGGCCAATGTTTGATAGGCGAACTATTCCGCGAGTTCGCTTCGCGAGGGCCAAATTATTCGACTGAAAACAACCGTCTGGCATTCGCCGTGGTTTGGATTGCCAATTCAGCGACAGTCACATTTCTCAAATCTGCCAAGCACTTTGCGGTGTGAAGGATAAGACTGGGTTCGTTCGGACGTTTACCACGATGCGGATGTGGCGAGAGAAATGGGCTGTCGGTTTCAATCAACAATCGATCGGAAGGGATTTGTTTGGCGACCAACCGAAGAGCTTCGGATTTTGGAAAAGTCAACATTCCGGCAAAACTTATGTGGAGACCAAATTCGAGGAATGCGTTCGCTCCTTCCGAAGTGCCCGTAAACGAATGCATGATTCCGCGTAATTTTTTGTCGCCCGCGATTTTCGCCAGCTCGTGCATCATCTGTGCTTCGCAATCGCGCATGTGAATGACGAGTGGGAGTCCCGTCTCCCCGGACAATTGAATGTGCCGTCCAAAGTAATCGACTTGCACGTTCCACGGCGTGTGATCCCAATGCAAGTCAAGGCCCGTTTCGCCAAGGGCGACGACTTTGGGTGCGCGCGATAGTTCCACAATTTGATTCCAGTCGCCGACCTCAGCTTCGTTACAGTAATTGGGGTGAATACCTACAGCCGCCCAAACATTGGAAAACTTGGAGGCGAGGTCAACGCACCTGCGGCTTGTGGCAATTGTCGTTCCGATAGCGACGATTCCGATGACGCCCGCGTCGCTCGCACGCTGGATGACGTGATCCAATTGATGCAGCAAACTTTCGTCCGTCAGATGCGAGTGCGTGTCGAATAAATGGTGCGGATGTTCCACGGATGTCCAGAACTTGTTGAGGCAATAAAAGTTAAAGAAATCAACCCTGGTTTAATTTTCCAAACTGTCGCGCAATTTGCCATCTGATACAACCGCCAAGAACCAAACTTGGCCCAATAACCTGTAAAATCCACCCTGTGGCGGGACAAAACTGGCCCTGAATTGGGCGGCTTTTGTTGACAATTGAGCGACGGATCGTACATTGAATGGGGCAAAACAGTTTTGCAAGCCCCTGTCAATCCCCCGATCGAAAAGTCCTACGGCGTGAGGCACTCGATTGGAAATGAATGAGCGAGACGGTTACGGGGGACCGTTCGATAACAAAGGAATGGAACATGTTAGTCCTTTCGCGTAAGAAAAACGAGAGTATTGTCATCAACGACGACATCACGATTGTGGTCGTCGAAATCCGTGGCGACAAGGTTCGCCTTGGCGTGGAAGCGCCCAAGGAAGTCCCGGTGCATCGTCGCGAAGTCTACGATGCCATCAAGCGCGGCGAAAACGAACAACGCGGAAATCGTTCATCGCAAGTTGAGTCGACTGACGAAAACTAGTCGTCGGAAATCAAGCATCTGTAAATTGACTCCGAAGATCTTTTTCCGAAGTTCCGCGCGCTCACGTATTGACGCCCCGACCCGGCGGCGATTATTCTAGCGGCCTAGCCATAATGCACGTTGGCCCCGTCGTCTAGCGGTCTAGGACACTGGCCTTTCACGCCGGTAACACGGGTTCGAGTCCCGTCGGGGTCATTTCCAGGTCAACCCGCATGGCGTTATTGCGATCCATCGGGCGGTCCGAAATTTTCGTCTCACCCGTCGCCATGGGCTGCTGGCCGATTGCGGGGATCTCAAGTCTTCATGTCAATGAAGCCGACAGCGTTGCCACGTTGCGATCCGCTCTGGATCACGGAGTTACACACTTCGATACGGCACATTGTTATGGCTACGACGGCGAAAGCGAACTTCTGATTGCCAAGTCGCTAGGGGCGCGGCGGCGCGAAATTTCCTTGGCCACCAAGTGTGGCATCGCGTACGACGATCTAAAAAATCGCATCACGGACGGCCGCCGCGAAACTCTACGACGTCACTGCGAAATTAGCTTGCGGCGACTGCAAACCGATTGCGTTGAACTTCTGTATTTGCATTCGCCGGATCCCGAAGTTTCGTTGGCGGATTCGGCCGGTGCATTGGCAGAGCTTAAACGGCAAGGAAAGACCATCGCCGTCGGAATTTCGAACGCTACGCTCGAACAGATCAAAACATTTCACGAAGTATGCCCGCTGGCCGCAGTTCAGCTCAAATACAACTTGCTGCAGCGAGAAATCGAAGGCGAAGTTGTGCCTTGGTGTCTGGCAAACAATGTTGCTGTGATGGCCTTCTGGCCATTGATGAAAGGACTCTTAGCTGGGCAATTGCTCCGAAATCACGTTTTCGACGCGAAGGATCCGCGAACACGCTATCCGATATTCCGTGGCGAACTTTGGGAGACCAATCAGAATTTCGTAGATGTGCTTCGGGTTATTGCGGCGCGTCTAAATCGTACCGTCGCCCAAATCGCTTTGAATTGGATCATCCATCGTCCGGGAATTACGGCGGCGCTTTGTGGGGCCAAGCGACCCGAACAGATTTCTGATAACGCGAGTTCGATGGGTTGGCAAATCGATGCGGAATCCAACGCGCAAATTTCCGCCGCCTATTCTCGGTGGCAAGCGGAGACGGCTGGTGCCAAACTGGTTTGATGTCACTTGCAGAGAGTCGCAAGTCTAGACCTTGCGTGTAGTTGTTAACGATTCGCAGCGTCGTAAACGTCGTAATTGAATGCGGGGACTTGGAAACGCAATGTTGTGGCTTGAAGCCTCAGCACTCTCTCAAAATAGACGAAGGAATGATTGTCGGACCCGTGATGCTTTCGAACCCATAGCAAAGCCTTGTCGACGAGTTTGCGCGGCAATTTGCCTTGTTGAACGAGCCCAATCACTTGATGCACGTAGGCTTTTTCTTCGTCGAACCGCGTACGCAAAACGGCATTAAGTTGGGTTTCGTATTTCTGCGGGTCGCTTTTCACGATTGCCGCGTCGTCGCCAGTCGCCATCGGAACGAGCGCAGCGCATAACAGTACGTGAATTGCCAGCAGCACTAGCTTTGCATGCGCATTCATTGTCGGCGACCCATCGAGAACGAAACTGCATTACACCGCAATTCCTACAAGATTCATCGGCCATCAGGCAAGGTCATCTGAGGCAAAGGGCGCAGCCAACGTCGACAACATGGGAAACACTAGCTTGCGCCTCGTGCTGGTATTACGACTGGCTTTAGGGGGAATCAAATGTTGGAAGTATCCTCGTCGATCGGGGAATAGTTCGGTGACGGCCAAATTAGCCGATGCGGCGCGGTCGCTTGCAAGGCTTGAATTCGCCGAACCTCGTCAATGACTGCTTGTTTGCCGCAGCAGAATGCCAGCTCCACCTGAATTTTGTAGCTTTCCTCGGCTGCCAACTTCACGACGCGATCATGCTTTTCCTCAAAGCTGCGAACATTGGGATAATTCGTGGCTGGTTCGAGGCCAAAGACAAAACCATCTTGCAAGCTTGTCACGTTTTTCCAAAGCGTAAAGCATGGAAGTTGTCGGTCGTCATACGACAGGACAACGCCGATGTCTTGCGACGAGTTGTGCAGTAACGTCGACGTTTGGTGAAGTGCATCCGTTTGCAGTTTCATGAAGAAGACCTGTTCGGGATGACCCGACTTCGGCGGTGGGCAAACGTCCCAGGTGTCGATTGCATTTGCCGCAACGACATCTCGTGGGGCGATTTCTCGAATTGGCGCGACGATTTTGGCTCCTTCGTCCAGAACCGGCGGCCCAAAATTAAAGTGATAAAGCAACTGACAGGTCGCTGGGACACTGGAACGATTGGTGATCTCGTCTTGGATCAAGATGCTTGGCCGATGCAACTGACAGCGATACACGGTCGACAATTCCAGCTTCTGAAAATGGAATCGCGACTCCAAGACAGTGCCACGGACTTCAAGCGTCTTCTCTTGGTCGTCGATATGTACGTCGAAACGCTGCGCCGGAGTGTTGGCGATGCGGCCGTGCAACGGATACCGCAATCTTCCAGTGGCGTCGAAATCGGGCGCACCGTTGCTTTGCAGCCCGCACCGCGCTAAAAGCTCGTCGAATCCATCCAGCCAACCCAGGCCGCTTGGGTCACACAAAGTTACGAACGACGGATGCACCGGGCCAGCCACGGGTGAACGCCAACCGAATTCGATCTGATCCCACGAGGCTTTCCAAATACCCATGCCGCGCGTCGGAATGATGGAAAATCGAAGACGGCCGCAATGGACTTCGATCAAGTCAACGCCCTCACGGAGCCCGCCCTTTAATCGTCGATGAACGAAACCAAGTTCCGATGTTCCGCCGGACGTCACTGACTCGGACGGCATTTCCGGATCGGCGATTTGCCAAGTTCTTTTTGACATGCACACACACCTTGTGGTTTGGGGAATTCGAAACGCTCGTGTTTTTCATCGAATTAGTCGGCCCAATCGCGCGTTGGTTGCGACTGGGGCAAAAAGCGAATAAAACATCCTAACTGCTGAACCGTTTCCGCAACACTCGGACGCGTCAACGCAGCAGAGTCAGCGTTTGCCATCCACTCCAGGAAACAAACCATGAGCGTAACCAAACCGAATTCCAAGGACAACATTTCCGTCGTGCTCGATCGAGCGCTCGACGCGGGGCAGGGCATTTTGCGACTAACGCCGACTTGGGTTCCGCGCAGTTTTTTGCATCCAGGACGCCGAATTAAACTTCATCCAAATGATTACTATGCCTTGGGTGCGGATCGAGGTGGAATTGATGAGCGGTGGTTTTCCAGCGCGACTGAAGCGGCTAACGAAAATCGGCAATGGCACGAAGGATTGAGCTTTTGCGTTTTCGAAAACGAACAGTTTCTATTGCGTGACGCCGTTGCGGAAAATGGTCAGCGTTTGATTGGGCCGACCATGTGGAATCAATATCGTCGCTGGCCAGTCTATTCGAAATTTTTTGATAACTTGGGCCCGATTCCGCATCACATGCACCAAGGGTTCGAACACGCGGCCCTGACGGGACAGGAAGGTAAGCCCGAAAGTTATTACTTCCCGCCGCAATACAACAACTGCGACAACCATTTTCCGCACACGTTCATGGGGCTTGAGCCAGGCACGAACAAAGCCGATGTTCGCGGCTGTTTGGAACGATGGAATTCCGGCGATAACGGGATTCTCGATTTGTCGAAAGCTTATCGGTTGCAGCGCGGCACGGGCTGGCTGATTCCGCCCGGCGTTTTGCACGCTCCCGGTTCATTGTGCACTTACGAGCCGCAATGGGGGAGCGATGTGTTTGGCATGTTTCAGAACATCGTCGAAGGGCGCTATGTTCCTTGGTCGCTTTTGGTTAAAGACGTTCCGCCAAGCAAACATCAGGATTTGGATTTCATCGTTTCGCAATTGGATTGGGAGAAAAACGTCGATCCGAATTTCAAAGATAACAACTACATCGAACCGATCATCGCGGATCAAGGCAAGGGCTGGGTCGATCGCTGGGTCGTCTACGGTAAAATTAACGGGCGACAATTATTCAGCGCGAAAGAACTCACGCTTGAGCCGGGTGCCAAATGTCGCCTGCGTGATCCCGGTGCAAGTGGCTGGCTCACCGTGCAAGGCTCCGGCCGAATCGGACCGTTATCATTGCAAACGCCAGCGATGATACGATTTGGACAAATGACCGAGGACGAAGTCTTCATTTCCAACGAGGCGGCTACCGGCGGAATCGAAATCGAAAACACTGGCGGAGAACCCCTGGTTGGATTGCGGTATTTTGGACCTGATGTTTTCGACAAACTGCCGGCTGTTGGAGATCACCGGCTCTCAGGTTAAAAATTCGGTTTCAAGTGTCAGAATTCCTTAGACATTATCGGGAGGTCTCAGTGGCCCAAACAGATTATCCAAAATTACACAACGCCATGTGGCCAGGACTGGTTGGAAAAGGGGATGGTGCCGGGCAAGAACCGCCGATCAGTCTTGATCGAATGCTGCAGTTTACCGCAGCCGCCAACGTAAACGGACAGAAGTTCGATGGAATCGACTACTTCCTTTTTCTGCCGCACACCAATCCGGAAGCCTCCGAGGCAGAGCTGAATTCGATCGCCGACAAGATCGCTTCGTATGGCTTCTCGGTTGGTTCGCTTGTGGCGCCGGTTTGGCCTGGGACCGTTGGCGATTCAGCGATGGGCGATGCGGCCGCACGTGAAAAATTTCTCTCCGCCGTGAAGATGGCATGCCGAATCGCTAAAGTGTTCGAGAAGCACGGCGTTCGAAAATACGGCGTCATTCGCATCGACTCAGCGGAGTTCGGTATCGCGAAGTGGCGAGAGAATCCGCCCGCGAACACAACCAAAATCGCCGAGACCTTCCGGGAGGCCGCGAAGATTGCTGCTTCCCATGGTGAACGCTTAGCCGCGGAGGGGGAGATTTGCTGGGCCGGCATGCATTCGTGGAAGGACATGCTAGATCTTCTTGAAGAAGTCGGCATGCCGGAAACGCTTGGGTTTCAAGCCGACTTGGCGCACACGTATCTCTATCTGCTTGGCTACAACGCGCCGGAATACGCGATGCTCAGTCCCGGCCACTCCGACGCTGAGTTCTGGGCCGCCTACCGGCAGATGACGGACAAGTTGCGGCCGTGGACTATCGATTTCCACGTTGCCCAAAATGATGGCCAAGTGCATGGTGCCGGATCGCATGACAAAACCGGCAAGCATTGTCCGGCCGACGACCCAAACGGCAAGCTCGATATCGTGAAATGCTCCGGGTATTGGCTGGAAGGCGCGGCCGCTCGGGGCATCCGACACATTTGTTGGGACGGTTGCATGTTCTCCAACGCGATGCTGGAAAATCCCGCGACGTGGAACACAATCCTAAAGACAATGATCCAAGTCCGCCAAGCCAACGGTTGGACGGCTTAGCATTGGCGACTACTCTACCGCAGACTTATTCATTTAATTGAGAAAATCATGGCGAAAAAGAAACTGAACATCGGGCTCATCGGCTACGGGTTCATGGGGCGTGCTCATTCCAACGCCTATCATCAGGCTAGCCGGTTTTTTGAATTGGCTTACGAGCCGGTTCTCAGAACCGCTTGTGCGCGGAACAAAGAAGCCATCACCAAATTCGCCGCTCAATGGGGCTATCACTCGGTCGAAACCGATTGGCGAACGGTTGTCGAGCGCAAAGACATTGACGCAGTGGATATTTGCGTTCCTAACAATTTGCACAAGGAAATTGCGATTGCCGCAGCCGCCAACGGAAAAATTGTGCTATGCGAAAAGCCGCTGGCGATGAACTCGCTAGAAGGCGAGGAAATGTGCCGCGCAGTCGAAAAAGCCGGCGTAGCCAACATGGTTTGGTACAACTACCGTCGAGTCCCCGCAGTGACTTTGGCCAAACGGCTCATTGAACAAGGCCGATTGGGAAAAATCTATCACTACCGAGCAAACTTCTTGCAAGATTGGACGATCGCTGCCGACGTTCCGCAAGGTGGTACTGGACTGTGGCGGTTAGACGTTGCGGCTGCCGGGAGCGGAGTCACCGGCGACTTGTTAGCGCATTGCATCGACACGGCGCTTTGGTTGAACGGTTCGATCGTCGATGTATCGGCCATGACGGAGACTTTTGTCAAACAACGGATGCACGCGATCACGCAAAAGGTCGAGCCGGTCGGCATCGATGATGCTTGTGCGTTTATGTGCCATTTCCGTAATGGTTCGCTCGGCTTGTTCGAATCGACGCGATACGCTCGCGGCCACAAGGCGCTTTACACGTTTGAAATCAACGGCGCGGACGCAAGTATCCAGTGGGATTTGCACGACTTGCATCGGCTCAGTTACTTCGAACATCGCGATTCGTCCGCAGTGCGCGGCTGGCGCAGCATTCATGTTACCGATCATGGCGGCGAACATCCGTACATGGATCACTGGTGGGTGCCGGGTCTACAAATCGGTTATGAGCACACGTTTATTCACCAAGTTGCTGACTTTTTGGAAGGCTTGGCCAAAGGGACGCCGGTCAGCCCGACGTTTCGCGACGCACTTGAAACACAAAGAGTTTGCGACGCAGTTTTGGAAAGCGGCAAGTTTCGTCGTTGGCAATCGTTGTAAAGGGTACGAAAAAAATGAAAATCGGAATGAACTTGCTACTGTGGAGCGGACAGCTTGAAGAGCGATTGCTGCCGATTCTGGAGCAGCTGAAACGAATCGGATACGACGGAGTGGAAGTCCCTTTGTTCAATTTGGATCTGGACTATTCCGTTTGGAACAAACGGCTCAAGGACTTGGGGCTTGGTGCCACGGCCGTGACAGTTCGCAACGCCGATGACAATCCGATTAGCCCAGATGCAAAAGTTCGCATCTGCGGAATCGACGCGACGAAACGTGCGATCGACTGTTGTCGCGCCGTTGGAGCATCGCACCTGGTTGGGCCGTTTCATTCCGCTTTGGGCGTGTTTTCCGGCCAAGGACCAACCAGCGACGAATGGAAATGGGGCGTGGAAAGCATGCGCATTGTGGCGGAACATGCCGGCAAAGTCGGCGTGATGCTCGCCATCGAACCGCTCAATCGGTTCGAGACTTATTTGCTAACGACACACGCCGATGCGGCTCGATTCGCTCGCGAAGTCAACCATGCAAACTGTCGAATCATGTACGACACCTTCCATGCTAACATCGAGGAAAAAAACATCTTGCCGGTCCTGCAATCCATCAAGGACATGTTGTGCCACGTCCACATTTCGGAAAACGATCGTAGCACTCCAGGCCAAGGCAATATTCGCTGGCGGGAGAACTTCGATGCGCTGCGGATGGTCGGATACCAAGGCTGGTTAGTCGTAGAGGCTTTTGGACTAGCCCTACCTGAACTTGCCGCCGCAACCAAAATCTGGCGACGCATGTTCGACAGCGAACCGCAGCTTGCAAAGGACGCCTTTGAGTTCATCAGCCAAAATGTTGCCGATCGCTGGCACTAGAGCCCGGCAACGGCGATTGTCTTTGCCGGTTGTGCGGATCGTGCTGTGCAATTCTGTAAATCCTTGACGACTAGGAAAAGCTGCCGAATTCCTCGCGTGAAATGCTTTGTTCCGGTCGTTTCTACGATTCTCTGTTTGATGATTCGGTTTTTCGGATTGGGCCGATAACGAGAATCGCACCAGTTATTTCCGGCTTTTCGCCTGTGACTTCTGGCCGGATCGTAACGCAATTGGCAAATTCGAATAGGACCCAATCCGATGGATACCGCTCGTTCCCCTATGCGCCCAAAACTGACGAAGGCAACTCGCACCTACGCCAAACAAGGTGCGTACCGTCGACTCACGATCGGCGGTATGGTCATAGCTCTCATGTTTCATGTGGCGATCATCGGCTGCGTCACGCCGCGCAAAAACGCAAATGGCTCTTTTAACTGCGCAGCGAGTTCATTGGCACCCGCCTACTTGGACATTGAATCGCCCAAACTCTGCGACCAAGCCTGCGAATCAGCGAGTGAGTTCGCCGCCGGTCCACCGCCAACCATTCGCAATTATCAGCAGCTTGAGCCTTGGCAATTGACTTTGGAAGAAGCCGTGCAGTTAACGCTCAGCAACGCCAAAGTCCTCAATCGCTTGGGCGGTCGCGTTGTCGCCGGTCCACAAGGCTCCACGACGATCTACGACCCCGCGATCCAAGCCACCAATCCGCTGAGTTCCGCCGAAGCTGCCTTGTCCGCATTCGACGCACAGTATTCCGGCGCGATGAACCACGGGCACGACGAACAATTTGTCAACAACCCATTTTTTGGCAGTGGCAACACCTACAGCGGAAATATCAATTCGCAACTCGCCAAGACCACGGCGGCTGGAACGCAATACTCCGTTCGCAGCTTAACCAATTACAACCGAAACCCTTCGCCGTTTTTTTCCATCCCAAGCCTCTGGACAGTTGATGTCGTTGCCGAAGTCCGCCAACCCTTGTTACGAAACCGAGGCGCAGCTGTCAATCGAATCGCCGGACCGAACGCTTTGCCTGGGCAATACAATGGCGTGCTGATTGGACGCATTCGCGAAGATGTAACGCTGGCGGACTTCGAAGCAAACGTGCGCGACCTTGTTCGCGATGTCGTCATCAACTATTGGGAACTGTATTTTGCGTACCAAGATTTGGATACCAAGATGGTCGCGCGCGAGGCCGCACGTGAAGTCTGGCAAAATCGCAAAGCCCGTTTGGACAGCGGCATCGGACGCCCCGATGACGAAGCCCAAGCCCGGCAACAATATTTTCAGTTTCAGTTCCAAGTTGACAACGCTTTGGTTGGACCATCGGCGTTGGGTCGAGGCGTCTTTGGTGCAGAACGAGAATTACGGCGGCTTATGGGCTTTCCAACCGCAGATGGACGGTTGATCCGGCCAGCCACCGAACCGACACTTGCCGAAGTCATTTTCGACTGGGAAGCCGCGCAGCAGTCCGCTATGCTGCGACGGGTTGAACTTCGCCGACAAAAATGGTTGGTAAGGCAACGCGAACTGGAACTTTGTGCGGCCAAAAACCTTGCGCTTTGGCGGGTCGATTTGGTCGGAAACTACGGATCGCGCGGCGTCGGTGATGACTTATTCGGCTCCAGTAGCATTCCAGCCGACGGAGCCGTTCAAGAACTCTTTGGCGGCGAACTCGATAACTGGCAGTTCGGATTGGATATTCAAGGCCCGGTGGGCAACCGCCGTGGACATCTCGCGGTTCAAAACGCTGAGCTCAGTTTATGCCGCGAAAAGGCTCTCCTACGCGAACAGCAACGGCAAATTTTGCACGATCTGGGTGCGGCCTACGCTGAGGTCGATCGGACGTTTGTTTCAATTAAATCCGTTTATAACAATCGCGATGCGGTCCAAGAAGAACTTGCGCCGAAACGTAAACGAGTTGAAGCCGGAGAGGACGACGTGTTCTTCCTCCTCGACGCCCAACAACGTGCTACCACAATCGAGTCGGGTTTGCACCGAGTAATCGTCGATTACAACTTGTCACTTTTGAATTTCGCCTACCAAGAAGGAAACCTTCTTTCTCAGTTCAATATCGACTTGCTCGAAGAGGCTTGGAGCGACCCGGCACAAGCCGCTGCAGGCAATCACGATCGACGAATCTTTTCCGGTGAATTGTCAAATGCTCCACAACACGTTGGTCCGATCACCGACACCGCGACGGCGCGACAATTCGCTTTACCGAATTCCTCCGATGTCGGCATGCCGACGCCAGTTTCAATCGATCCATCGGGTCAAACGATCATTTCAATTCCACCCCTTGAGCCAAATCAATAATTCGACCGCGAACGGTCGATGGTAACCTGCCAAGTTGTGCATTCGTGAAATAAGTAGCCCCAAAGGCTGTCCGACTGAGCTTTTCGACTATTAGGAAGGACGTGGCCATGAGACGCCGATTTTTTCAACCATTTTCTGTGGCGATTTTTTCGGTAGCAAGTTGTTGCTGCATTGGCCAATGCTCTGCTTTTCAAACTGAACTTACAGCAAGCCCCGCCGTGCCCTGGACAGTCGCAACCTCGAATCTGCCGCAATGGAATGATGAGCCAGCCAATTATGACGCAACAGATTCCAGCGCGCCGCAATCCGTAATTCAAAAAGCGGCCGAACCCACCGTCGACGGCAAGCCAGCCGTGGCCCCCGACGCCGATAAAAAGGCCGCCGAGGAAGCCGAAAAGAAAAAGAAGGAACTCGCGAAGGCAGTCGCGGGAGCCTACAAGGACACGTTTTTCGACAACAATTTCGCCTACTTGTTTAATCCGGACTACACCGACTGGCACTTGGGGGAAAACCTCAAGCAACTCTGCGCTCCGGTTGGCGTCGTTGATTTCGGTGGACAAACTCGGTTGCGCTATCACGATGAGCAGAACATGCGTGGGCTCGGTTTGACCGGTCGCGACGACGATTTCTTGCTCTATCGAACTCGGTTGTACGCTAACTGGAAAATCAACTCCAAATGGCGGGTATTTTCCGAATTTTTGTATGCCGACAGCATTGACGAAATGTTCGCGCCCCGCGGAATAGAAGTACAAAACTTCGAGCCGCAAAACCTTTTTATTGAAAGGCAGCTCTGGGAATCCTGTGGCGATACATTGAAAGCCCGCGTTGGCCGCCAAGAAATATCATTGGGGTCGCAGCGCCTCCTTTCAACTTTGGATTGGGCCAATACGCGGCAAACATTCGATGGCGTCCGCTTTACTCTCGACAACAAGCACATCACCTCGGATGTGCTGTGGATTCGTCCGGTGAAGCATTCCTTTACCGAATTTGATAGCTCAAACTTAGACAAGCAAGTTTACGGCATATTCAATACCCACAAAAATTTCACTCCAGTCAAACTAGACTCGTACTGGATGGCCCTTGAGGACGCGTCCACGGATTTGAGCGTGCATACGCTGGGAGGTCGTGTCCAAACCGAGCGCGACTCGCTTATGACCGATCTCGAAGGCGGCGTCCAAGTCGGCCGAAATCCCGATGGCTCGTCCGCAACCAATGCCGCCGTGACTGCGGGCAGCGGCATCAAGCTTTCCGACCAATGCTGGAAGCCCGTTTTATGGGCCTACTACGATTGGGCATCCGGCGACGACTCGACTGGCAACGGGTGGAACCAACTCTTCCCACTGGCTCACAAGTACTTGGGATTTATGGACTTCTACGGACGTCGTAATATCAACGATGCAAATTTGCTGTATACCGTGCAACCAAATGAAAAGCTAACCCTACTCGCCTGGTATCATTATTTCTGGTTGGCCAATGGAAACGACGGACCATACAACGCACCTTTGACTCCGTTCAATCCTGGCGGAACCGTCGGCAGCACGGACCTTGGACAAGAAATCGATTTGTTGGCAACCTATAAGCTTTCGATTCGATCCGATGTCGTCTTCGGTTACTCGCACTTTTTTGCGGGCGACTACTACGAGACGAGTACCAATGCTGTGGCCGCTCCGCTCTTTAGTGGCGACGCCGATTTCTACTACATCCAATGGCATCGCAATTTTTAAAGTGTATCTCAAACGCTAATTCGCGATGTCTCACGCAATCGAAGCCTATCCAGATCCAGACATCCTTTGGGAATCCGGCCCCTGCTTGGTCGTCAACAAACCCGGCGGCTTGCTAACTCAAGCGCCCCCCGGAATCGATAGCATTGAACTACGCGTCCGCCGATTCCTCTTGCGTCGAGAAAATCGAGCCGGAAATATCTATTTATCCCCCTGCCATCGATTGGATCGACCAGTATCCGGCTTGCTGATTTTCGTACGCAACATCCGCGCCGCACAGCGCCTATCGGCTCAGTTCGAGAAGCGATCCGTGTTAAAAACTTATTGGGCAATAGTCGAAGGGATCGTCGCCCCTTCCTCCGGTAAATGGACTGACTCTATGCGAAAAATCACCGGCGAAGCACGCTCGGAAATCGTCGCGCCCGATCATCCCGAAGCACAATTCGCGTCGCTCAGTTATTCAGTGCTCAAACAAACCGGCCAATGCAGCGTTTTAGAGATTGAGTTGGAAACCGGCCGCACGCATCAGATCCGCCTCCAAGCCGCCTCGCGAGGCCTTCCCATATTGGGTGACGAATTGTACGGAGCCAAACTCCCTTTCGGCCCGCAATCGATTGATCTACGCCTTCGATGGATAGCCCTCATGGCGCGACGGCTCCGTTTTCAACATCCCATGACCAATGAATCCATCGACCTCACCGCGCCCCCGTCAGCCGCTTGGCTCGAACATGCGTGGCTTGAGAAAAAGCCAATTTGATTCTCAGAGCGGAGGGCACGGGGCTCGAACCCGCAACCCATTGCTGGGCAACTGATTTCGAATCAGCCTGCTAGCCATTCGCTTACCCTCCGGACGCATGTCATTATGCCGCAAACGGCACTGCTTTGGCAAGGTAGAATGGCGATGAACTCATCCGTCGCGTTGTCCATTCGACTAAGGAGTCAGTCCATGCGTGCCAGTCTCGGCAACTCTTCCGCGATCATCGCCCTTTTTGTCGTCGCTCTCATTTCGCTTTTGCCGTCGTTCGCGATGGCTCAGCATCGATTGATTTTGCAAGGTAATGATCGGCTGACGATTCTTGGGTCTCAAGGTTTTCCCGAATGGGAAATGAAGTGGGGCGGAATTCACGACATCCACGTCTTGGGAAACGGAAACGTCATGGTTCAGGAAGGGAGTGCCAAAGTCGTCGAGATCGATCGAGCGACGAAAAAAATCGTTTGGAGCTACGACAGTACGACCCAAAATGGAAACGAAGGAAAACAAGTTGAAGTTCACGCATTTCAACCGCTCGAAAATGGCAACGTGATGTTGGCCGAATCTGGGGCGGGGCGAATCATCGAAATCGATCGAAGCGGCAAGCTGTTAAAAGAAATCAAGCTCAAACTCAACCAGCCGCATTTTCACATGGACACGCGACTGGCTCGCAAGCTCATTAACGGCAATTATCTCGTATGCCACGAAGGAGACGGCTTTGTCCGCGAGTACGGCGCTGATGGTTCGGTCGTTTGGGAATTTGATGTGCCGCTGTTTGGCCAAGAACGCCAGGACGGTCACGGAGCCGAGTCGTTTGGCAACAAAGTCTTTGGTGCCGTCCGTCTGGCTTCGGGTAATACGCTCGTGGCGACGGGCAATGGTCACAGCGTGCTAGAAATCACGCCAGACAAGCAAATCGCGTGGCAGTTATCGCAAAAGGACTTGCCGAATATCACACTTGCCTGGGTGACGACTTTGGAAGTCCTAGCCAACGGCAACTACGTAATTGGCAATTGCCACGCCGGGCCGGGCAATCCCGTGCTAATCGAAATCGACCCAAAGACCAAACAGGTTGTCTGGACGCTCAATGCGCACGACGTCTTTGGCAACAGCGTTTCCAACTCACAATTGCTGGATAACGCCCAATCCTCGATTCGTTAGTCGTTCGACTCGGAAGCAATTCGCCAAGTCAGATAACCGAAGATTGGCCCTCGGTACCTAATATTTGTTCTTGTCACTCGTGCGGCTGAAGTATTTATTCGTGTAAAAGAGCATCAGGCCGAGCAGCGCGCCGATCAAGTTGTTCAGCATGTCTTTTTGCGTGTCCCATTCATCGAGGTCGCCGGCACCGACGAAGAGGACGCCTTCGCCTTCGCCAAGCATCATTGCGCCGCCGAATTCGAAAATTTCATGAAACGCCGAGAATCCCAAAATCACGGCAGTTGCCGCCACGGGAATAAACCAGTTCGCGTACATTCCATAAAAGTGATAAGCGCGGATTACAACCAACGCTGAAACAAATCCGAAAAAACCGTGTACCCAGTGATCGTATTCCAATCCTAGCGGAAAACTCTGATACCAACCGAACATCCCTGCGAAATGCAAGAACAGAAAAACCCCGAACAAGCCAAAATGCAGCGGGTGCAAATGGATTCGATTGCGAATGAAGTAAACAAACGACATCAGCACCATGATCGCAATGAAATCCCACTTGAATCGCGAGTTGATCGCTAGCGCGTAGCCCTCCATGCCAACGAAGCAGGCTGTGAAACCGACAAAGCAAATTTTAGTGGCGTTCAATTCACGACCTTTCGTGGGTTCGATGCGACCGCTTGTTGCAAGCCAGAGATTTTACTTGCTACGCAAAAAGATAACTATCAGCGACCAAACGAGAAATTCGTTACAGCGGTGCCGGCAAATCGCGGCGTGAAAAGATTCGCAGGCCAATCGCATAACAAACGACTCCCAAAAACAGCAGCGCCACATTATTAAGTGTCGTTCCGGTACCGACCACCGAAAAGTCTCGCCCGTAATCGATCCATTGAAACATTTCCCAGGGGGCTCGTTGGTAACGCTCGATTGCTTGTTCGGGTTCGAAGAACGAAAAGACAGTAAACCACTTGCACCAGCCAGCGTCCTTGATCGACATGCCAACGAACTTGAACAATGCCATGACGGTGTAGATGCTGGTGACCAGGCCGATGGTTCGCCAGCGGTGCCGATCCATCGCCGAGAGCATCGCCGCAAAAGCGCTTAAGAAGAACCCAAACAAACACAAATTCAGCAGCCCGGGCCAAAACGCCCAACAATTGACTCGATCGCGCAACAACACCGTATGGGTCGCGTTCTCATTTGGTGAGAGACCAAACGCCTCGAACACAAAGCCCAGCGACTGGCGCAACCAAATTGCGGCTGACGCAAACAAGCTTTGCAGCGGGGTCCGAAGTTCCGATTCTTCCACCGAACTGAGTTGCACGCCAAGATACGTTCCCAACCAAGCCGCCAACGCAATCGCGATGACTCCCAAGATCGTCATGCCCGATTGCGAGCAGAAAACGGCGCGGCGGCTCACGGGTTGGGCCAGCAGCATTTCCATCGTGCCGCGCGATAATTCGCCGCTGACAACATCGGAGCCACGGGCGACGGCCCACAACGCGATGCAACCGAGAAGCATCGGCTCATCCAATGTCAGTGCGATTCGACCGGTGTACGAAATGATCCATTCAAAATCGACCGTTGTAAAAGACTTGAAGGTGTCCGGAATCAAATCCAACAATGCTTTGAAGCGGTTCGTATCGAACTCCGAGACGACGAAAACGCGAAGCAATGCGAACCCGGCTGCATACAAGACACATGCCAGCAGCAGCCAGCGCGCGTCGCTTTCGTTCTTCTTCCAAAGCGCCCAATTCATGCGACGTCTCGCTCTGTCGAGCCATGATACCGATCGTAAACCGCGCGCAGTCCGACTCGTTCCACATGGACGTTTTTCACGCCAGCGCGGGCCAGCCAGGGCAAAAGCTCGTCCAATTCGCCTTGTGTTTCAATGATCAGTGCGTTGCCATTGCGTTCGAACGAGACGCCCGCCAAGTTGCTTGGCACTTCGCCAACGGAACCATTGAGATCGCAGTGAAGCCGATGTTGGCGATTGAGATCGTGAATCGATTGATGATGAACGAACTGTCCCGCGCGCAAGATGGCCACATCGTCACAAACTTCTTCGATTTCGGAAAGTATGTGGGAGCAAAAGATCACGGTGCGCCCGGCGGCTTTGGCCTCGGCGACCAATTGGATTACTTCGCGGCGAACTGTTGGGTCCAGGTTCGCTGTAGGCTCGTCCATGATCAGCAGAGGCGCATCGACTGATAGACATGCCGCCAATGCAAGTTTCTGGCGCATACCGGTAGACATGAATCCAACCCAGCGATCGAGGTCAAGTTCCAATCGGCGCGCGATTTGGGTCGCTCGCTGAAAGTTACCATCGCTGCGGACTTGGGAAAAGAACTTTAGAACCGCTTTTCCGCGCATGGTTCGAAACAGACGCGGCTCGCCCGGAATGTAGCTGACTTGCCGGTGGACGGCGACGCGATGGTTATAACAATCGAGCTCGGCGATCATCGCAACTCCGGACGTGGGCCGCAAAAATCCCATGAGAATGCGAAGCAGCGTTGTCTTGCCAGCGCCGTTTGGACCGAGCAAACCAAAGACTTGGCCGGACGCAATTTCCAAATTGCAATCATCAAGCGCGACGAAATCGCCGTACTTTTTTGTAAGCGAACGAATTTGAACGAGCGGGTTGCTCAAGCGAATCGCTCCAATCTATCGGTTTGTTTCTCGCACCGGATCTGTATTTGAAAAGTTGAACGTTGCCTTTAAAATCAGGGGGCTAACACCCCCCGCTCGCCAACGGTTCGAACGTCTGACCCTTACCGCAACGGGTTTAATCCCATCATTCGCCGCAGCATTCCGATTTGGCCACTGTGCAGCATTTCATGATGCGCGGCGAATAACAAGGAACCCAAACGTGTCGCCGGACCGGCATGTGGCGGTTCGGTCGAGTCGTCCATCGAATCGGGCTTGAATGAAACCGTCTCGCGGATGACTTGGTCGTTGACCCGATGCAAGGCCGCAAGTATTTCGTCGGGCCTCGGGTAAGCTTTGGAATCGGCGGGCGGACTTGATCCTTTGCTAAACAGCTTTCGGAATTCGCTCGACATTAGCTCGGCGTCTTCCGTTTGCCGGCCGCGCTGGCGAAACAACATTAGACCGTATTGGGCCACCGCAAGATGGCCGATTTGCCAAGCCACATTGGAAACTGGCGGCTTTGGCATCCAAAACCATTGATCCGGCTCGAGTCCTTCGATCAGCGCCAACGTGTATTTTCGGGCGGACTGAAACTGGTTCAAAGCAGAATCAAGCAAAATTCTTTTGTCCGTCATCGTTGTGAATTTCGATTTGAACGCGAGGAAAACGTACGACGTAAATAGAACGATTTGAACTCGGATTGAATCGTGACCAGCAAACTTCCACCGACAAGCGGCTATTCGTGCAGCTCAAATACGGCTTCGACCTCGACCAAGATTCCCATAGGTAATGCGTTCGTGCCAACGGCGCTGCGTGCGCCGACGCCGGCTTCTGGTCCGAAGACCTGGCTCATAAGCTCGCTGCAACCGTTCATCACGGCGGGCTGTTGAGTAAATTCCGCCGTGCAATTGACGAAGCCCAGCAGCTTGATCAGCCGCTTGATTCGGTCCAAACTTCCCAAGCGAGTGCGAACCGTCGATAGAATCGCCAATCCGCATTGTCGAGCGGCGTTCAGGCCGGCTTGTTGATCGGCATCGCGGCCGACACATCCTTTGAGAACCGAGCCGTCGAGCATCAGCGGAACGTGCCCAGAGGTGTAGCACAAGTTGCCCACGATGATGCATGGCTGGTACAACCCGACCGCTTTTGGAGCCGGAGGCAATTCGATTTTTAGTTCGCGAAGTCTTTGTTCAGGTGTCATTTGGATTTTATTGCAATAGGGTTGCCAAGGATTCGCCGCGTGGTGACGAGCTTTTCTAAAGTGGACTCGATTGCAATAAGTCCGACAATAGGTGCCCGACAAGTAAACGACTCACAAATATAAGCGGTCGGTTGGCCATTGATGCTGGACTTTTCGGCCGTGGCGTTACTTAACCCATTTGCGGCTGGCTGATCGTCAAAGCGAATCACGAATTCCAGATGAGGCGACCAGCGTCGCTGGAATTTTCGCGCCAAAGCTTTGACCGCGCCATCGTCGGTTGGCGAGCTTAACACAACGAGAAATCTTTCGTCGAGCAACATTTCGACGGAGATTAGCATTTGCGCGGCTGCGGCCGGGGATAGCTGAATTACGGAAACGCTCCGTTCAATGGTGCGCCGGCCATGGTCGAGCCAATTTTCATTTTGACATAGCAAACCGAGGCGAAGCAACGAAACCGCCGCCATCGAATTGCCGCTGGGAATACTGCTGTCGTGCTGATCTTTCCAGCGCGCAATTGGCGTGGCAGCGTGAGGCGCTGT
The DNA here is from genome assembly GCA_031409895.1 of Planctomycetota bacterium. GTDB lineage: Bacteria > Planctomycetota > Planctomycetia > Pirellulales > Pirellulaceae > JANMEB01. The sequence continues at coordinate 44,732 of JANNYC010000019.1, forward strand.
GTAAAAGAAGCCGTCGTCGACTGGGTCGGCAAAATCCGCGATCATCTGTTGCGCCAACAGATGGCACCGCTCGATCCAATGTTCGTCCCAGCCGGATTGGTACAGCGACACAAATGCGTTGATCAGAAACGAATAATCATCCAGGAACGCTGGTTGCTTGGCGGTTCCGCGCCGATACACGTGCAGCAGCCGACCCGTCGAATCGCGCAGGTTGTTCCAAACGAATTCGGCACACTCCGTCGCAATCGCAAGATACTCGTTCGAGTCGAACACGCTCGCGGCTTTTGCAAAGGCATCAATGGCTAGAGCGTTCCAATTGACGAGGACTTTGTCGTCCTTGCCAGGCCGAATGCGACCGCTACGGATTTGCAGAAGTTTTTGCCGTGCGGTCCGCGCCATCGCGCGCAGTTGGCTGGAGACCAAGCCTTTCTTTTGGGCAAAATCTTCCATTGATTCAGGCAAATTTAGAATGTTATGTCCTTCGAAATTACCCGCCGCCGTGACTCCGTACAGTTCGCAGAATAGTGGTCCATCGGCACCAAGCGTTTTGAGAATTTCGGCTTGGGACCAAACGTAAAATTTGCCTTCTTCGCCTTCGCTGTCGGCGTCTTCGCTGCTGTGGAAACCGCCCGCCGAATCGAGCATGTCACGCTGGAGGTAGTCGAGCGTCTTGCGCGCGATCAACGAATAAAACTCAGATCCAAACGCCCGACAGGCATCGACGTAAGTCGCCGCCAACAACGCGTTGTCGTAGAGCATTTTCTCAAAGTGCGGCACAAGCCACCCAGCATCCACGCTATATCGTGCGAAGCCTCCGCCCAGATGGTCAAAAATCCCGCCGTGAGCCATGTGAGCAAGATTAAGCTCAACCATTTTTCGTAAGCGACTTGAGGGCATCGGGTCGCCGTCAGGCCATCGAGCTTGAAGTCGCGTTAGCAGCGACAAGTCCATCGGATGAGGGAATTTCGGCGCGGAACCAAAACCACCGTTGTGGAAATCGAAATGCTTTTCCAAGATACGGACCGCTCCCGTTAGCAGTGAATCATCCGCAGCTTGGCTGGGCCCATGCAACGCAAGGGACTGGCGCAAGTGTTCGGAAACTGCATTGGCCTGCGATGTTATTTCATTACGATGATCACGGAAAGCATCCGCCACGCGAGACAGTACATGATCGAACCCAGGCATCCCTTGGCGACTCGTCGGAGGCCAATACGTGCCGCCAAAGAAGATTTCTTGGTCGGGAGTCAAGAATGCCGAGAGCGGCCAGCCACCTTGGCCACCGCGCAGCGCCATGACGGCTTGCATGTAGATGTGATCGAGGTCGGGCCGCTCTTCGCGATCGACTTTGATGCAGATGAAATGTCGGTTCAAGAAATCCGCGATCGCGGGATTCTCAAAACTCTCGTGCTCCATGACGTGGCACCAATGACAGGCCGCATAGCCAATCGACAGAAAAATCGGCTTGTCATCGGTTTTCGCCCGCGCGAGGGCTTCGTCATTCCAAGCGAACCAATCCACCGGGTTGTTGGCGTGTTGCAACAAATAGGGACTGGATTCGGCGGCCAAACGGTTCGGCATCTTGGCAACAATGGGAAACAGATGGTGGTGCAAACGTGCAGTCAACGCACTCCACAAATTATGACGGCTGGCGCGCTATCTGTTGAGGGGCGATTGCTCATTGCTCCAAATTTGAAGCCTGAATCGCAAGCGAAAAACTTTTCCTAACGCTCCTAGGCTAACGCTTCAGGTTTCCATGGCGATAGCGCAAAAAAACACGGCTCGATATTGCTCTCGAGCCGCGCTTGGCATTTTTACCGATTGCGACTAGCGAAAGTTGCACGTGCCGCCTGAACAATTTGACGTCGCGGGATAATACGTTGACGTCGGATAGTAAGACTCAAATGGAGCCGACCAATTCTGAACAGGAGCAATATACTGCCCGTTGTTCGAGCCGCAGCACGACCAACCAACGCAATTGTTGATCGTCGTCGGCAAAGGGAAATTGGACGAATAACTGATAATGTTCGAAGTGTTCTCGATGATCGGCGGAACTACGCTGGCGACGGTGTTGTAGTCAACGACATAGCTCGACGTGGGTATACTTGCAACCGGTGTCCCAACAACCGTTGCGTTGTTGGAGGACATTGGGCACATTCCGTTTTGGCATTGGGCTTGAGCGGACGGAATTCCAGCCGCGACCATTACCATCGAAAACGCAAACGCCACGACCATCATGTTTTTGGAACGAATCATTCAACGATCTCCTCAAATGGAAAAGTAAGCGAACCGTGGACCGAACCGTCCGCACGGTATCGGAAATCGTCTACACAACGATGCAACGCAATCTTTTTGTTCAGCTACGAGGTGAGGGCTGAACGGTTAGTCCTGGGTCAAGGCATTCCAAGTTCAGCACGCTGAGGCTGGCTTGTGCGGCGAACGCCTTTTCGTCAAATGGAACAACTGCGTAAGGTTCGCTTGTCAAAACTTCTTGAATTCGCTTTGCCTCCATCGCACAGCGAGCAGCCGTCGGCGAATCAAGTTGGAGCCAATGTTGGCCGAGCAGAGCAAACCAACAAGTGCAGCGAGCAATTTTGTTTTATCGCGGGCGAACAAACTTCCAATATTCTCAGCCCTTGGCACGCATGATCGAAAGTTAACGTGAAAATTCCCAGCGTTAATCATTGGGCAAAGGCATGGCCTAGCCCTATTTCGGGAGCCTGAAAACTATTTCGAGAAAATAGCGGGAAAATAGTTTTTAGACTTCATTTGGTTAGCTGCCTTACCTTAATTGAGGCGGCTGACTTTGTACGAAGCACCGTTCAGCAAAAGGCTAGCGTGGTATGTAAAATCCCTGATTCGTTTGCCGTTGCGGACGCAGCCGAATCTCCGCGCAGATACGGCTTTCGAAACAAAACCCTTAATTTTGACTGCGCTTTAAAGCGTAGGCGACGCTGCGTTCGTCATTCCGAGTCTTTGCGCCGCGGTTTGAGTGTTCCAAAAAGGTTGCTGAAGTTGTCCGTCCAAGGAGTCGACGTACTGTCGGCGATCGGCTGTGTTGGATCTTCGAGCTTGTCCAAGCCCAAAACGGTGAGGCGAACTGGAGCGCGGGCTAATAAACACCATGTAGAGGCCGATTGATAGATCGAATCATCCTTGCGCGAAGTGACCGTAGACATCCATAGCCCCCAGCGCCGCGCGGCACCGCGCACCACCGGTTTCAGGTCGAAATGTCGGTTGGAAATGTGGATCGCCAAAACTCCGTTCTCCCCCAAATGTTTGAGGTAAATCTCGAACGCTTCTTCGGTCAACAAGTGGGCCGGAATGGCATCGCTGCTGAATGCATCGACCAATAAGCAATCGAAGGCTTGCGGAGATTCTCGCTCGAGCGACAGCCGGGCATCGCCAAGACTGAATCGAATGTTCGGTTGTGCCAGTGAGTCCTTTAGGAATGAAAAATACTCGTCGGCTAACCGAATGACCGTCGGATTGATTTCGTAAAACCGAAACGAATCGCCCGATCGACCATGTGCGGCGAGCGTTCCGGTTCCCAAGCCAACCACGCCGATTTTTCGCGGTCCGGACGGTTGGCTCATCAATAAACCGGCACCCGACGCGGCGGTGTAATAGCTGACGGGTTTATTTTTGAATTCGGGCGACATGACTTGTTGGCCGTGCAGGATTTGCCCGTGGACGAGTACTCGCACTCTGCGACCTTCCTCGTCGAATTCACGCACTCGCAGCACACCGAAAAAATTCCTTTGAGCCGTCAATTGATCGTCAACATTGCCCCGAGCAAACGACCATAAAGCTCCTCCCAATATCATTACCAAGATGATCGATGTGGCGCAAACCCAACTTCGAACGGGTTCCGTAATTGGCAATTCGCGATCGCGAAAGTAGGCAACCAGAGCCAGCGCGCAGCACGCAAACGCGCCAATGTGCAATTCGAAAAACTTCGGAAATAACATCGGCGCGATCAATGCCACGAAAATTCCGCCCGCCGCACCACCAGCCGAGATCAGCATGTAGAACGACGTCAGCCTCGCTGGCTCGGGCTTGAGCCTAACCAACTCGCCGTGACACACCATGCAGCACACGAACATCGCGCCAAAATAAACCGCAATTTGCCGGTCGATTCTGGCTTTGGCTCCCTCGTCCATCACAGTGCACAGCATGACCATCACAACGACTAATGCAATCGTCCAAACCCAGCGCGGATACCAACGTGGATGTGCAAAAGCGATTATGAATGTCAACAAGTAAAGCGATAGCGGCAAGACCCACAGGAACGGAATCGCGGCGACGTCAATGCAGACTTGATTGGTCGCCGCCAACAACATGACCGACGCGCAAGCCGAAAGTGTGAACCAAAGCCAGCGGTCGCCTCTCGATGAATGGGTGATCGCCGATTTTTCTTCAAGATCCGGTGTCGCAACTCGCGCCGATTTAATAAGTACAAAAGCGCACGCAAGGCACACAATCGCAAAAACAGCGAATCCCCACGACCAGTAGCGGGCTTGAACGTCGACCGAATACCGAGGCTCGACCAAAAACGGATAACTTACCAAACCCAGTAGCGAGCCGACGTTAGATAACGAGTATAGACCGTAAGGGGATCGACCCGGATTCGCGCGACTAAACCAGGCTTGCAATAGCGGCCCGTTTGCGGACAACAGAAAATACGGCAATCCAACGCTCGCGGCGAGCAGCCCCAAAATTCGCAACGTCGGGTCTTCGGTTCCGATCGGTTTCCAATTGGTCGAGGGCGCAATCGGCAACAGAAATATCGCCCCGATCATCGCCGCAAAATGAATCAAGCACTGGTTGCGGATGCTAAAGTGCTTGATCAGCAAATGTGCATAGGCGTAGCCCGCGAACAACACGATTTGAAAGAACAGCATACAAGTCGACCAGACCCCCGCCGTTCCGCCGAACCAAGGCAGTATGTACTTTCCGATCAGCGGTTGGACTTGGAAGATCAAGAATGAACTGATGAAAATCGCCGCCGCAAAGACCGCGAGCCCACCGCTGGATCGCTTGTTGATATCGTCCGTCATGATTTGCACTCGTGATCCTTGATGGAGTTAAAGCTCGCAGGATTCTACTATCGCGCGACTGATTCTGCTCGCTTTTAGGGTCTAAATCGGACTTGACCGGCCACAAGCATAAGCAATACAAATAGCAAGTTCTGGGTAACTATGTGATGAGCGGCCGCCTTCTGTTCACAGCTTAACCGTCAAGCTTCCGGTCGCTAGGTCATTTCGCCGACTTGTTACGCAAGAGTTTTTGCGCGCCTTGGAATTCACGCATTAACTTCGAAACGATTGGAGACCATCATGAAAATTCGACATGGACGTCCCGCGAGTTTTTTGATTTGGTGCTGGTTCTGGATGATCGGATTTGCTTGCACGACAAACCCCGGCGCTACATGGGCGGTTGCAAAAATTGTGCAGGAACCAAGCAAAGAAACAATTTCCGCCGAAAAGGCGGCTCCATTCGATGTCATTGAACGCAAGTATGATGTCGGCGAATTACTCAACCGGCTTAAGACTGAGTTACCTGACATCGAAAATCCGCGCGACGAATTCTTACGGCAATTATCTATCCGCGCCGAAATGGATGTTACGACAACGGACCCTTGGGCCAAGCAATCGTCATCGTTGTTGGACGGCGGAAACGTGAAATGGTTGGACGATTCGAGTTTTGGACTTCTCGAAAAAACTGACATTCACAATCGTGTATCAGAAGCAATTAAGCTTATGAATCAATTCGGCTTTAGAAAAGTCAATTTGCGGGTGACGATAGTACGGTGCTCGGCGGAGACTTGGCCAGCCCTACCAATCAAATGGGATGCGGTACTTCCGGCGTCGGGAAAAGAGTGGCCGTCCGTAAATTCGGACAACGCGGGCATTGCCTCGGGCGTTTTGGAACAACGCGAGCCGCCTGTTCAAGCGAAATTGGAATGGGAGGACGTTTTGAGAGTCGCAGAAGCTTTAGCTCACGATCGGACTTCTAATTTCAAGTTTATGCGAATGGCGTCAATTCCCGTTGGTGCAAGTTGCATTTGCTGCGATGGAACCGCAAATCCGTTTTTGGATCGGGCGTCAGATGAACCTAAAATCCGGACCGCTTTTATTGGAACCGCCATTCAGCCGAGACTCCGTTCATTCAACAACGACGAAGTGTCGCTAGAGTTTCGCGTTTCGCAATCTCGTTTTGATGGATTTGAAAAATTCACAAAACACTTGGACTTGGGCCAGCAAACGATCGAACTTCCATTGATCAAGCAAGGGCACATTGAATCTCACGCCGACATCCAAATCGGGCAAATGTTTGTCGTCGGAGGCTGGGAGACCGTAGATGAAGAAACAAAACGGAGAGTTTTGATCTTCATTGAACCAGAATTGGAAGCGAACACCGACGATTCGTTGACCAAGCTGTTCGCAACGCACTTTCATCGAGGAAAAGCAAAACTCGCGGATCCGAAGCATACCGTTGTAACGGTCTATTTTGTTGGCGACATGATCGATTCCGCGTTCTGGCCAACGGTCGACGAATGGCCAAACCGACCCATCGATTCAAAAACTCTGGGGTTCAAACCTGATGAACTCATTGCGAACATAAAAAATATGGTCGAACCTACGTCGTGGGCGGAAAAAGATTCCATCAGATTTTATAAGAACACACTTAGCTTGATCGTGAATAACACATCCGAGGTACATGACCAAGTTCAAGACGTACTCGAACTGCTCCGCGAGCTTTTGGACCAAGTGGTACGGGGGGCCGATATCGAAGTTATTACCTTTTCTGGAGCCGAATCGGCGATCAAAGAGGTTCTGCCACCAGATTTCGATCCGGCCAAAGAATCGTTGACGCCTTACGAAAATTACTTTCTTGTAAACGCGATAGAACGCGAAGACGATGTGACGAAATACCCGACACGTGAGGACAAACATGTCAACTATCCGTCAATCCACCTTGGTTCGGGAATTGCCGTCGATGTACCGCTTCGAGATATTACGGGGCTTTCTATCGCGCCGCAGTTATGGACCTTCCGAGTCCTATTCAAACAAGACGGACTTGCGTTCAGGCTTAGTGGAACAAAGTACCAAGATCTAATGAACGGTCATTCTCTGCTCGTCGATGTTACGGACCAGGAAATAGATGACGTAATTGAAGGGAATGGCAAAGCTGGCGAAGTGCTTCCCGAACGATCTTCGGAAAGACTTTATGCGCTACTTACTCTTAGACCACCATCGTCCAAACGATCGACTGCGGTACTCGGTCGCACGATCAAATAATGATCGCAAATTGAAAGCGCCTGTGCGGAAACCGCTACGACTTGGCGCGGACGACTATCGCCCGAAGGCAACTTTTCAAAAAGAGATATGACCGCAGTCGGCAATCTAGACTTTGGTCGGGCGGCGGGGGGGCCGGCTGCGCATTTCGGCGCGGAGACGGGCGCGGCGTTTGATCTCGCTGGGCTTTTCGTAGTACTCGCGGCGGCGCATCTCGCGTTTGATGCCGCTGCGTTCAACTAGTTTTTTAAATCGGCGTACGGCCTCCTGTATGGACTCTTTTTCACGAACCAACAACTTGACCATCTTTCCTCCAAAAAGTTCTCTTAAACGACAAAACACAACAGTGATCTTCGCGAAACCCAATTTCGCGGACCGATTGAACTATCATCGATTAGGTACAGACCAGATTTTAGCCTGAATTCACACTTTCTGTCCAGACACAGCGAAAAACTCTCAAGCCGGTAAACTGGGCCATTTCGCTGGACGCTGCATGTGGCAAGCTTGAAAAATTGTGAAGATAGACCACCGCTTTCAGGAAAAATGCTAATCCGCGCGGAAATTGCCGAAACCCCGAATAATTGCCAACGGACTGGCCCGGGTTTTGGAAATCTATGGACGAAAATGAGACGGAAACAGTCCCCCTGAAGGGGACTCACCTGGTCGATCAACTGATCGCCGAACAAGACGACGTCATTCGGCAGCTTGACGATTTGGACGCGAAAATTTTGCAGGCTATTATTGGCCTGACTCTCGGGCGCGAGACTACCGAAAAATCTGCGGCATAAAAGGCATGAGGCGTGAGGCCTGAGAAAATGAGGCTTGATAAAATGATGGCTGAAATTTTATGAATTGCTTATAGCGACCATTCGCCGCAACTCTCAACTCTCACGAATCCCCCAAGCTTGACTTGGGGATGGTTAGGTTGGTTACTAACCCCGCGACTCTAGATACGAGCGTGAGCCTCCACGGGTCAAGCCCGTGGCATCCCAGAATTCTCAACTCTCAACTATTCCCCTCGATCGAGATTTCCGGATTTTCTAATGGCCAAGACGAGGCGCGCCCCAAGCATCATGCTGACAACGCAGCCGATGAGACCAAGCAGCGAAAGGTCTACGATTCCCCAAATGCCGGGCGATGGAAATGCGAGTGGCGGGACCTTGTAACTGAGCATCAGCGACGAGCCTAGAAACAGCGCGCTGGTCAAAAGGCCCATGACTAATCGATTGACGGATGGACCCAGTCGCCGATGGTCCAAATGGATGTCGAATTTCCCAGATTGTATTTGCTCCATAATTACTTCCAGCCGACTCGGCATCGATTCGGCCAAGCGTTCCATCTGCATCACAAAGTGGCCGAACTGGCGGGCTTGCCTGATCGGCGACAATCGGCTGATCATCAGTCGCCGCAAGAACGGTCGCATGATCTGCATCAAATTAAACTCGGGGCTGAGCGCCCGTGAGGTTCCATCGAGCGTCACCAAAACCTTGATCAAGCTGGATACGTCTGCAGGCAGGGTGATTTTATGGCGTCGCACAATACCCAGAAAATCGCGCAGCGCCGCACTCGTTTCGAATCGCGCCATATCTTGAGTTGAATACCGGCCGACAAAACTTGCCAAATCGTTCGACAACTGTCCTTCGTCCAAGTCAATTGGACAATTTCCCACGCGGCGAATCACTCTTATGAGCTGTTGAAGGTCGTCGCTGACCATGGAGTACAGCATCGACTGAACGTCGTTGCGAAGAGACTCGTTAATCCGCCCGACCAAGCCGAAATCGAGCAAGCCGATCACATCGTCATTCAAAATCAAGATATTGCCAGGATGCGGATCGGCGTGAAAAAATCCGTGTTCAAAGATCATTCGCAAATAAATTTGGGCACCGCGTCGAGCGATTCGATTTTTGTCGTAACGGCCGGAGCCGTTTAATTCGCTGAGCTTGACGCCGTCGAGCCGTTCCATCGTGATCATCCGGCTTGTGCAAAGCCGAGGCTCAGGCTGCGGGATATGGATCGTCTTGTTGTGGCGAAACATACGCCGAAATTGCGTCAAGTTTTGTTGTTCGTTGCGAAAGTCCAGTTCGCTCAGCATTGCGGCGGAGAGTTGCCGTACAAGCTGCACTGGTTGATATGGCTTGAACTCTTCGAGCCTATCCGCCAATTGGGCTAGGCCAGCGACGATATCCAAGTCGGTTTCAACTTTCTTTTCGATCCCCTCACGGCGCACTTTCACCACGACGTCGCGGCCATCTCGCAAGCGAGCTTGGTGGACTTGGCCGATGGACGCCACCGCGATTGGGTGTGTGCTAAAAAACTCATAAGTTTCTTCCAACGAACCGCCACATTCCGCCTCGACCGTGGCCTTGATGGATTCAAACGAGTCGGGCGGAACTTGGGATTGCAGTGCCGCGAGTTCATCCGCCATCGCAACGCCGATGATGTCGGGGCGAGTGCTGAGAATTTGTCCGAGCTTGATGAATGTTGGCCCAGATTCAATCAGCGCCATCCGCAGGCGCGCCGGTTGACTAAGGTGGGCGATTACGTCACCTTCCATCGTCTTGAATCGATAGTCGACGAAATCGACGTGGATGCGACTGAGCCAATCGGCAAGTCCGTACTTGCTGAACACCGAAACGATTTCGGTCAGCCGTCGCATATTTCGATAAAGTTGCGGAATGGTGCTAAGCGGTGTTTTCATAAACCATTGTCAGGGCGTGGGAAGCTCATCGCGCGGCGGCTACAATCTATTTCTCACACGGTCGGCGACGCATCGTTTAACGCCGAGCCAACGGCGACGGCAATTCCGCAAAGCCGTCGCCGTTGGCTCGGCGTTAAACGAAACAGCACACCGTGGCCGTGCAAGGTATATTATGAATCAGCCGGTCCAAACGAAACAGCGGCAAACCATATTTATCGGCATTGGTGCCAAAATGACGAAATGCGTGTGTTGTGCGATTCTCGCGGTAGTTTTGCATGTCGAGGCCGCATGGACCGACGATTGGCCACAATGGCGCGGCTCGCGTTTGGACGGTCGCAGTGCAGAGTCGAATTTGCCCACGAGCTGGAGCACGACCGACAACATTCTCTGGCGACTTCCGCTACCGGGAGAGGCTGGTTCCAGCCCAATCGTGTTCGGCGATCGAGTTTTTGTGACTTCGCCGGATGGAAACGACATATTCCTCATCTGTGTCTCGACAAGCGGCAATGAACTTTGGCGAAGAAAATTCGGCGAGGGTAACAAGACTTACCGTGAAGACGAAGGCAACACGGCTTCGCCCTCACCCTGTACCGATGGCCAGAATGTGTGGGCGCTCGACGGAAACGGGAATTTGGTTTGCTTTTCGATGACGGGCGAGCCGATTTGGAATAAGAATTTGCAGGAGGCTTACGGCAAATATGACATTCAGTTCGGCATGTCTTCAACCCCGGTGCTGCACGATGGAAAGTTGTTTTTGCAATTGATTCACGGATCGATGTCCGACAAAGCGACCAGCGAGGCTTGGGTTGTCGCGCTCGACGGCGCGACGGGCATTGAAGTTTGGAAACATCAGCGGAAGACTCCAGGCACTAGTGAAAACAAGCACTCATACGCCTCGCCGACAATTTATTTCGATGGCGACAAGTCGTGTTTGTTGGTGCATGGCGCGGATTACATTACGGCGCATTCATTGACCGATGGAAGCGAATTGTGGCGCTGCGGCGGCCTTAATTCGACCGAACACTACAACCCCTATTTGCGGTTTGTGGCCTCGCCAGCTTGTGGACCGGGATTGATCGTGGTGCCGTCGGCAAAGAATGGACCGGTGCTTGGGCTCAAGCCGGGTTTTCGTGGCGACATCACCGAAAATCGCGAGTCGCATCAGTGGCGGATGGAAACGCAAACGCCCGATGTTCCGTCACCGGTAATCGACGACGGCCTTGTCTATTTGTGTCGGGAGAACGGAGTGCTAATATGCGTCGACGCGAAAAGCGGTGAGAAAATTTACGAAGAGCGAACTGACTCAGAACGTCACCGAGCTTCACCTGTAGTGGCTGGCGGGCACATTTATCTGACATCGCGGCGCGGCGTCGTCACAGTTGTCAAAACAGGACGGACATTCGAAGTCGTCGCAACGAACGAGCTCGGAGAGCCAATATCTGCTTCGCCCGCGATTGCCAACGGCCGAATTTATCTTCGCAGCTTCGATGCACTGTATTGCATCGGTCCGGCATCGAGCGGATCAAGCACAACACGCTAGAATGAAAAATCGATCCAACCAAAAACCGAATCCGATTCATCGATGAAGATTTTGCACTTTACGACAGATTTGATGTTAGGCTCGCAAGTCAGCCAGTCGGCCCGGGGTCGAGGCATGACGGTCGAGATGATCAATCGGCTAGACCGTTTGTTCGAAAGAACGGACGAGTCCACCGCGCTCGTCGTGATCGATTTGCAATGTGCGAACTGGTCCGCCGAGCAGTTCGGGTTATTGCGAATTGAAAAATCGTCGTCAACGCCAGTCGTCGCCTACGCACAACACGTTTTCCCTGAGTTGCTCGCAGAAGCGAAGCAAGCCGGAATTGACACGGTCATGACGCGCGGCCAATTCACGTCATCGGTCGGCCAGCTTCTACAGAACTTGTCATCGAGCGAAGCCTGATGCCTTGTTTCGAGGCTCCCGTTTGGGAACGCATTTCAGCCGAGGCTTTGCGTCAAATTCGGCTGGCGGAGCCCCAGCAACGAAGCCGGTTCCCAGGCGTGAACCTGGGAACCAGAACGCTTGGTAGTGGGTTGTTGCTTAGACGCGGGCTGATTTACGGCGCGGGCCGCGGAATGGTTTTGTGCCGGCGCGGGGTTTGAACTTGCTGCGAAACGGACGGGCCGTTTTGCCGAAACGGGGTTTTCCGTTTGCATCGCCGGTTCGTTCCGATGGCGGCGAAGAAAATTTGCGCCGTTTTGCGGACGAATCGTGCGATCGTTGATTCGCATCGTCGCCCCGTTGGGGGTCCGTATCGTCTGTTCGATTGAATCGCTTGGGTTGTTGCGATCCAGTTTCAGACTCATCAGTTCGCGGGCGAGCCGAAGTAGGTTCGTCTTTAGCAAAGCGAACTTGAATTTGCTTACCGATGAGCCGTTCGATGTCGCGCAGGTACTTCCGCTCGTTTGAATCGCACAAGCTAATCGCATTTCCCGTTGCACCTGCACGTCCAGATCGGCCGATGCGGTGTACGTAAGTTTCCGGTTCCTCGGGCATGTCGAAATTGACGACGTGCGAGATTCCTTCCACGTCGATTCCGCGCGACGCGATGTCCGTGGCGACCAAGACCGACAACTTATCTCGCTTAAAGTCATCCAAAATCCGCTGCCGTCGGTTTTGGGTTTTGTTGCTGTGGATCGCGTCGGATCGAATGCCAGCTTTTTCTAATTGCCGGACAATCCGATCGGCCCCGTGCTTGGTTCGAGAGAAGACGAGGACGCGTGCCCCCTCGAACTGTCCGAAAAGATCAATCAAGCGATCCATTTTCCGTTGTTGCGGAACGTGGTAAACGCATTGTTCGACAAGTTCCGTGGCCTTGCGAGCTGGTTCAATCGAAATTCGCAAGGGGTTTCGCAGGATCGAATCGACAAGCTGCTTGATCGCCGGAGGCATCGTGGCCGAGAACAGCAATGTTTGACGTTTGACCGGAACGTTGCGAAGAATTTGCTTGATCGCGGGCAAAAAGCCCATGTCGAGCATCCGATCGGCTTCGTCCAGAACCAAAGTCTGAATGTGTTCGAGGTGGATGTAACCTTGTTCCATTAAATCGAGCAGTCGGCCAGGAGTCGCGACCAAGACGTCGACGCCCTTTCGCAACATGCGGACTTGGGGTTCTTGGCCGACGCCACCGAACACGGGTCCGACACGAAGAGCAGTCTGCGAACCGTAGGTGGCAAAACTCTCCGAAATCTGCAAAGCCAATTCGCGAGTGCTGGCCAAAACCAGCACGCGAATGGGGCGGCTCTGTCGGGGTTGCGATTGATGTTCCAACAGCGAATGCAATATCGGAAGCGCAAATGCGGCGGTCTTTCCCGTTCCGGTTTGCGCGCAGCCAACGACGTCGCGGCCTTCGAGAATGGGTCCAATCGCTTGGATTTGAATCGGGGTCGGTACGGAGTAACCTTCGGCACGAACCGCTTTAAGTACGGGTTCGGCGAGTCCAAAATCTTCGAAATTCATTGAATATCCTAGGAAAAAAATGCGCCCAGGACCAAATGAATGTGAACGCAACAGTGCGTTGACTTGAAAACCATTGGACCCGGCAGCCGATCTTTGGCGGCAAAGCGACCAATGATCAAACTGAAATGTTGCCTGCGCCTAAGTCGAGTGCCGATTGAGGCAACCGCTTTGAAAAATCACTAGCCAAGGAACTTGGCCTAGTCGAGTTCGCCAAACTCATATCGATGGAGCCTGGTTCAAATGCGCAGAACTAATAAGAGACTTGGTCAGCGAAGGGGCTTTGAAGCCAAAATCAACCGAAGTCGACAACTTCCAAGAACTCGTACTTGCGGACCATTGTAGCAGCAATCGAGCACAAAGAAAGGGCAATTTCGAATTTCTCGTGCCGAGTCTCGCATTCCAACATCTTGATTATGCCGACTGTTCCGACGAGCCGGATAATCCGGTTGTTCCGATTGGGCAATAAATTTGCGGTTGGCGCGGCCACGTGAGCTAACTTTCTATACCTCGAAATTTGTTCAGGATGGTTATGCAGTTCCGCTCGTGGACCAATTTGAAAAACCGCGCGAACGCGATGGTTCAACGGCGATGGAAAGAATCGTCGGCTGGAGTCGCGTTGCCGCGCATGCTGGCGCTTGAGGATCGCGTTCTATTTAACGCGGACCCGTTTGCAGATCCGTCGGC
>JANNYC010000020.1:0-28582 GCA_031409895.1 Planctomycetota bacterium
CAACGGCGACGGCGACAGCGTTGAAACCCTAAAGTAGCCGTCGCCGTTGGCTCCGGGTTAAACAAATTTACTGGTAGGATTCGCCCGTTGCCCACTGGCTTTGCTGCGGTTTAAGCTTCAAATAAAGGTTGGCGGTCGGCAAATAATGAATTGTGGTCAGTTCACTTCACGAGGAGTTTTGGACATGACGCTTCTTTTTGGGATCTGCGCGACGGTTGGAGTGACGCTACTTGTTTGTCAGATGATTCTAATGCTCGTGGGCGTTGGCGGCGGCGATGATGTCGGGCACGATATGGGAATGGATGGTCACGCAGGTGACCATCCCGGCGGTGCACATGACGATGGCCACGCGAATCACGGTTCCAATTGGTTTTTTGGGGTGATCAGCTTCCGCACTTTGACGGCGGCCTTAGCATTTTTCGGCTTGAGTGGATTGGGATTGAAGTCGATGGGAGCATCATCGATTGCAACGATGGGCGGTGCACTCTTGGCCGGTGCCGGCGCGATGTATTTGGTTCATTGGTTGATGCAATCCCTAGCACACTTGCGAGCGGATGGAACGCTTCGAATCGATCGGGCGGTGGGCGAAATCGGTACGGTTTACGTCCCAGTCCCGGGACAAAATCAGGGCCTTGGCAAGGTGACGATCAACTTGCAGTCGAGAACAGTTGAGCTAGAGGCGCGGACCGTTCAGGATAGGTTGCCTGTCGGGACGAAGGTCGTAGTAACCCGCGTATTAGGCGGTGAAGTGGTCGAAGTAGCCCTGGCAAATTCCGAAACGAAAGTTTCGGCGGGTTAAACTATACTAGAAGGTACGCACGTTCTTGCGGTCGTGGTTGAACCTCTTGTTGGAGATAAATCGTAATGACAGCTATGTTGGCACAAGTGAGCATACCGTCGTCCGCAATGCAGTGGTTTGTAATTCTCGGTTTGTGCGTTGCAGTCGTATTTTTTACGTTTGTCATGCTCTTGGTAAAGCGCTATCGTCGCTGCCCAAGTAACCGCGTGTTGGTGATTTACGGTCGAGCGGGTGGCGGCAAGGCCGTTAAATGTTTGAATGGAGGCGCAACATTCGTTTGGCCGCTGCTTCAAGACTTTGCGTATTTGAGTCTTGAGCCGATACAAATCGAAATTCCTTTGCGTGGTGCGCTATCCGCTGAAAATATTCGCGTCAATGTTCCTAGCGTTTTTACCGTCGCCGTGGGAACCACCCCGGAGGTCATGCAGAACGCGGCCGTGCGCTTGCTCGGGTTAAATGCCACGCAAGTTGAAAAGCAGGCGATGGAAATCATTTTTGGCCAAATGCGCCAAGTCATTGCGTCGATGCGGATCGAAGACATCAATCGCGACCGCGAGACATTTCTTACTCATGTTCAAAATTCCCTGGAACCTGAACTAAAGAAAATCGGGCTGGTGCTGATCAACGTCAATATCACCGACATCACGGACGAAGCGGGCTATATCGACGCGATCGGACAGAAAGCCGCTTCGCAAGCGATCCAGCAGGCGCGCGGCGACGTGGCTGAACAATTAAAACTGGGCGAAACTCGCGTCGCGCAAGCCGAGCGAGATCGCACAATCCAAGTAGCCAACGCGGGCAAGGAAAAAGAGATTGGGACCAAGGATGCAATGCGAGAACAAGCAATACGCCTCGCTGATTTGGAAAAGGAACAAAAGATTGGTGAGCAGACCGCAGCGTTCTTGCGTGACGCTCAGGTCAAAGATGCTGAGCGGGAAATGCGTGTTCGCTTGGCAGATGCAAACGCAAAGGCTGTCAGCGGCGAAAATGAGGCCGAGCAACAAATCGCTCTGTCAAAGGCTACTTTGGTCGTTAAACAAGCCGAAGCGTTCCAGATGGCAGAGACTAAGAAACGCGAAGCCGAAGCTGCCGTCATGGAAGCTCAGAACCGTGCTATGGCCAAGGCCGCCGTAGCACAAGCCGAGCGAATCGAAGCCGAGCGGCGAGCTGAACTCGAAGCGCCAGCCAAAGCAGAGAAGGCCAAGATAATCGTCGACGCAGAAGCTTTCGCGGAACGAAAACGACTTGAGGCCCAGGGCGAAGCGGCCGCAATATTCGCCAGACTCGATGCCGAAGCCCGGGGGCAATACGAAATACTTGCCAAAAAGGCCGAGGGCTTGCAAAAAATCGTAGACGCGTGCGGTGGGGCGCGCGATGCGTTTCAACTTCTCATGTTGGAACATCTCGACAAGCTAACCGAGGCGTCTGCACGAGCAATTTCGAATATCAAATTCGACAAGATTGTGGTTTGGGAGAACGGCGGCAAAGAAGGGTCCAACACGGCCAACTTTTTGCAAAACATGGCTCGTACATTGCCGCCGATGATGCAAGTAATGCGCGACGTGGCCGGCATTGAACTACCGGAAACCATTTTGAAGATGCATCCCGATGGCCCAGTTGCCGCGAAGCCAAAATCGGAAGACAACGGCAGCAACAAAGCGTAGTGGACTGCCAAAATCTAATTTAAATATTCGTCGACGCCCGAGCTGCAGTATTAGCCGAACATCTGAAAATCCCCTACGGGGCTGAACGCGTTCACTAGGTGTTCGACTTGAGGAAATCGCTGAGCGTCGGCCCAAACGAGCGTCACCACATCGAAACGAGCGGCATGCTCGAGTAAACGATGGCGACGAAGATACGTGAGCGCGGCTGTCGTCATGT
Organism: Planctomycetota bacterium; assembly: GCA_031409895.1. Taxonomy (GTDB): domain Bacteria; phylum Planctomycetota; class Planctomycetia; order Pirellulales; family Pirellulaceae; genus JANMEB01. The sequence goes on from JANNYC010000020.1 coordinate 2,681, forward strand.
GACGTTGCTTGTTGTCGTCAACGGCCTCTGCGGGTTCGCCGGCGAAATTCGAAGATCGAGTTTTAACTTCGATAAAAACGACGGTGCGTTTGTCGACGGCGATCAAGTCGATTTCGCCGTAAATATTTCGCATCGAATGCGCGACGATCTTTAGTCCACAGCGTTGCAAGAATCGTTTCGCAACACGTTCGCCCTTTTGGCCAAGAGTTAGTTTGCGACGACGGAACTCAATTTTTAGCCAGAGTTGATCCCACCAGTTCAACGTATTGGACATGGACAAAACCTCAATGGCAGAGGGTCAGACCCCAATTTACTCCGAATACTGCGCAAATTGGCGTCAGACCCTAGAAATTTCACCAGCGGTTGGTCCCCAGAATACGACCCAAGTCCCGAAGTCAGGCGTAAACTCAACGAAGCGATGCACATAGGAAGCCGGCACAAAAATCGCGTCGCCAGGTCCGAACGCACGTTTTTCAAGTCGCGCTTCGTCGGGCCCATTCAAAAAATATCCTGAACCCGATTGAACGATGTAGATTTCGTCCTGATCGTGTGGCTTTTGAGGATCGGTCCCGCGCGGTGCGTAATATCTGAGCGACATCGAACCGTGCCGCATCAGAAGCGCTGAATGACGACCTGGTTCATTCGGAGCGACTCGCGCTACGGCGAGCGACACATGCCAATCGATCATGGCGGCACCCTTTCATCAAGCTACTATCCGCCTGACGGTTCCTTGGCATCCGCAGGTGGAACTGGTGCCGGGTCATTCGTTTTCGCTTCAGTTGGCGGAGCCGTTTCGCTGTCAGCTTTCTTGTCGGCGGCGTCCATTGTCGGCGGGTAGGTAATGTCTGGACGTTCCGGCAGCCCGACGTCTGGTGCGGCTTCCGAAATTTCTTTTTCGATACTATCAAGCGCCTCAAAAAACCCTACCCTTTGCGCGAGCGTGCAACGATCGGCTCCCCGCTGGGCTAATTCCGCAAACGGCGAAGTTGGTTTTTTGATGAGGTCGCCATACCAGCGAGATGCTTCATCGCAATTCCGTAACGATTCTTGAGCATATGCCAACGAATATACGGCGCGTTCGTACATCAATCCAGTTTTTATCGGTGAACTATCGACGATTTTTTTAAATCGTTCCTTGGCGGCTTCGATGTCTTTAATAGATGCGGCGTCATCGCGGATTTGCTTGCCCAGGCCGCTGCGGAGAAGAATGTCTCCAGCAATTTGCTCGGCAGTTAGGCCAGCCGGAGTAGCCGGGAATCGCTCGCTAAACTGCGACAATGAATCCGCGGCTCCGTTGTTCGCGCTATCGAAGTATGAAGTACTAAATTCACGCCATTGATTGGCGACACGGGATTCCGCGCGGTATCGCCAGAAGGTAACTCCGATGAGCGCGGCCAGAAAAAGCCCCAAGCACCAGAGTACCGGCTTGATATAGGGCTCATATCTCGCAAGTGGATCCTCCGGAGTTTGAATTGGGGCTTTGTGAAAATGTTTAGGTTTAGTCATCGCCGATCTAATCCAAAAAACGAAAACCGAAAGGGTCGAACCGTTTACAGCGTTGCCGAATCGAATGAGCAGAATGGGTCTTGCGATCCGTCGAGCAAAGAAGAACGCGATTAGCTTAAGCTGTTTCGCGGAAAATGGTCAAGCGGTCAAGTGTTTCGCGAATGTTACGCGGCAAAACGCACCAAGAATTTGTCGAACTACCTAAAGTGAATTCGTCTTCATGGAACCGCGCGGCTCGTGTATGAACTCATTACCGACGTCGGCGTCGTCGATGGTTACGTCGTCGAGGAATTAGTCGCGCCAAAAACCGAAAACTCTTGCGCACGAGGCCGAAAAGCGAAATTCGATTGCGAAACGGCACGTAATGATTGGGCGTTTTCGTCTTCCATCCATTAGATACGCCCAATTGTCGGGACTGTTGAGCGTCTAGAAGGTCGAACCGCCAAAACCTGCTCTGCCCACAGCATCGGCAAAGGTATGGCCCCAGAAAATACACGAATCCCAGTGTCGCGATACACCAAAAAGTGTAAGCCACGGGACTTTGCGCCCGAAACTTGTGAAAGTGACGTTCATCCCGCCAGCATCGACGGCAAAATAGTTCTGCCTCACGGGAACTGCTGCCTGATTCGTCATCGACTTTGTCGTCTTCCTTTACGAATTGGTCGGCCATGGCAGTCGGAATTCGGTCCAGATTGTTTATCATCGACTTAGGACACATGCGTGCGGAAAGGTCCACACTAATATAACCTGTAAGGATGCACGATTAATATTGAGGCTTTGCCTTTTTTCGGCATTCCTCGTTTATGAATCGCTTCCCAACTAGGCAGTATCGACGGATGGCCAGCTTGGCGCTATTGTCTCGATACGTTCAAACGGGTCGTTCCAATCGTTAAACTCGGTATTGACAGTGAAAATCGCCGGACTCGACCACTGTGGATTGAAGCGCAGCCAATGGTTTCCACGACTGGTTAATTGAGCCAGGTAACGTGATAAAATCGCATTGGACACTTGGGAATTTGAGTTCAAATTACTAGCGGATCCTGAAAAAGTGATTGAGACCATGGACATTCAACCAATGCCGCTAGACGTCTTGGCGATAGCACCGCACCCCGACGATGCCGAGTTGGGTATGGGCGGCGCGATTATCAAAATGATCAATCAAGGGCTTCGGGTCGGAGTGCTTGACCTTACTAATGGCGAGCCCACGCCTCACGGGACGACCGAGATTCGCATAAAGGAAACGGATGCGGCGACCGCAGTGCTTCGGTTGAATTGGCGTTGGAATTTGGGACTTCCAAATCGAAGTTTGGAGGCAACTCTCGATGCTCGTGCACAGCTTGCTAATGTTATTCGATTGACGCGGCCTCGTTGGCTTTTCGCGCCCTTCTGGATTGACTCGCACCCGGATCATGTCGCGGCAACGCAACTCGTCGATGCGGCCCGGTTTTGGGCCAAACTCACAAAAACAGAGATGCTCGGAGAACCGCATCACCCGGAACGAATTTTTTATTACTATTGCGTTCACTTGCGCCTCAACCTGCAGCCAACATTCATCGTTGATGTCTCAGATGAATTCGAGACAAAGATGAGCGCGATTCGCTGTTACGAAAGTCAGTTTGTCACCGGACGTTTGACCGACCCGCCAACATTTTTGGATCGACTTCGAGACGAAGCGGCGTACTGGGGCAAAATGATCGGCCGAAAATTCGGCGAACCGTTCGCAAGCCGCGAGCCGATCGGACTAAGCGGGTTCAGCGAATTGACGTAACAACCGGTTGAAATTCAACCACGAAGCGCAAGTTTTGAAGTTGCGCTAGCGTCGTTTTCCGGCGGATTCGTAACCCGAAGCGTCAGCGAGGGAAACAAGATTCGCCCGAATCCCTCGCTGACGCGTCGGGTTACGAAAGAATGCGCAATTTCAAAGAGCGCAAGCGAGTGGCAATGGAATTAGCTGTATTGAATCAAGCTAAATATAGGACACGGTTGCAGACGCTTGGCACCATTGAGGAACAGCAATTCAATTAGAAATGCGCAACCGACGATAGATGCTTCGCTCTGTCGAACGATCTCGCAACAGGCTTCGACGGTTCCGCCCGTGGCCAACAGATCGTCAACGATCAGTACGCGTTGTCCTCGTTGCACGCCGTCAATGTGCATCTCCAATGTGTCCGTCCCGTACTCAAGCTCATAGCTATGCGAGCGTCGCTGAAACGGAAGCTTGCCCGGTTTGCGGACGGGGACAAAGCCGACCCCAAGTTCCACGGCGATCGGCGCGGCAAAAATGAACCCGCGTGCTTCGGCAGCAACTACGACATCGATCGCCATATCTCGATATTGGTCTGCCATACGCCCAACTGCGTTGCCAAATGCATCTGAGTTTCGCAACAGCGGCGTGATGTCCTTGAATAGAATGCCGGGCTTCGGATAGTCCGGGATATCGCGGATGAAATCCTTAAGCTCGATTGACTTGATGCTGCTCATTAGTTCGCTATCCTCGAAAGGGCTGCCATAGGTCGGATGCTTGTATCCAAAGCGAACAGCTTAGCACCCGCTTCGTGATCCTAGAACAAGATGTCGTTCGCGCTCGAGAAAACAAGCGGCGCAGGCATTCTTGCCTGCTAGTCAAAACGGGAATTTCGGCACCTCGAACGCATTAAGTTCTGTTTACATTCTCCATCTTCCCGCGACTCGACTTACTTCTCGAATCGCCCTGCCAAACCCTCTCGAAACGCTGATTCATTCACGACTCTCCGTCGATAAATAATCGAAGGCCAACGTCTTTTTCGATGCTAGCGGGTTGTGTTGGCAACCAATTGGCCCCCTGGTTCGTCCATCAAGATTGGATCGTTGAAGTTGAATCACTTCGCGCGAATATCGATTGTCTTTCTGGCGGTGCTTGTCGCTGGCTGCGCGGTGTGTCGTCGGCCGCCTCTTGAGCCCGTGACGGATTGTGCGGAGATTGAAATCAATCGGCTTGCGATCATTCCACTTGAAAGTCGAAACCCAATTAGTTTAACGCAGCTTTTGGCTCAACATGGTGGTTTGCCGTTCGTCGACAATTCGGCCAATACGCTGCTCGATTTGACTTTGCAACACTGTGAGCTTTTAGCGGCCCGTTCGTCGCGTTTGGCGAACCAACTGCATGCCGAGAAAGCAATTCTTTGCCGCAACCCAGCGACTCCGGCGGTCGTCTTGCAGATGTTAGATCAACAAGCGGCTCATGAACGTAACCAAGCCGCCGGGCAAGCGATGCGTGCGTATCTGGGATTAGTGGAAGTTTATCTGCAACATGAGTTGATCGTCGCCTCCAAACAGGAAATTCAAACCACGTCTGAAACCGTCAACAAGCTACGCGAAAGTCGCGTCACCGTTGCGATCGACGACGGCGAATTTCAACGCCGGCATTTAGAGCTGGACGAACGAGCCGAACGCGCTCGCCATCAACAATTTCAACTGAATTCACAATTGAACAAGCTTTTGAATCTAGAAGAATGCGTTCCGTCACCGATTTGGACTAACTTTCAATCCACGCATTCGAATGCGGCGTTCGAATTGTGCGCGGAATTGGCGGTGGCTTTCGAAAATCGCTCGGACTTGGCCGGGGTCGAAAGTCTCGCCAGCGCCGACGATTCAAAAGCACTTCTGGATTGGTTGCGAACGGTTGTCGGCGGAACAAGTCCGCTCATGGGAATTGTCGCCAGTTCCAAAGGCTTTTTGCGCAAACGACAAACGAACTCGGAGCGTGAACAAGAGGCGAGCCAACGACAAAATCAAGTCTCCAGCAGTGTCGAAGCCAAACGTGAGTTGATCGAGTTGGAAGTGTCCGACGCAATCGATTCCCTTGTCATGCGGCTGCGAGTCATTGAGATGAAGCAACAAGCCACCGCCAGCTTGGAAAACACTGTTGCTACGGCTGAAAAAGCCAAAGACCTGTTTCCAGTCGACCTAAAAACCGATTTGGAAAATAGGCTCAAACTACTGACCCTGCGTTCGGAACTCATCCACGAGATCGTTGAATATGAGTCCGACATCGTACGTCTGCACCAATCCCAAGGTCTACTCGGTCGCGAAGCAAAGAACGACTTTTAGCCAATTGTGTCAACCCAAAGACTTGCGCCGGTAGGCTGCGTTCCTCAAGCCTGTCGCCTTTTCGCGCTCATTGTCTTTCGAAAATGACTTTGCGAAGTTCGTCTTCGAACGTCGCGCTGGCTTTGACGGTTTCCTGAAATTCCTCATCAGTAAGCACAAAACAGGTAACGTCGGTTCGCGCCCGGACCGTTGCGTTGCGAGGCTGCTTTTTTAGCAGCGAGACTTCACCGAAAAACGAACCAGGCTGCAATAAGTTTGACAGTTTTCCGTCGATCCAGATTTCGACCTCGCCTTGTCCAATGACAAAAAACTCTTCGCCGATTTCACCTTGGCGGATGATCTCGGTACCCGGCGAGAATTGCCGCAGATCCAGTTGATCGGCAACTTGGGACAAAACTCGCGGCGAGAAATTTTGAAACAACGGAAAGGCTTGCAGAATTTGGCACATCACGGCGGACCGTTTCACGAGGACGTTTGAGCGAATCCGGCCGTCGACCATGCTGATAATCCGGTCGGCAACATCCAGAATTCGGTTGTCGTGAGTCACGATCAGAATCGTGCAGCCATGCTCGCGCGAAAGTTCTTGGAACATCGTGACGACTTCGCGACCCGAATCGGCGTCGAGGGCGGCCGTCGGCTCGTCGGCGAGAATGAGTTTTGGCGAATGAGCGACGCCGCGTGCGATTGCCACACGCTGCTTTTGCCCGCCGGAAAGGGATTTGGGTTTGTAGTTAATCCGATGTCCCAATCCCAATCGAGTTAGCAGTTGTTCGATTTTCGGCTTGTTCGATGCGAAGTCCATTCCATCCAATTCGGTCGCCATTTTTACGTTTTGAAAAGCGGTCAGCGACTCAAACAAATTGTGAGCTTGAAAGATAAAGCCAATTTGCTTGCGCAGGTCGCCCACAGTCGCTTTCGGCACATCGGACAATTCCTGGCCGAGAACTTTCAAGCTTCCTTTTTGCAAGCTTCGCAGCGTCCCGATCAACGTCAGCAAAGTCGTTTTTCCCGAGCCGGATGGTCCCGTCATGATGACGATTTCGCCACGGCGGATTTGCAAATCGTTGTCGAATAAGACTTGCTTTTGCGCTTCGCCTACGCCGTAGAAATGCTGAACATTTTCCGCGCGCACGCTCAGCTCAGAGGGATCTGGGTTCCACTGCGCGATGAGTTGGTTCAGGTCGATATGGCTTGGAATCATTGTCAATTTCGCTATCAACTAAAGAGACTTGCCGGGTCGGCGGAAATCAGCTTTCGCAAAGCCAACATGCCCGAGACAATGCACATCACAATCGTCAGCGCCAAAATGATTAGTGCTCGCCCCCACGTCATAATCATGAGCAGGCCAGTCACCGATTCGATAAACCGAAACAGGATTAGACTCAAACCAAATCCAACAAAAAATCCGATGAACGACAGGTACAGCGACTGGCGAATGATGATTTGAAAGAAATACTTAGTCGTGTAACCCATTGCTTTGAGTGTGGCGAATTCACTGAGGTGATCGGCGATATCGTTGGCAAGCACTTGGTAACAAATGATGACGCCAACGACGAAACCCATGACCGATCCGATCGTAAAAATAACCCCAATCGGAGTATTGCGACCCCAAAAGCGAACTTCTCGGTTGATAAACTCGTCGCGAGTTTGGACTGCGACTTCCATGGGGAGTCTGGCGATTAGGTCGGCCTTCGCCTGCTGTAGTGAAGTATCAGGGACGCAGCGGACGGCGCCGAGGTCAACAATTTCGGTCGGAGTAGTTTGGCGAAACGGGAAATATACTGCAAAATTTTCTAGCGACATAATCAAGTTTCCGTCATTGGCGAAATCACGACCCATCGTGAATTTGCCCACGATTTGCAACGACCGATCCGCCAGCTCGACGGTCTGCGGAAGTTTGAAATCCGAAGATAGATCGACGCCAAAATTTTGCTTACTAAAGCTGTCGATTATCGCGGTATTGGGATGCGAAAGCTGCGAGCGCGACATCGCGAGTTCTTCCCGATCGTCAATATAGATTGGTTTTTCCAAATCGAATGCAATTACTCGGATCGGTCGAGCGCGAAGGCCGGGACTCCGAAGCGATGCGACGACGTTTTCAATATAAATTGGCTCGGCAGTCTGAACCAAAGGCGATGTTCGCGCAAGGTCCAGCACGTCGCGGCGAAACCTCAGTTCGGCAGAAAGCGAAAATCGCGCGTTGCTGTAAACCACCAGATCGGCATCCAAGTGCTTGACGAGTTCGACGGTGCTATCGAACAGTGCATGATTGAAGCCACGTTGCTGAAACATCAGCATGACCGCGAACGCAATCCCAGAAATGGCGACGGCCAACTTACGACGATCGTGCGTCAAATTGCGCCAGGCCAGCGGGACTCGGGTTCGGTTTAACAAAGCAGCACACTTTTACTGTCGGACAAATTTCTTAAAACAACTCAGCCGGATCGGCTTTCCATAATTTACGAACTGCAAGCGCTGCTGACGCTAGGCACATCACAAGTGTCAGCAGGAGGACAAACGCCAATCGCGACCACGTCATGTAAATCGGCAAATTCGTCAGCCATGTGGTTATCTCATACAACACTAGCGACGTGAGCAACGAGGGCACAAACGAAAAAAGGGCCAAATAAGTGGCTTGTTGCATTACGATTCGCGACAAAAACCCGCTGGTATAACCCATCGCTTTGAGCGTTGCGTACTCGCGCAATCGGTTCGACACGTCTGTCGACAAAATCATATAAACGATCGCCGCGCCAACGATAAACGAGATCACAACTCCGAGAGTGAAGACAAAACCAATCGGCGTCTCGGCAATCCAGCGCTTCAGTTCGCGACTCATGACTTGGTCCCGAGTCAGAACTTCAACAACGAGGCTTCCCTGTTGCGTTGTGTACTGCCGTTGAATTTGCGAGGCAATTTCTGCCGGTCGGGCATTGGGCTTGAGTTTGATCAGTCCTAGGGAAACATTGTTAGCGCTATCTCGCGGATCGATTCGATCAAAGCCTTTTTCATTCACGATCGCCGCGCCGCGTGAAGTAAGTCCCGTGCCCATTTCGAACAAACCCACGATTTGCACTCGCTTCTGCGAAATGTCCGTAACGACGCCGATATCCTCGCTACTGAACCGCCGACCATTGCGAGGGCCGTACTCGTGGTGCGTCGTTTGATCAATGAGAATCGATTCGGGCGAGGTCAGCTGCCCGAAATCCACTGTGATTTTTGGGTCACGAAACGTCGGCTCTTCAGGATTGATCCCCATCAAGACCATACCGCGCAGCGTCACGCCGGCGGGATGTCGCCAAAACGGCATGGTCACGTGAAATGGAACCACCCTCTCGACCGGCTCCAAGCTGGCGATTTCGTTGAGCACGGATCGTGGAATCTGTCGCGGGGCCGCCAAATACAAATACTCAGGCGAGCGGACCACCAAATCAAAGTCCAGTTTTGAGTAGATGGTCGTCGCGGTATTCTCGACCGCGCTTAAGAAGCCGAGCTGCATGAATATTAGAATGACTGCGATGCCGATGCCGCCGAGCGACAAGGCGGTTCGCCCAAGGTTATGCCGAATGTTGCTCAGCGCGAGTGAGGTTCGCATGAAATTCCGGCGAGCGAAAGTTAACGATTATCGTCTGTTCGAGCGACCGAGCCGTCTTGTAAAGTCGGCGTTGTGCCCGGATCAATTTCCACGTTCGTTTGCAAATGGACAAGGGTCGCGGCCTCCGCCACGTCAGCCGAATCGATTTCAATATGCACGTCCACCGATTTGGTGTCGACCATCGCTAACGGGTTTGGATTTGGTAAAGTGCTATTGCCGACGATGCGGCCAATTTGCCGCACGGTTCCCACAAGTTCTCGCGACAAGGCTGAATTCTTGATCGTTGCCTTTTGGCCGACGCGAACTTGGCGGACGATTCGATCATTGACTTCGGCAACGCATTCCATTCGCGCGAGGTTTCCGATTTGCATGATCGGGCCGTTGGCGGCGGCTTCGCCAGGTTTGATAAATATTTTCAGCACGATTCCATCCGCGGGCGCAATCAAGCGGCTGCTGGCCTCTTGAACCTGTGCGATCGATTCGGCCAACAACAGCGACTTGTTGCCGCTGCGCAATTGGTTTGCAAGTTCAACGGAGCGCTTTGCGGATTCGATATTCAATTCGGAATTTTTGAGCGACAAGTCCGCTGACTCTTGGGCTTGTTGCAACGAAATCTCGCCGCGCTGTTTATCGTATTCGGCTTTTTCCAACAAGATGGCTTGGTCGTCGAGGTCTTGTTGTGAAACAAGATTCTCGGTCTGAGGATCCTTGGAGAGTAGCCGCATGCGGTCGAGTTTTTGACGCGCGGACTCGATTTGCTTGGCCGCGATTTCATAATCCTTGCGCGAACGAAGCTGTTCGACGGTCAGTCGCGCGGTATCTCGTGCGGCTTCGGCGGCGCGCAAATTGATTTCGGCAACGACAATCTTCTGATCAATTTCCAGTTCGGCATCGACTCGCTTGGCCGCTGCCATTTGCACTTGCAGTTCAAGCAGTTCGTGGCCGGCCAATTTTGCCAACTCCGTTTTGCCCGCGATGACCGAGTCCCCTACCGCGACCAGCAGCGACTCGACTCGCTGTCCGGGCGGAGCAGGAATATTAACGATTCCGCCAAGCGGAACGATGCGGCCTTGGGCAACAATGACTTTGATCTTAGGAATATCGCCGGGCTTCGGGCTCGTGGAATCGCTCGACCCGAAAAAATTCGCGTTGCGCAGTCCCAGATACAACCCGCTGGTAAAAATCGCGATAACGAGAACGATGAGGCTCAGTCGCTTGGCCATAATCGATATGATTGGGTTCGACGTGGGATGGTAATAATGCACAATTGTGCGGCACACGAAGCCGGAAAATCTACGTCCAAGATTACGGCGAACCACCGATTTCAGCGATCGATTCGGCGGAGCAATCGCGCCAAGAAACGGCAGTGCCAGAAATAGGGATTGTACTGCGTGGAGCAGACACTCTTTCCAGCCAAGCGTCCATTAGTTGCTAGGTTTGTCGGCTCCAGTCGCGTCTAGCCGTCGGTATTTTTCGCGATATTTTTCGTACAAGCGGGTCTGCTTGTTGGATAAGTCGACAGCGCGGCCCTGGATGAACGCCATTTCGAATTGCGTCGTCGTTTCCAATGGATCGCCGTTGGTCACGACGAGCGTTGCGTCTTTGCCTTTTTCAAGCGATCCGACTCGGTCGGCGACTCCCAAGATTTCGGCAGGGTAAAGCGTCACTGATTTCAGAGCCTCGTCGCGCGGCAATCCGTACGCCGCTGCCGTTGCGGCATGATACGGTAGCAAGCGAGTGTTCCACGTTTCGCTCCGATCCGAACCGGAAATGCAAAATTGAATTTTTGCGTCACGCAATCGCTTCGGCAACGTGTACGCATGATCGACAGGTTCGTGGGCGCGCCTCGGCAGCCGATACACGGACGATACGATGACTGGAACTTTGTGCTTCCGCAGCAACTCCGCACAATGCGGTGCGTCGTACCCGCCCAGCAAAATAATGCGGACCTTGTGTTCGACCGCAAAGCCCACCGCCGATTCGATTTGAGCAACGTCATCAGCGTGAACCATAATCGGCAACCGGCCATCGGTCACTGGGATCATTGCTTCCAAACGGCTGTCGAAGGCTTGATCGGTTGAATTCAACTTGCGAGCGTCGGCATAAGCTTCGGCGTCGGAAAATAACTGGTTGAGATCGCCCAAAGCACTTCGCTGAGCTTCGCGAGCCTTTTTGCGTTCTTCAGCGACCCCGCGCGTCGGTTCCGCAAAGCTTGGCCATTCGATCTGCAGCGCAGCTTCACTTTTGACGGTCATGTCCTCGTAAGTCCAACCATCCAACTGCAAAACTGCGGATTTGCCGGACACCAATCCCCCCACGGGCGCGGACAGAGCCAACAACACGCCGTTGCTGCGCGTGACCGGAATGATCTCGCTGTCAGGGTTCACGGCGATTTGCGCTTTGGCATTCGGGTTCATCGCGCCCGTTTCAGTTTGGTCGTCCGTCGCGCGCACCGCGCTGATCTCGATCAAGCCCATTTGGCTGTGGGCTTCGAAAAGCCCTGGATAAACGTGCTTGCCGGTCGCGTCAATGATCGTGGTCTCCGGTGGCAATGCGATGTCTTTGCCGACGGCAGTTATTTTACCGCCGTCGAACAAAATCGTCGCATCTTCAAGTGAAGGCTGGCTGACCGGGTGAACACTTGCGTGGACCAATGCGATTGGCGTCGATTGACGTGTGCCTGGCATCTGAGCCTCGACCTGCGCAGGCCAAACCGAAGCCGCAATCGTGACTGCGACGATCAAACCCAATTTGGAAATTCGTGGCGACATATAGAAGTCCAACATATTATTTAGGATTAAATTTAAAAACTATCGGGTTCCCAAGCTCCTGCTTGGGAATCGGCAGTACGTTCCTGTCCGAGCCGAATCCGAGGCGGAGTCTCTTATTTAGTGCGTTCGTAGGCGGGAGCCTAGGAACGAGGGTAAAATCTTATTCATGGTCGTGGTCGTGTCCGTGGCAGAATTCGTCGTAGCGAGGCCAAAGCCCTGAGTCATCGCTTGGTTTGTCTCCAGAATCAGGTTCCTGTCCCGAGTCGAGAACTTTTTGCACAAGTGACTGGTGCATGGTGGCAACTTCGAGCTGCCGTTTTTGATCCTCTTCCAAATCGAAGTACTTTCGGCCATCGACCCACGTCTGCTGGGGTCGCGAAAAATTTGAAAGGGGTGGTCCGTTCCATACGACAAAGTCCGCATGCTTGTTGGATTCGAGCGACCCGACGTACGAATCGATTCGAAGTTGCTTTGCTGGATTGAGCGTTACGAATTTCAGTGCTTCGGCGGGATCGACGCCGCCGTACCGAACGGCTTTGGCGGCTTCGTGATTCAAATGCCTGCCGAGTTCTGCGTCATCAGAGTTGAATGAGACGACCAAGCCCGCTTGGTGCATTAGCGCACCAGCGTGCGGAATCGCGTCGTAAACTTCGAATTTGTAGGCCCACCAATCGGCGAAAGCACTGGCCATCGCACCGTGTTCGGCCATCTTCTCGGCGACCTTATAGCCTTCGAGAATGTGCTGGAACGAGCCGATGCGAACGCCGTGCTGATCGAGGAGGCGAATCAAAGCCAGAATTTCGTCTTGTCGATAGCTGTGGCAATGAACCCATCGTCGGCCTTCCAAAATTTCGGCCATCGCTTCTAGTTCCAAGTCGATTCGCGGCGGAAGTCCCTTCGCGCTCGATTTCCATTCGGCTTGGCGACGTCGATAGTCACTCGCTGCGCGAAATGCGTCATCGATAATCTGCTCGACGCCCATTCGAGTTTGCGGGTAGCGAGTCGTAAATTCGTTACCGCGATTGCTCTGCTTTACATTTTCACCCAGCGCAAATTTTATTCCTTGCGGCGCTTCGGCGAATTTAAATTGCTCGTCATTCGCTCCCCATCGAAGTTTGATGACTTGGTTTTGGCCGCCGATCGGATTAGCAGATCCATGCAAGATGTTGGCGGCTGTCACGCCACCGGCAAGCTGTCGATAAATTGTGATATCGCGACAATCGACGAAATCGCCGATGCGGACTTCGCCGGTGATGGCTTGGCCACTTTCATTAACGCCCCCGTCGGTCGCCATGTGCGAATGGCAGTCGATGATTCCTGGCGTGATGTGGCTTCCGGTGACGTCAATGATCTGCGCGTCTTTGGGCATTTGCTGACCGGCGGCCAAGACATCGACGATTTTGCCCTCGGCCACTACGAGCGCGGCATTTTCCAACACACCTTTTTCGCCGCATGTCCAAATCGTTGCTCCACGAAAGACGACGAGCTTTGCTTGGGCAGGCTGCTCCGCGACGCCGAAAGCGCCGAGCGGAAAGTTGACTGGAAAGCTCGCCGGCAAGTCTTTTTCGGGATCGACGCTGGCTTTGTCGTCCTTTGATTTGTCTTTTTTCTCGTCAGTTTCGGCCAATGCGTTATCTGAACCTGCGTCAGCGACTGATTTGTCGTTTTCTTTCGACTCGGCAGTTTCATCCTTTTTAGGCTCAACGATTTTCTTGGCGGACGCCGCAGCAGACTTGCCATCGGCAAAGATCGCTTGGCCGGCCGCTTCGTCGCCAACAATAACCAGAGTAAGTTGAATCCACCCCTCGCGACCAAAATTTCGTCCGTCGACCGATCCGCTCAAGCGATTGCCTTGAACAACGAAGTCCTTTACGGACTGATCGGGCTTGTCGTCAGCTTTCTCCTTCTCATCTGACGCATCGCCGCTGTCGTTCTTCTTTTCTTCCTTCGGCTCTGGTTTTTCAACCGCTTCAATCCGCGCGTCAAATCCGTCATCTGACTTTTCGACCACAAGCTGCACTGGTTGTTCGGTCGAGATACCGGCAATACTCAGCAACCATTTGTCGGCGACTTTGGCAATGTCGGTCGGGCCGTGAACGAATCGTTTTCCGGCAACCCATGTCTCGATGATCTTGCTTTCATTTTCAAAAATATCGCCGCTTGTTATGACAAGATTCGCGAGCTTCCCTTTTTCGATTGTGCCGACCAGCGATTGGACTCCAAAAATCTCCGCTGGCTCTGTGGTTAGAGCGGCCAAAGCACGCTGTCGATCAAGGCCACGATGAATCGCGCGGCGCACATTTCCCAAAAACTCGCCTGTGTCCTTCATCGGAAACGAGCAAAATGCGAACTTGACACCAGCCCCAGCAAGTCGCGAGGGATTTTCCGGTGCAATATCCCAATGCATCAGCGATTCTAACGAAGCGTTCATCGCACCTTCGCGGGAGCCGACGGCGGGCGGTTTAGAAAAATCGATTGGAAGCAAAATCGGTCGGCCCAACTTCGCGATGTCGTCCATTCGTTGATATTCGCGTCCGCTGCCGCGCAAGATAACGGAAAGCCCAAATTCTCGAGCGAAACGATCCGCTCGCAACGCAAACAATTCAGTCCCGCAATCCAGGACAAGTGACTGGCGAGACTCAATTACAGGTTGCAGCGCGGCCAACGAAACATTGTGTTCGGGCGGTGCCACGCCAGCGTTTCCGCGCGCGACTCGCCAAGCTTCGGCGTACCAGCGAGCGTCGTAAATCGTCTGTCGCAATAGCGCAGTCGCACCCATCGGCGAGTTAGGATAACCCTCTGGACGACGACTTCTGTCGAACGGAATCGTCAAACTTCCGTGTTGGGCGACTTGGCCTTTGAGGAGACATTCGTTCAGTTCGTCGTCCAACGACAACAGCAGGCAACTTTGTCCCTTGACAATTCCGTCGGCCGGAGCGACCAAGCGGCAAGCAATGCCTTGTTCGCGAAACGTTTTATTGGCTTCGGTATCCACGATCGGTTGTTGCGTCAAATCCAATTCGGGATGGACTTGCGAATTCCAATATCGCGATCCAGCAGAGTTCGATTCAGGTTTGGCTTCGTATTCGGTGTAACTGTCGATGAACCCCGCGTAAATCGTGCGGCCGTCCAAGTCAATTGTTTGAGTATCGGGCGGCGGAGCGATGGTCTCGGAAACTTGGATAATCTGCCGTCCGTCGACAACGAGCATGCCGCGCTCAATCGTTTTTGTCGGCGATACGACAATTCGGGCATTGACAAGTGCGAATCGATCCGGCGTGTTGACGTGCAAGCCTTCGCGATGCCTGGACGATTGATCTTGGCCGAATGTCTCTCGCACCATCATCGCGAACACGATGAAAATACAACCGAAACGAATAGCGGTTCTTAGTTGCAGCGGAAGGGAGTCGAACACGAGTGTTCCTTTTCGGACACAAAGAATAGGGCAAGTTAATTGCGACAGCGGCGTGATGCCTCGGGCGCGCAAACGCGGCCCTAACGAATATCAATCGGTCGGTTCACTATAGCACGCCGCCACAAAAAGGCGTCGCTGGTTTTGCAGTATTTAGGCCAGTTTTACTGCACTTTGATGCAATAAAGACGGCAGCGGTCGACGAGGAATAGGTGGCCGTTGGCGACGCATGGCGTGCTGTAAATCGACGAATAGTTCACGGTGTCGATTTCGGCGAGCACGTCGGCCGCAACTTTGCTGGCCTTGAAAACGGTCAGCTTGCCGTCTTCGTTCCCGATCATGACCTTTCCATCGGCTACCATCGGCGAACCCCAAACGGCGGAAAGCATATCGTGAACCCAATAACGCTTGCCGGTTTTTAGATCGAGACAATGAACAAATCCGCTGAGGTCCGCGATAAACACTAGGTCGTTATCGATCGCGGCTGTCGACATCGTTCGCCGAAAAATTGATTCACCCGCTTTGCCGGTGACGGTTCCCGCTTCGTCATCAACCCCGCCGTAATGCCAAATCACGCCGGAGTTTGGATTCGGCGTTCCCGGTTCACCGATCTCGCCAAGCTCGCCGCTGACGTCGCCGGTTTTCGTGGCGTCGATTCGCCAGAAATGTCCGGTCCCTTCGCCGTGTTCCGGGTCTTGTCCAACGCCGACGATGACTGAGTTTTCATAAAACACTGGCGTCGCAATGAGTTCGTTGCGTGATCCTCGCCCACCGAGTTCGTAAACGGTTTCTTTGGGATTCATATCGCACTTCCAGATTTCTTCACCCGTTTCCGGATCGAGCGAATACAGCCAGCCATTGCCGCTGGGGAAGATCACTTGCGGATCACCGTTGACCATTCCGAACGCGGGGCTGGACCATTGACCGTGCAAGACCGTATTTCCCGGCGTGTTATTTTCCCAGATGACTTCGCCGGTATCCTTTTTAACGCCAATGAAACTCGGAGCATCGGGACTTGGAAGCTCCAAATGGGCTTCGTCGACGCCGTTGCTGGTCACGATAAAGACCATGTTCTTGTAGATCAGAGGCGAACTTGTCGCCAAGTTATGCGGAAACACGCCGAGCTGTTCGATCATGTCCAATCGCCAAACGATATCCGCGTCAAGGTCTTCGTTATCGACTTCGTCTTGAACTTCGCCGTCGTTCTCGCCGTCGTGAAATCCTTCGGTGTCGAGGCACATCAATTCGCAGCGATTGGTTACGACCCAAAATCGATCGCCTTCAACGATCCCGCTGGAGCAGATGCCCTGTTCGGGCCAATCTTGAACTTGGCCAATCGGAAGCTTTTCGCGAGTTAACTGCCAGAGCAGTGTTCCGTCTTTTTCATTAAAGCACAGTAGGACGCCGCGATCCCCTTTATGTTTGGGACGATATTCATGGCCGTTGTTCGTACCAACGAAAACTTTGCCCCCTGCTACAACTGGATTGCCGTAGCTTTGCGTTCCAAGCGGCATGGACCAAGCGACATTTTCGTTTTTGCGCAGATCAAAGTCCAGCGAGATTCCTTTGGCGGGGCTAAACATATTGCGAGACGGGGTTCCACCCCACATGGGCCAACTGTTGTCCGACGAACTGACATCGCGGGTCGACGCGGTCGAGACCGGCTGATCATCGTCGACTTCATCTTGGGATTGGCCGTCGGGGTTCGGTTTTTTGGGAATCTTGCCGTCCAAAGGCTCGTCGGGGTTGGCCTCGGATTCGTCGGGCCCGTCTTCGCCTTCCGGATCGGCGATTGGCTTGCCGGGCTGAGCCGATGGATTTCTTATACTCGTGGGTGAATCTGGATCAACGCCTTTTTTTAATTTGTTACTGGTAACGGCACCACCTTCGGCAGCGGTCAAATTCGGTGCGATGTCGTTGCCGTTCTTCACACCCGTGTCGCAGCCGACCAAGCCGATGAGTAGTACCGGCATAGCCACAAAAATTGAAATCAACTTAAGCGTATTCATGAACTCGGTCCTAAAACTTTCTGTTGAGTGAGTCGTCAGCGGATTATTCAAAAGTGACTTTAACATTGTCGTACATGCAGTCAGTAAGCGCGTAAAAACAAAGTCCCGGGCTGCCGGTTTCATTCGGATGCGGGTCAACATGCTCCAGAGTCCAAGCATCCGGTTCCTTTTCAGATGTCTTCCAAGCTTTGCCGAAAATGAACGCTTGACCGTCGCGAACATCGACTTTGAATTTCATCGTGTACCAAACATTTGATTCGGCCTTGAAGGGAACCTCTTTGGCGTTATGCAAATGTGGCGGCCAACTATAAACTTGCAATTTACTTTGACCTCCTTTGATCATGAGCGAGTAGCGATTCGCGGAGATTCCGATATTCGCAAGTTGCCGACCTTTGCCTTTGATCAGCACGTCTGCTTGGATCGTATAGTTCTTCATCGAGGGCGAGCCCAGCGAAACCGCGTGGCTGGGGCGGCCTTTGGTCTTGTCGCTAGGGCCCGCGATGGTCATGACCGTATTGTTTTCAATTTTCAGCGGTTTCAATTTTGCGAAAGCCCGAATCCAAGTCGGCGGGGTCGCCACGCCTGTAAGTTGTTCAAAGTCCCACGCCCAGACTTTGCTCGAATTGAATACGCGAACACGTGCGGTCGCCGATAATTCGCCAATTTTGGCCGCGACCGTGCCGGCGATGTCTTTTTCGATTTGCGGCGCGGAGACGGATGCACCGTCAATTTCTAAACCCGCAAGTTCCGGTGCGGCCGTAAGTGTCGGATCAACTTTCTTGATGAAATGCCCATGCTTGTCGAAACAATGAAGCTCAAATTTTTGGCTTTGACCCGGTGAAACAACCACTTCGTAAGGACGCAATTGCACAAAAGCCATTTCCGATTCGGGGGCTGCCTCGGCGGGCAGCGCCGGAATTTCGGCATTGGTAATCTTAGCGGCTGAATCGCCGATGCAGATCGTTCGGTCGCGTGTGACAATCACGATGCGGCCGTTGGAAATCGCGGGCGAAGCATAAATTTCGTCGTCGCCGTCCCCGTTGGCGGCTTTCAAATGGACCACCGAAAGCGATTCGCAGCCGGCGCGCGATGGCTTCAAGATATGAACCCTGCCATTGACTTCGGTCACAAACAGCTTGCCGTCCGCCCAGACTGGCGCGGACTTGCCGACGGTGCCTAAGTTGTGAGTCCAAAGTTCTTTGCCAGACGCGGTGTCGAATGCAAAAAGATTTCCGGTGTCCGTGACGACGAACAACATTCCGTCCTTGACGAGCAAGCCCGTGAAACCAGCTTTGATTCCATCGACTCGCCAAACGCTTTTGGTCGCAGTAACGTCGCCGGTTCCAGTAGCATCGATGCACTGCACGCGCCCGAATTCGCCGTTGTCGATGTTGTCGGCTCCGTGCGCGATAAAGACTCGATTGCCATCTACCACGGGTGAAGTGTTGAGTGCGGCTTTGGACATTGCAAAGCCCCAAATCTTTTGGCCCGTTCGCGCGTTCATCGCGTAAAGATTTCCGTCGCCGTTTCCACCGATCAACATGCGTTGCCCATTCACAACGGCAACAACCGGAACGGAACAATTCGTACCCTCGGGTGCTTCGCCGGGTGCGGTGACCCATTGGACTTCGCCCGTTCGTTTATCAAAGCAATAGTAAAAATGCATCGGGCCGGGGCCTTTGGTCGCGCCCCAATTGGCTGCCAAAAAGCTCACGATCACTCGGTCTTCGTCGATGATTGGCGTCTGGATGCGACCGCCGTAGCCTGAGATTTGACCGAATTCTTCAACCAAGGAGCGTTCCCACAAAACCTTGCCGTCCCCGGAATAACAACGAAAGCGTCCGCTGACCGAGTGGACGTAAACATTGCCGGTTTCTGGATCGCCCGACATCGACGCCCAGCCAATCCGAGACGACGGAATATCTGTATAGAAAACATTAAACTCGTCGCGCCAGATTTCTTTGCCCGTCTTTGCATCCCAACAAACGACTTGTTCGCGCGCGTGAATTTTCTCTTTCGGATTCGCGACGTCTTGGAGCGTGCGGCAATTGAGATAGACGCGATCATTAAGAATAATCGGCGTCGCGCGTCCGCCGATTTCCGACGTCCATAATACATTCTTCTTTGGGCTGAGCGACCAATCACTTACCAAGCCCTGCTCGCGCGAAATCCCGTTTTGAAACGGCCCACGCCAGCTTGCCCAATCATCGCCTTTTGCG
Organism: Planctomycetota bacterium; assembly: GCA_031409895.1. Classification (GTDB taxonomy): domain Bacteria; phylum Planctomycetota; class Planctomycetia; order Pirellulales; family Pirellulaceae; genus JANMEB01. The sequence goes on from JANNYC010000020.1 coordinate 22,282, forward strand.
GCCAACGGCCAAAGCAGAACCAGACCTACGACCCATTCGCCAATATTCATTGATCCGCCCAAGATTCGAGATCGTGCCTTCAAGATTTAATGGACCTAATTTAGACGACAAGCATGTTGCCGAACAGCGGTTTAAACCGACTCGAAACGCGAAAAAACCCGCCGAAAAGCGCGAGTCTTGCGCCGAGGCTTGGGGCGACAGACTTAAGGCTTGTTGGAAAGCAAGCTACCGATGCAAGTCGGTAGCCCTGACACAACTGGCTAAATGCATTTGCGACATTTTAATCTTTAATGCGCATTTCCGGTTTTTTTTCAAGCGTCCAAGAACAATTGGCTTTGCGTTTGCATATCGATCATCGAAAATCTGTCTACTTGCGGATTGGATCGTGCGTGTGACCTAGAGCACATTTTCTTTGCGACGATAAAAAAAATCGTTCGCCAATCGAAAATTGTGTCCCGCGCCGCGCGTGAAAGTCTGTCTTAGGGGATGACGGAGATGGAGGGCTTTCTCGATACGTTGCGTTTGGCCCAAACTGGAGATGAAAGTTCACTGCGAGAACTCATTTCCCGTTTCCAAGCGGATGTTCGGGGAGTCTGCTTTGATGTTCGAATTGATGACGCGGACCTAAGCTATTCGGATTTGCAACAAGAAGTTTGGCTGCGGGTTTGGTGCAAGATTGATCAGTTTGTCGGATCACCGGATGAACAAGTCTGTTTGTCCATGTTCCGGCGCTGGCTGCGAATCACAGGTCGCAACGTCATTTTGAACGTCATGGAATCCCGTCAAGCGGATCGTCGTCGGCCCGAACATCGGCCGCTCAGTCTGAACGGACTGTTTGGCGGCAGTTGTTTCGAGCCAGAAGATTCTGCGACCCCTAGTCGTTGCCTTTTGGAACAAGAAGAAGCAACACAAGTCCGTGCGGCCATTGCGGCGATCGAGTGCCCGCAATCCCGCCGGATCATTGAAATGCGATTCTTGAAGAATCGCACACTGCACGAAATCGCGGACGAATTAGGTTTGACTTATGACCAAGTTCGTGAGCATAGTGCAAATGCATTGTATGCCTTTCAAAAAATGTTCGAAAAATGGTAATAAACAAGGATACGAACAAATGGCCAAGATCAAAGACAGGACAATAGCGACGCAATTTACGAATGAAAGTCAGGTAACACTCATCGATTTCGGCAATGGGAAATGTAAATGGATTGAAGGAGATATCGATGACTTAGACACTCTGTTGTTTGAACAGGCTGTCGAGGCGCCGATAACGAAGTACAACACTGAAGGCCCGGGTTCGTTGATTAAATACGAAATTACGCGCTGGAGGGAAAACGGCAAAAAGACATTTACGCTTGATATAAAGAAGCCAGGAACCAAGAGCAAAACCGCGACGGGCAAGGCGAGGAAACTAATGGCAGTAGTCAACTATTGCAGTGGACCCTGTCCGAATTATGAAATCGCATGCGTAGCCGGAAAGGTTCCCAAGTGCGATAGTTCGTCTGGACCACTTTATTGTCATCCGCGAACCATAGTACCCGGCAAGAAATCAAATTCGAAGAAAAAATCGAAAAAGAAGTGACGTTGCTTTTCTACGGATAGAACGTGCTTAATCAAGGTTGTCCGTGCATGGACGACGCGATCCAAAGCTGATTCTCGTGGTGCCGTTGATTCGATGCCTTTCGATATTTATCCCTTGCAATAGGTATCGTAACACTAGACCGTCGGTCATTACCAATGTCATCTGAAGATTTCGACCGAGATAAATTATCTGGCGACAATCGCTCGAATCGCATCGAGGAAATCGCCGATGCGTTTCTGAAGTCACTGCACAAGAAGTCAGCGTCGAGTTCTTGGCAAGACCTGGTCGCGCTGCATCCGGATTTGGCGCCCGAATTGGAGCGCCGGTTGAAGTTTGTTCAGTCGGTGTTTCAAGCGTTGCAGCCGGATCCAAACAACAGCGGGGCCGATCAGGATTCGACCGGACTGATTCCGCCGCATGCCTCAAAACCGGGGGACGAGGAAAACCGCAAGCCGTTCGAGCGCGATCATGTCGTCAGCATTCGCTGTCCGCATTGCGGAAACTTGCTCAAAGTCGTCACGCACGGGAAGACCGAAGTTACGTGCGGTAGCTGTGGTAGTGCGGTTAGCGTCGACCCCGACGGAACTCGGACGGACACGCAAGTCCGAACCCCTAAGTTCATCGCCCATTTCAAAATAATTTCGGTGCTCGGCCAAGGTGCTTTCGGCACGGCTTATAAGGCCGAAGATACCCGCTTGAACCGCTTCGTTGCGGTCAAAATCCCTCGCGCCGGGAGTTTTGCGACCACGAATGACGAACTTCGCTTCGTGCGCGAAGCCCGCCATGCCGCCCAATTGCGGCATCCGAACATCGTGCAAGTGCACGAGATCGCCAACGATCACGGCGTTCCCTATCTGGTCAGCGACTTTATCGAAGGTATTACGCTTTCGGATTTGATTAGCGGCCGACGACTTACGTATCGCGAATCGGCCGAGATGATGACTCAGATTGCCGGCGCAGTGCAATTCGCGCATGAACATCACGTTATTCACCGTGATCTGAAACCATCCAACATTTTGCTGGATGCGGATAACAAACCGTACGTATGCGATTTTGGACTGGCGCGGCAGACCGAAGGTGAATTCACGGTGACGCTCGAAGGGGAAATCCTTGGCACTCCGGCGTATATGTCACCAGAGCAAGCTGCTGGTAAGGACGTCGATGTGCGCACCGACGTGTACAGCCTGGGAGTGATGCTCTACCGCCTCGTCGTCGGCGAACTCCCATTTCGCGGAAGCCAGCGGATGATGATCCACCAAGTCCTGCACGACGATCCCAAAGCCCCGCGCAAATTGGACGAACGTGTGCCGCGCGACCTCGACACAATCATCTTGAAAGCGATGGCCAAAGAGCGCGACAAGCGATATCAAACCGCTTTGGAATTTGCACAGGATTTGCGCAACTGGCTTCGTTCGCAGCCGATCTTGGCACGACCTGTGGGTCTTTACGGCAAGACAATTCGCTGGTGTCGGCGCAACCCAACGGGTGCATTGTCCGCTGCCGGAGCCGCAGTGCTGTTGCTGACGATTGCCGCACTTTCCATGGCGTGGGGCTATCGCGAACAAGTGATGCGAGGCGTCGAAGGAACGCTCAAAGATAAGGCCGTCAGCAGTGAACTTCAGAGCAACCGACGATTGCTTGGGATACATAACCAAAACGGAACGGAACGCATTCAGGCGGGCGACCCCTTCGGAGCACTCCCCTGGTTTGTGGAAGGCTTAAGCACAGCGAAAAAATTGTCAACCAAATCGGATGGCGCAGAAGAATCCGCAGAGGCTCAGGTGCAGCGATTGCGACTCGGCATGAATGTTCAATCGGTACCGAAACTTCGTCAAACTTGGCCGCTGGGTGGAAAAATTCAGGCGCTGAAATTCAGCGCTGACGGGAAGGTTCTCATTGCCACATCGCGCAACGGAGCAATTCAAGTTTTGGACCCGGATCGAAGCGAGGCCGACGTTTTGCAAGGCCCGAACAACCCGGAAATTTGGAATAGCGAGCTTGATCCGACGGGGGCACGCGCTTGTACTGCTACATTGGAAAATAAAGCGACTCTTTGGGACGTTGCTGCACGCAAAATTGTCTCATTCCTCGGCCACGACGAACGAGTTATCGCCGTATCGTTTAGTTCAGACGGCAAGTGGGTCGCCACGGCTGCTGACGATCATCAGGCTTGCGTGTGGAGTGCATTCGATGGGGCTCTAGTCACCAAATTCGCACACCAAGGCAAGCATGTTAGTAGAGCCAAGTTCTCGCCCGATTCGCAATCGCTGCTGACCGTCTCGCGAATCGACCCCGATCACCCTTGTGAAGTGCGCCTTTGGGATATCGACAAAGGCGAATTGCGAGTGCCGCTAATGACCCACCCGGCATACATTTTTGACACGATATTCGACAAAACCGGTGATCGAATTTTTGCCGCGTGCGATGACGGCGTTGTCGTAGTTTGGAATGCGAAAACCGGCGAGTTGATCGGTGAGCCGTTCAAGCACGATGAAAGCCTCCACCGCGTTTTATTGGTCGACGATGAAAAGACCCTGGTCACGTGCTCGTACAACGGCGCGGTCGCATTTTGGGATTTGCAGAATCGACTTCGCAAAGAAAACACGATTCGCACTCCGTACACGGTCAACGACATTTCCGTGGATTCCGCGTCGAATTTCGTTGCCCTGGCCAACGACGATAATCGTACGCGGGTTTACTGGCAGTTCTGTGGTCGACAAATCGGCGCTGACATTCCGCACGGGGGACACCCGCTCGCCGTGGCCTTTCATCCCGATGGTCGACGTTTGGCGGTCGGCGGAGACGATGGCGTCATACGGTTGTGGGATTTGGCGGGCTTTGCTCCTCGAAACAACGTCATTCGCACGGAGGGTGAAATTACAACAGTCGTTTATAGCAACGACGGTCGTCGACTGCTCGTCGGCAGTCGCGACAACACGGCTCAGCAATGGGATAGCAAAACGCTTACTCCGATCGGAGCCGTAATGCAGCATGGCGATGACGTTGTCTACTGTGAGTACGACGAGCAGGAACGCTTTGTCGCAACGGCAGGAGCGGACAATAAAGCCCAAATTTGGGATGCGACAACCGGCGATCCGGTTGGTCCACCGCTGCCACACCGGAGCCCGGTTTTGAGCGCCGGATTCATCCCCGGTACCGACCACTTGATCACGACAACAATCGAAGGTGCCGGTGCGATTTGGAAAATCGGATCCGATCAGCCGCTTCATCAATTCAACCAAGACTATCGTCTCGTTAACCTGGAAATCCATCCCGATGGGAAAACATTTGCTTTGTCGGGCGAGGGGTCGTTTCTTCAAATCCGCAGCACCGAAGATGGTTCTCCCATTGGAAAGCCGATCGAACACAGTGGCTTAGTTTACGCAGCAGAATTCAGTCCCTCAGGAAAAAAGATCATCACTGCGAGTTTTGGCGGGTCAATCGCGGTTTCAGAGCTGGATGGACAGAACTATTCGTCAACCCAATGGGATCTTGGTACGATTATTTTTGCTGCTCGATTTGTCCGTAATGATGATGCCGTCATTACCGGCGACGATGCCGGTGACTTAACATTGTGGAAAAAAAGTGATGCTGCGTTTTCTCCAATCTGGTCGACGGTCGAGGCCGCTGCCGACATCAACCGAGTTGCGGTCCACCCAGAACTTGACGTTGTGTTCGCGGCCACGAACTTCGCGGGTGAAGCCTTTCAGCCTGGGGCTGGAGCAGTTCGTCTGCACGATCTCGCGACGGGCGCTCTATTATGCGGGAACCTCACGCACTATCGTCCGATACATCGATTGGTTCTTAGCCCAGATGGCAAACAAATTGCGACCGGGTCGGCCGATGGCACGGTTCGCCTCTGGGATTTAGTCTCGGACGATCGCTCGATCGACGAACTGCGAAAGCTGGCCAATTTTTATAACGGCTTTTCCTTCGATGAACGGTACCAAAAACAACCGATGGATGCGCAATCTCAAAGCACCGAATTTCAAGCGTTGCGAAAGTCGTATCCGGACAGCTTTGATTGTTCGGCAGAAGAAATCCAGCGCTGGGCCGACGAAGTCCAATGGGTGCGCGATTACGTTGCCAAGCAAAAGCAATAAGCCTAAGCGCGAACCGACGCGAGAGTATTTTAGTCAGCGGCGGCGGCTTGTCCTGCCGCAATTCGAAATGCTTCCGCAAGGTCGATCATTTGCTCGACGGAAAGCTGTTCGGCGCGGGCGTCGGGGCCTCGGTCGAACTGCGCCAAGACTTGATCGACTGCGGCTTTGTCCATCCGATCTTGCATCGCGCTGATCGCGACGCTGCGCAGGAATTTTCGCCGATGAAAGAACAATGCGCGGACGAATTGATGAAAGAATTCCAAATCGACGATCCGCGCGCGCTTGGCAGGTTGGGGGCGAATTTGAATGATGGCCGAATCGACTTTCGGCCGTGGCCAAAAAACCGACGGCGGCATGACGCGAATCAACTCGACGTCGCACAAACTTTGAATCCAAATGCTCAGCGCGCTGTAATCTTTCGTGGAGGGCCGGGCCATAATCCTTTCAGCCAACTCCTTTTGAATCGTCACCGTCATGGAATCGGGAACGATCTTCGTCGATAGCAAATTGGAGACTACCGGAGTCGCGATGCAATACGGCAAATTCGCGGCGACTTTTAAGCGACGCGACGGGTCGACCGCCAATTCGACTTGAACCGCCTCGATAATACTGTCGTTCA
>JANNYC010000021.1:0-3851 GCA_031409895.1 Planctomycetota bacterium
CGATCCGATTCTCGTCGTCTCTCAAGAACTCATCGCCGATGGAGAACTAACGGCAACCCAATGGGAGAAAATTAAAACCGAAATCAATCAACAAGTCGACCTTGAATATCAATCCGCAGAATCCGAACCCGATCCGCGCGCTGACGAATTGCTCGACCATCTTTTCGGTGCCGAGCTGAAGGCTGAACCACCGCCGCTTGAAGGTGGTCGAAAATGGCGAATGGTCGACGCGGTCAACCAAATCTTCAAAAAAGGACTTAGTCGCGATTCCAACTTCACATTTTTCGGCGAAGACATCGCGGACCCAAAAGGTGGCGTGTTCGGCTTAACCGCTGGTCTCTCGACCGAATTTCCGGAACGCGTCTTTAACTCGCCGCTCGCCGAAGCCACCATTGTCGGCGTCGCGATCGGAATGGCCTGCTACGGAATGCGGCCCGTATTTGAACTGCAGTTCATCGACTTCATGGGTCCGGCGTGGAATCAAATCGGACAGAATTTGAGTACGCTCCGCTGGCGAACCTTCGGTGAATGGAAATGCCCCGTTGTGCTCTATTCGCCGTACGGTGCCTACCTCCCGGGCGGATCGCTGTGGCATAGCCAAGCCAACGAGGCTCTTTTCGCCCATACTCCAGGATTGCGAGTTGTCGTACCAAGCACGCCAGAGGATGCGGCGGGATTAATGTGGACCGCGATGCACGCGGAAGATCCGACGATTTTCCTGATCCCGAAACATTTGTTCCGATTGCAAATGGACGTTCAAGCCAATGTCCCAGCCGTTGGCTTTGGACAAGCTCGCATTCGCCGCGCAGGCAGCGATGTTACCGTTGTCGCATGGGGCAATTGCATAGAACAAGCACTCGCGGCCGCAGACGCAATTGCAGTCGAAGTCTCGGTGGAAGTCATCGACTTGCGCAGCATCCAACCGTGGGACAAAGCGACGGTGTTGGCGTCCGTCGAAAAAACCGGCCGGCTTGTCGTCGTCCAAGAAGATGGCCAATCGTGCAGCGTTGGACAAATGATCATCAGCGAAATTGTCGGCGATCCCAACAGTTGGAACTTTTTCGTCAGCGCCCCGCAACTGGTTTCGAAACCCGATGTGCATATCGGCTACAACCCAATTTACGAATACGCGGCGTTGCCCAGCACCGATCAAGTCGTCGCCGCGATTCGAACCACCGTTGAGGATTAAAGCTCATGCCGATTATCTCGATTCGGATTCCGCAATTGGGCGAAGGCTTACAAGAAGCGTTGCTCGTCGAGTTCTTGGCTAAACCTGGCGACAATGTTAAACGGGACCAGCCTATTTACGTCATGGAAACGGACAAAGCCACGACCGACGTGGAATCTCCCTACGAAGGCAAACTCGTTTCGTGGACCGTCGAAACCGGCAGCGTCCTTTCGATCGGGACCGACATCGCGCGCATGGAAGTCGCCGCCGGGGACAAGGAAATGCCAGCCGGTCACGGCCCCACTGATCATTCGGCACCCTCTGCAATTCCGGCCGCAAGTTCTGTCGACACGTCAAAAATGGGCGATTCCATTCACCGCAGCGACGTGCAAATTCCGCCCAAAACCCGAAAACTTTTGAAAGATCACGGCTTGCTCGACGTGGCCGACCAAATCCCTTGCTCGGGTAGCAAGCTCATGCCGGACGACGTCGAACGCTTTATCGCCGCACAATCCGCCGAGACGACAGTCGGATCGTCTGCCGCGCCGGTCACCAACGATCAGTTTGCGGAATCGCTTATCCCGATGTCGCAGATCTCGCTCAACTATCGCCTGACTCGCGGTACACAGCTTTGTGTGCCGGTCACCGTGATCAATGATTTCGATTGGTCCGCGATCGATGCGGCTCGCCAAAAGACGCGCGCAATTGGCGGCCCCACCGGTTTTGCGATGGCGTGTTGGTGTGTCGCTCGCGCCATGCACAGGCACCCTAAATTTCGCAGTTCCATTTCGGCTGACGGCAAACGCTTAAGGACATTTCATCATGCCGATTTGGGCGTCGCTGTCGCATTGCCCGGCGATGAAATGGTGACCGCCGTCGTTCGCCAAGCGGACAAATTATCACAGCCAGAATTCTTTGCGGCTCTAGCAAAACAAGTTGAAATCGCGCGCAATGGCTCCGATCAAGCCGACGAATCAACGACGATTTCCGTTTCGAATATGGGCAAAGCCGGAATCAGAATCGGAATCCCTGCGATCGTCGCTCCCGCCGTCGCCACGCTGGCGTTAGGCGTTAGTTTTTGGCAGCCGTTTCCCCACGACAAAAGCGTGCGCTTCCAGCAAATGGTCACTGCCACATTGAGCTTCGATCATCGCGTAATCAACGGCATCGGTGCTGCAAATTTCTTGAACGATGTCAAATTGGAAGTCGAAACTTTCAAATTGCAGTAAGTGCCGGGGTCTGGCTCAATTTGCGGAGTCTTCGGAGCAAATTGTGCCTGACCCCCTTCCCCCCGCCGGGGTCTGGCTCAAATTGCGGAGTCTTCGGAGCAAATTGTGTCTGACCCCCTTCCGACCCGTCGTTACCGGCATGAACAGTCAAATTCGCCCGATCCCTATCGTCGACCTTGAATTAGCTCGTCGTCTCGAACGCGCCGAAGGAATGGCCAACGCTTCTTGCGTTGAATCGCGTTGCAAAGTGAAGCCTGAGAGCGGTGCCCAATGGACCGAAATTGCCGGCACGCTGGCGATGTTCGACGCTCCCGATTCGCCGTTGACGCAGACCTTTGGCCTGGGCACGTTACGCGATCCAACGCCGGACGAATTAACCGAACTTGAATCGTTTTTCATTTCGCGCGGTGCTTCGGTCGATCACGAAATCTGTCCTTTGGTCAACCAAGAATTTCTGCGTTCGCTTTCGCAGCGCGGCTACCAACCGATCGAATGGACCGATGTGATGATTCGTTCGCTCGATCCGGCTGAAGATTTTTCCGAGTATCGGTCACCCAATCTCAGTGTTCGCATGATTGAACCAAGCGAACAAGAGACTTGGGCGCGGTTGGCCGCTCGCGGCTGGAGCCAAGACCCGCAGTTCGCGGACTTCGTTTTTGAAATGTCGCGGATTGTTGCGGCGCGCGAGGGAAGCCTCTGTTTCATCGCCGAACTTGAGGGCCAACCGATCGCAACCGGTGGTTTGTTTATTCACGATCACATCGCACTTTTAGCCGGCGCGAGTACGATTCCCGAATTTCGTCGGCGAGGCGCGCAACGCGCGCTTTTCGGTTCGCGAGTTCAATTTGCGGCAAAAATAGGCTGTGATTTGGCAGTCGTTATTGCTTTGCCCGGCGTCTCATCCCACAAAAACGCTCAAAAAAGCGGATTTCAGACGGGCTACACTCGAACCAAGTGGAAATTACAGCCAAAATCTCAATTTTGAAGCTGTATTTTGCCTTACAAAACTGGTCGCTAAGCAATAAAGATTATTTTCAAAAAAAATCGCTTCCAGCATATTGCGGAATCAATTTCTCTAGATCATCATAAAACCCGCAACCTGAATCACTTCCAAAGGAGACCTAAATATGCGCTTTGCCTCGTACTCATTTCTATCGTTGGTTTTGCTGTTGGGAATCGGCAGCCAATCTGCATTTGCAGACATTATTTTTGGAACGGGAAATTCTCCCGCTTCCAGCAACATTGGATCGTACGTGCAGCAAACCGGCACGTCTGCGACAGGGCAGATCCTCGGTAGCGTGGATGATGTCCTACTTGCTCTTTCGGACGTTGGCTTGACCATCCCGGCGGCAGGTGCGGCCCGTATTTCAGCAGCCGGCACGCTCTTTACCCAAGTGGTATACAAACCAATCGCTTTCGCCTGGGAGGTCTTTGAGTTAAATCCCCAAAATTTT